>JAZKBE010000031.1:1580-75976 GCA_040388805.1 Pseudomonadota bacterium
GGCCGCCAGCAGACATGCTGCCATCATAGATATTTTCAGCGGCACGATGCAGGCCCCATCTGCACCAGTTGCGGCGCAAATCCGCGCGCTGCCGGTTTGACACCCGAAGGTGCACCGAGCAGGCCGCGCGCCGTTGCCGGCAATCCTCCTCGTCCGGCAGGCGTGAGCGAACTGCCCGCCGTGGCCTGGCACGGATCACGTCCCAGTCCACCTGTGTCGATCAATTGCGCGTTCAGGCCTCGCAGGCTGCCCGACACGTCCAGCACCGGGCTGGTGATGGCGATCGTGCCGCTAACGCCGGTTGGCGCTGCGGCCTGGATGACGTTGTAGCCGAACACCCCTGGCGAAAAGGCCAAAGGTTCAAGGCCGCCCACAAAAACAGTCCCGCCGGTCGCCACCAACGCGCCGACGTCGATGTCAACTGTGCCGCCACTGGCATTGCGGGCGGCGGTATTGGCCTGGATGAAGCCAGTCTTGAGCAGCATGATGCCGGTGGCGATGCGAATGTTCCCGCCATTGCCCGCGCTACCCAGCACGGACGTGGTCATCCCGGTATTCTCCAGGACCAGCAGCGCACCGCCATCGATCGCGATGGCGCCACCGTCGCCATTGTTGGCAGTGGTCTTGACTTCGCTCTCGCGCATGTCCAGCCGTTCGCTGCTGGCAATGCTGATGGTCCCGGCGGCGAACTTCCCGGTGGACTCGGTCGTCACTCTTGCGCGGTCAAGCACAATGCGCGGCGCGGCTATCCTGATCCCCGTTTCGTCGAACACTGTTCCCGACTCGCCAGCGGAAAAATTCTGGCTTCCCACGATGGCATAGCCACTGATGCGGATTGATTCGGTAGCGCCAATGTCGATGATTCCCGTTTCCCCTGCAGATCCGACGTGGGATGCCGCAAAAATGCCGCTATCGGCGCCATCGAGCGCTATCGTCCGGCCACGAAGCAAAACTGTGCCGGCGCTGCCTGCATGGCTGTTCGTCGAAATGTGCCCCGCTGTCACCGACAATGCACCGGTCACGGCGATGTCGATCGCGCCTGAATTGCCATTGCTGCCAGGCCGCGCCTCGCTGAGGACCTCGCCCCCGTTGATCCGCATCTCACCCGCCTTCAGGCGAATGGAACCGGCATCGCCGTCCGACCTCGTATTGGTCAGGATGCGCGCCTCGTTGGTGAGTTCGAACAGGCCACTGGCAGTGATATCGATGGCGCCGGCCGAACCTGACTGCCCTGGCGTGATCGCCAGGCTGGTAATGGCGCCCCGATTTTGAAGCAGGATGTCACGGGCTGCAATGGTGATCGTGCCACCGTCGCCTGCCGATCCGGTGCTGGTATCGATCGAACTGCGTTCGGACAGCGTCAGCCTGCCTTCGACGACCATGCCGATATTGCCCGCGCCCCCGCCACCGGGCAGCGCCGCCGTGCTGTCGATCGAAGACTCGCCGTCCAGCGACACGCTCCCGGCCCGCACAAAAACATCACCGGCAGTTCCCAGTGTATGGCTGGAAGTGCTGATGTACGCGTTGTTGACGAGGTCAAGCCCCTTGCGCGCTTCGATGTCGATCCTTCCTCCATTGCCGGTTCCGCCAAATGTCCCGTTGTTCAAGACGCCCTTGTCGAGACGGACGTTGTCTGCCCTGATGAGGATGTCCCCGCCGTTGGCGCCCGAGAACGTCGCGGCTGTCACGAAGCCCTCATTGGAAATGGAAAGCGTATTGCGCACGTCGATTTGAAGGTCCCCCGCCGTGTTGCTGTCGTCGTCGGAGCCGCTGGAAATGTGGCTGTTGCCATTTAACTGGTCACTGCCCTTGATCGTGACATCGCCAGCCGCTACGCGGACCGATCCACCAATCCCGCCGTCGATTCCGTAGGTAAGGATGTTGCCGCCCGCGTCGAGCAAGATGGTCCCATCCGCGGCAATCTCCGCATTGCCGCCCCGGGCACCGGCACCGCTGGCGGCAGCGAGCAGCGAACTCAATTCCGACAGGTGAATCTCACCCGCGTTCACGCGCAGCGTGGTGCCGGTCGCCACTCCGGTCGACAGGCTGGTTACGCCCGCGCCGCCCAGCAGGCGCAATTGGCCAGGTGTCGATAGCTCCACCAAGCCCGTGCGCGCCCCCTCGAATGCAGCGCTGTAGACGTGCGTGCCATCCCCAAGCGAGATCGCTCCCGCCGCCAGCCTGACCGTGCCGGCAGTGCCAAGGCCATATGCGTACGACCTGACCGTTGCATCGTCCATGTGCATGGCGCCGCTCGCAGAGAGCGTCAGGGCGCCGCCCGGCGCACCAACCGTCACGGCACTGGTCACCTCGGAACCGGACGTGATCAGGATATCGCCAGCGCGCACGCTGATGTCGCCTCCACGCCCCGTCCCTTCGGCACGTGATTCGATCACGCCGAAGTTCTCGACCGATACCCGCCCTGTTGCCGTAATGTCGATCATTCCGCCGGTGCTGCCCGTGGCGATACTCGATATCGCCGAATAATTCACGTTGACGCTGCCCGCGCCCACGGTCAGCTTGCCGGCATCGCGTTCATCGATGTGCGATACCTGCACGTAGGCGTCGTTGACCATCGAAAAATCGCCACCCAGGACCGGCATCGGCCCGTCCAGCGGCACGCTTGCAGGCGCCGGCCCCACTGCGGCGATGCGCAAAGGCGCGCTGTATGTGCCCGCGATGCCGTTGTCGATGACGATATCGCCCGCGACAAGGCCGAGCGCATTTCCGGCGGGCGTCACCAGTCCGGCGCCCGGGCCTATCGTGAGCCTGGCTGGCGGGCCGCCCAGGAAACCGAATGCTTCCGGCGCCGCGCTCGAGAACGTGCTGGCCCTGGCCAGGCTGGCGTGAAAATCGCCATCCGGGAAGCGCAGCGAATCGGCGGTGCTGACATGGAAGGCGCCCGGCACATCGAGCCTGGCCCCGGCGCCGAAGGTAACGCCGGCCGGGTTGATGAAGAAGAATGCGGGCTTGCCGCTGGCGCCGGACAGTATCAGCTCACCATCAATGGTGGACATGTCGCCGCCGGTGACGCGCGCGATGACGTTGGCCAGGCCAGGCGTGGTGGTGGTGAAGTTGGCGGTGTCGCCAGTGGCCAGATTGAAGGTCTGGAAGCTGTGGAACAGGTTCTTCCCTGCCAGCCGGCCCAGCGTTTCGGGAATCAGGTAGCCAGGCCCGGTCAAGGTGCGCGCCGCCTGGCCAAGGCTGGCGTCGGTGCGCACCTGGCCGTGGGCGTCGGCGTGAACGGCCAGCGCGGCAAACATGACTGCATACCAGGCGCGCTTCATAGCCAGTTTCCGATCAGCGTGAATGGCGCCCAGAATCCGGGGTGCGCCAGGTCGGGATTGTCCTTCAGCGCGCGCTGCGCCCCCTGCAGCGACTGCGCCTTGCTGCGGCCTTCCTTCGTCATGCCGCTATAGAATCGCGTCATCAGCGCCACGGCGACCTGGTCTTCCACCGGCCACAGCGCGCCCAGCACGCTCTTGGCGCGGGCTTTCATGGCGGCGCCCGACATGCCTAGCGGCGCCCGTTCGTTCCCTTCGGCCGTTTCGCAGGCGGACAGCGTCAGCAGTTCGATCGGATGGCGGCGATAGCGTTCTGCGCGCAGCACGCCCTGCAGGCCGTCAAGCGTCAGCAGGTCGTCATAGGCCAGCACGAAACTGGACGAACCGCTGCCGCCAAACATGCCGTGCGACGCAAGGTGGACGATGCCGTAATTGTCGCCCTGGACGGCGCCGCTGAAACTCCTGACCGTGAAACGCGCATCAAGGATGGCACTGGTGCCCAGCAGCGTGCTGACCCTGGCCACCTCGCTGGCCACGCCGGGCAAGGCCAGCGCTTCGCGCATGCGTTCGGTGCGGTTATCGCTGGTCGTCGCGCCGCCGATTTCGCGCAGCCTGCGTTGCGGACCGACTGCCCGCGCGCCGCCACGCGCCGCCAGTTCGGCATCCATTTTCTGGCCTATGCGCGTTTGCAGCAACTTGTCGACTACGGGACCGAATTCGGAAGCGCCCGCAACCAGCGCGCGGTAGGATGATCGCGCCGGCGCGGTGGTATTGGTCATCGTCATGCCGGTCACGGTGGCGAAGGCCATGCGGTCTATGGCGAAGCTGGTGCCGTCATGCAGCGCGCCAAACGGCACCAGGCGCAAGGCGCCGTCCGGCACCGCCACCAGGGTATCGATGCCGTGCGCGGCCAGCGATGCTTCGAGCGGTCGCAGGAGCCAGTCGTACAGCTGGCGCGCGCGGGCCATGTAGCCCGGGCCGATGCTGCGTAACTCGGCGGCGAAGTTTGCCGCCGCCAGGCGCACGTCGGCGCCCGGCGCGCGGCTGCGGAAATGCGCGATGCCGCCGGCCGTTTCAAGCAGCAGCTCGATCCTGTCGGGCAGGACGATCGTGTACAGCACCGCGGTCCCTTTCGGAATGACCGTGGCGCTGCCGCCCTTGACGGAATCGACCGTGCAGCGGTCGCCCAGGTAATCCTGCAATTCGGATTGCTTGACCAGCTCCACGGCGTCGCGCGCGCGTCGCAGGTAAAGCTGCGCCTGGGCGGGCGATACGATCGCCGCGTCGATCAGGCCGGCCGCCAAACCAAGGTAGACCGGTTCGAACCAGCCATGGAAGGACGTAGTGCCGTCGTCGAATTCGATGGGAATATCCGGGCGCAGCGTTTCGACATGGACGGTGGCGCGCTGGTAGGCGGCCAGCGACAGCGCGCCCTCCCCCTTCAGTTTGTACAGGCGGCCCAGGCGCGATTCGAGGGGAATTGCCAGGTCGGCGGCGCCGGACAAGGCCAGGGCTTGCCGCGACAGCGCAATCGCTTCATCGCTGCGCTGCGCATCCTCGTACAACTGGGCCAGGGCGTCCAGGGTTTCGGCCTGTTCGCGTCCCGTCGCCAGCGCCTGCGCTTTCTGCAAGGCGCGATGCGCCAGCGCGCCTGCCTGCGCGCGCCGGGCCTGGTGCGCCAGGCTCAGGTACAGGTCTGCGCTGGCGCCGCTGCTGCCGATGTCGGTGTAGATCTGTTCCAGGGCGGCGATGGGAAGCGCCGGTCCGCGCAGCGCACCGTTCAGGGTGGCGCGTGCGGCAATGGCGCTGCCGGGGCCCGCCAGTGTCTGCGCTTCGAGGTACAGCAGGGAGGCAAATTCGGGCTGGCCCTTCTGCAGCGCCAGGTTGCCCAGTACCAGCGCGTGTGCGGCGCGCGCCTTGCCGCGGCTGCTGTCGTAGGCAAGCCGCAGCGGCGGCTCGGCCAGTTCGAACTGGCGCGATTGCAGCAGCGCCGCGCCAAGTTCGGCGGCGCCCTGCTGCCGTTGCGCCGGGTTGGCCGCGGCCGCGTGGGCCTGGCGCAAGGTGTCGATCGCCAGGGTCAGGTTGCCAGCTTCGCGCGCCGCGACGCCGCGCGCCAGTGCCGTGGCAAACGGCTCGCTTGCGGCGGCGGCAGGCATGCCGGACACGACCAGCAGCAATGCGGTAAAGCAAGAGATGAAGGCACGGCGAAGCATGATCCAGTGTCGCTCCGGACAATGCCAATAGTCAATTTATTTTGATGTGATTTTTACACAGCTTGTTGCTTAGTCGGCACCAAGCTCGCTCACGAAATGGGCATGTTCATGCACCTTGCCGGGAGGAAGACCGAGATGCTCCACGGTAATCGCCATGACCCGCGCCAACACTTCGGCACGGGTCCAGATGGCCGTTCCGGCACCGCCCGCATACGGCACCAGCGCGTCGAGCGTGGTCATACCGGCTGGCAAGACACTCGCCCAGGGCGTGCTCAGCCGTTCCGCGGCGATCATCAGCACGCAGCCAGCAAAGGCCGCCATGCCGACGCTGGCGCCGGCCGTCCAGAAACCGGCCGCCATGGCCAGGGGAATGGCCGTCACGCCACCATAGACCAGGAAGCGGCTGCGCGCCAGCGGCGGCAAAGGATGGCTGCCCAACACCTTGCCCAGCTTTTTCCAGTTGCCGCGCGCGTCGTGCCCAAGCACGCGCTGGAGCGGCATGCCGGGCCGAATGTCATGGCGCGGGATGCCGAACTCGCGCATCAGCACGGTCCTGAGCCGGTAGAACGCGGCTTGCGACGCACAGGGATCGTCTTTCCGGGTCCGCACGCGCTCCATGACGTAGTCGGCCACGAGCCCGGGGGTCTCCATTTTTTCGGCCTCGCCGTCCGTGATGACGATACCGAATTCGTCCTCGAACGCCATCACCAGTTCCACCGTGTCCAGCCCCATGCGAATTTCCAGAATATGCAGATCCCTGCATCCTACGCTAGAAAACAACACGGCAGGAAACTTGCAGTCGCGAATGACCTAGCGCAAAAAGGCGGACTCGACGGGGCGTACAGTCAATGAACAGGAGGATCAAATCATGGAAGAGACTGATGATTTTATCGACGAGCCGGAATGCCTGGAAACGGTGCGAATGGAAGAGCGCCAGCACTTGCTGCGCGCCTTCGGCGACGATGTGGCGCAACGCTTTCTCCTGCTGCGCGGCATCAAGGACGACCGCATGCAGAACGAGGTGCTCGACCGCTATGCGCAGCGCCGGACCATGCTGGCGGCGATCGCCAATTTATAGCCTGTTCAGGGTGCGGACCGGCGCCACCAGCCAGGGAATGAAGCGGCCGGCAGGCACCGGGCGCGACGCGGACTGCAGGTAGGATGCAAGGCAGTGGCTGGACCAGCCCTGCCTTGGCGGGCGCACCGACCGTCCGCGCAGGGTGGGTACGCAGGGCCGCTTGCTCATGACCGGCAGTGGCGGTTCGTGCGCCAGCGGAGGCATCTCGGGCACCAGGCCGCGCGCGTCCGGCAGGAAGCCGAGCACGCGGTTGTCGGTATCGTAAAACACCCCATCCTCGTACCAGCCGATGTGCTCGCCCGTCAGGGAAAACAAGCTCACGCCAAAGACCCAGGCGACCGTGTCGCCGTTCAGGTTGCGGACACAGTACTCGTCGAGCATTGCCCCGGCACACCCTATTTCATCGTACACCCATGTAAGCAAGATTTTCCCCCGGTGGTTGCGCACTGCTCTGTGGGTAAATTCTAACTTGTAACAAATGTAACCGGGCGCACGGTAGGAATAGCGCCTCAGGTCCACCCTGCGTCGACCACGCATTCCTGCTCCGTCAGCATGCGGCTGTCATGCGCGCCCAGGAACA
The DNA here is from genome assembly GCA_040388805.1 of Pseudomonadota bacterium. Taxonomy (GTDB): domain Bacteria; phylum Pseudomonadota; class Gammaproteobacteria; order Burkholderiales; family Burkholderiaceae_D; genus Telluria_A. Next base: position 8,736 of record JAZKBE010000031.1, read on the forward strand.
GCGCCATGCTGGCCACGTTGTCGCCGACGATGCGCCCTGGCAGGCACTGGTTCTCGTCCATGGCGCGCTCGCCGTCGGCGTCGACCCAGGTATCGATACTTTTCCATAAACCTGGACTGTCCCCATAAACCTGGGACTGTCCCGAAAATGTCGTCCCGAAGATGTGTCGCACCACGGGCCGGCGAATGACTGGGTCAACGACAACAACATGATCTCGACCACGATGTCGGCCATGGCGGGCCGCTACGACTAGCCGGTGATGGCGTGCGAAGTGGACTTGGATTGGCAGCAAGCCGTGAAAAGCAAGAGCATGCAGGCCGACCTGATCACCAAAGCGCGCGCTCGGATCGAACGGCCTCGGTGTGTCTATTGGGAAGAGCAAGTCTAGCCGGGCTGGCAGGGCTACACCATGGGCGCAATCGACGCGAGCGGCAAATTCGCAGGCGCGCTCGCAGCGTTCCAGACCTTCCCTCCGGCGGGACTGTCCCAGGTTTTCAGGCAATTCTTTCCCATAAACCTGGGACTGTCCCAAAAATGAAAATGGTTCTAAAAATGAATAGAGGAAAGAGGGATTATTGGGGCGATGCGATGAGTGCTGCCGCGTAGATGGCAAGATCGTCGTCAGAGAAGCAGCAGAAAATCACTTCGTCGATCGGCAGTTGTTCGACCATTTTCCGGACTGTCGTGACAGCGATGTCGGCAGCAAGTTGAACCGGGTAGCCGTAGATGCCGGTGCTGATACTCGGAAAGGCGATGGAACGCGCGCCGCGTTGGGAGGCCAGCGTGCATGACTCGGCATAGCAGGAAGCGAGCAATGCCGCTTCACCGTTGCCGCCCCCGCGCCATACAGGTCCTACCGTATGAACGATGGTCCCGGCGTCAAGACGGTAGCCCTTGGTGGCCTTCGCTTCGCCGGTCTTGCAGCCGCCAAGCAGCCGGCATTCATGCACCAGCTCGGGGCCGGCCGCCCGGTGGATGGCACCGTCGACACCGCCGCCGCCCAATAAGGATGAATTGGCCGCGTTGACGATGGCATCGACAGCGAGTTTTGTAATGTCGCCCCGCAGGGCGTGGAGATGCGCCGTCACAAGGCCTCCAATGCCACTTGCCTGGCCTTGCTCAGCGATCCGCGCGCTTTGCGGTAAGACCATTCGAGCAGTTCACGCAAGTACGGCGTGGGAAAACTGCCGACCGTGACGATGGTGACCCAGTGAAAGCGCCCCATGTAGCGGGCCGGCTTGACGCCAGGAGTATCGGTCAGTTCCAGGAAGCGGTCCGGCGAGACGCGCATGCTGAAGCGCCATTTTTCCGGATCGCTGGTCTTGAAATAGGCGAAGTTTTTGTCGCCCACCGAAAACACCAGGATGTTGCTGGGCTCGCCAAGCAAGCGTACTGTTGCGCCGGGAAATTGTCGACAGCACGCCTTCAGTTGTTCCACGTTCATCGTGCCCCGGCCTCGCCTGGCGGATGCTCGGCAAACCATTCGGCGATGCCTGGCATGTGCTGCTCGAAGTCGCCAGGCGCGGAAATATTCAAGGCGCCCGCGCGCACCGTGCCGCGGTTTTCGAAGTCATGCGTCACGCCGCCGGGCGCCAGCACGAAGGATCCCGCCGGCGCGTCCAGCCAGCGCTCGCCCAGCAGGAAACTCATGATCCCTTCGAGTACGTAGAAGACATCGTCTTCCGGATGCGCATGGGCGCCCGGCCCCTGCGTATCGGGCTCGAGCCACCATTCCGGTATCGAATAGCGGTTTGCCGTTTCCGCGCCGTCCGCCTTGAACAAGGCGGAAATGCGCCCCATGGGATAGGGCCGCCCTTCTCCGGGCCGGAGAAAGACGGCTTCGCGCTGCTCGATTCCGGACATCGGATTCCTCTGTTAGTCTTTCACTACCCGCAGCAATTGCCCATTGTCTTCATCGGTCAGCAGGTACAGGTGGCCGTCCGGCCCCTGCTTCACGTCGCGCACCCGCTTGCCGATGTTCAGGCGTTCCTGCGACACGACATTGCCCGCCTTGTCCAGCGCGATGCGGCGCACGTCGGTCGACGCCAGCCCGCCCGCGAACAGGCTGCCACGCCAGGCCGGGAATTGCGAACCCGTGTAATACGCCAGGCCCGACACGCCCGGCGACGGCACCCATGCAATTTTTGGCTGCGCCATGCCCGCCACGACCTTCTGGCCGATCGGTTCGTTCGAGCGGTAATCATTGCCGTAGCTTTGCAGCGGCCAGCCATAGTTCTGACCACCTTCGATCAGGTTCAGTTCATCGCCGCCGCGCGGGCCGTGCTCGGTGGCCCACACGCGCCCTGCCGCATCGCGCGCCATGCCCTGGATGTTGCGGTGGCCCTTGGACCACAGCTCGGGCAGCGCGCCCGGCTTCGACGCCAGCGGGTTGCCCGGCGCGGGCTTGCCGGCGTCGGTCAGGTGCAGGATCGCGCCATGGTGGGCGGCCATGTTCTGGGCCTGGTCGCGCGCCAGCATGTCGCCGATTTTTTGCGGGGCATTGCCGCCGTCGCCAATGCTCATCAGCAGCGTGCCGTCCGCCAGCCACAGCAGCCGCGAACCGAAGTGCTGGCCGCCGCTCTTGTCATCCTTCACGCGGAACAGCACTTTGATGCCATGAATTTTCTTGCCGTCAAAGATTCCCTGGACCAGGGTGGTCCGGTTGGCGTCGTCGGTGCCGGTCGCCATGGTCATGTAGACGCGGGGATGGCCCTTGTCCTTGGGATGGACGCTGACGTCGAGCAGTCCGGCCTGGCCGCCCGCGAATACCGCGGGCAGTCCTTCCATCGGCACCGGGTCGAACTTCTTGCCATTGAGGATGTGCAGCACGCCGCCCTTGGTGGTCACCAGCATGCGTCCATCGGCCAGCCAGGCCATGCCCCAGGGGTGGTTCAGGCCGTCGGCGACGGCAACCGTTTTCCAGCCGCTGGCCGCCGGGGGCGCCTCGCTGGTTTGCAGCTGGGCGTATACGGAAGGAGCCGCCAGGCTCGAAAGCATGGCGGCCAGGCACAGTGACATTGTCGTTCGCATCGGTCTTCTCCAAATCCACATGGTAATTGGACAATCCTACCGGAACGACAAGCATTGCGCACGCGCACTTCAAAAAAAGAAGTGCGCGCGTATTGACCAGCTTAGTGCTGGTAGGCGCCGACGTCGTAGCCGGTGCTGGCGTTGCGCGGACGCTCCAGGAAGTCATACGCGAGCGCCTGGGCCGACGTACCGCGCCCGATCGCCGGCGAGCTGGCCGACAGTTTCAGGTTCGGCGTGCCGGTGCGGCTGTAGGCGACGAACAAGGGCGACGAGGTGATGGTGGACGTATGCGTCAGGCCGTTGTTGAGCTTCCAGTTGTAGGTCGAGTTCTGGAACACCAGGTTGTTGCGGTAGGTGTTGTTGCGGCCAGTCTTGCCCTGTTCCGAGATGCCCATCTTGTTGTCGTACACGATGTTGTTGTACACCGCATTGTTGTCGCTCGGCCCGGACGTGAAATAGAAGTCGCCGCCGCCCACGATGATGCCGGTATTCGACGCCGTCACCGTGTTGTTGGTGATGATGACGTTGGCCGCGTCGTGCCACAGGTGGATCGCGCCTTCGGCCACGCGGTAGACCACGTTGTTCTTCACCGTGCCCGAGGTGCTGATGTAGATGCCCTGCACGTAACGGCAGCCCGCGGGGCCGATGTCATGCACCAGGTTGCCGACGACGTCGGTCTTCACGCCACGGTAGTAGCTGTCCACGCCGATGGCCGAGCCGCCGGCGCTGCCGCAAGTGATGTTGTGGGCAATGTGGTGCACCCAGTTATTGCGGATCATGTCGTAGGAGCCGCCGCTGTAGATGCCGCTGGCCCAGCGGGTGCCGGCACGCGGGGCGCTGCCGTCGACGTGGAAACCGATGATGTCGACGTAATTGCCGCGGTTGTCCCATGCCACTTTGTTGGTCGAGCTGGCCGGCGGCACAATTTTCGCGCCCCACTTGGTGGTCGATACATAGTAGATGCGGGCGCTTGCCGTGCCGTGCACGGTGGTCTTGAAGCCGCCGTCATAGGTGCCAGGAGCCACGAACACGGTGGTGCCGGCGCGGGTCGAACGGGCTGCGCGGGCCAGTGTCCTGAATGGCGCGGTGGCGGTGCCGGCGCTGCTGTCGTTGCCGCTCGGCGAAACGTAGAGCTTGTAGGTGGTCGCCGGAATGGTCACTTGCGGGGTGTTGGTGGTTGGCGCCAGTGCGGCGTCGTCCTGGGGTGCGAACGCGGTTTGCATCGCGCTGATGTTGCCTTGTTGTGTATGCGATGTGTCTGCGTTGTAGCCGCTCATGGCGAAGTCGGCTTCGGTGGTAACCGCAGTGCCAGCCTGGGGGGCTGCCGTGATTGCGCTGTCCTGGGCCTGGATGGCTACTGCCGGGGCAGTTGCCTGCTCGCTGCTGGCGATGAAGCCGGCAGTGGCGCTCTGGGACGGGCTGTCTTCGACGGCCTGGCCACCGCATGCGGTGAGCAGGACGGCCATGCTGGAGCAGACCAGGGCGCTGAGTTTTTTATCCGAGGCGAAAGTGACAAATTTAATCATTGAAGGTTCCTTACCTTGTGTCGTGAATGAGCAAGGTTTGAGCCAAATCAACTGCCTAAGTTCAATGTTTTCTTAGGAAAATTTCTGGCAAGTATCAAATGACTACAGGCACTTTATTATTTGCAATCAAGCACTTGGCATGCAACTCGAAACCTGCGCCGTTGTCCTACACCTGATTACCCGCGACCCCGAGAGGCAGCCATGAGAGATTACATGCAGGTCAGAAGCGCGCTGAAAGACGGGGAGCAATATGCCGGGCTCATCCTTGGCAAAGAAGGCGTACCCGACCACCATGTGGTGCTGCTACCGGGTGAAGCGCAGGAAATATCCTGGTCAGCCGCGCGCGAATGGGCCATCGGCAACGGGGGCGACTTGCCCAGCCGGCGCGAACTGGCCCTGCTGTACGCCAACCTGCGCGAACAATTCCAGCGCGTGTGGTACTGGTCGAGCGAACCGCAAGAGCCGCGCTCGCACCTGGTATGGGGGCAAAACTTCACCAGCGGCATACAAACCATGTACGGCCGCCCCTTCCGCGGACGAGCTCGCGCCGTGCGGCGCCTTTTTGTCGACGAGAAATAATTCCTCACCGGCGTGCGCTATGTGCCCCACCGTACGGATAACTCATCCGTAATCAACTAAGGTTGGTCCTGTCTGTTTCGGCTATCAGCCCCCCTACAAAAATGCAATCGAGGACCATCCCATGAACATCCTAATCAGCCTCATCGTCTATCTCGTCATCTTCGGCCTCATCTGGTGGCTGGTCAGCATGCTGCCGCTACCCTCCCCTGTGGCCCAGATCGTCCGCGTCCTGTTCATCATCCTGCTGATCCTGATCGTGCTGTCCGTCTTCGGCATCATCCCGGGCGGCTACCTGCCCAAGCTGAACCTGTAGTCCTGGTTCAGCAATAAAACGGGGGGCGCTGCCGGCATCGGCAGCGCCCCCCGTTTCATTTACAAGGCCGCGTTATTTTCCCGCTTTGGGCGCCGCCACCTGCGCCTTGAAACGTCCTTCCAGCGTCTGGTTTTTTTCAAACTTGTCGAAGTCCGACGTCATCACCTTGGCCAGCAAGTCCAGCCGGGCCTGGAAGGACGGATGGGTCTTGAACATCAGCGCCAGGCCGGCGTAGTTCGGATCGACCGTTTGCAGCGATTGCAGCACCGCCGGCAAGCCGTAGGGGTCGTAGCCGGCCCGCGCCGTCAGTACCACGGCCATGCGGTCCGCTTCGAACTCGTCATCCTTGTCCAGTCCGCGCGCATACATTTCGGTACCGACCGAGGCCAGCTTGGCCAGCGCCGGCGTGAGCGCGCCGCTGTACTTGTTGTTGCGCACCGCCATGGCCGTGCCGGCATTGACGGCCTCGCCCAGCAGTTCGCGGTTCGAGGCTTTCTTGATGGCCATCAGGTGGTGCTTGCGCACCACGTGGGCTATCTCGTGGGCCAGCACGCCCGCCAGTTCGGCTTCGCTGCGCAAGCTCTGCAACAGGCCGCGCGTGATGAAGATATAGCCGCCCGGCGCCGCGAAGGCATTGAATTCCATGTCGTCGAGCACCGCGAAGTGCCAGTTGAGGTCGGCGCGCTCGGAGTGCGCCGCCAGCACCAGCCCCACCTGGTTCACATAGCGCTGCGCCTTCTTGTCCGACCACAGGTTGGCGGCCCCCAGCATATTGCTGGCGATGCCGGAACCCAGGGCCACTTCTTCGAGCTGCGTGAATTCGCGCTGGCCTTCGGAAATCTTTTGCGCCTTGGCGGCCGCATTCTGCACGTCGCTCACGCTCATATTGCGCACGGCATCGTTGAGCATGGGCGCTACCGTCTTGCAGCCCGAGCACACCAGTGCCAGGACGATCAGGGTCAGTGTGGTTTTCATCAGTTCGCTCCCGGTGCAGGAACATAGGCCATCGTGGATGGGCTCAGCTTGCCGGCCTTGGCGAAGGCTTTCACTTCGGCGTCATTCACGTCCAGCTCTTCCATCTGGCGCAGCGCATCAGGATTGGGGCGAGGATTGCGCAAGCCTTCCTCGATCTTCAGGCCCTTCACGCCGGTGCTGGCGCCACTGCCGCCGCTGCCCGTCTGGACAATATTGAACAGCGTGCCGAGATTGCTGTTGCCGGCGCCCGCCTTGGGCGCGTTGCCCATCTGGTCGAAGCGCAGGCTGAGCATCTTGACCCAGCCGGTGTTCGCGTCGGCCTTCACTTGCAGCCAGCTCGACTGGCGCATCAGCACATCGACCTTGCTGTTGCCTGCCAGCTTGGCCAGGGTGGCCGCGTCGGTGAAGGGCTTGGCCTTCATTTCCGTGGGACGCACGGTGTACGCCAGTTCGGCGCCACAGGCGCTGCCCATGACGATCAACATGCCGGTGCATGCAGCAATGCTTTTCTTCATTGTGATTCCCCTTTGTGTGGTCCGAACAAGCGGACACCTTGTTCACGCCCCTTGACTTCGAACGAGCCATACGGGGTAAAGCCGAACGCCGCACCGCATTGATGCATTGTCTCTTCCGACACCAGAATCCGCGACACACCCTTGGTCAAGCCTTCGATGCGGCTGGCCAGGTTGACCGTATCGCCAATGGCGGTGTACTCCTTGCGCTGCTCCGAACCGATCAGGCCAACCACGGCCGGACCGGAATGGATGCCGATGCCGACATCGAAGTCGGCATCTTCCTCGCCCAGTTCACGCTTGAATTGCTGCAGCACGTCAGCCATTTCCAGCGCCGCCCGCACCGCATTTTCGGCGTGCCTGGGATCATCCAATGGTGCGCCCCAAAATGCCATAATGCAATCGCCAATGAACTTGTCCATGGTGCCGCCGTGGCGAAACACCACCTCCACCTGGAGCGTGAAATAGCGGTTCAGCAGGCCCACCACTTGCTGCGGCGTGCGGTTTTCCGACAGCGTTGTAAATCCGCGTATGTCGGAAAACAACACCGACACCTGGCGCGCCTCGCCGCTGCGGGCCAGCCCCCCGGCCGTCAGCAGCAGCTGGACCACGGTGGGATTGACGAAACGGCTGAACATCTGCACCGCTTCCTGGCGCGACTTGCGTTCGGCCAGGTAGGCTTGCAGGGCGCCTGCCACGTAATACAGCCACGCCAGGATCAGTGCGGCGATGCCCGGCACCAGCACCCGCTGGCCGATGCCCCACCACAGGCCGCCCACCAGCAGCAACGAGCATAGCGCCAGCGGCACGCCGATCTGCAGCACATTGGTGCCGCGGATAAATGCACGGAACAGCAGCGCCATCGCCAGCAGCGTGGCCAGCGGCACCGCCCAAGGAGGCGGCGTGCGCATGGTGCGCTGGTTCTTCAGGTTGTCGATGGCGGTGGCCAGGATTTGCACGCCCGGATACAGGCTCGATATCGGCGTGGCGCGCAAGTCGTTCAAGCCCGTGGCGTCCGAGCCGATGATGACGATCTTGCCCTTGAATTCGTCCGCCGGGCGCTGGCGTTTTTCGCGCCCGAAGTCGTGATACAGGCTGGCATAGGGAATGTGCTGGAAGGTGCGCGCCCCGCCGCGCCAGGACAGCAGCACGTCGGCCGTGCCGGGCATGGCAAAGCCCAGCCCGCTAGCCACGCGCCCGGGCAAGGAAGGAATCAGCCAGCCGCCCGCATCGGTATACAAGTTGTAGCGGCGGCCGATGCCGTCGTCGTCCTTGGAAAAATTGATGCTGCCCGTGCGCCAGTATTGTTCGTCGACCGCCAGCGGCGGCTGGATGGCCACGCGCGCCGCCGGGTCGGCCCGGGACGTTTTCACCAGCCCCAGCCAGGGAGCCACCTCGGCGGCCAGCGGGCCGTGGACGTCGCGTCCTTCCGGCAGGCGCATGATGGGGAAATAGATATTCGTATTGCCGGCGAGCGCGGCATTGAATTGCGCATCGCTGTCAGGCCGGTAGACATCCTTCTCGGTGAAGGTGATATCGAACACGATGGCGCGCGGCTGCTGGGCGCGCAAGCCGTCGAGCAATTCCGCATGCACCGAGCGCGGCCACGGCCAGCTGCCGGCCACATCCTTCATGCTTTGCAGGCTGGCATCGTCGATATCGATGATGACGATGTCCGGATCGGGAACCAGGGAGCTGGCCTGGTGTCGAACCAGGAAGTCGAGCACGCGGTTTTCCAGCGGCACCAGCGCTCGCACCATGAACAGCTCGCCGGCAGCCACGCACAAGGCCGCCATAAAAAGCAGGCATTTCGCGGCATTTTTTCCGGAAAGCAGTGTCATTGGGGTATCGATGCAGACGAGTGTCAACAAAGATTTATTATAGACAACTTTTCAATGCATAGTCGCTATTTCGTTGGGCTATAATCGCGAAACCAACACTCGCCCAACGCCATGCAAGCTACGATTCAAGCCTTTTTCGACCAGGCCACCTCCACCGTTTCCTACGTCGTGTACGAAACGGAAGGCAGTGCCTGTGCGCTCATCGACCCGGTGCTCGATTACGATCCCAAGTCGGGCCGTACGTCCACCACGTCGGCCGACGCCATGATCGCCTTCGTGCGCGCCAAGGGGCTGACCGTGGAATGGCTGCTCGAAACGCATGCCCACGCCGACCACCTGTCGGGGGCGCCCTATCTCGCCACCCAGCTGGGCGGCAAGACCGGCATCGGCGCATCGATCCGCAATGTACAAAAAGCCTTCGCGGCCGTGTTCCCCCGCCAGTATGGCCAGTTCGACCATCTGTTCGCCCCCGACGAAGTGTTCCATATCGGCGCCATGGAAGCGCGCGCCCTGCATGTGCCGGGCCACACGCCGGCCGACATTGCCTTCCAGGTCGGCGATGCCGTGTTCGTCGGCGACACCCTGTTCATGCCCGACGTGGGCACGGCGCGCTGCGACTTTCCCGGCGGCTCGGCCGCCACCATGTACCGCTCGGTGCAAAGGCTGCTCGCGCTGCCGCCGGCCACCCGGCTGTTCATGTGCCACGACTATCCGCCACAAGGACGCAGCGCCGCATGGGAAACCACGGTGGCCGACCAGCGCGCCAGCAACATCCATATCCGCGCGGGCGTGTCGGAAAGCGACTTCGTGGGCATGCGCACCACGCGCGATGCCACGCTCGACATGCCCACCCTGATCCTGCCGGCCATCCAGGTCAACCTCAACGCCGGGCAATTGCCGGCGGCCGAGGAAAATGGCGTGCGCTACCTGAAAATTCCCATCAACGCCTTCTAGCCTTACTGCTTGACCGGCCCGCTCCAGCGGCCGATCGGCTGCTCCACATTGGCCAGGAACCAGGTCAGCGACGTCATCAGGGCCACGTGCTTGCGCAGGTTCTGCGGATCGACCTTGTCCAGCGTATCGGCCGCGGTGTGGTGGTAGTGGAAATAATCCGAGGTATCGATCAGCGGCGTAAAACTGGGCACGCCGGCCTGTTCCAGCCCGCCCAGGTCGCCCGTGCTCAGCGCATCTGCACGCTGCAGCGCAGCGGCGCCTATCGGTTCCAGTGCCGCTTGCAGCGGCGCGAACAGCTTGTTGGCCGATTGCGGCGCGCTCGAACGCATGCCGAACGGCCGCCCGGAACCGGCATCGCTTTCGATGGCGGCGAAATGATGATGGACGCTGTCCTTGTAGCCCTGCAGGTAGGCGGCGGCGCCGCGTCCCCCATTTTCTTCATTGGCCCAGGCAATCACGCGGATGGTGCGGCGCGGACGAAAGTCGAGGCGCTTGAGCGTTTCGACCACGGCCATGGCGCTGGCCACGCCGGTGGCGTCGTCGTTGGCGCCGGTGCCCAGGTCCCAGGAATCGAGATGGCCGGACACGATCACGATTTCATCGGCCTTGTCGGTGCCCGGATAGTCGGCAATGACATTGAAGCTGTCCGCGTCCGGCAGCGTTTGCGGGGTCAGCACCAGGTGCATGCTGACCGGGCCGCGCGCGGCCAGGCGCGCCATCAGCTGCGCGTCTTCCACCGTGACGGCCGCGGCCGGAATGCGGGCCCCGTCCTGCAAGCCGCTGGAACCGGTATGCGGCAAGCGGTAATTGGCGCCGCCGGCCGAACTGACCAGTGCGGCCACGGCCCCCATCTCGGCCGCCATGCGGGTGCCACCGCCGCGGTAGCGCACCACCTGGCCATAGGCCTGGCCGGCCTGGCCGCCGTCGGCCAGCCCCTGGTCGAACGGCACATTGAACAGCACGATGCGGCCCTTGACTTCCGCCGCCCGCGCTTTGAGCTCATCGAAATTGCGCACCACGATCACTTGCGCGGTCAGGCCGGCGGCAGGCGTGGCGCCGGAACCGCCCAGCGCCGTCAGCACCACTTTTTGCGAGACACCGGCCGGACGGCCCTTGTATTCCACCAGCGCCGCCGTTTCCGCGCCGCGTACCCAGTGCGGCACCTTGACCGGCTGCAGCGTGACCTTCGCGCCCAGCTTGCGCATCGCCTCGGCCACCTGGGTCACCGCGGCCGCATAGCCGGCCGAACCGGACAGGCGCGGGCCGATCAGGTCGGTCATGTCGGCGGTGCGTTCGAAGGCCCAGTCGCTACGCAGTGCGGCGTCCCGGATCTGGTTCAGCGCGGCGGGATCATTGCCCGGGGTGGCGGCATGGGCGCCCGCGCACAGGAGCGCGGCGGCGATCAGGGTGAGCAGCGGCTTTTGTTGCATGCGGCGAATCCTAGGGGGGGCAAGGATTCAAACAATAGCGCATCCGGCAATACTTTTGTTGGAATTAAGCAGCGACCAGCCGCACCCGCGTGATTTCGGACGGCGCGCCGAAACGCTTGGGCGGTCCCCAATAGCCAGTCCCGCGGCTGGTGTAGACCCACAGCGCGCGCAAGCGGTTCAAGCCCGCCGTGAACGGCTGTTGCAAGGGAACGAAGAAATTCCAGGGGAAAAACTGGCCGCCGTGGGTGTGGCCGGACAGCTGCAAGTCGAAGCCCGCTTCGGCGGCGGCGGGCGCACTGCGCGGCTGGTGGGCCAGCAGCACCCTTACCCGTACATTGCCTGGCGCGCCCACGGCCGCCGCGAAAGGATCGCTGCGGTGCGATTCGTGGAACTGATGGGCCGAAAAATCGGTGACGCCGGCGATCATCAGGGCGTCGCCGGCGCGCTCGCGCACCACGTGTTCATTGAGCAGCACGGTCAGGCCCAGGCGCCGCAGTTCCGTGATCCATTCCTGCGCGCCCGAATAATATTCATGGTTGCCGGTGACGAAAAAGGTGCCATCGGTGGCGGCCAGCCGCGCCAGCGGTTCGGTATGCAGGGACAGGCGCTGGACGGAACCGTCGACCAGGTCGCCGGTGATGGCGATCGCGTCGGGATGGAGCGCATTGACCTTGGTGACGATGGCGTTCAGGTAGCCGCGCTTGATGGTGGGCCCGACGTGGATGTCCGAAATCTGCACGATGGTATAGCCCTCGAACGCTGCAGGCAGGCCGGCGATGGGCACGTCCACCGTAACCACCTTGGCAACGCGGCGCGCATTGATGTACCCGACCAGCGTCACGCCCAGGGCGAGCAGCGGCACGGCGATGGCGCTGGCGCGCACCACCGGCGGCGTGGCCGCGCCGAACAGGGTCAGCACCAGCAGGGCCGCATCGCGCGAGATGGTCAGCAGCAGCAACGACGAAAAGAAGCCCATGGCCACCAGGCCGACCCAGGCCAGCTGGTCGGCATACTTCCAGCGCCGGTAGCGCGACGACACCAGCCCGGCCGGCATCAACAGGGTCGACATGGCCAGCAGCACGACGCCGGCGGCCACGCCCCAGGGGCCGGGGTCGATGTCGGGAATCAGGCGCATGCCGATATAGATGTGCAGCAGCGACAACAGGCCCAGGACGGTGAGCAAGACACGGCGCGGAAACATGGGCAGTCCGGGAAACGGGATTAACCGGCCTTAGATGGGGCAAGCGGGCCGGTACGCAAGGCCGTGTTACATCTTGCGTAGCATTTGTAAGATTCTGTATTAGCAATGGCGTTTCGATGTGCCCTCGCTATAGTGGCTACATGCCCCGCCACTTTGCGATCATCCCGATCCCGGCAGAGGCCAAAAGGAAACGCCATGTTCAATACTAAATTCGTCAGTGCGGTGATTCTGGCCGCTGCGGCCGTCTCGTCCACCGCGATAGCTAGCGACCGCGGCGTCAATACAGCCGTTGGCGCGGTTGTTGGCGCCGCCATCGGTCACAATGTGTCGGGCCGCAATGGCGCGGTGGTCGGCGGTGTGCTGGGCGCTGCGGTCGGCAATTCGATCCGCACCAGTGACCGCAATCGCAGCCAGGCTTATTACGACAATGACTACGACGACCGCTACGACAACCGCTACGAGCGTCGCGGCTACCGTCCGGCCCCGGTCTACGTCCAGTCACGTACCTATTACGAACCGGCGCCCGTCTATTACGCGCCGCCGCGCTACTACAGCGCCCCGACGGTGGTGTACGTGGAGCCGCGTGGCCGCTACTATCGCCACCGCGGTTACGGACATGGCCGCGGCCATGGTCGCGGGCACGGTCACGGGCACGGGCACGGGTACGGCCGTTAGACACCGCCTGGCCCCCTCCGGGCCGGTGTTTTCGGGATGGACCGGGCAGCAATGCCTGGTCCATTTTTTTCATGGGTAGGAGATCGAGGCTACCAGGACACCGCCCGTCTGGTACAGCGACACGCCCTTCACCTCGGACATGTAAATCGCGCGCGGAATGAGCAATTCATACTGGCCGTGGTAGCGATTCCTGAAGTTTCGCTGCGATAGTACCGAGTTGACATCGATGTAGTCTGAGACCAGGAACTCGAAAACCAGTCCATAACGGTGATCGTCGACAGCCCAATCGATCGCCCCCTGCCGTTGCGATGTAGTCGACACCATCCCGCCCGGGGAGGAATTGCTGTGCGTGTGATCGACCACCCCGGCAAAGGTGATGTCCGGAGCGCCCGGCTTGGGCAGGACGCCGGTCCGCACATAGGCGGCCAGCGAGCCGGCATTGACATTGCGCCCGTCACCCCGGTACGCCGTTCTCGGGATCTTTCGCTTGGCCAGGTATTCCTGGAAAAACACTTCATCAGACGGCACGATCTCCGTCGTCAGGGCGCGCTCCCGCCACAGCATGTCGTGTTCGGCGTCCATCTCGGCTTTTCTTGCCGCCTTGCGACCATCCGACCATTTCGGCGCGCCCTTCTTGAGCTGGACTACCGGCACGGCGACACGCGCCAACGGAACCGTCCTGGGTGCGCCCATCTTGGCCTGCAACGGCTGCTGCCGGACCAAGGGACGGAAGACGGGAGGTGGCGCCGGCGCGCGCGCGGCCAGATTGGCTGCGGCGGGCGCACCTGCCGGCTTGGCTTGCAACACGGTTATCTGCGGCGAAAGTGGGCGTCCGGTCGGCATCAGGTTTTCTCCATGGTGAGAAGCGCGGCGTAGCGAACTTAGTTTTAACACAATATTCCCAAGCGGTAAACACAATGACACCGGCGCTTGTTGCGCCCCTCCGCTAAGGCTTGACGGCGGCAATTGCCGTCGCAATACCGGAGGGCGGCATGCTGCAGGCGGATGCAATCATTACACTCGGCGCGGGCGCGTACCGCTTGCGCGAGCAATTGGCCGGCTCGGCGTACGGCCTGGTCTGGCGCGCGGCATCCCCCGGCGATGGTCCCGACGTCGCCCTCAAGCTGGTCAACGAGGCGCAGATGCTGCGCGCCCATCCGGACCTTCAGCCGCGCTGGAGCGCCAGCCTGGCACGCGAAATCGCCTTCCTCAAATCGCTCGAACCGTGGGATGAACGCCACATCGTGCGCCTGCTCGACAGTGGCGTCCACAATGGACTGCCCGTCATGGCGCTCGAACTGATGGGCCGCGACCTGGGCCGCCATGCCGGCCCGGTGCCCTTCGCCCAGGTGCTCGACTGGCTCGGCCAGGTGAACCAGGCGCTGGCCAAGGTGCACCAGTACGGCTGGCGCTACCTCGACCTGAAACCGGCCAACGTGCTGCTGCACCCGCAGGACAACAGTATCCGGCTGGCCGATTTCGGCACCAGCGAACCGCTGGCCAGGCAACCGGCTTCCTGCTACGCCGGCACCGCCAACTGGCAGGCGCCCGAACAATTTTTCCCGACGCCGCAGAACACCTACGACACCGATGCCCGCACCGACTACTTCGCGCTCGGCGCCATGTTCTACTACCTGGTCACCGGTGGCCTGCCGCTGCGCTTTTGCAGCGCCTGCGGCCAGGCCTACCGCGACCACCAGGCTGGCGGCGCCGCTGCCCTGTTGGCGCGCAACCAGGGCAGCGTGCCCGCCACGCTGCACGCCGACGAAGAGGCGCTGTTCGTGCAGCGCGGCGCCACCGCTGCCGCCCTGCCGCTGCTGCGCACCCTGCTCGCTGCCGACCGTGCCGACCGTCCGCAGCATGCCGTCCAGATCAGCCGCATGATCGCAGCGTCCCGGAGCGCCGCATGATCGCCCGCATTCTCCTTGCGCTGCTGTGCGCCTTGCAGTTGCTGGCCCTGTGGCGTTCGCCCGATGTGTACTCGCCCTCCATCGTTGCGGTGACGCTCAGTGCCGGGCAGTCGCTCACGCTGGGCAGCGCCGAACTGGCCGCGCCCCAGGCGGCGCCTGCCCACATCGGCCTGCGCCGCGACGCCGCAGGCACATGGTGGGTCCGCAATGTCAGCGCGGGACGGCCGCTCATCCTCAAGCGCGACGGGGTCGACACACGCATGGGCGCGAGCACGCTGCGCGCTGGCCAGCGGTTTCGTATCGGCTCCGCGCTGTTTGAAGTAGGGACCGTCCAGCCCCGGGTAGTGACGTTCTCCGGCGCGGGCCAGCAATGGCGCTATGACGGCGCGACGCTGCTGCGCAATGGCAGCGCACAAGCGCCCTGCCCTGACACGCGCATCACGGCGCGGGTGGCAGCGCTGTGGAACCGCGCCGCACCGCACGCGCTCACGCTGGCGCGCCCCCTCACTTTCGGCGGCAACCTGCAATGCGGGAACCGGATCGGCATTGCCCACCTGCCTGGCGGTAGCGCCCTGCTGGCCCGCGGCGACCATGCACTGCTGCTGTCGAATGCCGCCGGCAGCGAAGCGAGCGCGCCGGTGCTGCTGGCGTCGCGCGACCTCGCGCAAAAAGAAGAAGCGCTCCAGGGCGTGAGCGCGCTCACCGCTGGCCGCACGCGCATGGCGGTCTCCATCGACGGCAGCCGCCTCGCCCTGCGTCCTGTGCGCAACGTGGCGCTGTTTACCGAACAACAGGCCTGGCTTCCCGCCGCCATCACCTGGACCTGGCAGGAACGCAGTTCCTGGAACCTGCCCACAAAGCAGGCCTGGTGGACCATGCTGGCACTGTGCGCCGTGCTGGCCGCCTGGACCGGCCTGACGTGGCAGCGCGGCATGGCGCGCAGCGCGGCCACAGGAACCGCGCTGCTCGTGATCGCCGGCGTGGGCGCGCTCATTTCCCAACGCTCCGGCGCCAGCCTTGGCGTCGGCATGTCGATGCTGCTTGGCTGGGCCGCACTCTGGACCTGGCTGCTGCTCGAAGGCCGCCTGACCCTGGCCACCGGCGCCGGCATCCTGCTGCTGGCGGCCGGCCTCCTGGCCCAGCTTGAATTGGGCCTGGGCGCCATGGAAACGTCCTGGCTGCGCCACTTCCACAAGACCACCGCCCTGCTAGCGATAGGCCTGGGCGCCGCCGCTCATGTCCGCCTGCGCATGCGTTCGGCGCGCGGCGTCGTTCCACAAACGCGCCTCGAATGGGCCCTGGCCCTGCTGGCCGGCGCCGCGGTCGCCGCGCTGCTGATGCAGGTCCTGTTCGGCGACGAAACCGGCGTGTTCGACCTGCAGCCGGTCGAATTCGCCAAGCTGGCGCTGACGGCGCTCACCGCCCACTGCATCGCCGTGGGGCTTGGCTGGCACAAGGGCCCGCCGCAGCCCATGCGCTGGTTCCGGCTGGCCGGTCCCGCCTTGCTGTTCGCGGGCCTGCTCGGACTGGCGCTGCTGCAGGTGGACGACTACTCGCCCCTGATCCTGCTGCTGGTGTGGAGCCTGTCCATGGCGCTGGCCTGGTCGTTCGCGGCGCGGCGCCACGCCGTCACCATCGCGCTGGCGGCCCTGGGCTGCGTGGCGGTCGGCACGATCGCCTGGATGCGCGCCGGATCGGGCGACATGGGCGGCTTCTATGCCGACCGCTTCGCCGTCTGGCTCGACCCGGCGCGCCATCCGCACACAGGCCAGCAACTGCTGCTGGCGGCGCGTGCGATCGCCGAAGGCGCCTGGTGGGGCGCGGACAACTGGCTCGGGCTGGGCGCACTGGGCCAGGCGGCCGGCAGCGCGCTGCATATCCCGGCGGTGCAGGACGATTTCGCGCCATCGTTTTTCATGAATCGCCATGGCCTGCTGGGCGCCCTGGCGCTATGGGCGCTGCAGGTGCTGTTCCTGGCCGGCGTGCTGCAAACGGCAGTGCGCGCCTTCGCGGCCGGCGAACAGGCGCGCGACTTCCGCCAGGCCTGGCTGGGGCGCTTTCGCTGCTTCGCCCTGTGCGGCGGCGCGGCCTTCGTGCTGGGCCACCTGCTGCTTTCCTGGGGCACCAACCTGGCCATCTTTCCCATCATGGGTCAGCCCATGAGTTTCCTGTCCGCGGGCGGCAGCCACCTGCTGTTTTTCATCTGCCCCCTGCTAGCGTTCAGTGCAATCAGCGCGCAATCAATCGAGGAGAATCTGTCATGCCGGTCTACGTCCAACATGAAGTCCTGGGCAAGGTGAACGATGTGTTCAACGCCGAGGCAATCTGGCAGGCGCCGGGGCTGGCGCTGTTTTCACGCCGGCCGCTGCTGCGCGACCTGCTCGAGCGCTCCCCGCGCGAACTGCGCGGACGCGCGCCTGTCCGCTGCTTTTCGCATATCACGCTGATGCTGGCCCAGGAAGAACTTGACGACGACCGCCACCTCACGCGCGGTGCGCGCCTGCGCGACCTGACCGAGTCGCTCACCGCCCTGCACCGCAAGGATTTCGGCGACCTGCTCGGCAGCGACGACGTGCGCTACGACGTCGTCGGCACCGAAGCGCTGGAGCCGGGCGAAGTCGAAGTCAAGTTCGGCCATGCAGTCTATCTGCCGGTCGCCAGCGAGCGTGTGCTGTACAAGGTGCTGGCCTCGGCCGACGGCACGGCCTGGGAAAGCGTGTGTCCGATGTACCTGAACCAGCGTCTGGCTTTGATCGGCCAGGGTGGCCACACGGCGCCATGCTGGCCGTTCGGCGCGGAAGGCGCGATCTTGCTCGTCAACGACGGTCCCGAGGCGCCGATCGAAGTCCAGGTACGGCCCAGGAATGCCTTCGACTGCACGCTGGAGGACGATGTCTACACCATCACGTCGAAGCGCGGCCCGTCCCAGGCCAGCCTGCTGCTCAAGGTCGAACGCGTGCAGGTTCCGGTCAAGCCGAAAGCCGCAGTCTGGAAAGCGCGTGCGCCAGACGCCGAATTGACGGCGGTGGCCGAATCCGACGCCACCTTCGCGCCAGTGATGCGCCAGGGCGTCACCCTGGTCGCACTGGCCCTCCCGCGCCTGTCGCGCTACCGCGAAACGGGCGCCACCGGCATGGAGATTGGCCTGGACCACAGCCTGGCCCTGTGCGCCGCAGGCATTGACCCGGCCATTCGCCTGTCTGTCGACGCCGACGACCACCTGCATGCCGTCACCAGCACGGGCCGCGAGGCCATCACCGCGCCTGCCAGTATCGGCAAGGTCGAACTGCTGGCGGTGGCGCCAGCCATGGCCGACCGCTATTGCGCCACGCTGATGCTGCCGCATCCTGCCAGCGTGCCGGTCACGCAAGGCGCGCGCCTGGTCTTCGGCCGCAGCGCGCCCATGCTGTCCAATCTGCGCGTGCTCGATTCCCCGCGTTTCCTGCAGCGCGGCGATGGGCCCGACAACGCCAGCGCCGACCGCATCGGCCTGTCGCGCAGCGCCTTCAGTTTCGAAGCCGGCCCTGACGGCTTCACCATCGGCCGCCTGAGCGCCACCCAGGCCCTGTACCACCTGGACCAGGACCTGGCCTTCGTCGCCAGCCTGTCCGACCAGCCCTACCTGCTGCCGCCCGGGCACCACCTGGTCGCAGGCCATTACGTGCTGCGCTTCGACGCCTGAAGGGATCCATCATGAGCATGCTCAACTTCGCCGCTTTCGCGGCCGGCCTGGTCCTGACCCTGGTGCTGGCAGCCTTCCTGACGCCTTCCCACTGGTGGCGCCGGCTCAACCTGCGTGCGATGGCCGTCACAGGCCTGGGCACCTGGGGCATCGGTTCGCTGATCCTGCTGATGGCGGCCACGCCGGCCACGCACAGCATCGCCAGCGCGCCGCACGTCGAGATCCGCAGCTACCGCGTGTTCGATGACCTCAACCTGCGTGCGGCAAGGGGCACGGCGGCGCCGCGCATCGCTGTGGTACCGGCCGGTGCGCTCGTGACCACGACCGGCCTGCGCGACGGCGACTGGTGGCAGGTCAGCGCCCGCGTCGACGGCAAGCAGGTGGTGGGCTGGTCGAGCAGCCTGTGGCTGCGCCGGCCCGATGAAGGGCAACGCTAAAGATCGAGCCGCATCGGGTTGTACAGCAGCCCGTTGGTATTCTGGGTTGGCGCTGTGCGCACAAAGCCGAGCGATTCGTACACCGGCAGCGCATAGTTGGACGAATTGACCGTAAACACACCCGGATTGCCAGCCTCGATGGCCGCGCTGCGCGCTACGTCCCACAGCTGGCGCGCAATGCCGCGCCGGTGGTAAGCCTTGTCGACAAACATATGGAACAGGTGGCGGTTCTCGCGCATGGCGATGAAGCCCACCACGCGGCCATCGATTTCTGCGACGCGGTACACGATGCCGGCGTCGATGAAATTGATGATGCCGCTTTCATTGTTTTCGCGGACGAAATTCGATGCCGCATCGGTAGCACTTTCATGAACGATGAATTCCTCGGACAACACGCGCAACAGGCGGGCCACGACGGGAATATCCTTGTCGAGTATGGGTCGTATCTGCATGCGGCTACGATACCATGCACACGGCGGGCACGTCTGCATGTTGACGTCCTGCACGGGCGCACCGTAGACTAGTTGCACCATGCAAAAAGAAAGCCTGACGGTTCCGGTTTCCGCAGCCCCGCTGCGCCGCAAGGTGCCACTGACAACACCATTGCGGCACGCGCGTTACCGTCAGCTCTGGCTTGCCAACCTGGTATCGAACCTGGGTACCTGGACCCAGACTTTCGCGTCGGCCTGGCTGATCGCCACCGTGGCCACGTCGGCCTCCACCACCACCCTGGTCCAGACCGCAAGCTACGTCCCCATCTTTTTATTCGCGCTGATCGCCGGCGTGATTGCCGACGCTGTCGACCGCCCGCGCTTCCTGTTTTTCTGCAATCTGTTCATGGCCTTGTGCGCCTGCGTGATGGCCGGCCTGGTCATGAGCGGCCATGTGTCGGCAGCGCCCGTGCTGGCGCTCACCTTTTGCCTTGGCGCCGGCGCGGCCTTCATGTGGCCCGCGTGGCAGGCGTCGATGTCGGGACTGGTGGACCCGGACGAAGTCGAAGCGGCGGCCACGCTGAACAACCTCAGTTACAACGCCGCGGCCATCCTGGGCCCCGCGCTGGGCGGCCTGCTGTTCAACTGGGTCGGCGCCGGCGCCCTGATCCTGGTCAACGCCGTCTCTTTCGTCGGCCTGCTGGGCGTGTACTGGACCTGGTGGCGCGAACCGGGCCGTCCGCCCCAGGCGCCGGGGGGCGACTTCGCCAGCAGCCTGAAAACGGGGCTGGCCACCGCCTTCGGCTGCCGCCGCTACCGCCATATCCTGGTCAATGTCAGCACGGTTTTTTTTGCCACCATCGCCTTCGCCGCACTGCTGCCGGTGTATGTGCGCAATGTGCTGCACATGGAATCGGGCGTGTTCGGGCTGCTGATGGGCAGCATGGGCGCGGGCGCCGTGACGGCGGCCTTCATCTTGCCCACGCTGCGTCAATACGTCGGCAAAACGCCGCTGCTGGCCGCATCGCTGGTCGTATATGGGCTGATGCTCATCGTCCTGCCCTTCCTGCACGCGCTGTACCTGCTGGTTCCCCTGATCGTCGCGGCCGGCATGGCCTGGTCCGCCACCGTCTCCACGCTCAACGCGGCGGCGCAATTGTCGTTTCCAGTGGCGATACGGGCGCGTACACTGTCCATCTACCTGTTCGTGATGGCGGGCGGCTACGCCGTCGGCAGCGTCGTCTGGGGCAAGGTAGCCGACCTGTTCGGCGTACAGGCGGCGCTGGCGACGGCCGGCGTGTGCGTCCTTGTCAACGCCATCACGCTGCTGACAGCAAAGCGGGAAAACGCCATCTGATCGGGGCTTTGGACGCAGCGCCCATAGGATAAGCTGGCAAGATTGACACATCTTTCGTCCACCGCCCCGATGACACCAGCATTCTCCAACCTCGAATTTGGCCCCCGCTTCGATATCGCCGCGCACTCCTGCGCGTCGGCGGCGCCAGGTTCGCGCCTGGAAAACCAGGACAATTTCCTGCTGGTCGACACCACCGGCCGCGCCCATTTCCTGCAAGACCAACAACGCACGGCCAGCCGCATCCCCGACTGGCCGGCCGGCCACGCGCGCGTCGCGGTACTCGATGGCATGGGCGGGCACGGACGCGGACGGGAAGCTGCCGAAGCCGTCGTCGCCGGCCTGCTGACCATGCCGCCCTGCGACAGCCTGGGCGAACTTTCCACCCACCTCGATGCGCTGCACACGACCTTGCAACATCATTTTGCGGGCGGCGACGATGAAGGCCGGCGCCCCGGCACCACGCTGACCCTGCTCGAATTGCGTCCCGACAAGGCGGCCCTGCTGTACCACGTGGGCGATTCGCGCCTGTACGAAATAGGCCGCCACCAGGTGCAACCGATGACCGTCGACCATGTGCCCGCGACCGCCTACGCCATGGCCGGCCACCTTGCCGAGCACGAATGGTGGCAGCAAGTCCATGGCGAACACCGCTCGCAGATTTCGCAGGCTTTCATCCTTGGCAACGCGTTTTCCAACCCGACCATGCTGAGCGATCCGCTGTTTCCGCTGTCGCCGCTGAACCTGCCGCCCTTCCTGTACCACCTGCCCGACCGGCGCGCGCTCGAACTGGCGCCAGGCGCCGTCTATCTGCTGGCCACCGACGGTTTCTGGGCCTGCGCCGACCCGTGCTCCTGGCTGGACCGCTGGCCAGCCCTGTTCGACGCCGAACCGGACGCGCGCGCCATGGTCACCGCCTTGTTTGGCGACATGGCATCCGCGCCGCCGCCGGAGTTGCATCACGACAACCTTACGGCCGTGGTCGTGCGCAGCCGTACAACATGAAGGTGCCATATGGAAAATAATGTTGCGCCAAACAGCCTTTTGAATGCCGCGCTTGGGCAAAAAGGCGTAAGCTTCGAGATACTCGACCGTCTAACGTTGCCATGAAAAAATGCAGTAATCCCCGTCATCCGCATTGCACCCAGTGGGTCCTGCCCGGGGAAGCCGCGTGCGCGGTGGGGCATACGCAGGCGGTGGCGGCGTCGTCCAGTTATGAACTGATCAATGCCCTGCGCAGCGCGCGGCCGGCCAGCACGGTGCCGCCGGGACCGGTTTCAATGCCGCATGACCACCTGCCCGCCTTCGACAAGCCGCATTTGCACATCAGCGGTTTCGATCCGCGCGCCGCCGGCGGCCGCCAGGCCATCAAGGTCGAACTGCGCGGCATGCCCGCCGACAGCCCGCCCCTGGTCACCATGCAGCTGCAATCGGCGCTGCTGGCCGACGGCGCCGCGCGCCACTCTTTTGCGCGCACCCTGCGCGGCGACTGGCGAGCGCTGTTCATCGAATTTTCCTCGCGCGGCAAGGAACACGGCCAGTACCGCATCGAAGTGGAACTGTATAGCCAGCACGATGGCCGCATCCGCAGCAAATGGGCGTGCACCATGATCATCCTGGTGCCCCGGCCCGACGCCACGCTGGGCGAGATCCATCAGACCTTCCTGTCGACCCACAAGAACGTGCGCGTCATGGCCGACGACGCCTCGATCGCGCGCGTCAATGCGCAGGCCGGGGGCGGACGGCTCGACATCGACGTCCATGCCCGCAACGCGTCGATTGCGAACCTGAACCTGGACGCGCGCGCCGGCAAGGTGGACCTGGGCTTTAGCACCATCGCCTGGGACGAAGACCTGATCGAGATCGACGTGCCGGCCCAGGCCGAGCCGCATCCGCACCAGAGTTCCATGGCTTGCCTGGTCAACGCCGCGCCCGAAGCGGGCGCCCAGCGCCAGGTGCGCCTGTTCGCCATGCCCGAATGCGTGCTGGGGCGTTTCGAACTCTACGATCCGGAAAGCGACGTGCTGCTGACCCATTTCGGCGACGACGGCCAGGATCGCGAAGGCCTCACGCGCCGCCTGTCAGGCCGCCATGCGGTGATCCGGCGCGGCGGCGCGGGCTATGAAATTGAAGACGTGTCGCGCTACGGCATCCTGCTCGACGGCGTGTGGCCGGGCAAGGGCAAGCCGGTCACGCTGCGGCTGGGCATGCGCATCGAACTGTCGGCCAGCATCAAGGGCATCGTGGTCCTGAGCGTGTCGGCACTGCTGCCCAATGGCGTGATCATGCACCGCATCGACCAGGGCGCGCATGCCGAGTGTTTCTACTTCCTCGAGCCGGGCAAGCATCCTGGCTTTCCTGTGGCCGCCTTCCCTGCCTTGCCGCGCGCCGCCGTCATGCCCCTGCTGTTCCACCAGAACGGCGGCTTCTGGCACCTCGACCCGGTCACCGGGCGCGAATGCCCGCTGACGCCGACGACGCAACTCGACAAGCTGGGCCAGATGCCGCGCCATACGCGCTTCGCCAGCGAGGCGTACCCGGAATGCTGGATCGTGCGCACCACGCTCAAGCATCCACACGGCACGCCGCAGGACATGCATACCGCCTAGCTACTGCACGGTCAGGATCACCTTCACCGTGTCATCCACCGCCCCCTTGTCGATATAGCCGATCGCGCTGACATCGGCCGCCACCGCTTTCTTGACCTCCGCCGCCGACTTGTATTCCTTCGGCGCCGTGCCCTTCCCCGTGAACACCAGCTTGGACCAGATGGTCTTCACCTGCGCCGAATCCTTCTGCAGTACCTTGGAATGGAATTCATTCCGGATCGCGACCCCGTCGTCATATTCGATGGGTGTGAACAGCGACGACTTCCCAAGGAAGAACTGGGCCGCCTGCTCGCTGAACATGCGCGAGGCGGGGTTCTTCGGATTGACGATCACCACCAGTTCGGCCGCCATCACAGGCGCAGCCATGCCCAGGCCAGCGGCCAGCAGCATCATGCCGATTTTCGTTTTCATGGTGTTCTCCTCAGAAGACGAAGTCGATGCCGGCGGCATATACATTGACAGGGCCGGAGAATCCGGGCTTGACGTTGACGAAGGCGCCTGCGCCGTCGCGCGGACTGATATGGTCGACCTGCACCTTCAATGCCGCCGACTTGTGGAAGTCCCAGCGCACGCCAACCGCATTGGTCGATTGCAGCGCCGACTTGACGACCGCATTGACGCCGGCCGTGAGCGCCGCCAGCGGCCCGGTGGTGGGCAGTCCCGCATAGGTGCGCGGCGTATCCTGCTTGATATTGCCGTAGTAGTAGTACGGCGTGATTTTGCCGAACCGGTAGCCCAGCATGGCGTAGTACGAGGTCGTGTCCATCACCACCCGCGTATCGGTTTTGCGGACCGCATATTCGCTCTGGATCAGGAAGCCCTTGTAATCCATGGTCATGCCAACCGAGGTAAACGAGCCGTCGCAATCGACAACCTTCAAGTCCTTCGCCACCGTACCCAGGCCCACGTTGTTCAGGGTAGTGAGCAAGCCATCGAGCGGGGCATTGCCGTAGATCGAGAATTTCGCATCGGCCCGCCCGAAGCGGAAGGTGAAGGGTTCGTGCTCGGCGATGATGTGGATGGCCGTCGCCGGTTTGAATTCGACGCTCGAATTGCCCGGCGAGCGGGTCTTGGCATTGCCGTAGCCGAACTGGCTGGTCACGGTGGTTTCGCCGAAACTGTGCTGCCAGATGAGGTCGATTCCTTCCAGGGTGCCGCCGTTGACCTGGCGGTACACCTCGGCCGGCGGCCGGATCATGGTGTTGGCATAGCCCACATTGCGAAAATCGGAAATCATGTACACCGGCAAGCCGATGCGTCCGACGCGAATGTCGATCTCATCGGTCGCCTTGAATTTGGCGAATGCCCACGCCAGTTCGGCGCCGTAGCTATCCTTGGCAACCTTGCGCACCAGGCCCTGGGCCGTGAACGAGATGCGGTCGCTGAATTTGGCCGTGGCCTGCAGACCCAGGTTGGAATCGACGCCGGTGCGCGGGCTCTTGCCCACGCCGCTGGCCTGGTTGGGACGGATGTACTCGGCCAGGTCGGTATCGCTCATGGTCAAGGCGGCCGTGCCGAAGCCGCTGATGGTGATGGTGGGGCCGTCGAAGGCGTGCGCGGACAGCGTAAAAGTGGACAGAATCGCAATGACAAAACTGGATCGCAATGGGCGTTTCATCGTTTCTCCTCGTGGCGTTTTGGTGGCCTGCTTTTTACAGTCTGATCCCGTGGAGACACTTTGTGTACTCTTCACCATCGTCTTTTGACGAAACTGTTGCTACAAACGGACACATATGACTGTAGGGCCCGTTCAATATGAGCATAAAAATAAGTTTGCGCAGATCAATGCATAGCGAAATGCAATGCAATCGATCAGGAGGGAGGGTGAAAGGCTATATGCGCGTCATTCCACGCCGGTGTGGCGTCCGGCGGGCGTGACGGCGGCGGCAGGGCCAGCTACGGTATCAGCACCAGGAAAATCAGCGCGGCACCGGTCAGTAATATTGCTTCCAAACCAAACACAATGGCGGGAATGCGTAGTTCATCGGGAATTCGCATGATGGATCTCCTTGGTCATCAAGGTAATTGTAGACCCGGGTTGGAGTATTTCAACTAGTGCGAAGTTCCATCCACCAGGTCGCGCGCGACCCGGAAACCGACGATGTCATTGCTGAGCGCGGCCGAGAAACCATTGCGCAAGGCCGAACGCAGGTAGCGCGGGTTGTACAGCCAGGACCCGCCGCGCAGGATGCGCCGGCTCTGGTCGCCGCCCTGCTCCCACGCCTGCCCCGTGTTCGGCGCGCCTTCGTAGGTGTCGTGCACGGTGTCCTGCACCCACTCCCACACATTGCCGTGCATGTCGAACAAGCCCCAGGGATTGGGCGGAAATTCGCCCACGCGCGTGGTGCCCTGGCGGTATTCGCCTTTCGGGCTGCCGTTATAGGTGTAATTGCCGTCGTAATTGGCCAGGCCGGTATGGATGTCGTCGCCGAAGTTGAACGCGGTCTTGGTGCCGGCGCGGCAGGCGTATTCCCATTCCGCCTCGCTTGGCAGGCGGTAGTGCTGGCCGGTCTGGGCGCTCAGCCACTGCACGTACAGGCGCGCGTCGAACCAGGTCACGCCCACCACCGGATGGTCGTCGCCCTGCCGGAAGCCGGGCGCCGCCCAGTTCACTTCGCCCTGCGGCTGCCAGCCGGTGGCGCGCGCGAACTGGCGCCATTCGCCCACCGTGACGGGATAGCGGCCCATGGCCAGCGGCTGTTCGATGCCCACCCAGTGCTGCGGCGTTTCGCGTTCCACCCAGGCTTGCTGGGAACCTGCGGCCATGGCCTTCTTGCGTTCGTGTTCGGGTGAGCCCATCTGGAAGCGCCCGGTCGGAAGCAGCACCAGTTCCGGCCCCTTGCCGGTGCCGTCGAGGAAGCGGTCGCGCAGCACGCCTTCGGGGTCGGCCACGGGACTCGAGGGCGTGGGCATCTGGGCCGCCAGTTCGGCCGCGCTGCGGGCCGCCAGCTCGGCGCGCGCGCGTTCCTGCTCGCTGCGATAGGCCGCTGCCGCCTTGGCCTGCATGGCCTTGCGCTGCTGCTCCTCGCGCGCCAGGCGCGCTTTTTCGGCGTCCGCCTCGCGCCGCTCATGCAGCTGCTGGCGCAACGCTTCCTTGCGTTCGCGCTTGGCCTCGTCGGCCTCGGCGCGTGCGAATGCTTCGCGTTCGCGCCTTTCCTTGTCCCTGGCAAGCTGCGCCGCCGCTGCCGCTTCGGCTTCGGCTTTCCGCTTGGCGGCCAGCTGCACCAGGCGTTCCTGTTCTTTCACGCGCGCCGCGGCCTGCTGCGCCGCCAGTTCCTGCGGCGTGGGACCGACCGCCGCGCGCAGCGCCGCCAGCAGCGCCGCCACACTGGCCGGACGCGCGTCGGGGTCGACCGCGAAACCGCTTTTCAGCACGTCCCACTGGCGCTCCGTCAGCGCCGCCGGCCGGGGCGGTTCGTGCGCCGCGCTGCGCGCGCCGTCGAAAGGAATGCGGCCTTCGACCATCTGGTAGATCATCACCGCGATGGCATACACGTCGAGCTGGCGGGCGGGCTGGCGCTGATGGGTGCCGGCTTCCGGCGCGCGGTAGCCGGCCGTGCCGGAATTGGCCGGCGCCTCCAGGCCAATGCTGCTGGCACTGCTGCGCGCGCGCGCGGCGATGCCGAAGTCGAGCAGCTTGACGTCGCCCCTGGTGGTGACGAACACATTGCCCGGCTTAATGTCGCGGTGCACCAGCTTGTGCTTGTCCCATGCGTACTGCAGCGCGCCGGCAACCGGTTCAAGCAGCTCCTGGACGCGTTCCAGGCCCAGCGGCCCTTCGCGCGCCAGCAGGCTGTCGAGGTCTTCACCTTCGAGGCATTCCATGATGATGAAGTAGCTCGACGTGGCCGGATCCTGGGCCCATTCGTAGACCCGCACGATGTGTTCATGCGCCAGGCGCCGCGCCTGGGTGGCTTCTTCGATCAGCAGCTTGGCGTGGGTGGGGCTCTGGGTCAGCTGCGGCGGCAGGATCTTGAGCGCCACCATGGCGCTGTGTCCAAGCTCCGCATGGGTGGCCAGGTCCATGGCTTGCCATACCTGGCCCATGCCGCCCTGGGCGATCAGGCGCTCGAGCCGGTAACGGCGGTTCTGCGGGCCGATTTCCTGGCCCGCCATCAGGCCGATCTCGGTGCCCATCTTGATGTTGATCGGCGGCGGCGCCATGGGCGTGCCGCTGCTGCCCGGCGGTGCGTATTCCGCATCCAGGATGGCATTCTTGCGGCTGTCGAACTCCTGCAGGCTTAACAGGCCGTCTTCGTGCAGGGCGCGCAGTTCGCGAATTTTGTCTCTTGCCGTTTGCATCGGTCCGTTCAAGGGTGCAGCGCCGCGCCGCATTCGGGGCAGAATTTGTCGTTGATTTCCACGCGGTGTCCGTTGGGACAGGTGCGCGGCGCATGGTCATAACCGGCCAGCACGATGCCCGCACCCAGCTCGGCCTGCGACTTGAGCGCCGTCTTGTTGACGTCGTTCTGCATCGCCAGCAGGTCCAGCTGGTGGCGCCGGTCCTTGTCCACTTCGGCGTCGCGCCTGGCCTGTTCGCGTTCCACTTGCGCGCGCGCTTCCTGGGCCGCCTGGGCCGGGCTCACGCCCCCCAGCGCGGTCAGCTGGTCGGCGCTCATGCCGGCGTGGACCTGGGTTTTCATGAAGTCGGCCAGCGCCGCGGCGTTCGGCGCGGCGGCCAGTGCCAGCTTGGCCGTATCGCTCATGGCGCCGATGCTTTCGTTGCGGGCGATGGCGATCCGTTCCAGTTCGGCTTCGTGCGCCAGCAGCGTGTATTTTTCTTCGCGCACGTGGTCCAGCCGGCGCAGCTCCTGCTGCCATTCGGTTTCGCGTTCCTGCTGCTTCAGGGTGTGGCGCGCCTGCTCGGCATCGAGCTCGATTTCCTGCGCCTGGCGCGACTGCATTCCGTCCGCCGCGATCGTGCGCAGCAGTTT
Source organism: Pseudomonadota bacterium (assembly GCA_040388805.1). Taxonomy (GTDB): domain Bacteria; phylum Pseudomonadota; class Gammaproteobacteria; order Burkholderiales; family Burkholderiaceae_D; genus Telluria_A. The sequence goes on from JAZKBE010000031.1 coordinate 37,129, forward strand.
TTCGTATTGCTTGACCGCGTCCGCTTCCGCACCGGAGCGGCGCATGGCTTCGAGCTTCTGGTTGACTTCTTCGTCCTTGACCGCGCTGCCCCGCATCAGGTCGCGTTTGCGGTCCAGGGCCAGCTGGTCTTCCCATTCGGCGATGCGTTCGGCTTCGCGCTTGTGGGCGGCGTTGACCAGTGCCAGCGACTGCCAGGTGGCCTTGTGCTGTTCTTCCTCGATTGCCATTTCACGCTGGGCTTCGGCATGCTGGCGCGCATGCAACTGGACCAGTTCGGCGCGTTTGCGCGCTTCGTCCTCGATGCCCAGGGCCTGGACGATCTTGTTCTGGATTTGCTGCTGCAGCAGCTGGTGCGCGAAGCGCTGCTGCGCCAGCTGGCGCGATTCGAGCGCGCCTTGCTGGGCGATTTCGAGTTCGGTGCGCATGCGGATCCCGGCCAGCTCGCGCAGGTGGCCCCATTCCATCGATTCGTCTTCGCGCGCTGCGCCCTTTTTGGCCAGTTCGTGTTCCAGCTCGCTGACCATGTCGCCGGCGCCCCGTTCAAGGGCGTCCTTGCGGTTGCGCGCTTCCACGATGCGCGCATACAGGTCGATCTCGCGGGCGCGCACGGCCTGCAGGCGCTCGGCGTTCTGCAAGGTCAGTTCGGCCTTGTCGATGCTTTCGTCCTGGCGCAGTTCCTGGCGCCGGAAGCGCAGGCGCGCGTCCTGTTCTTCCTTGAAGATGCGCTGCCATTCTTCGTCGTTGTACAGCTGGTCGATATGCTTGGCGTGTTCGAGCTGCACGTGGCGGTCGTCGGCCACCAGGAACAGGCTGCCGATGCGTTCGCGGCTGCTGTCGAATTTATCGTGGCGCAGGGCCAGCGTATCGACCTGCACCACGGCCAGGCCGTACTGGGCCAGGCGCAGCTTCAGGTCGGCCTGGATGCGTTCATCGAGCTGCGGGCGCAGGTCGCGGTTCTTGGCCATGTCGCGCATCGACTGGCCGCCGATGAATTCGGCCGCCAGCTGGCGCACCGACGGCGCCAGCAGCGCGCGCAGGTGCTCGCTGGTGACGGTGCCCGGCTGGGTCATGAAGTGGCGCGCGAAGGCGCTGACCTGGTCGACCTTGACGCTGACCGAAAAACGGGCCGACACTTGCAGGTGTTCGGCGGTCGGCAGCTCGTCGAACAGGAAGTCGACGGCGGTCGCGCTGGCGCGGGTGATCAGGATTTCGGCATGCTGGTCGCGCAGCAGGTGGTTCAGGCGGGTGAAAAAGCCTTCGATTTCGTATTCTCCCTGCGGCACTTCTGTGGCCTTGTCGCCCTGCAAGATGTAGGCCCGGGTGGTGGCCGGCACGCGCAAGGTCTTGACGAACAGGCCGGACAGGGCGCGCACGCCGAAAAACACGGCTAATTCGTTGTCGGCCGGAATCCAGCGGTTGTCGCGCAGGATGGGCTCGCTGCGCGGCGCCCCCAGGGTCAGGCCGCATTCGGCGCAATACCCGGCTTCGCCGGCATTTTTATGCTCGCAGCGCGGACACTTGACGCCGCCAAATCCAAACATCTGGAACATAGTGAACTCCTGGTTATCTAACTGCCGATTCTAGCAGGGCAAAGCGCACTGTACATGGCGCACGGTCAGGTGCGCCCCCTTGACTTACATGATGCCGATCCGGTCGATGCACGCCAGGCTCGCGCCGCGCGCCTTCACCGCTGCAACAAATCCTTCAGGCAACACTGTTTCCCACGCCTTCGGCAGCAACAGGCGGTCGCCCGCCACGGCCTGGCCCAGCACCAGCGCGCATTTCGGTGCGCAGCCTTCCACCGTATCCACCCTGCCCGCGTGCCAGGCGCCGGAACAGCCGCTGGCGATGATGCGCCCGCGCGGCACGAATTCGCGCCCCCTGGCCAGTCGGTCCGCCATCACCAGCGCCAGTTCGAAGGAATTTCCCTGGAATCGCCCCTGGCCGAAGCGCACCACGGTGCGCCAGCGGCCAAGCGCGCGGCCATCGAAATGGCGGGCCGCGGCCAGGACCTGGCGCACCGCCAGCTGCTGCGCGGCGTCCAGGCCGGGCGTGGCGATGCTGTCTTCCTCGTCGCCGGCCGGGCTGTCCAGGGGGTAGACGCTCACCTCGACCCAGCACAGGCTGTCGTTGATGCCGCCGCTATGGAGCGGAAACCAGGCGCGCGCGCTCGACACGCTGGCGCCGCAATCGGGCTGGCCGTTCAAGCGCGCCAGGTGGCCCAGCGCCGCCCCCAGGATCGCGTCGCCAGGCCCCGCGTCGTTGCCGTCGATGCGGCCCAGCTGCCAGTGGTCGGACCAGCCGTTGGCATGCACGCCGGCGCCGCCGTCCCATACGCCGCGCACCATGCGGTCGGCCAGCACCACGGCCAGTTCCCAGTCGCGTTCATGCTGCGCCGGCGCGCGGTCGATGCTGATGACAACCTGGTCGCGGCTGTCGAAGCGCGCTTCGGTATGGCGCGCCAGGCGCACCACCTGCTGCATGCGCGCGGCCAGTTGCGGGTCGGCCGCGCAGCTGCATTTGACGTCCGCCCGGCCCGCGCGCGGACGGCGCGTGGCCGTGACGACGGTGACCGAGCCGTCCGCGAACGTGGTGCGGCATGTGGCGCTGTTCATGACGGCTCCGCGATGCGGCGCGCCGCGCTGGCGTATTCGAGGTTGGCCACGATCCTGTCCGCCTCGTCGAAAATGGCGGCCATGCCGGCGCTGCCGGCCAGCGACATGCGGGCCATCAGGGCCCAGGTGTCGTCGAGCGCAGCCGCAGCCTGCGCGCTGTGCGCGGCGCGCGCCTCCTGGCGCGCGGGATCGAGCGGCCGTCCGGGCGCCGCCAGTTCAAGCGCCGGCATGGTGCCGATATCGAGGGTGACCGCATCGAGCCGCTGCAGCAGCGCCTGCTGCTGGCGGAACAATGCCTTGCCGGGCGGCAGGACCGCCAGGCGCAGGCCGCTCGCAACGCAAGGCAACTCCAGGAACAGGCGGCGCAGCGAATGCGCATCGGATGCCAGCGGCATGCTGGCCGGCGCAGCCGGCGGCAGGTCGGCGGGAAGTTCGATGCGCGCGCGCAGGACCTGCGCATAGTCGTTCTCAAGATCGACCGGCACGCAGTCGTCGACCGTGATGCCGAAACGGGTATAGAGCAGCTGGTTCAAGCCCGCGCGGAAAGCATGCCATTCGTCGACCATTGTGCATGGCGGCAGTGCGAGTACGCCTTGCGCCAGTTCGCGCTGCACGGCAGCTTCGATCGCCCGCCCGAACTGCGCCACTTCCACGGTAGTTCCCGCTTCGCTGGCAAGGTACAGGTCGAAGCGCTGCTGCCCGACCCGGGGATCGGGGCCGTCGACAGCGAACGCGAGGCGCAGGCCCAATTCGGGCGCGGCGGCAAACGGCAGCAGGTCGACGCTGTACGGGCCGGGATGGAAGCAAAACGCCGTTTCGTGCTCGCCGGGGTTGAGGCGCTGGCCGGCTGCCGCGCGCCGGGTGCGCCCGCCGCGGTCGGCCACCACGCCGATGCACGATGGCGGCACCGCCACGGCAACGGGCATGCGCAAGGCGAGCACGCCAGCACCCAGGGCCCCGATATCGGGGGCCGGGCTGGCGCTGCCGCGCTTGAACAGTCCCATCATCAAAGCCCCCGCGGTACCGGTTCGACGGTGAAAGTTGCGCCGCATGCGTGGAAGTGGGGAGCGGGCGCCAGGTCGAACGGCCAGTTGCCTTCGCATTCGCCGTCCGCGTCCAGCGTGCCTTGCAGGATGACGGCGCCGCCGCCATCGAGCACGCGCAGCATCGGCTGATCGCGCAGCATGCGCGCCGCGAATGGCGCTGTCGCCTCGAGCACCAGGATCACGCACCAGGCGTGGTCCTCGACCACGAAGTGCAGTTTCCAGTAGCCGTCGTCGGTGCCGATGGCGTCAAGCGGACCGTTTGACGCCGCGCGCAGCATGCCGGCGCTTCCCTGCCATGCTACCCGGCAGTCGATGGAAAGCTGGCGGAAGCGGCGCAGCGTCAGCGGCGACTGGCGCAGGGCTTGGGCCTGCTCCGGCGTCATGGCGCGGCTGCCGGCGATGGCGGCCAGCATGACCTCGTCGCTCAGCACCAGGCTGTCGCCTTCGACGCGGCGCGCCAGCAGCAGCTTTTCCTGCAGCTTGCGTTCAATGGCCTGCATGGTTTTCACATCGTTCTCCTTGATAGCCTGTCGATCGCCGCATCGCGGCGCTTGCGCAGCGTCGGCAGCGAGATATTGTCGCGCGCTGCCAATTGCGCCATCGTCGGCAGTTCGCCGGTGGCCGGATCGCGCCATTCGTCGGGATAGCTGTCGTCGGCGCCGCCCAGCATTTTCAGGTACACGGCAAGGCGAACGGGCAGCGTTTCCTCCGCCAGCACCAAGCGGGGGGGCGGTGAAACGGCCGCTTCCGGCTCGTCTTCCCCGGCCCCGGCCTCGGCCAGCACCCGGTGCAGGTCGTCCATCCAGTCCGCGGCCGCATCGGCGTCCAGCAGCCAGTCCTGGTCGCGGTTGGCCGACAGTTCTTCGTAGTCGCCGATTTCGGCCAGCATGTCGGCGATCTTCGCCGGATTGTCCTTCAGGTTGTCGAAGCGCTTCGAGCGGGTGTGCAAAGGACCGGGCGCGCCATCGAAGCGTTCGAGCGATTCGCTCCAGCGCATGATCCACTCGGCCTTGCAATGGCCGATGGACTTCATCTGCCGCACTTCGATCGGAATGGCGGACACCTCGCGCCCGAGGATCGCGGACACCTGGCCGCTGTGCTCCTGCCAGCCGCTGAATATGCGGGCGACCTCGCCGTAGGCCGTGTCCAGCATGCGGTAGGCATACATGCGGTTCGGACTGCAGGGACGCCCGCAGGCCGCCTGGTAGTTGTCGGAATCGACCTTGTCGCGCAGGACCGCGTACATATCGTTGAATTTCTTGCGCAGGATGGCTTCGCCGCCGGCCCGCTGCCAGAACGGGCCCAATTTTGCGTGCTCGCCGGCCACGGCGGCGCAAAAGGCTTGCCAGTCGGGCGGCCGCGCCAGCAATTCGTACACCAGCGTGAGCGCCAGTTCCTGCACGCTGTCGCCATAGCTGTTTCCGGGCGCGTCGATGTCCAGCAGGTTTTCCGCGACCAGATCGACGTACAGGGGCAGCGCATCGGGCAGGCCGGCGGGATCGAGATGGGCGAACGCCAGCAGGGAACTGCGCCCAAGCATCTTGCGCACATGTTCCCAGCCGTGTTCCTGATACCGGGTGCCCGGCAAGCGCATACCTTCTCCATCGTCGTGTTTGCTCCAAAATCATGCCACACAACGGCGATTGGCAAGGCGCGCTTGAAAGGCCTATTTACCCTTCTGTTCCAGCGTAGAAAGCACGGCCGCGACCACCGGCGCCGCGTGGCCGCCCCCGGTGCCGTCCGAATGGCTGACGAAGGCGGCCACGGCCAGCCGGCGCTTCTGGCCCGGCACGCTGCCCGGCTCCAGCCAGCCCGTGAACCAGACCGTGGCCAGTTCGCGCCGGACGCCGTCGGGATCCATGACGAGCGAGGGCGAGGTGCCGGTCTTTCCCGACAGGCCGGCGCGGATGGCGCCGTGGAAGGCGCCGGCGGCGGTGCCGGCATCGACCACGCCCTTCATGCCGTCCCGGATCCGGTCCAGGCGCACGCCCAGCGCGGCCGGCGGCGGCTGCACGGCCTGGCGGCCATCGAGTTCGAGCAGCAGGCGCGGCGCCACGACGCGGCCCTGTCCCACCGCACCCGACACCAGCGCCATGTGCAACGGCGTGACCTGCATGCGCAGGCCGATGGCCATCTGGCGCAATTCGTGGCGCGTATGGACAGGGTCGATGTGGGCGCGCGACGCCTGCAGCGCGTCCCAGCCCGACCAGGCGAAGTCCGGCGGCAGCAAGCCGCCGTCCAGGCGCAATTCCTGCTCGAAGCCGAGCCGGTGCGCCATGGCCGCGATCGGGCGCACGCGGTCGAGCGCCCCCTCCTCCAGCGCCTGCAGGTCGGGCGCGCCCCCCTCGGCGCGGCCGAACAGGCTGCGGTCGCTCAATTCCCCCGACCAGGCGAACCAGGTATTGAGGCTGTAGGTCAGCGCCTGCGCCAAACCCAGTTTTCCATCCTGCGCGCGCCGGTCCAGGTGCTGGTCCTTGTAGTTGGTGATGTGCGCCAGCCGCGTGCCGTAGGGGTAGCTGGCGGCATTGGTCTGGAACGCGAAACCCTTCCTGGCTGCCATGCGGTTGATCGCCGGCAGCGCCATGCCGGACAGGAGCGACTCGACTTGCGGGTCGGTCTCCGCCGCCAGTTCGAGCCCCAGCGCGCTGATGATCTTGAAGGTGGAACCGGGACTGCGGTGGGCGCCGCCGTCGTGCTGAAAAGCGGGCAGGCGCAGCGGGCTGCGGGCTGGATTGGCGCGGTCGAAGTCGCGCACTTCGCTCCAGTTGGCCGCGTCGACGGCGCCGGTACCGGCGCCGGCCGCGGCCAGCACGTCGCCACTTTCGGTGTCGACGATCACCAGGCCGGCCTGGCGGCCCGCTGGCGGCGCCTGGCCGCCGCTGCAGCGCGCTCCGTCCCAGCGGCCTTGCCGCATGCCGATGCAGTCGAGCGCGCCCTGGCTGGCCGCCTGCAGCGCCAGGTCCAGCGTCAGGCGCGCCGTGTGGGGCGCGCCGTCGGGCGCGGGCAGGCGCGCGAGCATGCCCGCCACGCTGCTGGCATGTTCCGCGCGCAGGCCAAGCAGGCCGGCCAGCCCGGCGCGGGTGGCTTCGCTGCTGGGCGCCCCGCCGCTCCACAGCAGGGCGCCGTTGCGGTCGACCAGCACCACACCGGCCGGTGCCGCGCGGCGCGCCGTGCCGCTGTTGTGCGCCAGCGGCTGCCACGCCAGCTGGCCGTTCGCCACGCGCAGGTGGCGGTACTGCTGGTCCGCGCCGTGTGCGAGGCCGCTCATTTCCAGCGGCGCCGCCACGATGGTGATGCTGCGCGCGCCGGGCAAGGGCGCCAGCGTCAGCACGCGGGCCGATCCGGCCGAAGGACAGGCGCGTCCGCTGCAGGCGTCGCGCGCGCCGAGCAGGCGCGCGCCCGCGACGCCCAGCAACTGCCCTACCAGCAGCAGGTCGACAGGTGCCGCGGCGGGCGCGCTCATGCTGATGCGCGTGCGGCTGCCGGCGTCGTGCCAGGCGGCGATGCGGTTCCATGGCGCCCAGCCCTGCGGCACATCGGCGAACAGGCGCGCCGCCGCCAGCGGCATGTCGGTGCTGGTGGCAACCGGCGCATCGGCCACGCTGGCCTGCCATGCGGCCGGGCCACGCACACGCCAGGCCAGCAGGCGCCGTTCACTGTTGAACACCCGCACCTGCTCGCGCACATAGGCGCCGTCGGCCATGCGGTAAAGGCGCTTGAAGAGCTGCATGGTGGCGTCGTCACGGGCCAGCGTATTCCAGCTTGCCAGTTCGCCGACGCGCGCGCTGCCCGGGGCGGCCTGCCATGACGCCAGGTCGCGCGGCGCCACTTCCACCAGCCCGGCCGCTCCCAGGCGCAGCAGGCCGCGCTTGCTCAGTTCGTGAAACAGGGCCTGGTCTTCCAGGCTGGCGCGCGGCACCGACGGCACCTGGTAACGGCCGGGCCGCAGCCAGGCCGTTACAGGCTTGCCAAGCGCCGGGAACGCCGTCACCAGCGCGCGCGCCGGGTCGGATTCGCCTTTGCGGTACAACTGGAGCACCAGTTCACCCGCCGCCGGGCAGGCATTGCTGGTGCGGCGCACGACCCGCAGCGCCGAGTCCTGCCAGATCAGCCATCCCGCACTGCGCAATGCAACCTGGCCCTTGGCGCCACGACCGTTGCCCGCATCGCCGGCCCAGCGCACCCGAGCGTCCATGCTGTCCCACGCCAGCTGCAGAGGATGCGCAAAGTCGGGCCGCGCCAGGCCGGTCACGGTCAGCCTGGGCATGGCGGCATCGGCCAGCGCCACGTTGCGCATGGCGATGGGCCGGGTGGCGGCGTTCACCATCCGCGCCACGTCGGCGAACTGGTAGCCGATCCGGACCGGCAGGATGCGCGGCTGCGCGCCGCCGGCCATCTGGCTGCACAGGTCCACCCGCACCGTGGGCGAGGCGCGCATGCCGGCCGCAATCACGACCTGGCCCTGTACCGACATCCCGGCGTTCGACGGCACCCTGAAGCTGGCGCCCGGCACCACGGCTTGCAGCGCATCGATGGATGCGGCCACCGCCGTTTCCTGGACCGCGTACAGGTCCGGCTCGGTCGCCTTGCCCAGGTAGCGCGCATGGCCCGCGATGACGGCCCCGCCACCGGCCACGGCCAGGACGATCGCGGCGGCGATCGACCGCCGCCCGCCCGGGCGCATATTGCGCGCGCGCCGCCACTGCCTGTGGCGCAGGGCAAGTGCCTGCCGTATCGAGCCTGTCATTGGAAAATCTCCGGGTATCTGTCTGTGCCAGGCACTAGCGGGGGGCTGGCGAAACAAGCCGGTTTTTCGCAGGTCGTCCGCCAAAATCCGCACTTCGTCGCAATCGCATGGCTTGCCGGGGGCGCGGGGACTACAGTGATCACATCGAAACCCCACTATGAAAGGAAGCATCATGAACCTCCACAAGCACATGGAAGCCGTGTTCGTCGCTACCGTCGCCCTGGCCGTCTCGGGCATCTATGTGGGCGATACGATCCCCCAGGCGCATGCCCGGTCCTACGTCACCACGGCCGCCAACGGCATGCCGGTCGTCGTCGTCAAGGCCAAGCGCATGACGGCCGAAGAAAAGCTGAAATCGGTGCAGGCAGAAAGCGCCCTGGCCGGCGCCCGCGATGCGGCAGGCCGCGCCTGAGCCTGTGTTCGTTAGCGCACTTACACTCTTCACCGCACTTGTTTCATATGTAAGCACTTGATTCATTCCTCCTGTGCTGCGAATCGCGTTGATATATTGAATCCACGTTTTCAACAAGGAGATTCAAGATGAAACGCTCAATCACACTCGCAGCATTGCTCGCACTCGGTGCAGCATCATTCGTGCCGACTGCAGCCATGGCACGGGCCGATATCAGTGTCTTCATCGGCACCGCACCGCCCGCTCCCCGCTTCGAAAGCGTTCCTCCGCCGCGTGCAGGCTATGTCTGGGCGCCAGGGTTCTGGAACTGGGAAGGCAACCGCCACGTATGGTCGGCCGGCCGTTGGGAAAACGCGCGCCAGGGCCACCAGTTCCAGCGTTCCGAATGGGTCCAGGACAACGACGGCTGGCGCCTGAACCGCGGCGGCTGGCAACAGGTCTCGGGCCGCGACTACGGCGATGTCCGCGTCGCCCCGCCGCCGCCACGTTTCGAACGCTCCCCGCGCGCACGCCGTGGCCATGTCTGGATCCCGGGCCACTGGTCGTGGCGTGGCAACCGTCACGAATGGGTGCGCGGCAGCTGGGTGCGCGAACGTCACGGCTATGTCTACCATCCTTCGCAATGGATGGAACGCGACGGCCGCTGGATGATGGAGCCGTCACGCTGGGACCGCCGCGACAGCGATCGTGACGGCATCCCGAACGGACGTGACCGCGACCGCGACAACGACGGCGTACGCAACGATCGTGACCGCGACCGCGATGGCGACGGTGTACCTAACCGCCGCGACAACCGTCCGGACAATCCGCGCCGCGACTAAGCTATAGTCTCGGCATGATCGAACATGCCGAGCTGTGGAAGTTAGCCTACAAGGCCGAACGCAGCGCCAGCCGCAAGCTGGCGCTGCGTTTCGGCCTTTCTGCCGAAGAGACCCTGCGCAGCGTGATGGAAACCGCTGCGGGCGATGTCGGCCTTGCTGCGCTGGTCGAACAGCGTGGCTTGCTGCTTGCCGCGAACGAAGCGCGCAGCGATGCGCGCAAGCTGGAGAAAGAACGCGCCCTGGCCATCAGGAAGGCGCGCCACGACGGGCCGGCCAATGGCTGGCGCGCCTGGTTCGACGGCTCCGCCCACCCCAATCCCGGCCGTTGCGGCATCGGCGGCGTGATCGCAGCCCCTTCCGGCATGCGCATCGAACTATCGCGCGAAGCCGGCTACGGCAACAGCAGCGAAGCGGAATACCGCGCCCTGATCGCGGTGCTGCAGGCAGCGGCCGACGCCGGCGCGCGCGACCTGACGGTGTACGGCGACAGCCGCGTGGTGATCGACGACGTCAACGGCCCATTGCAAAAAGCCGCGGCGTCGCTGGCAGGACTGCGCAGCGAGGCCGTGGCCTTGATCGGACAACTGGGAAATGTGACCCTGCGCTGGATACCGCGCCACAAGAATCCGGAAGCGGACGCATTGTCGCAGCGCGGCGTGATGCTTACTCAGTCATTGTGCGTGCTGCGGCATCCAGACGCTTGAACAGGTCGCCATGCAAGTCGAGCGTGGCCTTCTTCATGTGCCTGCGCGAGAGATTCAATTCCTTCAGCTGCGCATGCGCGATCACGCGCTCACCCTGCCCGATGGCCCACAGCGCGTAAGCAGCGCGCGCCTCGATGCCCGCGAAACGCTCGACGACGGCCGCAAATTCGGCATTCGCTTCGATATGCATGCCTTCGGCGGCGTAGCAACGCGCCAGCATCAGCGACACATGCTCTTCGCGAAACGATGGATGGCGTTGGCGCAGGTCGAGCAAGGCGCGTATTGCCACCGCCCCCTGGTTGTTGGCCAGACGCGCACGCGCGGCGCCCAGGCAGATTTCCGCGTCACCCGAAAACGGACCGGCCAGGCAGGCATCGTACTGGGCCACGGCTTCGGCGAACATGCCGGCGTCGTACATGGCTTGCGCCAGCCTGACCTGGTTGTGCGCGGTGGGTGTCAGGTCGAACGCGGCTTGCGCGTCGCGCATGGCGCGCCCCGGATCGAGCTTGTCGCGCACGATGGCGGTGGCCTTGCCGATGGTGCGGTCCAGGCGCGACTGCGGCAGGTAGATCGCCAGGAAGTAGACCAGGCTGCCCAGCAGCGGGAACATGAACAACAGGATCAGCCAGTACAGTTCACGCCCGGTGCGCACCGCATGCACGGCAAAGAACAGGGCGATGAGGATATGCGCGAGGCCGAGGATGGGCATGTATTCTCCAAAAGTAATTTTCAGTCATGTTATCCAAATATTAACCTCTGGGCAATTGGACATTGCGTTAAGATATGCGTTCCCCCAACGCCGTGCCCCCTATTTCATGAGCAGTGTTCCCGCTACGCCGACCGCCCCCGTCCCCAACCTCAATTTTGTCCTGATCTGCATCTTCATCGACATGCTGGGCATCGGCCTGATCGTGCCGGTGATGCCGGTGCTGGTCGGCGAATTCGTCAACGGACGCGACGAACAGGCCATGTGGTTCGGCATACTGGCATCCGTATTCGGGCTATTGCAGTTCATCTTCATGCCGATGCTGGGCGCGATCAGCGACCGTATCGGCCGCCGTCCCGTACTGCTCTATTCGATGGCCGGGATGTGCCTGAACTTCCTGTTGACGGCGCTGGCGCCTTCGCTGGCCTTCCTGTTTATCGGGCGCGTGATCGGCGGCATGTCGTCGGCCAGCATGTCGGTGGCATCGGCCTATGCCGCCGACATCAGCACCCACGAAAACCGCGCCAAGGCCTTCGGCAAGGTAGGCGCCACCTTCGGCCTGGGATTCATCTGCGGCCCGATGCTGGGCGGCCTGCTGGGGTCGATCAGCACGCAATTGCCGTTCTACGTCGCCGCGGGCCTGTCCGCCGCCAACTTCATTTACGGCTACCTGGCCTTGCCCGAGTCGCTCCCGGTCTCCGAACGCAAGCCGTTCTCGATGGCCAGGATCAATCCCTTCACGGCGCTTGGCCGGCTGGTTCGCAGGGTCGAAATACGCGGCCTGGTGATCGTGTTTGCCCTGTCGTCCTTTGCGCAGATGATGCTGCAGTCGACCTGGGTGCTGTACACCACCTTCCGCTTCGACTGGAAACCGTTCGACAATGGCCTGGCGCTGTTCTGCGTGGGCGTGGCGTCGACCGTGGTGCAGGCCGGCCTGTTGTCGATGCTGATGAAACGCTTCGGCGAAGTGCGCCTGTCGCTCTTGGGACTGGCCTCGGGCTGCATCACCTTCATCCTGTACGGCCTGGCCACCGAAGGCTGGATGATGTACGTCTTCATCCTGTGCAACCTGCTGGCCTTTGCCGCCGGTCCCGCGCTGCAAGGCATCGTGTCGAAAGCGTCGCCGCCGAACGAACAGGGAGAGCTCATGGGGTCCCTGCAGTCGATCAGCAGCCTGGGAATCATTTTCATGCCTATCCTGGGCACGTCCATCCTGGGCATGGCCAGCCACCTGCCGCCGCACGACTGGCGCATCGGCAGCACCTTCTTTGTGTGTTCGGCCATGATGGCGGTGTCGCTGCTGGTGGCGCGCGCCTATTTCAAGTCGCACCACTACAAGGTGTGACTACTTCGATTCCATGACGAAGGTGCCGTCCCAGTCGTCGGGCGGCGGACTGGACGCGAAGTGGTCGCAGCGGCCCACGTACATGGCGGCGGCGCGGTCGTCCGGATTGAGGGCAAGGATTTCCTCGAACAGCTTGCGTGCGGCCGCCCATTTGCGCTGGCGGTACTTGCTGATCCCGTTGCGGAAGATCCCCATCGCGTCGATCAGGTTCGGATAGGATTCGGCGCTGTGATAGTCCAGCACCTCGTAGATGGCGACCGGCCTGGTCTTGCCCTTGACGACCACGATATCGAGTTCGCGCATGCGGTAGGTGCCGCGCAGGGCGCGATAGGTAAATTCGCTGATCAGGATGTGGGCTCCGTACTGCTTGCAGGCCGATTCCAGCCGCGCCGCCAGGTTCACGCCGTCGCCGATGATGGTGTAGTCCATGCGCTTCTTGGAACCGATATTGCCCGACACGACATTGTCCGTGTTCAGGCCGATGCCGATATCGACCGCCAGCTTGCCGTCGGCCACGCGCTGGCCGCTCCACACCTTCAATTCGTTGATCATGGCGATCGCCGTGCGCAGGGCGCGATCTGCATCGTCGTCGTGCCCTACCGGGATGCCGAAGGCGGCCATGATGGCGTCGCCGATGAATTTGTCGAGCATGCCCTCTTCGCGGCCGATGCAGTCGACCATCATCGTGAAGTATTCATTGAGCATGGCCACTGTGCCCTGGGCGCCCAGTTGTTCCGCGATGGTGGTAAAGCCGCGGATGTCCGAAAACAGCACGGTCGCCATCACGTTCTTGCCGCCCAAAAGCTCGGCGCCGCTGGCCACCATGCGGTCGGCGATGCCGGGGTCCATGTAGCGCGACATGGTCGAACGCAGGCGCTTTTCGCTTGAAATATCCTCCAGCATGACCATCCAGCCGATGCGCTTCTTTTCCACCGACAGCAGCGGCTGGACGCTGAAGTTGACCGACAGGGTGGCGTCGCCGACGAGCAGCTCCGCATCCATCAGGTTTTCGGTGGACTGGCCGTCGTCCACCTGGCGCAGGCGTTCGAGCACCCAGGCATTGGACCCGCTGAAAAAGTCGCCCGCCGCCTGGCCCAGGATGGCCTCGGGCACCGTGCGCAGGATGCGCAGGCCGGCCGCATTGCAGGTGACGATTTTTTCGAAGCTGTCGAGGGTGATGACGCCATTCGACATCGATTCGAGCATCGCCTCGTTATAGTTTTTCATCTGCTGCACGTCGGCGAACAGCTTGGCGTTTTCGAGCGCGATGGATATTTGCGCCGTGAAGGCGCGCAGGCGCGATTCGTCTTCGATGGTGAACGGCCCGCCGCGCTTGTTGAGGACCTGGGTCACGCCGATGGTCTTGCCCAGCTTGTTGACGATGGGGACGCACAGAATGGAACGCGTGAAGTAGCCGGTCTTCTTGTCGAAGGCCGGATTGAAGCGCAGGTCGGCGTAGGCGTACGGGATATTGATGGTTTTGCTGGACGTGAAAACGGCGCCGGCGATACCGGCCGTATTGGGCAGCCGGATCTGCATCGACGCCAGGCCCTGCCCCACTTCCGACCACAGCTCATTGGTTTTTTCGTCGTTCAGGAACAGGGTGGAGCGTTCGGCATTGAGCAGGCGCGTGGCCTCGCCCATCACCTTCTGCAGCAGCGAACCGAGCTTGATATCGGCCGTCACTTCGGACACCACGTCGATAAATTCCATTTCCTGGCGCCGCACTTTTTTCATCCGCTCCAGGAAGCGCGCGCTTTGCAGGGCCAGCGTGCCCTGGGTGGTCAGCGCTTCGAGCAGCTGCAGGTCGTTGCGGGTAAATTTGCCGCGCCGTTTGTTGAGCGTTTGCGACACCCCGATGATCTCGCCCTTGAAGGTCTTGATCGGCACGCACAGGATATTGCGCGTGACGAAACCGGTCTGCTCGTCGATGGAACGGTTGAAGCGCGGGTCGGCGTAGGCATCGCTGATCAGCAGCGCTTCGCCGGTGGTGAAGACATGGCCGGCGATGCCGGTGTGGTTCAGGAAGCGGATCTCGCGCTGGATATTGCCCTGGGCGACGCGCGAGAACAGCTCATTGGTTTCGGAATCGTTCAGGAACAGGGTGCCGCGTTCGGCGTCCAGTTCTTCGGTGGTCACTTCGACCAGCGCGGTGAGGATTTCGTCGAGCGTGTCGTAGGCCGCCATGCGGCGCGATACTTCAAGCAGCAGCTCGACCTGGCGCAGGCGCCGTTTCTGCGCACCCGCTTCCGAGACGGGCCGTTTATCCATGTGCGCTTGCCTCGAGCTCCGCGCGCAGGGTGCGGATGGTGTCGTGCAGCTGGGTGACTTCGTTGCGGTGCGTGGTGGCGGCCTGCTGGAGCGCGGCGTCCTTGCCGGCGGCGAGCTGCTCCAGCTGTTCGCGCAGCACGGCGATGGCTTCGCGCAGCTGGGCGTTGTCGGACAGGCTGGCGGCGGTGGCCTGCTTGACGGCCGCTTCCTGGTCGGCGCGGGCCAGTTCCAGCGTGTCGCGCAGGGATACGACGGCCGCGCGCACCTGCTGCAATTCGTTGTGGGAGCTGGCCGTGGCGTTCTGGATATCGCGCTGGCGCGCGTGGTGCGCGGCTTCGAGTTCTTCGCGCAGGGTGATCACGGTGCGTTGCAGGTCACGCACCTCGGCGAGCGCGAGATTGAGCGTCTGCTGGTCGGTGGGTTGCGGTTTAGTCAACTTGTTCACACGTGGGCCGGGTCGATGCGGTCTGTTGATAGTAAATCATACAAGCGCATCTGTAAAACGACCGCGTGCAGCGCGGTCGTCCCCGCGCAGGCGGGGACGACGTATGCTAGAACTTCATCTCCATCGTGGCCCGCACGCTGACGTCACCCGGGAACACCGATGCCCGGCGCAGCGTACCTTCCCCTTTATTAAAGGTAGTCGTCTCGTTCAGGTAATCCTGTGCCAGCACATTGGTAAACACCACGCGCAGCTGGTTTTTCGGATCGAACTTCCACAAGCCATACAATTCCAGGTCACGCCGCACCGACTGGTAACTGCGCAGGTAGCTCCTGTCGCCATCCAAAGCGAGCGTCACGGGTCCGCCATTTCGGAACGAGAAACTGCCACCCGTGGTGAGCTTGCCCGCCTTGTAGTCGATACCCAGCGTGGACGAGAACGGCGTCTGCGAATCGAGGCGATTGTTCGGGTCCAGGACTTCTTCGACATCCGACCAGTTGCGGCTGAAATTGATACGCAAGTCAATCGCCGGCGCGTCCTTCATCACGGCCTTGAGCGGAAATTTCGCATCAAATTCGATGCCCCGCGTATTTGCCTGGCCCTTGTTGGCGAGCTTGGAGATCCACTTGCCGTCCGGCGCTTTTTCGACTTTATTGGTGGTGTAGTCGTCGATCTGGCGCGCCGATGCGCTGATCGAGAACATGGCTCCTTCGCCAAAGTAGTGTTCATACGACGCGTCCAGGCCGATGGCCAGCTCGGGCTTCAGGTCCGGATTTCCCTGGAAATCTGGCTCGGCCTGGCTGTTGTTCGCGTTCGTGAAACGGCGCGGTATCAGCGCTTGGGTACCGGGCGCCTTGTAAGTACGGGTCAAGGCAAAACGCAGCTGGTCACCCTTCGTGTTGGGCAGCTTGTACAGGGTCTGGAACAGCGGGCTGAACACGCTGGAACTTGACTTGCTGTCGACAAAACCGTCACCCGATACCGCCGTCGAAATGCCTTCCCAGCGGATGCCGAAGTAGACCGACCAGGCCTTCGTGACGTTCCATTCGTCCTGCATGTAGCCGGCAAAACGGGTCACGTCCCCTGTGAATTTTTCGTCCGTGTTACTCGGAGCGAAACCGTTTGGAAGCGCCAATTCATGCTGCGTGCGCCGGTCGTCGCGGGTGCTGTAACCCGCATCCCATCCCATGGCGAGCGAATGGCCTTCGAACAACGGCGTGCTGTACTTGCCGGTGCTGGTGTAGCCGGTGTCGGTGCCGCGCGACTTGACGTAGTTGTCCAGTTTGAACAGGCCGCCCTTCTGGCTGTAGCCCAGGCGGTAGGAGTCGTTGCGCAGCGCGCCGGTGACCGCGCCGACCTTCAGGTCCAGCTTGGCGCCATCGCCGAGCTTCTTGACCCAGTTCAGGTCCGTGCGGAAGAACAGGTTCTCGTTCGCCACGCTCCAGTCGACGTAAGGATAGAACGGCGCCCCGCCCTGGATCGTCTCCACGTTGGAGACCGAATCGCGTGCGAAGCGGCCAAAGTTGATGAAGGACTGGGAAGTAAGCGTGTCGCCATTGTCGAACGTCCAGTTCAGGCGCGGGCCGATGTTGATGCCGTCGAAGCCGCCGTCTTCATGGAAGCTGATGTGCCTAAGGATCGGCGCTCCGTCCTTGTCCACGCCCTCCTCCGTCGATGGCGAATCGCGCTTGAAGCGGTTATGGAAGCCGTTCACGCTCAGGGAGTAGGACAGCTGCCCCTTGCGGTCCGACAGAGACAGATTGTAGTTTGGCGCCAGCAGCCCCTTGCCCGCGCCCATGCCGATCTTGATCTCGCGCTGCGCGGCCTTGACGGCCTTCTTGAGCACGATGTTGATGGTGCCGGCAATCGACTGGGTACTGAATTCGGCGGTGGCGGCGCGGATCACTTCAATGCGCTCGATCGAATCGGGCGACAGCGACTCCATCGAAAAGCCGGCCGGCGCACGCTCGCCATTGACCAGGATCTGGGTGTAGCCGGCGCCCAGGCCGCGCATGCGCACTTCGCCGCCGCGGCCAGATGCGCCGCTGACGGTCACGCCCGGCAGGCGCTTCATCACATCGAGCACGCTGGTGTCGCCGTATTTGACGATTTCCTCGGCGTTCATGACGATCTTGGTGGCGGTATCGTCACGGCGCGCATCATAGGCTTCGGCCGAACCCTTGACTTCGATTTTCTGCATGGGCGCGTCGGCCTTCTTGACCGGAGCGACTGGCGCGGCTTGCTGGGCCAGGGCCGGCAGGCAGGCGACAAGCGCGGCGGCAAGCATGGTCAAACGGCGCGGTATCTGGTGCAAATACATGGGTAAAATCCGGCAAAAGTGGCTCAAGGGCGCTATTGTCCGACAGATCACGAAGACCATGCTAGTGTTAGGGAAATATTTTTCGTATGCATGTATTTCCGGGAACTTTGCCCGCCGCTCGGGGCAACGTGAGGCGGGTCCCGCGAAGGCATATATAATTCGGCATCATCTTCCTTACAGGCTTCTATCGTGTCCCGTATTAAAGTGTTGCCCCAGTATTTCATGCCGAAACAGGCCCTCACCTCGCTCGCCGGCCGTGTCGCCGGCGCCAAAGGTGGCGCCAATACAACGACCATGATCCGCTGGTTCGTGCGCCAGTACGGAGTCAACATGGCCGAAGCGGCCAATCCGGACATCGCCAGCTACAGCAGCTTCAACGAATTTTTCACGCGTCCGCTCAAGGAAGGCGCGCGTCCGCTGGCCAATGCCGATTTCGTCTGCCCGGTCGACGGCGCCATCAGCCAGCTGGGCGAGATTAAGGACGACCAGATTTTCCAGGCCAAGGGACACAGCTTTTCCACCACCGCGCTGGTGGGCGGCGACGCGAACCTGGCCGCCAAGTACCAGCACGGCAGCTTTGCCAACCTGTACCTGAGCCCCAAGGACTACCACCGCCTGCACATGCCCTGCGACGGCCGGCTGACGCGCATGATCTACGTGCCCGGCGATTTGTTCTCGGTGAACCCAACCACCGCGCGCGGCATTCCGAACCTGTTTGCGCGTAACGAACGCGTGGTATGCGTGTTCGAAAACGACGACATCGGCGAATTTGTTTCGGTGCTGGTAGGCGCGACCATCGTCGGCAGCATGGCCACCACCTGGCACGGCGTGGTCAATCCACCGCGTTCGACCACCACGCGCGAATGGCGTTATGAAGACCAGCAGATCGTCATTAAAAAGGGCGAGGAAATGGGCCGCTTCCTGCTTGGATCGACCATCGTCATGCTGTTCCAGAAGGATAAGATCCGCTTCAACCCGGAATGGACCGCCGAGCGTCCGGTGCGCCTGGGCGAAAGCATGGGAAATAAGCCCGCCTGAATGAGCGACTTCGACGACGGCATAGCGGCAACGCCTGACGCGCCGCCCGAGATTGCGCCTGCGCCGGCCCGGCCATCGATGCTGGCCTGGCTGCGCGAAGGCGCCCGTTCGCTCCTGTTCATGAATCCCCGCTGGCCTGCGCTGCACACGGCGCCAGGCCTGATGGCCTTCCTGCTCGCGCTTGAAATAGCGATCACCATCGGCTTCCAGCGCGCCTACATTGAAGGCCCCGCCACATTCCAGATCGACGGCCTGACGGCAGGATGGACCGGCCTGGTGCTGTATGCGTGGGCCTGCTACGTCATGCGTCCCGATACCGAACGGCCCGACAATCCCGGCACCGCCCGCGTACTGACGCTGCTGCTGGCGCAGGCGCTGTGCCTGATGCTGGTGGTCGGCCCGATGTATATTGCCCTGCTGCGCACCAACGCCCTGCTGGGGGCGGAGACCTGGGTCCATATCACCGTCTGGTCGCTGCCGATCGGATGGGGTACGCTGGCCGCGCTGATCGCGCTGCTGCGCCTGCGCGAACGGCGCGTGGTGCAGCAGGTATTCGCCGGCGCCGCCATCGCGGTAGCCCTGTTGGCCTATACCATGGGCACCCCGAGTCCGTTCTGGACCCGCAATGTAGCGGAAGAAGAGGAACGGGAAGAGCCGCTGCGCTTCACCCAGGAGATCGTGGAAGAACAGGCGCCGCTGCTGGAAACCCAGCTTGAAATGCTGGCGCCGCAGCGGCCGGGCGTGAAGGACATGTACACCATCACCTTTGCCCCGTTCGAAGGCGAAGAAGTATTCAGGCGCGAGAGCCGGATGGTCAGCGAGGTGATGGCCAAGCGCTTCGACGCCAAGGGGCGCGGCGTGCAGATGCTGAACCACCGCGAGCACCTGGCCAATATGCCTTGGGCTACCGCGGTCAACCTGGAACGCGCCATTTCCGGCATTGCGCAAACCATGGACAAGGAAGAGGATGTGCTCTTCATCCATCTGACATCGCATGGCGCCAGCGACGGCGAACTGGCGGCCAATTTCTGGCCGATGGACGTGGAACCGGTCATGCCCGCCAACCTGCGGCAATGGCTGGACGACGCGGGCATCAGGCATCGCGTGATTTCGATCTCGGCCTGCTATGCCGGGAGCTGGATTGGCCCGCTGGCCAACGAGGACACGCTGGTGATGACGGCGTCCGACGCCACGCATACCTCGTATGGATGCGGACGCAAGTCGCCGCTGACCTTCTTCGGGCGCGCCATGTACGACGAACAGCTGCGCAACCAGACGCTGTCCTTCGAAGTGGCGCATGCAGCGGCGCGCAAGATCATCCAGAAGCGCGAAATCGAGGCCGGCAAGGACGACGGCTATTCGAACCCGCAGATCAGGGTTGGCAGCCGGATCGGCCACTACCTGCAGGAAATGCGCGAGCAACTCGGTAGCCGCTAGCAGCGGTCCGCAGAAAACCGCCCTGCCGTTTTCAGCTGTTGGTTCGTTCAACGAAACTCGAACTCATTTCTGCAAAGCTATTATTTTAGGCCATACCCATCTTTGATCTCTCGCAGGGCCAGTATATTGAATGCAAATGGCACTTCGCCTTCGATTTTATTCTCCTTCAAATCGCAATAGATCCACACTCCGGTATCCAGAGATGCCAGCTCGCATAGAACATTATCGGTACTTGGCTCCCAAAATAGCTCCAGACGATCACTATCCCCACACCCATTATATCGATCGGAGGCAATATTGAATTTTACATATTTGCAACGGCTATCGGAGACCTGATCAACCATTCGTTGAACGAACCCATAAGATGATGGGGCCAAAAGAAATGAAAGACCCACAAGTTTACGACTATCCCCCTCATACAAGAGATCTGGAAGCGTGCACCACGAAACCATCATATATTCTTTCGCCGATACGCCTTGAGACGTCAGGTCGTTTTTGACGTTTTGAATATCTATGATGCCAAACGGCATGAGCTGTAGAGTAATTTCATCATCAATCATTTGCTTTGCCTACTCAGGAACTAGCACAATCTTCTATCAGGGTTGGCAGCCGGATTGGCCACTTATCGCAGGAAATGCGCGAGCAGCTGGGCGCGCTAGTTGCATGCAAGCCGCCGCTACCGCGTGAAATTGGCACGAACAATCCGTTTATCAGACTTGTTAATCTTCACAGAAAAGCCAAGGCCACCCCGTGGAGTCCCACGTTGACCGGACTTTCTTGGAACATTGCTGAAAACAACCGTCATTGTCTCGCCGTCATCAACTACCAACATCGAGAAGTTGTTCATATCAAGACTAGTATTTTTCTCGAACTCCAACGTCGCAATTTGTACCCAATTCCAAACGCCTGCGGGAACCTCAACTACAACATGTAGCTGGTCATTCTTTTTCGCCGACGCACTCCAGGTGACAGGCGTGGAGATCATCAGTAGTACGAAGAATAGGTTTTTCATCGAATCTCGTTATTGGCAATCTTGGTCTGGGGTTGGTCGCTGCACGCTTTGCACCATCAATTAGCGGGACATCGAATATGCTTTAGATGCGATATTCCATCGCCCTCAACGACGCG
The DNA here is from genome assembly GCA_040388805.1 of Pseudomonadota bacterium. GTDB lineage: Bacteria > Pseudomonadota > Gammaproteobacteria > Burkholderiales > Burkholderiaceae_D > Telluria_A. Next base: position 58,162 of record JAZKBE010000031.1, read on the forward strand.
ACAGATGGAAATTTTCAGTATTGGCTGCAGGCCCTATTCCCAAACAGCTTCCAGCTTGCACATCGTCGCGCCAAAACCCTGCCCAAACCGACGTTTCTTGAGGAAGGCCCACTCGGCACGATTTTTCACCTCGGCCAACGCGAAAGGCCCGTACACCTTGCGCTCCGTCACATTGATCCTGTAGTACTCGCAGGTATCGGAAAGCCGGTGATTCAAGCCACCATTTCCTGCTCCCTCACCCGGAACGACGGGACGCCTGGTAACGAAAATCCCGTTGCCTTGGACGACAAATTCTTCCACCTTCATGTGAATGACAAACCCCGATAGTCCGCCGCGCTCCTCGGATATCGAATTCTGATAGCCACCGGAATGCGTGAAGTAATAATCGCCCACGATATGCTCGTCCCCGTCCCTTGCTCCAGGCATGCCAAACATGGCCATGACGGCCATGACAGCCACCGAGGCCAAGCCAAACAAAAGTACCTTGAAGACGACTTTCATCCCAATGTTCCTATCTATGCTTCCAAAGTCGCCCCATCGGCCCCGCCGAAATGCAGCACGCTAGCAGCGTGCCCGCAGTTTGTGGCGCGCTTCGTCGCAGTTCATTTCTTCCATCATGTCGAGGAAGGCCCGCGTCTTGGCCGGCATCAGGCGCCGCCCCGGGAAGACCGCCCATCCGCTCACTTCCGGCAGCGACCATTCCGGCAGCACGCGCACCAGCTCCCCCTTGGCCACATGCGCCTCGGCGAACAGGTCCGAACTGGCGGCGATGCCCGCACCGTCGCAGGCAATGCGCGCCAGCAGGTCGGGCGAATTGGCCGCCAGGCGCGCCGGCAGCTCGCGGTGCCACACGGTTTTTCCGCGCGTGAGCTGCCATGACTGCGCCCCGCCGCTGCGGCTGGCCAGGCACAGAAGGTCGTGCTTTTCCAGGTCGTCCGGCATTTCGGGCAGGCCGCGCCGCGCGATGTAGGAAGGCGATGCATACAGCGCGATCTTCTCGATCACCACGCGCCGCGCATTGAGCGACGAGTCGTCCGGCAGGTCGCCCATGCGGATCGCGATGTCGAAGTTTTCGCCCACCAGGTCCACCCGCCGTGGCGACAAATCGAGTTCCAGCGTGATGGCCGGATAGCGTTCCATGAACTTAGACAGCATAAAGGTCATTCCCAGGTTGGCAAAGTCGCCCGGCATCGAGATGCGCAACTTGCCGCTGGGCGCCAGCTGGCGGTGCTGCACCAGCGCCCCCGCCGCTTCGACTTCGTCCACCACCTTGCGCGCGTGTTCCAGCAGGCTGGCGCCGAATTCGGTGAGCATAAGCTTGCGCGTGGTCCGCTGCAACAGGCGCTCGCCCAGTTTCGCCTCCAGCAGCGAAATGCGGCGCGATACCGTCGATTTGGGCAGGTCTACCCGCTCCGCGGCCCGGCTGAAGCTGCCGGCTTCCACAATCCGGGCAAACAGCAGCAGGTCATTCGGCTCGACATCCATGCGATTGTTCCATCAGTTGACTAATGTTATCCATTTTAACGCCTTCCGCATCGATTATGGAACGTATAAAGTGGATTCATCGTAGTTCAACCCGACAAAAAAGGAAACGCCATGAACATCCTGCAAATTAATTCCAGCGCCCGCAGCCAGGGTTCCGAATCGACCCGCCTGGCCGACAGCATTGTCGCCCGCCTGCAGGCAAGCACGCCGAACGCGCAGGTAACCCGCCGCGACCTGGCAGCGCAGCCGCACCCGGTGCTGGACGAAGCAACCCTTGGCGCCCTGTTCACGCCGGCCGAAAAGCGTACTGCCGAACAGTCGGCCCGCGTGGCGCTCGACGACGTCCTGATTGCCCAGGCCCAGGCAGCGGACGTGATCGTGATCGGCGCGCCCATGTACAATTTTGGCATGACGGTGCAGCTCAAGGGCTGGTTCGACGCGATCGCCCGCGCCGGCGTCACCTTCCGCTACACGGAAAGCGGCCCGGTCGGCCTGCTGACGGGTAAAAAGGTGTATGTGACCCTGGCCCGCGGCGGCATCCACAAGGATGGCGCGAGCGACACCCAGGTGCCGCATCTGCGCATGATGCTCGGTTTCCTGGGCATGACGGACGTGACCTTCGTGTACGCCGAAGGCCTGGCCATGGGTCCGGACGCAGTCGCCAGGGCGCAGGCCCAGGCAGACGCGGACATTAACGCAGTACTGGCGTAAGCCCAACGGGGCGGCGCCAGCAAAGGGAGAACAGCATGACCCAATTGAACACATCGCAAGTGCACCACAGCCGCGGCGTGGAGCGGCTGGTCAATGGCCAGTTCGTCATGGATGGCGCGGGCGTGAAGATCAACCGCGTCCTGACAGGACCGTTGCAGCGCCGCCTCGATCCATTCCTGATGCTCGACGCCTTCGGCAGCGACAAGCCGGGCGACTACATCGCCGGCTTTCCGGAGCATCCGCACCGCGGCTTCGAAACCATCTCCTACATGATCCACGGGAGCATGCGCCACCGCGACAGCGCCGGCAACGAAGGCTTGATCACCGACGGCGGCGTGCAGTGGATGACGGCCGGGCGCGGCGTGGCGCATTCCGAAATGCCGGAACAGACCGACGGCCTGATGGAAGGCTTCCAGCTGTGGCTTAACCTGCCCGCAAAGGACAAGATGACGGCGCCCTGGTATGCCGACATCCCGAGCGAGCAGATTCCGCGCTTTACGACGGACGCCGGCGCCACGGTGCAGGTCATCGCCGGCGCAAGCCATGGCGTGGCCGGAGCGGTGCAGCGAGACGTGACCGAGCCGGTCTACCTGGATGTGGCGCTGCCTGCCGGGGCCACGTTCGAACAAGCGCTGCCACCGGGGCACAACGCCTTCATCTACGTGTTCCGGGGCGAAGTGGCGGTCGACGGCAAGAGCGTGGCGCAAACGCGGATGGCGATCCTGGCCAATAGTGCCGATGCCGACGGCGTGCGCATGACGGCATCGCAGGACAGCCGCCTGATCCTGGTCGCAGGCCGTCCGCTGAACGAGCCGATCGCCCAGCATGGCCCGTTCGTGATGAACACCCAGGCCGAATTGATCCAGGCGGTCGAGGATTTCCGGGCCGGCCGGCTGAGCGCCAGTGGAGTGTAACGGATGAATCGGGAGTGAAGGACGCGTGCATGCGGCGCAGGGCAAGGCGCAAAGCGCAGCAATAGCTAGCTATTGCGAGCATTTGTAACGGTGTAGCAGGGAATTCGGGGGACAAAGTCCCGCGCCTGCGTACGGTTCGCCCTTGCAAGGGCGAACTCCTCCCGCAATGCGCTGCAGGCACGCGGCAGGCACTCTCGATTTATCCGTTACAGTCCACTAGGCAATCAGGGGGAACATTTGCAGTACACTAGCAGGATGTTCCCCCTACTAATTGATGGTTTGGCATGGTTAAGCCGCGTGTGCGGCTTCGACACGGCCAGCGCCTTCCCGCCCAACCACGTTCACGCGCGCACGCACTGGAACGCGGCTTATTTCGACATCGCCTCGGACCTGAAGCCCGACCAGATCGAGCGCGCCATGTGCGACAAAATCGCCAACACGCCAACCATTTTTGTCCACATCGTCAATCCCACGCCGGCCATGCAGCGCGCGCTGCTGGAAGTGATCGAAGCGCGGATGCGGCGTTCGGGCGGCTACCCGGTCGACCTTGTGGGCATCCTGATCAACGCTTACCGCAGCCCGTACACCATGGACGTGCTACCCGGCTTGCGGGCGGCGATCGTGGCCAGCAATGGCGACCCGACCAGCGTGATCAACTTCCTGGGCGCCATGCCAGCGGCATTCGACATCATCGAAGCCTAGTCAGGCGAAATTGGTCGGCACGTATTTGGCGCGCAGCGCCATGAAGGGCCGCTCCACGCAGCGGTACAGCACCCACCCCGAACCCACGCTGATGACCACCATGGCCACCAGCGCCAGCGCCGATTCCGGACCGTGGCCGAGTTTTTCCAGGGGTTCGCGCGCCAGGATCAACAACTGCTTGTGGGTCAGGTAAATCGCATACGACCACAGGGCGATGCTGGCCGCGCCGGGCACCCTGGCCGAACGCAGCACGCTCTTGTCGCTCAGCGCGGCCAGGATCAGCAACGCGAACGACAGCGCCAGCAGCGGATAGCCGAACACCGTCATGCCCACGCCGAAACGATCCTGCAGGAGCAGGTAGAAAGTGATCGCGGTCAGGGTGCAGCCCAGCGCCAGCACGGCGTTGCCATGCGCCGTCATCCGCGTCCACAGCGCGGCGTGGTAATTCTTCAGCAACGCCAGCACCACGCCGGCGATCAGTTCATCGAGGCGGCAAATGGTCGAATAGTAGATGTACTTGAAATATGGCGTGCCGAAGCCGCCCACTTCCTGCCGCCAGTAGTAGCGGGCAACCATGCCGCCGCCGATGGCCAGCACCAGCACGGCCAGCGTCCATTGCAGGCGATGGCGCGCGGCGGCGACCAGCAGCGCCAGCGCCGGCAGCAGGACATAAAACTGCTCTTCGATGCACAGCGACCAGGCGTGCGAAAACGCAGTGCCCGGCCGCAGGTTGATGTTCTGCGTGAAGGTCAGGAATTTCCACAGCGGCGAAAGATCGGCGCCTGCGCGGAACCACGGCCAGCAGTAATACAGCGCCAGCACCACATAAAAATTGGGCAGGGTGCGCAGAAAGCGGCGCGCGTAAAAGCGCGTGAGCGAAAACTGCTGCTCGCTGCGCAGGGCCGCGAAAATCTGGTTGCCGATCAGGTAGCCCGACAGGGCGAAAAACAGGTCGACGCCCACTCAGCCGATGTCGCCTACCCAGCCGAAAGTGCTGCGGTGGCTGACAAACAGCACGTAGTGGTGCAGCACCACCAGCACAATAGCTAGGGCGCGCAGGGTGTCGAGGCCGTGGTTGCGGGTGGAATTCATGAATCCCGCGATGATGCCATGCCCCGCCAACGCGTGCCACCGTTTATCTATAAAATGACGGCAACGACCCTACCGGATATCCCTGCAATGACAACCGCCCGCGACCTGCAATTCAAATCCATCAACTACACCGGCCTGGCCGCCGGACCGCGCCTGATCGTCACCGGCGCCGTCCACGGCAATGAAACCTGCGGCACCAAGGGCATCCTGCGCGTGATGGAGGAAATCGACAGCGGCAAGCTGGTGGTGGCGGCGGGCAGCGTCACTTTCGTCCCCATTACCAATCCCCTCGCCTACCAGCTGAACCAGCGCTCGGGCGACCGCAACCTGAACCGCAACCTGTTCCCCAGGGATGACCCGCAGGATTTCGAAGACCAGATCGCGAACTGGCTGTGCCCTTTGCTGGCGCAGCACGACGTCCTGCTCGACCTGCATTCGTTCAATGCGCAAAGCCAGCCCTTCTGCATGGTCGGCCCGCGCAACAATGACGGCCCCCTGCAACCGTTCAAGCACGCCGAGAAGGAACGCGCGCTGGCGCGCCGGCTGGGCGTGTCGCGCTTTGTCGACGGCTGGCTGGCCACCTACGGCCAGGGCGTACAGCGCCGCATGCACGGCAGCGATGCGGCGCAGCTTGAAACCGTGCTGCGCTACGGCGTGGGCACCACCGAATACATGCGCACCACGGGCGGCTATGCGCTCACGCTCGAATGCGGTCAGCACTTCGATCCGGCCGCGCCCGACGTCGCCTACCGCGCCATCATGAATACCCTGGCCTTCCTGAAGGTCATCGACGCGCCCGAGCCGGCGCCGATCGCGCTCGACCAGATGGAATACCTGTCGATGGAAGTGGTGCACGACCGGCTTGACGCCGGCGACCAGTTTGCGCGCGTGTGGTCCAGCTTTGACGCGGTGAGCCGGGGCGACCGGATCGGCACCCGCGCCGACGGCACGCCGGTGACGGCCGACTTCGACGGCAAGATCCTGTTCCCGGACGTGAACGCCAAGCCGAACAACGAATGGTTCTACATGACGCGCCCGAACGCCGACTTCGAGCGCTACAGCGACTAGCGGATCCCCCAGACGAAGGGATCGGTCTCGTCGAAGATCATCTGCGACTGGGCGTTGACCCATGCCCGCCCGCGGATGCTGGGCCGGATCTTGCCGTCGTCGTGGCGGTAGGATGCTTCGAACACGCTGCCGATGATGCTCTCCTGGCGCCACAGCGCGCCTTCGGCCAGCTTGCCGTCGGCGGCCAGGCAGGCCAGCTTGGCGCTGGTGCCGGTACCGCAAGGCGAACGGTCATACGCCTTGCCCGGGCACAGAACAAAGCTCTGGCTGTCGCAGCCATTGCGCGAGGGCGCAAACAGCTCCACATGGTCGATCAGCGCCCCGCCGTCTCCGGTGACGCCCTCCGCTTCCAGCGCGTGGCGCACGGCGATGGCGAAGGCGGACAGCGCATCGACATTGCCGGCGTCCAGCGCCAGCCCATGGTCGGCAACCAGGAAGAACCAGTTGCCCCCGTATGCCACATCGCCCGTCACCGGGCCGACCTTGTCCACCTGGACCGTGACGGCCTGCCGGCTGCGATATGAGGCCACATTGCCGATGGTGACCGTGCCATCCTCATGCAGTTCGGCGGCGACCACGCCGGCTGGCGTATCGATCCGGTGCCGGCCCGGGGCAAGCCGCTTGAGGAAGGCGAGCGAGGCCACCACGCCGATCATGCCGTGGCCGCACATGCCCAGGTAAGCCACGTTATTGAAGAAAATGACGCCGGCGACGCAATCGGGCGCGTGCGGTTCGCACAACAGCGCCCCCACCAGCACATCGGAACCGCGCGGCTCGCACACGACGGCGGAGCGGATATGGTCGAACTGGTCGCGAAAGCGCGCCAGCCGGTCGGCGAGCGGTCCGCTGCCAAGGTCGGGGCCGCCATCGACAATCAGGCGGGTCGGCTCGCCGCCCGTATGGGAATCAATAATGGAAATGGTTTTCATGGCTGCAGAATACCCTCCGCCGCGCAACTTGTCTTGTGGCGGAAAACATCCCGCCCCCGGGAATTGGGCATAAATGCCAGACCGGGGTAGTTTCAGGCGGAGGTGAGCAGCTTCAATCCGAGGATGCCGGCCACGATCAGGGCGATGCAGAACAGGCGCAGCGCGCCGGCCGGTTCGCCCAGCAGGATCATGCCCGCAATGGCCGTGCCGACCGTGCCGATGCCGGTCCAGACCGCATAGGCCGTGCCCAGCGGCAGATGGCGCAGGGCCAGCCCCAGCAGGCCGACGCTGGCGGCCATCGATACCAGCGTAAAGACCGACGGTCCCAGTTTGGTGAATCCTTGCGTGTATTTCAGGCCCACGGCCCAGGCAATTTCGAGCAGTCCCGCGGCAAACAGATAAATCCAGGCCATGTCAGCTTTCTAGTAAAAGGTGTACCCAAGGGTTAAGGCGGCCACCACTTGCGCCACATTTTCGCCGCTTTCGCTGAAAAATATCAGCATGTCTTCGGTCGTGACGATGTTTCTGGTCAGGGCGTCCATCCAGAAGTTGAATCCCCCCTGGTCCGGCAGGCGGTGCAGCACATTGCGGTACAGGGCCGTCAGGACTTCCGCGTCGCTCGGCGCGGCGCCATACAGGCTTTTGAATTCGGCCGACGAGGTGAAATTGGCCGCCACCGTCGCCATCGAGTAGCCGTGCACTTCGATGGCCTTGATCCAGAATCCCAGCCCGCCCGGATCCGGCGTGCGGTCGAACGCGGCCCGGTACAGGCGGTACACCTCGGCCGCCACCCCGCTCGTTTCGTACGAAATCGATGCGTCGGTAAACACAAGGCGTTCCACATTGGTCACCGTATCCGTGCCGTCGACCTCGGTCTTGTCCATCACGGTCAAGGTGCCGCCATTCCTGGCCAGGGTGTAATCGGCCATCTTGCCCGTGAAGGTGAACGTATCGTTGCCGTCGCCCCCATCGACGGTGTCGTTATTATCGGTCGTGACCAGCTTGTCGACGCCCGCGGTGCCGTTCAATACCACCGTCGTTTTCGGAACGATGGTATCGAGGTCCTGCCAGACCGCGAAGGCTACCGTTTCGTGCCCCGGCGCCAGGCCCTGGTCCCACGAGGCGCTGACATAATAAGTGCCGGTATAGGGCGCGACGAAATTGGCGAAATCGAAGCCGTAGTCGCCCAGGCCGTTGTCGACCGCGATCACGTTCCCGAGATGGTCGTACACCAGGATGATGAAGGGATCGAAGAAGCTGTTGCTGACCAGGTCATAGGTCGCGCCCAGCTTCCCCGTAAATGAAAACGTGTCGCTCAAGCCCGCGAATGGCGCGTTCGTCGAGTAGATCGACCAGCTTTCGAACGGCGACGGCCCGTCCGACGGCACATAGGGCTTGAACACCATGGCCCGGGCCGTCGCCATTTTCGCCGGATCTAGATCGAGCAGAAAGTCATACGTAGTGTATTTGCGCATTGCCGCTCCCCTTCCGGACCCATGACCGACCGATAAACCGATTATAGGCAACTGAAGAAGACTTTTCGACCAGGTCCCCACTTCTTTTTCTTTCAACATGCGAAACAAGGACAGGTACACTGTGGCTTCGACAATATCACCGGAGCCACCTATGGCCATCGCCGCCCAAGTCCTGATCGTCCTGATTTTGCTGTTGCATGTGTATTTCGTCCTGCTTGAAACCGTCCTGTTCAAAACGCGCGGCCGCCGCGTATTCGGCCTCACCGCCGAAAAAGCCGAGATCATGGCGCCCGCCATGTCCAACCAGGGCTGCTACAACGGTTTCCTGGTCGCCGCGCTGGCCATCGGCCTGCTGCATGGCGATCCGCACGTGGCCTTCACTTTCAAGATCTATGGCCTGGGCTGCATTACCGTCGCCGGCATCTGGGGCGCCCTCACCGTCAAGAAGCAGATCCTGTTCATCCAGGCGCTCCCCGCCTTCATTGCCCTGGTCCTGGTCCACTTCCCCTGAGCCGGAAGCGCCAAAAACTCCCCCGTCCAGCACGCGTTTGATTTATATCGTAAAATTACGATATTAGATTCGTAGAAATCCGATACATGCACATTGATGCCATCCACAAGGCTTTGGCCAACCCGGTCCGCCGCGAGATCCTGCACTGGCTGAAGGATCCCCGCGAACACTTCGCACACCAGGAGCACCCGCTCGATATCGGTGTGTGCGCAGGATTGATCGATGCCCGCACCGGGCTGTCGCAGTCCACCGTGTCGGCCCACCTGGCGACGCTTGCGCGCGCCGGGCTGGTGACGTCACGCCGGGTCGGCCAGTGGATCTTCTACAAACGCGACGAGGAAACCATCAAGGCCTTCCTCGACCACATGAACCAGGGACTTTAGGAGCTCCACCATGACCACACTGTTCGATCCGATCACCATCGGCGACCTTGCACTGCCAAACCGCATCATCATGGCGCCACTGACGCGCGCCCGCGCCACCGGCGGCAAGCGCGTGCCGAACGCGCTGATGGCCCAGTACTACCGCCAGCGCGCCAGCGCGGGCCTGATTTTGTCCGAAGCGACCGCCGTCACCCCGCAAGGCGTGGGCTATGCCGACACGCCGGGCATCTGGTCGGACGAACAGGTCGAAGGCTGGAAGCTGGTCACCGACGCCGTGCACGAAGCTGGCGGCCGCATTTTCCTGCAGCTGTGGCACGTGGGCCGCATTTCCGACCCCGACCTGCTCGGTGGCGATGCGCCGGTTGCGCCCAGCGCCATCGCGGCCAGGGGCCATGTCAGCCTGCTGCGCCCCTTGCGCGACTATCCGGTGCCTCGCGCGCTGGAACTGGACGAGATTCCGGGCGTGGTGGCGGCCTACCGCAAGGGCGCCGAAAACGCGAAGCTGGCCGGCTTCGACGGCGTCGAGGTGCATGGCGCAAACGGCTACCTGCTCGACCAGTTTCTCCAGGACGGCAGCAACCATCGCACCGACATTTATGGCGGCACGGTCGAAAACCGCGCCCGCCTGATGCTGGAAGTGACCGATGCCTGCATCGATGTCTGGGGCGCCGGCCGCGTGGGCATGCACCTGGCGCCACGCCGCGATTCGCATGACATGGGCGATTCCGACCCGGGGGCCACCTTCGGCTACCTGGCCCGCGAACTGGGCAAGCGCAAGATCGCCTTCATCTGCGCGCGCGAAGGCCTGGCCGACGACAGCCTGGGACCGCTCCTGAAAGAACAGTTCGGCGGCGTGTACATCGCCAATGAAAAGCTCACCCGCGAAAGCGCACAGGACCTGGTGAAGTCGGGCGGCGCCGATGCCGTCGCCTTCGGCAAGTGGTTCATCGCCAATCCGGACCTGCCGCGCCGCCTGCTGGCCGATGCGCCGCTCAATCCGGCCCGCAGCGACTTCTTCTACCACGCCACGGCGGAAGGCTACACCGACTACCCGGCAATCTGACGGCTGCCCGAGCTGTCCCCCGCGCCGGCCAGGAGGGCGTTGTTGCGGCCTTCCTGCTTGACGCGGTACAGCGCCTGGTCCGCCCGCCACACCAGCATTTCAGGCGTGGATGCCGGATCGGGCACCATCACCGCCACCCCGATGCTGACCGTCACGTGCCCATGGGGCGAACCGTCGTGCGGGATGTTCAGCGCTTCCACCGCGGCGCACACTTCCTGGGCCACCGCCAGCGCGTTGGGCCCGTAGCACAGGCGCGACAACAGGGCGAATTCCTCGCCTCCGTAGCGGGCCGCCATGTCCCCGGCGCGCCGCGCATGGCCGTTGATGGCCTTCGCCACTTCGCACAGGCACTGGTCGCCGGCCTGGTGGCCATAGCGGTCGTTATACATCTTGAAGTGATCCACGTCGAGCATGGCCAGGGCCACCGGTTCGCCGCTGCGCATGGCGCGCGCCCATTCGTCGGCCAGGGCAGCGTCGAACCCGCGCCGGTTGGTGATGCCGGTCAGGCCGTCGGTCATGGACAGGGCGGCCAGCTTGGCGTTGGAGAGGGCCAGCTGGGCGTTGCTGTCTTCCAGTTCGCCCGTGCGCGCGGCCACCAGCGCTTCCAGGATGATCTTGCTGCGCGTGAGGCTGCGCACCCGCATGCGGTAGGCGATGGCCAGCACGATGACCGCCAGCGCCACCGCCGCCACGCGGAACCACCATGTATTCCAGAAGCGCGGCAGGATGGTGATCGACAGCAGGGCCGCTTCCTCGTTCCAGAGCCCGCGGTCGTTGGCCGCCTTCACCTTGAACAGGTAGGTGCCCGGGTTGAGGTTGGTATAGGTGGCGCTGCGGTGCGCCGCGTCCGACATGACCCAGTCGCGGTCGAAGCCCACCAGCTGGTGGGCGTAGCGGTTCAGCGCCGGGTCGGTGTAGTGCAGGGCCGAAAATTCGATCGAGAACACGGGCAGCCCGGGCGAAAGCTCGAGCGCGCGCGGCGCCGACATTGTCCCTTCCAGCACCACGCCGTCGGGATGGGGGCGCAGCGCCAGCGACCGGTTCAACACGCTGATGTCGGTGATGGCCACCGATGGCGGCACCGATTCGACCGCCACCTGGTCCGGCGAAATCACGGTGGCGCCCGATGCGCCGCCAAAATACAGGCGCCCCGCGCTGTCGCCGAACGAGGCGTTGACGCGGTAGCTGTCGATCAGGCCGTCGCCGGCGGCATAGTGGGCGGCGGTGCCGGTGGCCGGATCGTAGCGGATCAGGGACGACGTGGTGCTAAGCCACAGGGCGCCGCCCGCTTCGCTGCGCACCGCGAAAATGCGGGGCTGGCCCATGCCGCCGTCGTGCAGGCGCACCGAAATCTTGCCGTCCGGCGCGGTGACGATTTCGTTGAGTCCCTTGGACGTGGCCACCCACAGGCGCCCGTCCGCGTCCAGGTGCAGCGCCGACACGGTGTCGCCGCTCAGGCGCCGGTGTTTGTCGCCGTCATGCCGGAAGTGCGAAAATTTTCCGCTGCGGGTGTCGAGCATGTCCATCCCGGTGCCGGACTCCAGTCCCATCCACACCCGCCCCAGGCGGTCCTCCAGGATGTTCGATGCGCCTTTCAGCAGGCGCCGGTTGTCGCGGTCGCCCGTGTCGTCGTGCACCGCGTACCTTCCGGTCGCCGGATCGAAGTGGACGACGCTGTTGCCGGTGCCGATCCACAGCTTGCCGTTCGCGCCCGGCACGATGGTGTTGATGAAATCGGCCGCCTTGACGCCGAAGTGCATGACCTTGAAGTCGCCATCCGGGTGGTCGAGCCGGTGCAGCCCGGCGGAGGTCCCCACCCAGAGCGGACCGCCCGGCTGCTGGTAGAAGCTGTAGACGGTGTCCGACTTCAGGCCGCCCGGGCGCGCCGGGTTGGCGCGGTAGTTGCGCACCACCTTGCCCTGGACCGGATCGAGCAGCATGAAGCCATTCAACCCTCCCATCCAGATCCGGCCTCCGGGCGCGCCTTCGATGGTCTGGATGGTGTTGTTGGGGAGGGGATTTTCCGCGTCCAGCGACGGCGGTATCACGCGCGCGAAGCCGCTGCTGCCCATATTGGCCACGCTCACGCCGCTGTTGAAGGTTCCCACCCACAGGTTGCCGGTCCGGTCCTGCATCAGCGAGGCGATGCTGGCCGTGGGAACGCTGTACGGGTCCGATGCGCGAAAGGCGAATACCGACACCTCGTCGCTGCCCGCGCTCCAGCGCAGCAGCCCGGCCGTCATGGTGCCCGACCAGAGCGCGCCCTTGCGGTCGGTATAAAAGCCGTTGATGCGGGTATCGGGCGACGCGATCCGGACCGGCTGGCTCCAGGCCATGTCTTCGCTCCAGCGGTACACGCCGCTGCCGGTGCCTATCCACAGGCGGTGCTGGCGGTCCAGGTGCAGCGCATGGACGATGTTGATCAAGGGGTTGGGCGCGGACGGCGAATCGATGCGGAAGTGGCGGAAGGAACGCGATCCCTTCGGCAGGTAGTCGATGCCGGCCGGCCAGGTACCCACCCACAGCCCGCCGTGGCGGTCGAGCGCCATGGCGTCGAGGTTGTTCCCGGACAGGCTGTCCTCCCTGCCCTCTTCATGGACGTACTGGTCGAATTCGCCGGTGGCAGGATCGAAGTGCTGCAGGCCGGCCCAGGTGGCCAGCCACATGCCCTTGGCGCCGTCGGAAATGATGTTCTTGACCAGGCGCGGACTGCCCGGCGCGGGCAAGGGAACGTAGGTGGTGAAGTTGTTCGCTTCAGGATTGAAGCGCGCCAGCCCTTCGCGCGTGGCGACCCAGATCCGGCCATCCCCGTCCTCGTACACGGGGCCTGTGCGGTCGCTCGGCAGGCTGCCCTTGTCGAGCGGGTCGTGCACATAGCGCACCGACTGGTAGCCGTCGAAGCGGTACAAGCCGCCGTTCAGGGTGGCGATCCACACGAAACCGCGCCGGTCCTGCAGCATCGACATGATCGACATGTCGTCGGTGGCCAGGTTGTTCAGGCGCTTGAAGCGCAGCGGCGAGGTCGGTGCGGCCAGGGCGGCGCACGCCAGCACCAGCAGGCAAACGCCGACCACCAGCCTTTGCAGGACGGCGCGAACGGCAGGGTTGACCGGCGTAACACTCACCATGGCCTTCTTTGCAAGAGTCCATGCTTACTTTGCTAGCTCTGTTACTTCCTGTCAACATATATCCAACGGTGCGCATGCCCAGTCGACAAATATCCAACGCCTTGGGCGTTTCAGGAAGGAAGAATGGCCAGCACCAGGTCGGCGGGACGGCACAGGCGGGTACCCAGCGGCGTCACCACGAAGGGGCGGTTGATAAGGATGGGGTGGGCCAGCATGGCGTCGAGCAGGGCGGCGTCGGACAGTGCCGGATCGGCCATTCCCAGCTCGGCAAATACCGCTTCCTTGGCGCGCATGGCGCCGCGCACGGACAGGCCGGCGGCGGCGATCATGGCGGCCAGCTGCGCGCGCGCGGGCGGGTGGCGCAGGTAGTCGACGACCTCGGGCTCCACGCCGGAATTGCGGATCAGCGCCAGCGTATTGCGCGAAGTGCCGCACAGCTGGTGATGGTAAATGGTGATTATCATGGTCGGCCGGGCTGAAAAAGAGCGCATCATAGCAAGTTTTTTTGCTTGTCGGCGGCGATGGGCGCACTATAGAATGCAGGCGCAGATTTTCCGCAGCGCAATTTTAGTTTGCGGAAGCATGCCTACCCGATGGAGTACACCATGAGCAACCATGAGCTGCACGCAGCTTCCCTTCCCCGCCTGGGACAACGCCTGGCGCTACGCCTGCTTCAGCTGTTCGGCTGGAAAGTGCTGTTCAAGCCGCTGCCCGGGCCACACGGCGTGGCCATCGTGTACCCGCACACCTCGAACTGGGATTTCATTGTCGGCCTTCTCGGCAAATGGGTGATCGGCCTGCCCTTCCGCTGGCTGGGCAAGGAAGCGCTGTTCAAGGGGCCGTGGGCGCGCATGATGCGGTCCTGGGGCGGGGTGCCGGCCGAACGGCGCTCGGCCACCGGCGCCATCGGGCGCCTGGCCTACACCATGAACCATTCCGACTGGTTCTGGCTCGCGCTGGCGCCGGAAGGCACGCGCAGCTACACGCCGCACCTGCGCAGCGGCTTTTACCACCTGGCCGTGACGGCCAGGGTGCCGCTGCTGATGGTCTACCTGGACTATCCACGCAAGGAACTGGGCGTGGTCGACACCCTGGACCTGACGGGCGATCCGGACACCGACATGGCCGCCATCGCGGCCGTCTACCACGGCCACCTGGGCTACCACCCCGAGCTGGCCACGCCGATCAAGCTGGCGCCGGCCCGTTCAGGCGACGCCGGCAAGCAGGCATAGGCCCGCGCCGCCGATCACGGCGCCGGCCGCCCACTGCAATCGGTTGCGTCCCTTGAACAGCAGGACCGCGCCGGAGATCATGCAGCCCAGCGCCAGGCCGGCCGCAAAGCTGGAGGGGTGATTTCCGTCGTGCGCGAAGGCTGGCAAGGCTGCCAGCATGGGTGCGAGTGCGAGAGTTTTTTTCATGGCGTGGCCGGTGGATGGTTAAGATTCGAGCAAACCTTGCTTGCGGATGAAGGCCATGACTTCCTCCACGCCCTCCCCGCTGCGCAGATTGGTGAACACAAACGGCCGTTCGCCGCGCTGAAGTTTGGCGTCGCGCGCCATGATGTCCAGGTTGGAGCCCACATGCGGCGCCAGGTCGGTCTTGTTAATGATCAGCAGGTCCGAACGCGTGATACCCGGCCCGCCCTTGCGCGGAATTTTTTCGCCGCCGGCCACGTCGATCACGTACAGGGTCAGGTCCGACAGCTCCGGGCTGAAGGTGGCCGCCAGGTTGTCGCCTCCCGATTCGATCAGAATCAGCTCCAGGTCCGGAAACTCGGCGTGCATGCGCGCGATCGCTTCCAGGTTGATCGATGCATCCTCGCGGATCGCCGTATGCGGACAGCCGCCCGTTTCCACGCCCATCAGCCGTTCCGGCGCCAGGGCCTTGGCGCGCAGGAGGATCTCCATGTCTTCACGCGTGTAGATGTCGTTGGTGATGACGGCCATGTCGTAGCGCTCGCGCATGCCGATGCACAGGCGTTCGCACAGCGCCGTCTTGCCCGAACCAACCGGGCCGCCTATGCCCACCCTCAGGGGATTTGATGTCATGCCGTTTCTCTCTTCATGAACGATAAAGCCTGCCGTGCTGCGCTTCATGCCGCATCGACAGGATCGATAAGCCGGGTGACCAGTTCGACATCGCGTCGTCTTCCAGTGCCATCGCGTGGCGCGCCGCCTGTTCAATGTCCGGCCGCAGCGACAGCAGCATGCGCTGCCCGGCCACCTGCCCCAGCGGCACCGACTCCACGCACACCAGCACCTGGTTCTCGGCCCACGAAAACAGCATGGCCAGCAGCGCTTCTTGGTGCGGGATGACCAGCGCGTCGACGGCGCGCGCGAAGGCCGTCGGCCGGCCCGCTTCGCCGGCCACGTCGGCAATGCCTAGTTCGGCCAGCAGGCGGCCCAGCGAATAGCCCATCTGGACCGTCTCGGCCCGGAATTCGGCGCTGTCGCGCGACGCCAGGAAGCGTTCGCTCCACAGGTCCACCGAGGCGCTGTCGCCCGTTTCGAAGGCTTTGAGCAGGCGCCAGAACAGCGGCGCATCCCACTGCGCCATCACCTCGTGCAGGCAGCTTGATATCCACGTGCGGGCGCTGCCGGCGTCATGCACGATCCCGGCGTCGAGCGCCGCTTCCAGGCCCTGCGAATAGCTGTAGCCGCCGATCGGCAAGGCCGGGCTGGCAAACTGCAGCAGGTGCAGCAAGGCGCTCGCGTTCACGCGTGCCCCCCCGTAGGCGCCCGATTCCGGTTCGAAGGCGGCGTCGACCAGTTCCACCCGCGCTCCCAGGCCTTCGA
The DNA here is from genome assembly GCA_040388805.1 of Pseudomonadota bacterium. Taxonomy (GTDB): domain Bacteria; phylum Pseudomonadota; class Gammaproteobacteria; order Burkholderiales; family Burkholderiaceae_D; genus Telluria_A. The sequence continues at coordinate 74,418 of JAZKBE010000031.1, forward strand.
GCATGAGCTTGAGGACGGGGTCGACCCGGATCCGCAGGAAGCCGTCCCCGATCTCGACCTGCGCATGCCGGTTGCCCAGGTGGTAGGCGCAGAGCGTGAGGATGAGCGGCGTGGCGCAGTGGACCATGTACACGTTCTCGCATGCGGCCACCACCCGGATCACGCGCTTGTCTTCGCCGGTGAGCAGGTCGCCGTCGCGCAGCACCGTGCCGCGTACGGTGTAGACCGCCACTTCCTCGCCGGACAAGAGATGGGCGCGCAAGCGGCATTTTTCGCGCTGGTCGTAGGGCAGGACCAGCTGGCCGTCGACCCGGGCGGCGCGTTCGAGTTTGGTGTGCAGGGTAATCAGGACCGGCTCCTCAGAACAGGAAATAGCGCTGCGCCATCGGCAGCACGGCGGCCGCCTCGCAGACCAGCAACTGGCCGTCGGCGCGCACTTCATAGGTTTCTGGATCGACTTCCATGTGCGGCGTGGCGCCGTTGTGGACCATGTCGCTCTTGCGCAGGTGGCGCATGGCGCGCACCGGGATCACCGTCTTGGCCAGGCCAAGGCGCGCCGCGATGCCGTCGTCGTACGCCGCCTGCGACACGAAGGTGAACGACTTTTTCAATCCGCCGCCAAAGGCGCCGAACATCATCCGGTAATGCACCGGCTGCGGGGATGGTGTACTTGGCGATATAGCGCTTGACGCGGGAGTTGTCGCTGCGCGCCGTATCGGGCGCCAGCGCGCCGCGCTGCACCTTCATCTTGTGCGCCGTCTGCCAGGTGCGCATGATCACTTCGCCCACCCGGCCCATGGCCTGGGAATCGGACGACATCATGGAAATGGCGCCGATATCGTGCAGGATGTCTTCGGCCGCGATGGTCTCGCGCCGGATGCGCGATTCGGCAAAGGCCACGTCTTCGGCGATGGCCGGGTCGAGGTGGTGGCACACCATCAGCATGTCCAGGTGCTCGTCGAGCGTATTGACGGTGAACGGGCTGGTGGGATTGGTGGACGACGGAAGCACATTGCCCTGCCCGACCGCGGCAATGATGTCCGGCGCGTGGCCGCCGCCCGCGCCTTCGGTATGGACGGTGTGGATGGTGCGGTCCTTGAACGCGGCCAGCGTGGTTTCCAGGAAGTCGCCTTCGTTCAGGGTATCGGAATGCAGGGCCACCTGGATATCCATGCGGTCGGCCACCGACAGGCAGTTGTCGATCGCGGCCGGCGTGCTGCCCCAGTCCTCGTGCAGCTTGAGGCCGATGGCGCCGGCGCGCACCTGTTCTTCCAGCGGCTCGGGCAGGCTGACGTTCCCCTTGCCCATGAAGCCCAGGTTCATGGGAAAGGCATCGGCCGCGGCCGCGGCCAGCATGGCATGGATATGCCACGGCCCGGGCGTGCAGGTGGTGGCGGCCGTGCCGACCGCAGGCCCCGTGCCGCCGCCCAGCATGGTGGTCACGCCGCTCATGAGCGCTTCCTCGATCTGCTGCGGGCAGATGAAGTGGATATGGGTGTCGACTCCGCCGGCGGTGACGATCATGCCTTCGCCGGCGATGATTTCGGTGGCGCCGCCGA
>JAZKBE010000032.1:0-65481 GCA_040388805.1 Pseudomonadota bacterium
GAAACAAATTTGTTTCCCCAAAAACCGGGACTGTCCCCTGTCAAGAAGCAAGAAAGTCGGATCAGTCGAGCTTGATGAAGTGCTCGCGGTAGTAGCGCAGTTCTTCCACCGATTCCAGGATGTCGGCCAGGGCGGTGTGCTTCTGGTGCTTCTTGAAACCGGCCACGATGCCCGGCTTCCAGCGCTTGCACAGCTCTTTCAGGGTCGACACGTCCAGGTTGCGGTAGTGGAAGAAGGCTTCCAGCTTCGGCATGCCGCGCGCCATGAAGCGGCGGTCCTGGCAGATGGTGTTGCCGCACATGGGCGATTTGCCGGCCGGGACGAAGTTCTTCAGGAAGGCGATCAGCGCCACTTCGGCATCCGCTTCCGTCACGGTCGATGCCTTGACGCGCTCGATCAGGCCGGAACGGCCGTGCGTGCCCTTGTTCCAGGCATCCATCTTGTCCAGCGTTTCGTCCGACTGGTGGATCGCGAACACCGGGCCTTCGGCGATGATGTTCAGGTGCATGTCGGTGACCACCACGGCCACTTCGATGATGCGGTCAAGGTCGGGCTCGAGGCCCGTCATTTCCATGTCCACCCAGACCAGGTTGAACTCATTTGGGCGCTGTACCGCGGCCGGTGCTGCTAAATCAGTGGCATGTGACATAATTCTCTCTTGGCCTAATCAATCCTGCATTTTCTCACAGGCACGTAATGTATTCACTCGCGTTTTCGATCTTATTCGTTTCTTTCTTCATGTTGACCCTGGTGCTGCGCTTCTGGCTGGCGAACCGGCAATTGCGCCACGTCATGGCCAACCGCGCCGTCGTGCCCGCCGAATTCGCCGAAAAAATCCCGCTGGCGGCGCACCAGAAGGCGGCCGACTATACCGCCGCCAAGACCCGCTTCGGCCTGCTGTCGCTACTGTTTTCCAGCTTTGTCCTGATCGGCTTCACCCTGCTGGGCGGCCTGCAATGGCTGTCCTCCACCCTGCTGCCGCTCACCGGCCCGGGCATGCTGTTCCAGATGGCGCTGCTGGTCGCTTTCGCCCTCATCGGCGGCGTGCTCGACCTGCCCTTCGATTATTACCGCCAGTTTGTCATCGAACAGCGTTTCGGTTTCAACAAGATGACGCTCGGCCTGTGGCTGGCCGACATGGGCAAGGGCGTGCTGCTGGGCGCGGCGATCGGCCTGCCGCTGCTGTGGGTCGTATTGACGCTGATGGACAAGACGGGCGATCTGTGGTGGCTGTACGCCTGGCTGGTATGGAGCGGCTTCCAGCTGCTGATGATGGTGCTCTACCCCACCGTCATCGCGCCAATGTTCAACAAATTCACGCCGCTGGCCGACGCCAGCCTGAAGGCGCGCATCGAAGCGCTGATGGCGCGCGTGGGCTTCGCCTCGTCCGGCCTGTTCGTGATGGATGGCTCGAAACGCAGCGCGCATGGCAATGCCTATTTCTCAGGCTTTGGCAGCAACAAGCGCATCGTTTTCTTCGATACCCTGCTCTCGCGCCTGGCGCCCGAGGAAATCGAAGCGGTGCTGGCGCACGAACTGGGCCACTTCAAGCTGAAACACATCGTCAAGCGCATCGTCGTCATGTTCGCCGTCTCGCTCGGCTTCCTGGCCCTGCTCGGCTTCCTCAAGCAGCAGGCCTGGTTTTACACGGGCCTGGGCGTGGACCCGGTGCACGGCGGCGGCAACGACGCCATGGCCCTGATCCTGTTCATGCTGGTGCTGCCGATCTTCACCTTCGTGCTCTCGCCGCTGACCTCGATCACCTCGCGCAAGCATGAATTCGAGGCCGACGCCTTCGCCGCCAAGCACACCGAAGCGAAAGACCTGGTCTCGGCCCTGGTGAAAATGTACGAGGACAATGCGTCCACCCTCACCCCCGATCCGCTGCATTCGGCCTTCTACGATTCCCACCCGCCGGCCTCCGTGCGGATCAAGCAACTGAACCTGGCGGCCACATGACCCTCACCGAACAACACTGCACGACCAGGCCGCCGGCGCTGGCTTCCGGCGCGGTCGATACCTTGCTGGCGCAAGTGGCCGGCTGGGCCCTCATCGACGGCATGCTGCGCACCAGCTTCTCGTTCAAGGACTACCACGAGACCATGGCCTTCGTGAACGCCCTGGCCTGGGTTTCGCACCGCGAAGACCACCATCCCGAACTGCTGCTCACCTACAAGCTGTGCGCGGTCGGCTACAACACCCATTCGGCCGGCGGCGAACTGACGCAAAACGATTTCATCTGCGCGGCCAAGGCCAGCGCGCTGTACGCCCAGCGGGCAGGCGCATGAGCGAGCCACTGACCGGCGTCGTCATCGCCGCCCACGGGCGCCATTACCTGGCCGACGTGGGCGGGCGCAAGCTGCAGTGCGTCACGCGCGGCAAAAAAACCAATGTGGCCGTGGGCGACCTGGTCAACCTGAAAATGACCTCGGACGACCAGGCCGTCATCGAATCGATCGCCGAGCGCAAGACGCTCTTGTACCGCTCGGACCAGTACAAGTCCAAGCTGCTGGCGGCCAACCTGACGCGCTTGTTCATCGTGGTGGCCACCGAACCGGGCTTCGCCGACGACCTCATTTCGCGCTCGCTGGTGGCGGCAGAAGCTGCAGGCATCGACGCCCACCTCATCCTCAACAAGACCGACGTCGCCGAGCTGCTGCCCAAGGCGCGCGAACGCCTGCTCAGCTACACTTCGCTCGGCTACCCGCTGCACGAAGTGTCGGCGCGCGCCGATCCCGAACACGCCGTGGCCACCCTGATGCCCCTGCTCGAAGGCCACAGCGCGATCTTCATCGGCCAGTCCGGCATGGGCAAGAGCTCCCTGATCAATCTGCTGGTGCCGGACGCCGACATCGCCGTGCGCGAAATTTCGGCCGCGCTCGACACCGGCAAGCACACCACCACCTTCACCCGCCTGTACGCGCTGGCGGGCGGCGCCTCCATCATCGATTCGCCGGGCTTCCAGGAATTCGGCCTGTACCACCTGTCCGAAGGCATGCTGGAACGCGCCTTCGTCGAATTCGGCCCCTACCTGGGCGGCTGCAAGTTCTACAATTGCCGCCACCTGATCGAACCGCAGTGCACCATCCTGGCCGCGGTCGCCGAAGGCAAGATCGCGCGCTTCCGCCACCAGCTGTACGGCCAGTTGCTGCATGAATCGGCGCAGACCCTGTATTGATCCGGAATTTTGTTGCCTTAGGGATTTTTCGGCATACAATTGATCGAAAAGGGGGCGCTACCGATGGAAATGTTCACAGTCGATGACAATGTGGCCAAGTGGGAAACCATGCTGCCCTCGCTGCGCGGTCTCGACCGGCTCCCCATCCTGCTGCCCCTGGCCTGGCACCTGCGCCAGCGCGACACCCTGCGCGCCATCGCCCTGGCGGCCGAAGCGCTCTCCCTGCTCCCCGAATCCGGACTCGACGAAGCCGCCCGCGCGCGCGGCCAGGCACGCATGCGCCTGGTGCATGCCGAAGGGCGCTGGCTGCATGGCGAACTGGAAGTGGCCCGGGCCCAGGCCGGCGACGTGCTGCAGCGCTTTACCGAACTGGGCGACGCCGCCGGCGCCGCCGACAGCCACTGGCTGCTGGCCTGGATCGCGGTCGACCGCGGCGACCATGGCGGCAGCGACGCCGCCTTCGCCGCGGCGGCGGCGGCGGCCACGCGCGGCGGCGACCGGCAGCGCGCCGAACTGGCCGAAGCGGCCATCGCGCGCTGGGCCGTCCTGCGCGACCGCAACACCGCCGTGGCGCGCTGGGGCGGGCGCTTCAATTCCGACAGCGCCGGCCAGGACCCGGCGCTGGCCACCTGGATCAACGACTTCCTGGCGCTGGCGGCCAGCCAGGCCGGCGACTTCGGCGCGGCGGCCGGCTACTTCATCCGCTGCTACGAAGCGGCCCTGGAAACGGGCCAGCTGCGCGCCGCCATCACGTCGGCCACCAATATCGGCGAAGAATTCACCCTGCTCAACGACCACCATTCGGCGCTCGAATGGATGCAGTGCGCGCTTGAACTGGCGCGCCCCACCGGCTGGCCGCGCAGCGTAGGCGCCTGCCTGATGCACACGGCCGACACGCTGCGCCGCCTGGGCCAGCTCGACCCGGCGCACGACATGCTGCAAGAAGCGCTGGAAATCCTCAAGCCCCTGGAAAACGCGCGCAGCTACGCCATCGCGCTGCAGTACCTGGGCGACCTGTCGCTCGACCAGGGCCATTTCGAGGAAGCGCTCGACGCCTTTACCCGGCTCGAAGTGCGCGCCGACGCGCTCGACCAGGCCGATTTCCGCAGCATCGCGCGGCGCGGCCAGGCGCATGCCCTGTCGCGCCTGGGGCGCTGCGAGGAAGCGCTGGGCGTGGCCGCGCAGGCGGCCAACCTGGCCGCCGACCAGCACAATCCCTACAACCAGATCGCCGCGCTGCGCGTGATGGCCATGATCCACAACGAGCACCGGCTGGCCGCGCCCGAGGGCATGGTCGAAGCCAACCCCGCCCTGCACTACCTGCGCAAGGCGCTGGCGGTGGCCACCACCATCGAAGGCTATACCGTGCCCGGCGAACTGTACGACGCCATGGCGCGCGAATACGCCGCCGCCGGCGACTACCGGCACGCCTACGAAGTGGCGCTGGCGGCGTCGAACTCGCGCGAGAAAACGCACAGCCAGGAAGCGACCAACCACGCCATCGCCATGCAGGTGCACCACCAGACCGAGCATGCCCGCAGCGAGGGCTACCACCACCGCGAGCTGGCCGAATCGGAAGCGCGGCGCGCCGAGATCGCCCAGCGCACCAGCGCCACGCTCGAACGGCTGTCGGCCATCGGCCAGGAGATCACCGCCCACCTCGACGCCGAAGCCGTGTTCCGCGCGCTGGACCGGCATATCCACGGCCTGCTCACGGCCAGCACCTTCGCCATCTACATGACCGACGCCAGCGCCACCATGCTGCACCGGGCCTTCGGCGTGGAACTGGGCAAACCCCTGCCCACCCATTCGATCCCGCTCGACCACCCGGCCGCCAATTCGGTGCGCTGCCTGACCGAGCGGCGCGAAATCTACATCGACAACTGGCCCGACGCCGAGCACCGCAACGTGGTGCCGGGCACCATGGTCAACCTGTCGGCCCTGTTCGTGCCGCTGACGGTGGGCGAGCGCGCGATCGGCGTGATGACGGTGCAGGCACCGCAAGCGCGCGCCTACGGCGAAAACGAACGCATGATCTTCCGCACCCTGTGCGCCTACGGCGCCATCGCCCTCGACAATGCCGAAGCCTACCGCCAGCTGCAGGATGCGCAGGCGCAGCTGGTATCGCAGGAAAAGCTGGCCGCGCTGGGGTCCCTGATGGCGGGCGTGGCGCACGAACTCAATACCCCGATCGGCAACAGCCTGCTGATCGCCTCGACCATGCAGGAAAAGACAGCCGAAATCGAAGTGCTGATGAACGGGCCGGGCTTGCGCCGTTCGGAACTGGCGAGCTTCGTGGCCGACTCGCAGAAAGCGGCGGCGCTGGTCATGCGCGGGCTCACCAGCGCGGCCGACCTGGTCAACAGCTTCAAGCAGGTGGCGGTCGACCGCACCACCGAACAGCGCCGCAATTTCAACCTGCAGCAGGTATGCCATGAAATCATCGCCACCATGATGAACCGGATCCGCCAGGCCAACCACAGCATCGAGATGCAGGTGGGCGACACGATCGGCATGGACAGCTACCCCGGCCCCTTCGGCCAGGTGATCACCAACTTCATCAACAACGCCCTGCTGCACGCCTTCGCGGCCGGCACCAGCGGCAAGATGCTGCTCAAGTCCACGCTGGCGCCCGACAACCGGGTGATCGTGGAATTTCGCGACGACGGCGGCCGCATCCCCGGCGAGCACCTGGGCCGCATCTTCGATCCCTTCTTCACCACCAAGCTGGGCCAGGGCGGCAGCGGGCTGGGCCTGTCGATCAGCTACAACATCGTCACATCCCTGCTGGGCGGCCAGATCAGCGTGGCCAGCAGCCCGGCCGGCACCTGCTTCACGCTCGACCTGCCCCTGACGGCACCCCAGCCCGACCCGACCAGCGCCATCTACTGAAAGTTTCCCAACCGGGGTCAGACCTCGGGAGGGAAATATTGCACGCTGGAGGTCTGACCCCGGTTGGGAAACATTCGCTTGGGGTGCATTGTATAGACAAGCGGCCTTGCACCCGGAACAGAATTAACCCTTATAATTGGATGGATAATAGCCGTCCCCGGTAGTCCCATGCCCCCAAATACAGCCATCAAGCACTTCCTGCAGTTCTCCGACTTCAGCCTGGACGAATACGACTACGTGATCGAACGCGCCAAGCTCATCAAGCGCAAGTTCAAGAACTACGAGGTGTACCACCCCCTGATCGACCGCACCCTGGTGATGGTGTTCGAAAAAAATTCGACCCGCACCCGCCTGTCCTTCGAGGCCGGCATGCACCAGCTGGGCGGCGCCGCCATCTACCTGAACACCCGCGACAGCCAGCTGGGCCGCGGCGAGCCGGTGGAAGACGCCGGCCAGGTCATGAGCCGCATGTGCGACATCATCATGGTGCGCACCTTCGGCCAGGAGATCATCGAGCGCTTCGCGGCCCATTCGCGGGTGCCGGTCATCAATGGCCTGACCAATGAACACCACCCCTGCCAGGTGCTGGCCGACATCTTCACCTACCACGAACACCGCGGTTCCCTGGCCGGCAAGATCGTGGCCTGGGTGGGCGACGCCAACAACATGCTTTACTCCTGGCTGCAGGCGGCCGAGGTATTCGGTTTCCACCTGAACGTGTCCACGCCCAAGGGTTACGACATCGACCATGCGCTGGTCACCACGAAACGATTTACCTTCTTCGACAATCCGTCCGACGCCTGCGAGGGCGCGCACCTGGTCAACACCGATGTCTGGACCAGCATGGGCTACGAGCAGGAAAACGCGGCCCGCCTGAAAGCCTTCGACGGCTATATCGTCGACGCCGCCAAGATGGCGCGCGCCGCGCCCGACGCCCTGTTCATGCACTGCCTGCCGGCCCACCGCGGCGAGGAAGTCTCGGCCGACGTCATCGACGGCCCGCAGTCGGTGGTCTGGGACGAGGCTGAAAACCGCCTGCACGTGCAGAAGGCGCTGATCGAATACCTGCTGCTCGGCCGCGTCGCCGGCGAATAACCACTTAGTCAAAAACCTTGAACTGGAATCTCCATGAGCGATATTAAAAAAGTAGTCCTCGCCTATTCGGGCGGCCTCGATACCTCGGTCATCCTGAAATGGCTGCAGGATAACTACCACTGCGAGATCGTCACCTTCACGGCCGACCTGGGCCAGGGCGAAGAGCTCGAGCCGGCGCGCGCCAAGGCGATCAAGTTCGGCATCAAGCCGGAAAACATCTATATCGACGACGTGCGCGAAGAATTCACGCGCGACTTCGTGTTCCCCATGTTCCGCGCCAATACCGTGTACGAGGGCGAATACCTGCTGGGCACCTCGATCGCGCGTCCCCTGATCGCCAAGCGCCTGATCGAGATCACCCGCGAAACGGGCGCCGACGCCATTTCGCACGGCGCCACCGGCAAGGGCAACGACCAGGTGCGCTTCGAACTGGGCGCCTACGCTCTGAAACCGGACGTCAAGATCATCGCCCCGTGGCGCGAATGGGACCTGCTGTCGCGCGAAAAACTGCTCAAGTACGCGGAAGACGCCGGCATCGCGGTCGACATGAAGCACAAGAACGGCGGCGCGCCCTACTCGATGGACGCCAACCTGCTGCACATTTCCTTCGAAGGCCGGCACCTGGAAAACCCGAGCAACGAGGCCGAGGAATCGATGTGGCGCTGGACCGTCAGCCTTGACGCGGCGCCCGACCAGGCCGAGTACCTGGACCTCGAATACGAAAAGGGCGACATCGTGGCCATCAACGGCGTGCGCATGTCGCCGGCCACGGTGCTGACCGAACTCAATCGCGTGGGCGGCAAGCATGGCATCGGCCGCCTGGACCTGGTGGAAAACCGCTACGTGGGCATGAAGTCGCGCGGCTGCTACGAAACCCCGGGCGGCACCATCATGCTGCGCGCCCACCGCGCCATCGAATCGATCACCCTGGACCGCGAAGTGGCGCACCTGAAGGATGACCTGATGCCGCGCTACGCCTCGATGATCTACAATGGCTACTGGTGGGCGCCCGAGCGCGTGGCACTGCAAACCCTGATCGACCACACCCAGTTGTCGGTCAACGGCTGGGTACGCCTGAAACTGTACAAGGGCAATGTGATCGTGGTCGCGCGCGACTCGAAAACCGATTCCCTGTTCGACATGAACATCGCCACCTTCGACGAAGATGGCGGCGCCTACAACCAGGCCGATGCCGGCGGCTTCATCAAGCTCAACGCCCTGCGCATGCGCATTGCCGCCGTGGCGCGCGAGAAGCGCAACAAATAAGTCACGCTGTTGCGCATTCAGGCCGCCTGCGGGCGGCCTTTTTTTTGAACCTGCCCCCTTGTGGCCCGGCAAAATGTTACATTTGCGGTAGTCAATATAGTCGGGGAGGCAAGGATGTTGAATTCGCTGAGCATCAAGAGCAAATTATTCGCCGGCTTCGGCTGCGTGCTGGCCATCATCCTGGGCTTGCTGCTCCTGGCCTACAACAATTTCAGCAAGCTGTCCGCCGCCAGCGACTGGGACCGCCATACGCTCGAAGTGCTGGACCAGACCGACCAGATCACCGTCTCGTTGCTGCAGATCCAGACCTCCACCCGCGGCTTCATGCTGACCGGGAGCGAAGCGATGGTCGGCCCGATCGACAAGGAAAAGGCCAGGATCGGCGAGCACCTGGCCAAGGCCATCGCGCTGACGGCGGACAAACCTGCCCATCAGGAACGCCTGAAGCGCCTGCCGCCGATGATCGACCACTGGAGCGTCAATGTCATCAATCCCATGATCGAGAAGAAACGCGAACTGATCAGGAACACCGGTACGGCGCAGCCGGCCAGCCTGGTCAATGATGTCCTGGGCGCGGACAAGGCCATGACCACCATTCGCGCCGTGCTGGCCGAAGTGACCGACGAAGAGCGCCGCCTGCTGGTCGTGCGCAGCGGCGACTCCGACGCCCTGGAAAAATCGATGAACCTGGTGCTCAGCGCGGGCGGCATCATCTGCATCGTGCTCTCGGCCGTGATCGGCCTGGTGCTGGCGCGCGCCCTGCTCACGCCCCTGAACAACCTGACCTTTGCCGTGGGCCAGATCGCGGCCGGCCAGAAAGGCGTGCGCGCGGCCATCGTCTCGCGGGACGAACTGGGCAAGGTCACCGACGAATTCAACCGCATGGCCCAGTTCATCGAGGAGAACCAGGCCAATGAACTGGAGGCGAGCAGCCAGCTGCGCGCCAAGGTCGAAACGCTGCTCGAGGTGGTCTCCAAGGCCGCCGTGGGCGACCTGACCGGCAGCGTCACCGTCACCGGCGCCGACGCCATCGGGCGCCTGGGCAGCGGCTTGCAAACCATGGTCGACAATCTGCGCAAACTGATCAACAACGTACAGAAGGCCGGCATCCAGGTGACCACCTCGGCCACCGAAATCGCCGCATCGGCCAAGGAGCAGGAAGCGACCGGCATCGAACAGGCCCAGACCAGCGTGGAAATCCTGGCCACCACCAAGGAGATTTCGGCGAACACGGCGCAGCTCCTGAAAACCATGGAAGACGCCACCGCGGTGGCCGACTACACCACCAGCGCCACCGCCGACGCCCAGGGCAACCTGAAGCGCATGGACCTGACCATGCAGACCATGGTCTCGGCCACCGACTCGATCAATGCCAAGCTGGCGGCCCTGTCGGAAAAGGCGTCCAATATCAACAGCGTCCTGATCACCATCACCAAGGTGGCCGACCAGACCAACATCCTGTCGCTGAACGCGGCCATCGAAGCGGAAAAGGCGGGCGATGCGGGGCGCGGCTTCTCGGTGGTGGCCACCGAGATCCGGCGCCTTGCCGACCAGACCTCGGTCTCGACCTGGGACATCGAACAGATGCTCAAGGAAATGCAGTCGGCGGTATCGGCCTCGGTCATGGGCATGGACAAATTTTCGGAAGAGATCCGGCGCAGCGTGGGCGAGGTGCGCCAGGTGGGCGAGCAGCTGTCCTCGGTCATGGACCAGGTGCAGAAGCTGGCGCCCCAGTTCGACCTGGTGCTGCAAGGGATGCAGTCGCAGGCGGTGGGCGCCTCGCAGATCTCCGAGACCATGATGCAGCTGAACGACGCCACCCAGCAGACCGTCGATTCACTCAAGGCCACCAGCGAGGCGGTGCACCAGCTGCAGTATGCGGCCAGCGACCTGCAGTCGTCGGTGGCGACGTTTTCGGTGAGCGGCTAGAGGAAAAGGGGAAGCGGCGATGAAAGTGCTGGTCTTCACCATCGGGCAAGACCGCTATGGCCTGCCCCTGCGCGCCATCGCGCGGGTGCTGCCGGTGGTCGAACTCAAGCAGCTGCCGCTGGCCCCCGATTACGTGGCCGGGCTGATGGACCTGCATGGCGAGCCGGTGCCGGTGATCGATCTCTCGCGCCTGGCCGGCGTCACGCCGGAACAGGTCTGGTTCGACACCCGCATCATCCTGGTCGACTATCCGGCCGGCGCCGCCGGCACGCGGGGGCTCGGCCTGCAGGCCGAACACGTCGCCGGAATTGACAGCATCGACCCCGAGGCGCTGCGCACGAGCGGCATCACCGGCGCCCCTTTCCTGGGCCAGGTGACCGGCACCGCGCATGGCATGCTGCAGCTGGTCGACGTCGAGGCGCTGCTGCCGCCGGACGTGCGCGCGCTGCTGTTCCAGCCGCAGGATGCCGCATGAACGTGCGCGAACTGCTGCGGCGTGAAACGGGCCTGAACCTGAGCGCCGCCATCGTCGAGCGCGCGGTCGCCGAGCGCGTGGCGATCCTGGGCCTGGACAATGCGCAGGCTTATTCCGCCGTGCTGACCCAGCCCGAACTGAAAGCCCTGGTGGAACTGGTGGTGGTGCCCGAATCGTGGATGTTCCGCGATGCCGATGCCTTCGCCGCGGCCACAGCCGAAGTGCGAGAACGGCTGGCCGCGCATCCGGCGCGCACCGTGCGCATCCTGTCGGTGCCGTGCGCCGGCGGCGAAGAACCCTATTCGATGGCCATGGCGCTGTGCGATGCCGGTGTGCCCAGGCACGGCTGGCAGATCGAAGCGATCGACCTGTCGGAAGTGGCGCTGGCGCGCGCGCGCGCAGGCATGTTTACCCGCAATGCCTTCCGCGGCGCGGCCATCGGCTTTCGCGAGCGCTATTTCACGCCTGTCGGCAGCGACTTCCAGATCAGCGATGAGCTGCGAACGCAAGTCGCTTTCGCGCAGGGAAACCTGCTCACGCTCGACATCACGGCCGGTGCCGGCCGCTACGACATCATCTTCTGCCGCAACCTGCTGATTTATTTCGATACGCCGACCACAAAGCTGGCGGTGGGCCGCCTGGCCACCCTGCTGGCCGACGACGGCATCCTGTTCGCGGGCTACGCCGAAGTCCCGGCTTTCTGCGCCAGCGGCTTTGTGGCGGCGCGCCGCAAGGGCGCTTTCGCCGTGCACAAGGAAAGACGCGGCGCAGCGCGCACCGAGGTGGCAGCGCTGCCCGTGCGCCAGCCGCGCAAGGAGCGCGCCGCGCCGCCGCCGGCCAGCGCGCCGGTGCGCCGCATGCCCGCGGCGCCGCCGGCGTCGAAGCCCCTGGCGCCGCAGGACGCCGCCGCCCTGCTGGCCTGCGCCAGCCGCCAGGCCGGCCTGGGCGACTATGCCGGCGCCGCCGCCAGCTGCCACGCGGCTCTCAAGATCGACGCCGCGGCGGCCGACGCCTATTTCATCCTCGGCATGGTCAGCGAGTGCCAGAAAAAACCGGGCGTGGCCGACGAATACTGGCGCCGCTGCGTCTATCTGCAGCCCGACCACTACGAAGCGCTGTGCCACCTGGCGCTGCTGGCCGAACAACATGGCGACGCCGCCGAAGCGTCGCGCTTCAAGCAGCGCGCCGCGCGCGTGTACCAGCGCCAGCAAGGCGCGACCGGAAAGAGCCCACGATGACGTCCACCACACTGATCGATTGCTGGAACAGCATCGGCGTGGCCGGCGACCAGAGCTGTCCCAAGCTGGTGCAGCACGTCCATTGCCGCAACTGCGAGGTGTATGCCGACGCCGCCCAGCGCAACCTGCAACGGCCCGTCGGCCCGCACTATCGCGAAGAATGGGCCAGCCACTTCCGCCTGCCGCGGCAGGCCCGTTCCGCCAACGACAGCGCGGTGCTGGCGTTTCGCATCGGCCGCGAATGGCTGGCCATGCCGGCCGCGATCGTCGCTAGCGTGGCGCCGTCCGCGCCCTGCCATCGCCTGCCGCACCGCGACGGCGGCGCCCTGCTCGGCATCGTCAACGTGGGCGGCAAGCTGCTGCCGTCGGTGTCGCTGGCCAGCCTGCTCGGCATCGACGAGCGCGAAGCCGTGGCAACGAGCGGGCGCCATACCTTCGCGCGGCTGCTGGTGGTGACCTGGGACGAACAGTCCTTCGCCATACCGGTGGCCGACCTGCATGGCATCGTGCGTTACGCCGCCAGCACGGTCAAGGCGCCGCCGGCCACCATCAACAAGGGCCTGGTGCGCTACCTGACCGGCGTGGTCACCGAACAGGCGCTGCACATCGGCGTGCTCGATGCGGCGCTGGTGGGCCACCAGATGGCGAGGCTGCTGCGATGAGCCAGGACAAGGACAAGGACCTGAGCCAGTTCTCGATGCAGGACCTGTTCCGCATGGAGGCGGAAGGACAGGCGCAGATCCTGACCGATGGCCTGCTGGCCATGGAACGGGGCGGCGGCGAGGCGGCTACCGTCGAATCGCTGATGCGCGCGGCCCACTCGATCAAGGGCGCGGCCGCCATCGTCGGCCTGGACGTCGTGATCCAGCTGGCGCACGCCATGGAAGACGCCTTCATCGCGGCCCAGCACCAGCGCCTGGTGCTCACGCCGGAACGCATCGACGTGCTGCTGTCCTGCGTGGACCTGATCTACCAGGTGTCGCTGCAGACCGAGAGCACCGTGGCCGCCTGGCTGGGCGAACACCGCGAACGCATCACGTCCCTGATGCTGGCGGTGACCGGCATCGACCAGATCGCGTCGACACCGCCGCTGGCAGTGCCCGAGGAAGCCGCGCCCGAAGAAGCGGCGCCGGCCGCGCGCAGCACGGGCGCCGTGCCGCGCGCCCAGGCCCACTCCTACGAACGCCTGCTGGCGCTGGCCAGCGAGTCGCGCATCAATGCACACCAGATGCATCCGTTCATCGCGGCCACGCAGCGCTTCAAGCGCAACCAGCGCTCCCTGTTCCAGGCCATGGAGCAGCTGCACGACGCGATCCTGGCCGGCGGCAACGCGCACTTGATCGACCAGTCGACGCAGGCCATGCAAAGGTCGCATCCGCTCAAGCAGTTCGTGCTGGGCCACCTGGCCGACATGGAAAACTACGAACGGCGCCTGATCGGCGTGGCGGAGAAACTGGTCGACGAAGTCCTGACCCTGCGCATGCGCCCTTTCCGCGACGGCGTGCAGCATTTCCCGCGCATGGTGCGCGACCTCGCGCGCAGCCTGGGAAAGGAAGCGCAGCTGGTGATCCTGGGCGAAGACAGCCTGGTCGACCGCGACATCCTGGCCGGCATCGAAAGCCCGCTCAACCACATCCTTCGCAATGCCGTCGACCACGGCATCGAAGCGCCGCAATACCGGCTGGCGCTGGGCAAGCCGGCGCTGGGAACGATCACGCTCGAAGCGCGCCACCGGGCCGGCATGCTCAGCATCGAGATCAGCGACGACGGCGCCGGGGTCGACCTGGAGCGCATCCGCGCCAACGTCACCACGCGCAAGCTGGCCAGCCCCGGCATGGCCGCCGCCATGTCGCAGGTCGAGCTGATGGAATTCCTGTTCCTGCCCGCGTTCAGCCTGAAGGAAACGACCAGCGAAGTCTCCGGGCGCGGGGTGGGCATGGACATCGTGCTGCAGACCGTGCGCGAGCAAAACGGCAGCGTGCACTTGGACACCGAGGCCGGGCGCTGGTTCCGCACCAGCATCACCCTGCCGCTGACCCAGTCCATCGTGCGCACGCTGGTGGTCGACGTCCAGGGCGAGGCCTACGCCATCCCCATCGTCAAGGTCGAACGGGTGCTCAAGGTGGCGCGGGGCGCCATCCACACGTTGGAAAACAAGCAGTTCTTCGACTTCGGCGGCGAACACCTTGGTCTGGTCGCGGCCAGCCAGGTGCTGGAACTGGGCCAGATGCAGGACGGCGCCGACGAACTGGCGGTGGTGGTGATCGGCACCGGCGCGCGCCGCTACGCGCTGGTGGTCGACGCCATCCGCGGCGAACAAAGCCTGGCGGTGCAGGCGCTCGATCCGATCTTCGGCAAGATGCGGGACATCAGCTCGGCCGCCCTGCTCGACGACGGCGCGCCGGTCCTGATCCTGGACGTGCCCGACCTGCTGCTCTCGATCGACAAGCTGCTCGGCGAAGGCGGCCTGCAGCAGCTGGCGCACGGCGACGGGCGCGAGCAGCGCCGTGCCAAGCGCATCCTGGTGGTGGACGACTCGCTTACCGTGCGCGAAATGGAACGCAAGCTGCTGCAGGCGCGCGGCTACGCGGTCGACATCGCCATCGACGGCATCGACGGCTGGAACGTGGTGCGCAGCGGCGACTACGACCTGGTCATCACCGACGTCGACATGCCGCGCATGGACGGCATCGAACTGGTTGCCCTGATCAAGAAGGACGTCCACCTGCACAAGCTGCCGGTGATGATCGTCTCCTACAAGGACCGTGCCGAGGACCGCGCGCGCGGCATGACGGCCGGCGCCGACTACTACCTGACCAAGGGCAGCTTCCACGACGAGACCCTGCTCGACGCCGTGTTCGAACTGATCGGAGACGCGGGACAATGAAGATCGGGATCGCCAACGACGTCGCGATGGCCGCCGAAGCGCTGCGGCGCGTGATCGCCAGCACCAGCGAACACCAGGTGCTGTGGATCGCGCGCACGGGCAAGGAAGCGGTGCGCATGTGCGCCGAACAGCGGCCCGACCTGGTGCTGATGGACCTGAACATGCCGGAACTGGACGGGGTGGAAGCGACCCGCCAGATCATGGAAAAGACGCCCTGCGCGATCCTGATCGTGACCGGGGCGCCGCAGGACAATGTGAGCCAGGTGTTCCGGGCGCTGGGCGCCGGCGCCCTGGACGTCACCGCCACCCCGATCCTGGCAGGCGGCAGCGGCGGCGACGCCGCCCTGCTGGCCAAGGTCAAGACCATCGGCAAGCTGGTGCGCGCCAGCGCCGGCGAAGCCCATGTGCAGTCCGGCGCGCAGGGCAGCAGCGACGTGCGCCACGTGGTGGCCATCGGCGCTTCGACCGGTGGGCCGGTCGCGGTGGCCGGCATCTTGCGGCGCTGGATTCCGCCGCCGGGAACGGCCATCGTCGTGATCCAGCACATCGATGAAAATTTCGCCCCGCATTTTTCGAAATGGCTGGGCGACCAGCTCGCCATTCCCGTCAAGGTGGTCCAGGATGGCGACAGCCTGGGAGCGGGCTGCGTGATGGTGGCGCGGACCAATGACCACCTGGCGCTCGACGCGCGCCACCGCCTGCATTACGACGCCGAACCGCGCGACTATGCCTACCGCCCCTCGGTCGACGTGTTTTACCGCTGCCTGGCGCGGCACTGGGAGGGAGATGCCACCGGCATCCTGCTGACCGGCATGGGGCGCGACGGCGCCCAGGGCTTGCTGGCCATGCGCAAGGCGGGCAAGCTCACCATCGCCCAGGACCAGGACAGCTGCGCCGTGTATGGCATGCCGCGCGCGGCCGCCGAGATCGGCGCGGCGGCGCAGATATTGTCACTCGACCACATTTCCAGACTGCTCAGGAGCCGCCCGGGATCAAAACTGTCATAATGCATCAAATACTTTCTTATTTGTAAAAAATCATGCCACCGGAAATTTACAAAACTGCGGCGACGCAAGAAGCGGCGATCACCCAGTTCAAGGTGCGCGTCTTGCTGGTCGACGACCAGCTGATCATCGTGGAAGCCGTCCGCCGCATGCTCGATGGCCAGCCCGACATCGAATTTCACTATTGCACCGACGCCAAGGCCGCGCTGGCCACGGCCGAGCAACTCCAGCCCACCGTCATCCTGCAAGACCTGGTCATGCCCGGCATCGACGGTTTCGGGCTGATCAAGCTGTATCGCGACAGCGCGGCGCTGCACAATGTGCCGGTGCTGGTGCTGTCGGCGCGCGAAGACCCCAAGCTCAAGGCCCACGGTTTTGCGATGGGCGCCAACGATTACCTGGTCAAGCTGCCGGACCGGCTGGAACTGCTGGCGCGGGTACGCTATCACTCGGCCGGCCACATCAGCGCGCTGCAGCGCGACGAAGCTTTCCGTTTCCTGCGCGAAAGCCAGAAAAACCTGGCCAACGCCAATATCGAATTGCAAAAGCTGGCCGCGCTCGACAGCCTGACGGGGATCGCCAACCGGCGCCGTTTCGACGACACCATGGGCATCGAATGGCAGCGCGGGCAACGCGACAAGCAGCCGCTGGCGCTGCTGATGTGCGACCTCGACTATTTCAAGGCCTACAACGACGCATTCGGCCACCTGGCGGGCGACCTGTGCCTGAAAAAGGCGGCGGCGGTGCTGACCGAAAACCTGAAGCGCCCAGCGGACCTGTCTTCCCGTTACGGCGGCGAAGAATTCGCCATCGTGCTGCCCGAGACCGACCTGGCCGGCGCGCTGGTGGTGGCCGCGGCCTGCCGCAGCCATCTGGAACAACTGGCCATCGCCCATCCGGGCTCGCCGCTGGGCGTGGTCACCATGTCGATCGGCGTGGCCAGCGTGCTGCCTTCGCCGGGCGGCACGATCGAAGGCCTGATCGGCTGCGCCGACCAGGCCCTGTACGACGCCAAGAAGGGCGGGCGCAACCGCGTAAGCCAGGCCAGCGCGGCACCGGATTAATCACAACGAGGAACACAGGAAGACCATGAGCACTTTGAGCAATGTAGCCCTGACCAAGAAATCGAATGTGTACTTTGACGGCAAATGCGTCTCGCATACCGTGCTGCTGGCCGACGGCAGCAAGAAAACGGTGGGCGTGATCTTCCCCTCCTCGCTGACCTTCAACACGCTCGCCCCGGAAATCATGGAACTGGTGGCCGGCAAATGCCGCGTGCGCCTGGCGGGCGAGACCGCATGGCAAAGCTACGAAGGCGGTCAGCAATTTTCGGTAGGCGCCAACACCTCCTTCGACATCGAAACGATAGAACTGCTCGACTACGTCTGCCACTTCGGCTGATACAACCGGGGTCAGACCTCGACCGAGTAATATTTCTCGGCGGAGGTCTGACCCCGGTTTGCATTAGACGAAGACGGGTTCGGTTTCCAGGGCAACGCCGTAGCGGGCCAGGACGTCGGCCTGGATCGCTTGCGCGAGGGCGAGCACGTCGGCGCCCGTGGCGGCGCCATTGTTGACCAGCACCAGCGCCTGCTTCGGATAGACGCCGGCCTGGCCGATGCCCTTGCCTTTCCAGCCGCACTGGTCGATCAGCCAGCCGGCGGCGAGCTTTTCCGTGCCGTCGGCCTGGGCGTGGTGCACCAGCGCCGGGTGGCTTGCCAGCAAGCGCTGGCATTGCGCGCTCGATACCACGGGATTCTTGAAGAAGCTGCCGGCATTGCCGATCACGGCCGGGTCGGGCAGCTTGCGGCGCCGGATCGCCACCACCGTGTCGCTGACCTGCTGCGCGCTGGGCGCGGCCAGGCCGGCATCCATCACCGCCTGCGCCAGTTCGGCGTAGCGCAAATTCGGCGCCCAGGCGTCCGGCAGGGCGAAGGTGACGTCCACGATGACCAGGCCCTGCCCTTCGGCATGCTTGAAGATGCTGTCGCGGTAGCCGAAGCGGCACGCCGCGCCATCCATGCTGCGCAGCGCGCCCGTGGCCAGGTCGTACGCGGTCAGGCTGTGGAAGCTGTCCTTGATTTCCGCTCCGTAGGCGCCGATGTTCTGGATCGGCGAGGCGCCCACGGTGCCGGGAATGAGCGACATGTTTTCCAGGCCGCCCAGCCCCTGCGCCAGGGTGTATTGCACGAATTCGTGCCAGTTTTCGCCGGCGCCGGCCCGCGCCAGGGTGCAGCCGTCAGCACGGCCCACGATCGCGCGCCCCATGATGGCCATGTGCAGCACCAGGGCGTCGACGTCGCCGGTCAGCAGGACGTTGCTGCCGCCGCCCAGCAGCAGGCGCGGCATGGCCGCCAGCGCGGGATCGGCCATGACGGCGGCCAGCCGGGCCACGCTGTCCAGTTTCAAATAGGCGCGCGCGCGCGCGGCAATGCCGAAGGTGTTCAGGGCCTGGAGCGGGTAGTCGGGGAGGATGGCGAGGTCTGCTTGCATGGGATACCGTGGTTTTGCTCGAGTATAGAGCGAATGAGGGACAATTCGGCCCAAAGGATGAAAAATCGGCGGCGGAAGCGGGGCTGGGCCCCCGTTGTCCGTTAAAATATCGGCATTCTACATTTTGCAAGTTAAAAAGGAAGCTACCATGCCATCGTTTGATGTCGTCTCTGAAGCAGACATGATCGAAGTAAAAAACGCGGTCGAGCAATCGAACAAGGAAATCACGACCCGCTTCGATTTCAAGGGCAGTTCGGCCAAGGTCGAACAGAAGGAAGCCGAGCTGACCGCCTTCGCCGATTCCGATTTCCAGCTGTCCCAGGTGCGCGATGTGCTGACCAACAAGCTGGCCAAGCGCAAGGTCGATGTGCGTTTTCTCGATGTCGGCAAGATCGAGAAGATCGGCGGCGACAAGGTCAAGCAGGTCATCAAGATCAAGAACGGCATCGAAACCGAAGATGCGAAAAAAATCACCAAGGTCATCAAGGAAAGCAAGATGAAGGTCCAGGCCTCCATCCAGGGCGAATCGGTGCGCGTCACCGGCGCCAAGCGCGACGACCTGCAGGCCGCCATGGCCATGCTGCGCAAGGATGTGCCCGACATGCCGCTGGAATTCAACAACTTCCGCGACTAGGCTTGTCACCGGCTTGTCAACATGGTTGGAGTAGAATTGAGGGTGCGCAAAGTGCACCAGTAAAACCGTAGTCTAAGGATAGCAATGAAACGTGTTGATGATTTCCGCCTGCGTCTGGGCAACAAGGAATATGTGCCCATCATGATTGGTGGCATGGGTGTCGATATTTCGACCTCCGAGCTGGCCCTCGAGGCCGCTCGCCTGGGCGGTATCGGCCATATTTCCGATGCCATGGTGGAAGATGTGTCGGACCGCAAGTTCGACACCAGCTACGTCAAGGACAAGACCAAGACCTACAAGTTCAACATCAACAATATGGACAAGGCGGTGGTCCAGTTCGACCTGGCGCGCCTGGCCGACGCCACTCGCCGCCACGTGGGCGCGACCATGGAAGCGAAGCGCGGCGATGGCTTGATCTTTGTCAATTGCATGGAAAAGCTGACCATGAATTCGCCAAAGGAAACGCTGCGCACCCGCCTGACCGCGGCCCTGGACGCCGGCATCGACGGCATCACCATGTCGGCCGGCCTGCACCTCGGTTCCTTTGCCCTGATCGCCGACCATCCGCGTTTCCGCGATGCCAAGCTGGGCATCATCGTGTCGTCCGTGCGCGCGCTGGCCTTGTTCCTGCGCAAGATTTCCCGCCTCAACCGCCTGCCTGACTACATCATCGTCGAAGGCCCGCTGGCCGGCGGCCACCTCGGCTTCGGCATGGACTGGGCCGAGTACGACTTGCACACCATCATGGACGAGATCCACGCCTATATGCGCGCCGAACAGCTGGACATTCCGCTGATCGCCGCCGGCGGCGTCTTCACCGGTTCCGATGCGGTCGGCTTCCTTGAAAAAGGCGCCGGCGGCGTCCAGGTCGCCACCCGCTTCACCATCACCAACGAATGCGGCCTGCCCGCCAAGGTCAAGCAGGAATACGTGCGCGCCACCGAAGACGACATCATCGTCAACGGCATTTCGCCGACCGGCTATCCGATGCGCATGCTCAAGAGCACGCCGGCAATCGGCGCCGGCATCCGCCCCGGCTGCGAATCCTATGGCTACCTGCTCGATGCCACCGGCAATTGCTCGTATATCAATGCCTACAACCGCGAAGTGCTGGCCAATCCGGACGCCAAGACCGTGGTCGTGATGGACAAGACTTGCCTGTGCACGCATATGCGCAACTTCAATTGCTGGACCTGCGGCCATTACACCTACCGCCTCAAGGACACCACGCACAAGCTGGCCGACGGCAATTACCAGATGCTGAGCGCCGAACATGTGTTCAAGGATTACCAGTTCAGCGTCGACAACCAGATCGCCCTGCCGGTCAAAGAGGATGTGGTCGCCGCCTGAGCCACCTCCCTGCCGCACGATAGCCGCGCCGATAGCCGCGGCTTTTTTTTCGCCTAAACGCACGTAATAAAGCTACCAAAAACAACAGAATCGCTGTTTATCTCCCGTTTTTACGCGTAACTTGTGTAGTAATATTACACAAAGCGTGCACATCCTATAAAGCGCGCATCTCTGGAGACTTCGCATGCGTATTCCCGGCCTGAGCGCCCTCGCCCTTTCCTTCAGCCTGCTCCTGTCCGCCTGCGGTGGCGGCGGTGGCGGCAGTACCCCCTCCCCGCTTCCCGTTCCGCCCACGCCCACCCCGCCCGTGGTGGTGGTGCCGCCGGTCGCCGTCGCCACGCTGCGCCTGCACTTCGCGCGCCTGCAGAACGATGCCGCGGCCTGGGGTGTGTACTCCTGGCAAGGCCCGGTCAAGCCCAGCGTCACCTGGATCACCGACCGTTTCCTGTTCGACAAGACCGACAGCTACGGCGGCTACGTCGATATCCCCCTCGATCCGGCCGCCACGGAATTCAAGTTCCTGGTCACCGATGGCAGCGGCAACAAGAATTGCGGCAACGACCAGGTCCTGGCCATCGCCGCCACCATTGCCACCAAGGGCCAGGAAATCTGGCTGGCGCCCGGCGACTGCACCCTGCACACCAGCGCGCCCGTGATCTCGGCGGCGAAATTGAATGAAGCCTCGGCTTACTGGCTCAGCAGCACGACCCTGGCCTGGCCGGGCGCCTCCGCCAGCGGCAGCTTCAAGCTGTATTACGCCGCCAATGCCGGCATGCGCGGCAGCGCCAGCGGCATCGATGGCGCCGACGGCAGCTACACCCTGGCCCTCGACGCGGCCATGCCGGCCGCGCTGCAAACCCGCTTCCCGCACCTGAGGACGGCAGTCTCGCTCAGCCTGCCGGGCGTGGATGCCGCCACCGCGAAAACCCGCCTCAAGGGCCAGCTGGTGCTGGCGCAGTTCGACGCCACGGGCAAGATGGTCCAGGCCGTGTCGGTCCAGACCGCCGGCGTGCTCGACGATCTGTACGCCGCGGCGGCAGCCAATATCGCCTTCGGCCCCAGCTTCAACAGCGCCGGCATCCCCACCATCCGGGTCTGGGCGCCGACCGCCAAGACGGTCAAGCTAAACCTGTACGCAGCGACCACCGGCAGGTTCGACATGGTCGAAGACACGGCCAGCGGCACCTGGAGCTATACGGCGCCCGACGCCAGCGCCGTCAACAGCGCGTATTACACCTTCAACGTCACCGTATTTTCACGCAACGCCGGCAATGCGGTGATCACCGCGGAAGCCACCGACCCGTATTCGGTAAGCACCAATGCGAATGGCCGGCGCAGCTTCCTGGCCAACCTGGCCAGCGCCGCCACCAAGCCGGCCGGCTGGGACGGCCATGCCATCCCGGCCCTGGCGCATGCCACCGATATCAGCCTGTACGAGCTGCATGTACGCGACTTCAGCGCCAGCGACGCAACCGTGCCGGCCGCGCGCAAGGGCAAGTACCTGGCCTTCACCGATCCGGCCACGGCGGGCATGAAACACCTGGCCCTGCTGCGCCAGGCCGGCCTGACCCATATCCACCTGCTGCCGACCGCCGACATGGGCTCGATCGACGAATTGAACTGCACCACGCCGCTCATTCCCGCCGGCGCCGCCGACGGCGAGCAGCAGCAAGCCGCCGTGGCCGCCACGCGCAACAGCGATTGCTTCAACTGGGGCTACGATCCGCAACATTACAATGTGCCCGAAGGCGTGTACGCCACCGACGCCAACGACGGCCTGGTGCGCATCCGCGAATACCGCGCCATGGTCAAGGCCCTGCACGAGAGCGGCCTGCGGGTGGCGATGGACGTGGTGTACAACCACACCGCGGCCGCCGGCCAGGACGAAAAATCCGTGCTCGACAAGCTGGTGCCCGGCTATTACTACCGGACCAACGCCACCGGCGGCATCACCGGCGACAGCTGCTGCGCCGACACCGCGCCCGAAAACGCCATGATGGGCAAGCTGGTGGTCGATTCGCTCAAGCTGTGGACCAGCGCCTACCAGGTCGACAGCTTCCGCTTCGACATCATGGGCATGCTGCCCCTGGCCGTGCTCACGCGCGCCCAGGCCGAGCTCGACGCCGCGGCCGGCCGCCCGATCTACCTGTACGGCGAAGGCTGGAATTTCGGCACCGTGGAAAACGACAGCCGCTTCGTGCAGGCGCGCCAGGCGAACATGGCGGGCACCGGCATCGGCACCTTCAACGACCGCCTGCGCGATGCGGTGCGCGGCGGCGGCTGCTGCGATACCGGCACGGCCGTCATCAGCGAGCAAGGCTTCATCAATGGCGCCTTCCTCGATCCGAATGCGCGCAGCAGCCAGAGCGCGAACGACTTGCTGCGCATGGCCGACCTGGTGCGCGTGGGCCTGTCGGGCAGCCTGAAAACCTACCGCCAGACCGACCGTTTCGGCGCCAGCAAGACCAATGCCGAGATCGACTATTTCGGGATGGGCGCCGGCTATGTGGGCATGCCGCAGGAAACCATCAACTACATCGAAGCGCATGACAACCAGACGCTGTTCGACATCAACGCCTTCAAGCTGCCTGCCGCCACCAGCAGCGCCGACCGGGTGCGGGTGCAAAACCTGGGCAATGCGATCACCCTGCTGTCACAAGGCATTCCCTTCATCCATGCCGGCCAGGAATTGCTGCGCTCGAAATCGCTCGACCGCGACAGCTACAATGCGGGCGACTGGTTCAATGCCCTCGATTTCAGCTACCAGAGCAACAACTTCGGGGTGGGCTTGCCGTCCGCCGAGAAGAACCAGGAAAGCTGGTCGCTGATGCGCCCGGTGCTGGTCAATCCGCTGGCCAAGCCGGCGCCGGCCCAGATCCTGGCCACGCGCAACAACTTCATCGACATGCTGGCCATCCGCAGCGACAGCAGCCTGTTCCGCCTGCGCACGGCCGACGAAGTGTCGCAGCGCCTGCGCTTCTACAATGTGGGACCGGCCCAGGTGCCGGGCGTGATCGTGTTGCGCATCGATGGACAGGCGCCAGCCTACCCGGGCGCGAAGTACAAGAGCGTGGTGGTGGTGTTCAATGCGGACAAGGCCGCCACGACCCTGACCATTGGCGAACTCAAGGGCCTGGGACTGGCGCTGCATCCGGTCCAGCTGGCGTCGTCGGCCGACGCCGTGGTCAAGACCGCCAGCTACAACAACGCCACCGGCGCCTTCAGCATTCCGCCAAGAACGACGGCGGTGTTCGTGGAGTAATCAGCCTTCGCTGACGATGCGCTGAATCAGGGCGCCCTGCACATCGTCGGCCAGTTCGTTCGATACCTGGCAGGTACCGGCGTTCTCGTGCCCGCCGCCACCGTACTCGAGCATCAGCGCACCGATATTGGTGCGCGAGGTCCGGTTCAGGATCGACTTGCCGGTGGCGAACACCGTGTTCTGGTTTTTCAAGCCCCACAGCACGTGGATCGAGATATTCGTTTCCGGATACATGGCGTAGATGATGAAGCGGTTGCCGGCGAAGATGGTCTCTTCCTGGCGCAGGTCGAGCACGACCAGGTTCTTGTGCACGGTGGCGCAGCGCCGGATCTGGTCCTTGCATTTTTCGCTGTGCTCGAAATACAGGTCCTTGCGCTCCTTCACGTCCGGCAGCGCCATGATTTCGTCTATCGTATGGTTTTTGCAATAGTCGATCAAGTCCATCATCAGGCTGTAGTTCGAGATGCGGAAATCGCGGAAGCGGCCCAGGCCGGTGCGCGCATCCATCAGGAAGTTGAGCAAGTCCCAGCCTTGCGGATCGAGCACTTCCTGCTCGTTGAAGCGGGCCGCATCGCCCTTGTCGACCGCGGCCATCATGTCGAACCAGGATGCCGGGAAGGCCGAGGCGCCGCCGTAGTAGTCGTACACCACGCGCGCCGCCGAAGGCGCTTCGGGGTGGATGATGTGGTTGTCGCGCTCGCCCTTGTTGCGGATCGTCTCGGACAAATGGTGGTCAAACGCCAGATGCACCCCCGCCACGAAGGGGAGATTGGTGGTGATGTCATTGTCGCTGATGGCAATTTTGCCGTCCTGCATGTCTTTCGGATGCACAAACAGGATCTCGTCGATCAGGTCCAGGTGTTTCAACAGGACCGCGCAGACCAGTCCGTCAAAATCGCTACGCGTTACCAGACGGAACTTCTTCGCTTCAGCAGACATTTTCCAACCCCTTTCAAAGGATGTTTCAGGCCGACGATAAGCCATAATACCGCGCAATATTGTCGCTGCACAGAGAATGTGGGCTGCATTCCAGGCGCCGATTCCTGCAGACTGTCGCAAACGCGGGGCCGGGCGCGGCGCGCCGGGATAAAGTTGCATCATCCCAACAAGATTGTCGATCCTGTAGGGGTTTTCGCAACGCCGGGCGTTTTAGCCTTACACTCGCCGCTTGCATCATCATTGCCGATCCGGAAATACTGAACATGCCAGCACGCCGTCTCTTGCAGCAACACCTTGCCACCGTCCTCGCCTGGCTGCACCGCGCCTTCGACGCGACCTCGACCTGGGTGAGTCAATTGTCGTGGTGGAAATTTTTACTGGTGGCTGCGCTCTCCCTGTGGGCCGCCAATATCTTGCAGGATGAATTGTTTTCCGGGTCCGAGGAAGTGGTGGTCCGCGCCGACAGTCCCAAGCGCAAGGGCCAGCCCGACAGCAATATCCTGATCGACGACAGCGGCATCCACTTCAATCCGAGGAAGCCGGTCCGCCCGCCCGTCCCTCCGGTGGCGCCGGAAGCGCCCGAACCGCCTGCCCGCGCCGCCGGCGGCGGCGCGTCGGCGCCGGGGCCGGGCGAATCGGTGCACATCGAACTGCCGCCGCAAATCGGCGAAGAATTGTCGAATGCGATCGAGATGGCCGTCGAAAGCGCGGCCGAGGAAAAAGTCACGCGCTACCACAAGCAAGCCTCGACCTGGTTCATCAGTTTCGTGACCCTGCTGATCCTGGCCTTGCTGGCCATGAAAGCCCTGGTCGGCGGCAAGAAGCGCGCCGAAGCCGAAACCATGACGGCCAACGCCGCCGCCGAACGCGCATCGATGCAGCGCCAGCTGTCCGAAACCAAGATGCAGATGATGCAAGCCCAGGTCGAGCCCCATTTCCTGTTCAATACCCTGGCCTCGGTCGAATACCTGATCGAAACCAATCCGCCGCGCGCGTCCGCCATGCAGCGCAGCCTGATCCAGTACCTGCGCGCGGTCTTGCCGCAAATGCGGGACAACGCCGTCGTCACCAACCTGGGGCGCGAGGCCGACATGG
Source organism: Pseudomonadota bacterium (assembly GCA_040388805.1). GTDB lineage: Bacteria > Pseudomonadota > Gammaproteobacteria > Burkholderiales > Burkholderiaceae_D > Telluria_A. The sequence goes on from JAZKBE010000032.1 coordinate 25,738, forward strand.
TCAAGGCTTACCTGAACCTGCTGAAAATGCGCATGGAAGAACGCCTGATCGTCGACATGCAGATCCCGGAAGGTTTGCGCACGGCCGCCTTCCCGCCCATGATGCTGCAATCGATGGTCGAGAACGCCATCAAGCATGGCCTCGAATGCAAGGAAGAAGGCGGCACCCTGAAAATCGTGGCCGACGTGGCCGGCAACAAGCTGCGCGTGATCGTCACCGATGACGGCGTCGGCTTCGGCGTGGTGCCCAGCGACGGCACCGGCCTGGGCTTGCCGACCATCCGCGAACGGCTCAAGCTCCTGCACGGCGACCAGGGCCAGTTGCACATCGCCGCCAACACGCCCAGCGGCGTGATTGCGACGATCGAAGTGCCCTTCCAGCTGTCCAAGTAATACATTGATTTACGCGCCGTTTCATTGAATAATCAGCACTCTTCTCTTTTTGTCTAGCCTGGACCATGCCTACAGCAATCATTGCCGACGATGAACGATTAATGCGGGACCAGCTGCGCATGCGCCTGTCGCAAGTGTGGCCGGAACTGGAAATCATCGGCGAGGCAAAAAATGGCGACGAAGCCATCGACCTGGTGAACCAGCTCAAGCCCGACCTGACCTTCCTCGACATCCGCATGCCCGGCAAGACCGGCATGGATGCGGCGCGCGCCATCGGCAACAAGAGCAATATCGTGTTCGTCACCGCCTACGACCAGTACGCGGTGGAAGCCTTCGAGCGCGGCGCGGTCGACTACGTGCTCAAGCCGCCCGAGCAGGAGCGCCTGCAGGTGACGGTGGACCGCCTCAAGCAGCGCCTGGCCAAGCCCAAGGAAGCCGTCAACGAGAGCGTGACGGCCATGCTGTCGCAGCTGGCCGAAAAAATGGCCGCGCCCAAGCCGGCCTACCTGCAATGGATACAGGCGAGCATCGGCCAGGACTTGCGCATGATCCCGGTCGAGGAAATCCTGTTCTTCCGCTCCGACGAAAAATACACCTGCGTGCAGACCGACAAGTTCGAGGCCCTGATCCGCAAGCCCGTGCGCGACCTGGCCGAAGAACTCGACCCGGCCCTGTTCTGGCAAATCCACCGCGCCACCCTGGTCAATGTGAATGCCATCGAAGGCGTCACGCGCGACATCCGGGGCCGCCACCTGGTGCTCATCAAAGGCAAGACCGACAAGCTCGAAGTCTCGCGCAGCTTCCTGCACCTGTTCAAGCAGATGTGAGCAAGCGCAAGTTGCGCCACCCCGCTTTGCCATAAGCTGAAGGTGGGCGCGCATTCGCGCGCCACCAACGGCAGGCACGCTTCATGACATTCAAGCGGCATTCGCGCTTTCGCTGGAGCCCGCTCATGTTCGTGCTGGGCCTGGCGGTCGCGCATACACTGGCAAAAACACTGGCGCGCGGCAAGGGTCCGCGCTTTGCGCGCAGCCACAGCGGCGACATCATCCACAACGCCAGCGAAGCCATCATTTCCACCGACGATACCCAAACCGTGGTGCTGGCCAATCCGTCGGCGGCCGCCATGTTTTCCACCTGCGTGGCCAGCATGCAGGGCAGCCACCTGAGCACCTTCATCCATCCCCTGCCCACCACGCCGCCCGACGCCACCCAGGCCTATTTCGGCGACGCGGCCGGGCGCGCCGGACGCCGCGCCACCGATTACGCCGTCACCGGCATGCGCGCCAACGGCGACACCTTCCCGCTGGAAGGCTCGGTCTCGACCATGGTCGAGGGCGGCAAGACTATCAATACCATCATCCTGCGCGACATCACCGAGCGCCAGCTGGTCCAGGAAAAGCTGTCGCGCTCGCACGCCCAGCTGCGCCAGCTGTCGAGCGCCCTGCAAACCGTGCGCGAGGAAGAACGCGCCCATATCGCGCGCGAACTGCATGACGACCTGGGCCAGTTGCTGGCCTCGCTGCGCATGGACCTGGCGCTCCTGAAAAAAAATGCGGAACACGGCGCGCCCGCGCAAGGCTTGATCAGGGGCATGGAAGAAAATCTGCTCACGGCCATCACCTCGCTGCGCCGCATCGCCACCAACCTGCGCCCGCGCGCGCTCGACGAGGGCGGCCTGTTTTTCGCCCTGCAAGGCTTGCGCGACGAATTCGTCGAACGCCATGGCGTCGCCTGCGCCCTGTTCGCCGACGAAGCCGAACTGCGCCTCGACGACGCCGCCAGCACCGCCATTTTCCGCATCGTCCAGGAAGCGCTCACCAATATCGCCCGCCATGCCGACGCCAGCAACGTCACCCTGGCCTTGTACCGGCTCGACAGCCAGCTGCTCATCTCCATCCGCGACGACGGGCGCGGCATCCAGGCCGCCGATTTCGACAAAGCCCAGTCCCTGGGCCTGATCGGCATGCGCGAGCGGGTCTGGGGCATGCAGGGCGACATCACCGTCAGCGGCGACGAACCGCCCGGCACCCGCATCGATATCGTGCTGCCGCTGCATGAAAAAAAGGACGACGTCAATCCGCTTCCGGACCCGGGCGTTTCTCCCACGGAACGCCATCGCAACGCCCCGCACCCCCCAATTTCGTCATAAGCACACACTTTATTTTGCGCTTTCGCCTTTTAACAGGCGAATATTTTGCTTTTTGTACATCGTCGCATTTGCGCCACAAAAAAAGCTTGTAAGGAAGTTGAAATATTTTCTAGTTATACTTCCACGTGATTAAAAGTAAAACTGGTTAATCACTCACTACTTGAAACACTCTTGGAGATTCAAAAATGCAAAAAAATATGTTGGCAATCGCTGTCCTGGCATCCCTGTCCCTGGTCGCTTCGGCCCAATCGAGCGTGGTTGTGTACGGCGTTGTCGATGCATCGGTTGCGAAAGAAGACACCGGCCTGATCAGCCGCACCATCATGGCTTCCGGTAACCAGTCGGCCAGCCGTGTTGGCTTTCGCGGCGTGGAAGACCTTGGCAACGGTTTGAAAGGCATCTTCAACCTGGAAGCAGGCTTAGCCGTCGATACTGGCGCAGCCGATTCGGTCCTGTTCGGCCGCCGCGCCGTCGTTGGCCTGCAAGGCAGCTTCGGAACCGTGACCCTGGGTCGTGAATACACCCCGATCGCCGATGTCGCCAAGGCTAGCGATATTTTCGACCAGGGCTTCTACGGCACCAACTTGTCGTCCTTCGGTGGCGGCAAGCTGACTCGCCGTATCAGCAATTCGGTCAACTACCGTTCGGCAAGCATGTCCGGCTTCAAGTTCGGCGCATCGTATGGCCTGGGTGAAATTGCCACCGGCCCGTCGCAAAACCTGGCTGGCGTCTCGGCCGAGTACACCATCGGCGGCCTGTACCTCGGCGCTGGCTATCACACCTTTGAGCGTATTGCTGCGGGCGACGACAAGGAAATGATCCTCGGCGCTGGCTACAAGATTGGCAAGTTCGAAGTGCGCGGCAACTACATGAACGCCGATATCAAGCTCGGTGCGGAATACGAGCAGACCAATCTGGGCGCGTCGTACACGATGGATGCGAACAAGTTCATGTTCAACTACACCCGCAACGAACTGTCGACCGGCGCAAAGGGCACTGGCCTGTCCTTCGCTTACTCCTATACGCTGTCGAAGCGCACCAACGTGTACGCAGCAGCATCGAAGATGAGCAACAACAACCTGGGCACTTTTGGCATCTTCTCGGCCGGCAGCAACTTCGCGCCGACTGGCGCTGGTGCCGCAGGCAAAGATCCGATGGGCTACACCATCGGTCTGCGTCACTCGTTCTAAGCATCTGGCAACAAGTAAAAAGCGCACGGGGTGATGTCACCGCGTGCGCTTTTTTTCATTTCAGCCTGGATGTCAGCATCCAGTAGTATTCCAGCCGCACGATTTTGATTTCACGCACGGACGAGGCCAGCTTCTTGCGCAGCGCGCTGTCCGACGGATAGGTCTTGGGGATCTCGTAGCGCTCGCCGTCGGGCGTGGTGCGGATCTGGTAGGTATTGCCTTCCATATCGGTGCGGGCCACGGTGTCGCTGCTGCCTTCCACGTAGGCGTCGTCGAGCAGCACGATGAACATGTCCTTGCCCACTTTGCCACGCAGCTTCGCCAGGAAGCGCTCCTGCTCTTCACGCTTGACGTGCGACCACCAGAAGCCGATGAACACGGCCGTGAAGTCGCCCAGGTCGTCGGGCAGGTCCCAGGCATCGGCCACGCGCAGGGTGACCTTGTCGCTCGGGAGCGCGCGCAGCCGCGCCATGGCGATCATTTCCGGATTGATGTCGGTGGCCACCACATGGTCGGCCACCCCGGCCAGGATGCGGGTCCAGTAGCCGGTGCCGCAGGCCAGCTCCAGCACGGTATGGCCGCGCAGGGTGTCGGCCACATGGCCATGCATGGCTTTCAGGTCGTCCTGCCGCTCGGGACGGTCGTAAATGCGATCGTGGTTGGAGGCGCTCTTGGCGTAATACTGTGCGGATTGTTCGGTAATCATGTTTTTCTTCGGTGTGCTGCTTAGAGCTCGTAATTGTCTTTATTGCCACTCATGGCCGATTCGACCAGTTTCCGGTTCAGGGTCGGGGCCAGCAGCTCGATAAAGGTGTAAATATAACTGCGCAGGTAGGCGCCCTGCTTGACCGCCACGCGCGACACATTCATGCCGAACAGGTGGCCGACAGGGATCGCGCGCAGGTTCTTGTCGCGTTCTGCATCGAACGCCATACCCGCTATGATACCAAGCCCCATGCCCAGTTCCACATAAGTCTTGATCACGTCGGCGTCGATGGCTTCGAGCAGCACGTCCGGCTTCAGGCCGCGCAGCCCGAAAGCATGGTCGATCTTGCTGCGCCCGGCGAACGCCGCGTCATAGGTAATGATGGGGTAGCTGGCGATTTCCTCGAGCGAGACCGCTTTCGATTTGAGCAGCGGATGGTCCACCGGCACCACCACCACATGTTCCCACTGGTAGCACGGCAAGGTGATCAGGCCGTCGACGCCGGCCACCGATTCGGTGGCGATGGCCAGGTCGGCCTGGTCGCGCTGGACCATTTCGGCGATCTGGCGCGGATTGCCCTGCAACAGGGAAAGGCGTACCTTGGGATACTTGAGCATGAACGCTTGCACCACCTTGGGCAAGGTATAGCGCGCCTGGGTGTGGGTGGTGGCGATGGTGAAGCTGCCGCTGTCCTGGGCCGCGTATTCCTTGCCGATGCGCTTGAGGCTGTCGATTTCCTGCATGATCAGCTCGACAGACTCGAGCACCAGGCGGCCCGGCTCGGTCAAGCCGCGGATGCGCTTGCCGTGTCTTGTGAAAATGTCAACGCCGAGCTCTTCCTCGAGTTCGATAATGGCCTTGGAAACCCCGGGCTGGGAGGTAAAGAGGGCTTTGGCCGCATCCGTCAGGTTGTAATTCTGGCGCACGGCCTCGCGCACGAAGCGCAGTTGGTGGAGGTTCATCGATGCTTTTCTTGTCTGAATTCGGTAAAAACCTGCAGGCTCATTTTATAAGATTGCTTATGCCCGATACGCATATAAGCAAATAAAATCTCAGTCCTTTGGAATAAAGGCTGAGTTTATTACCATTGAGGCTAGTTTGGGGAGAGTCTTTGGCTTTTACCCCGGCAACAAACCCGAAAACAGGATGCCACATGTATCGCTACGACAAATACGACCACCTCATCATCAAGGAACGCATCGCCCAGTACCGCGACCAGGTACAGCGCCGCATCAACGATGAGCTGACCGAAGCCGAATTCCTGCCCCTGCGCCTGCAAAACGGCCTGTACATGCAGCGCCACGCCTACATGCTGCGCATCGCCGTGCCGTACGGCCTGCTCTCCTCGGCCCAGATGCGCATGTTCGCCCATATCGCGCGCAAGTACGACCGCGGCTATGGCCACTTCACCACGCGCCAGAACATCCAGTTCAACTGGATCAACCTGGAAGAAACACCGGACATCCTGGCCGACCTGGCCTCGGTCGAAATGCACGCGATCCAGACCTCGGGCAATTGCATCCGCAATATCACGTCCGACGAATTCGCCGGCGTGGCCGCCGACGAGATCATCGACCCGCGCCCCTTCGCCGAGATCCTGCGCCAGTGGAGCACCTTCCACCCAGAATTCCTGGCCTTGCCGCGCAAGTTCAAGGTGGCCATCAACGGCGCCAGGGAAGACCGCGCCGCCATCGCCGTGCACGACATCGGCCTGACCGTGGTCCATAACGAAGCGGGCGAAGTGGGCTTCAAGTTCATGGCCGGCGGCGGCATGGGCCGCACGCCCATCCTGGGCAGCGTGATCCGCGACTTCCTGCCGTGGCGCCACCTGCTGACCTACACCGAAGCTGTCATGCGTGTCTATAACAGCCACGGCCGCCGCGACAACAAGTACAAGGCCCGCATCAAGATCCTGCTGAAAGCCCTGGGCGTGGAAGAATTCACGCGCCAGGTCGAAGAGGAATGGGCCGACCTGAAGGACGGCGGCGAGACCATCACCGACGAAGAACTGGCGCGCGTATCGGCCTACTTCGAGCCGGCGCCGTATGAGGCACTGGAAGCGATCGATCCGGCAGCCGAACACCCGGACAACAAGGCCTTCGCCAACTGGTTGAAGCGCAACGTCAAGCCGCACCAGCGTCCCGGCTACGCGGCCGTGCTGCTGTCGCTGAAGAAAACCGGCGTGCCGCCGGGCGACGCCACCGCCGAACAGATCGACTTCATGGCCGACCTGGCCGACCGCTACAGCTTCGGCGAACTGCGCGTCACGCACGAGCAGAACATCGTGCTGGCCGACGTCAAACAGTCGCAATTGTTCGCGCTGTGGCAGGAAGCCAAAGCCCGCGGCCTGGCCACGCCCAATATCGGCCTACTGACCGACATGATCTGCTGCCCGGGCGGCGACTTCTGCTCGCTGGCCAACGCCAAGTCGCTGCCGATCGCCGCGGCCATCGCCGAGCGTTTCGACAACCTCGACTTCCAGCATGACATCGGCGACATCGAACTCAATATCTCGGGCTGCATCAACGCCTGCGGCCACCACCACGTCGGTTCGATCGGCGTGCTGGGCGTGGACAAGGACGGCAGCGAGTGGTACCAGGTGTCGATCGGCGGTGCGCAGGGTAACAACTCGGCCATCGGCAAGATCATCGGACCATCGTTCTCGGCGCTGCAAATGCCGGAAGTGATCGACCGCCTGCTGCAGGTCTACGTGAACAACCGCCACGAGGAAGAACGCTTCGTCGACACCGCCCAGCGCCTGGGCATCGCACCGTTCAAGGAACACGTCTACGCCACGCCGATTGCGGCCGGCGCACTGGTTGGAGAGGACCACTATGCTTGAAGCGCACAAGGACATCATCAAGGGCCGTGAAGTGGTCGCCGACGACTGGAGCGTGCTGCGCCTCGAGCCGGAGCATGCCTCCGGCGGGCAGACCGCCGACCACGTCGAAGTCCCCGCCGGGAAGATCATCGTGCCGCTGGCCGTGTGGGTGGCGCAGCGCGCCACGCTGTCCGAGCGTCCCGCGATCGGCGTGTGGCTGGCCCCGGACGAACAGGCCGTCGCCATCAAGGCCGACCTGGACAAGTTCAAGGTCGTCGCCATCGACTTCCCCAAGTTCACCGACGGCCGCGGCTACTCGATCGCCTTCAACCTGCGCAAGCGCCTGGCGTACAAGGGCGAACTGCGCGCCATCGGCGACGTGCTGCGCGACCAGCTGTTCTCGATGCACCGCGTGGGCTTCGACGCCTTCGCCACGCGCCAGGACCGCAGCATCCACGACGCGCTCAAGGGCCTGACCGTGTTCACGCAAACCTACCAGGCGTCGGCCGACCAGGCCTTGCCGCTGTTCCGCCGCGTGCCGCGCAACGAGCCGGCCGAGCATATCGACGCCGGCGCGGGGATCTGAGATGGACGACATCACCGCACTGATCGCCGACACGCGCGCCACGCTGGCGCGCATCGCTGCCGACCATGCGCCGGCAGTCTTTGCGTCCAGCCTGGCCGCCGAAGACATGGTCCTGACCGACCTCATTTTGAAAGCGGGCCTGCCGATCGGGATTTTTTCGCTCGACACCGGGCGCCTGCATCCGGAAACGCTGGCCGTGCTGGACCAGGTCAAGGCCACCTACGGCTATGACGTCACGCTGTACAAGCCGCAAGCCGACGCGGTCGACGCCTACGTCGCCGCCAATGGCCTGAACGCCTTCTACGACAGCGTGGAGATGCGCCGCGAGTGCTGCCGCATCCGCAAGGTCGAGCCCCTGGGCCGCGCCCTGGCCGGCAACAAGGCCTGGGTCACCGGCCAGCGCCGCGCCCAGTCCACCACGCGCGCCGAACTGGCGGTGCAGGAAGACGATCCGGCGCACGGCATGACCAAGTTCAACCCGCTGGCCGACTGGTCGGAGCAGGATGTATGGAACTACATCCGGGATAACAATGTGCCCTACAATGCATTGCACGACCAGGGTTTTCCATCGATCGGCTGCGCACCCTGCACGCGCGCAGTGCAGCCGGGCGAAGACGTCCGCGCCGGCCGCTGGTGGTGGGAAAACCCGGACTCGAAGGAATGCGGCCTGCACATGGTCGACGGCAAACTGATACGCATTAAATCCGTGGCTGCATAAGCCACCACAAGAACAGGCACCGCCAATGAATACTACAACTGACATCCCGCGCGTACTCACCGACGTCAATGCGCGCCACCTCGACGCGCTGGAATCGGAAGCGATCCACATCATGCGCGAAGTGGCGGCCGAATGCGCCAATCCGGCCTTGCTGTTCTCGGGCGGCAAAGACTCTGTGGTGCTGCTGCGCCTTGCCGAAAAAGCCTTCCGCCCCGGTAAATTCCCCTTCCCGCTGGTGCACATCGACACCGGCCACAACTTCCAGGAAGTGATCGACTTCCGCGATGCGCGCGCCGCCGAACTTGGCGAACGCCTGATCGTGGGCTCGGTCGAAGACTCGATCAAAAAAGGCACGGTGCGCCTGCGTAATCCGCTGACCGATTCGCGCAATGCCGCCCAGGCGGTCACCCTGCTCGAGACGATCGCCGAATACAAATTCGACGCCTGCATCGGCGGCGCCCGCCGCGACGAAGAAAAAGCCCGCGCCAAGGAACGCATCTTCTCCTTCCGCGACGAATTCGGCCAGTGGGACCCGAAAGCCCAGCGCCCTGAACTCTGGGACCTGTACAACACCCGCGTGCATCCGGGCGAGAACATGCGCGTGTTCCCTATTTCGAACTGGACCGAGCTCGATGTCTGGCTCTACATCCAGCGCGAAAAGCTGGCCCTGCCCCCGATCTACTTCGCGCACGAGCGCCAGGTCATTGCGCGCAACGGCTTGCTGGTGCCGCTGACCGACCTGACCCCGGCGCGCGAAGGCGAAACCGTCGAAACCCAGGTCGTGCGCTTTCGCACCGTGGGCGACATTTCGTGCACCTGCCCCGTGAGCTCGGACGCAGCGACGGTCGAAGCGATCATCGCCGAAACGGCCATCACCCAGATCACCGAACGCGGCGCCACCCGGATGGACGACCAGACCTCCGAAGCGTCGATGGAAAAACGCAAGAAAGCAGGATACTTCTGATGAACGCCCGCATTGACAACCCCGCAGAGAACCTGACCGAACGCGGCCTGCTGCGCTTCATTACCGCCGGCTCCGTCGACGACGGCAAGAGCACCCTGATCGGCCGCCTGCTGTTCGACAGCAAGGGCATCTTCGCCGACCAGCTCGACGCCATGTCGCGCTCCAAGCACAAGCGCACCGTGGGCGACGCGGTCGACCTGTCGCTGCTGACCGACGGCCTGGAAGCCGAACGCGAACAGGGCATCACCATCGACGTGGCCTACCGCTACTTCGCCACGCCCAAGCGCAAGTTCATCATCGCCGACACGCCGGGCCACGAGCAGTACACCCGCAACATGGTCACGGGCGCCTCGACCGCCGACGCGGTGATCATCCTGATCGACGTATCGAAGGTCAAGCTGCGTGAAGACGGCGGCGTGGACCTGCTGATCCAGACCAAGCGCCATTCGACCATCGCCCACCTGCTGCAGATCGAGCACGTGGTCGTCGCCGTCAACAAGATGGACCTGATCGGCTACGACCAGGCGATCTACGACCGCATCGTCAAGGCGTACCAGGAATTCGCGGCCACGCTGGGCCTGAAGGACATCACCCCGATTCCGCTGTCGGCCCTCACCGGCGACAACGTGGTCGCCGCCAGCGACAAGCTGTCCTGGTACCAGGGCCCGACCCTGATCGAACTGCTCGAATCGCTGTCGGTGTACGACGAATCGCACAATGCGCCGTTCCGCTTCCCTGTCCAGCTGGTGGCGCGCCACAACGGCCACGAAGCGAACGACTTCCGCGGCTACATGGGCCGCATCGAAGCGGGCAAGGTCAGCGTCGGCGACAAGCTGGTGGTGCAGCCTTCCGGCCAAAGCGCCACCGTCAAGGACATCGTCACGCTGGAAGGCTCGCACCAGTCGGCCGTGGTGGGCCAGTCGGTCACCATCCTGCTCGACGAATACCTGGACATTTCGCGCGGCGACCTGCTGGCCGGCGTCGACCAGCCGGCCACGCTGCTCAAGAGCGTGACGGCCGACGTTTGCTGGATGTCGGACGAGCCGCTCGACCTGCGCCGCAAGTACTGGATCAAGCACGGCACCAAGCAGACCAGCGCCAAGGTGACGGCGGTCGACACCCTGCTCGACATCAACACCCAGGAGCGCCACCCTGCGCAGGGCTTGAAACTGAACGACATCGCGCGCATTTCGCTCAATGTGCAGCAGCCGCTGGCGGCCGATGCCTACGACGATATCCGCGCCACCGGCGCCTTCATCCTGATCGATGAAGTCACGCACCAGACGGTGGCCGCGGGCATGATCCGCCTGCCCGCCTGAACCAGGAGCACAGCATGGCACTCGGAAAAGTCTATCTGGTGGGCGCCGGTCCCGGCGCCCAGGACCTGATCACCCTGCGCGGTGCGCGCCTGCTCGCGCAAGCGGACGTGGTGCTGCACGACGCCCTGGTGACCGACGAGATGCTGGCGCTGTGCCCGCAAGCGGAAAAAATCCTGGTCGGCAAACGCTGCGGCCAGCTGTCGACGGCGCAAGCCTTCATCAACAAGCAGATGGTCGACAAGGCGAAAAAGCATGCCCTGGTGGTGCGCCTGAAAGGCGGCGACCCGATGCTGTTCGGGCGCGCCGACGAAGAGTTGCGCGCGCTGGAAGAAGCCGGCATCGAGGTCGAGGTGGTGCCCGGCATTACCACGGCCGTGGCGGCAGCGGCGGCAAGCAAGCAGCCGCTGACCAAGCGCGGCGTGTCGCGCAGCGTGGCGTTTTTTACCTCCAGCACGGCGCCGGAACATGCGGAGCACGCGGCCATTCCCGATACCGACACCCTGGTGCAGTACATGGGCGGGCGCGAAGCGATCGTGACGGCGCAGCGCATGCTCGACCAGGGCCGGCGCCCCGATACCCCGGTGGTGGTGATTGAAAACTGCAGCCGTCCGGATCAGCGCATCATGCGCCTGACGCTGGCCACGCTGGCGCACGGCCTGGGCCCGGCCCACGGACCGGTGCTGGTGATGCTGGGCGATGCCATGAAAATGCGGGCCAGCCAGGCCGGCGATACCGTGGAAGCGGAACAGCCAGCCAAGCTGCAGGCCTGACTATCCGGCACGGCACTTGCTGTCGTGCTCATCGATTTCCCATTGCAGCTTGTCGGCGCTGGCGTAGGTTTCTTCCGCGATCCTGTGCAGGCGGCTGAAGGAGCGCTGCAGGCGCGCGCTCAGCCGCGAACTGTGCAAGCCCCCCAGCTGGCAGCGGATGTCGCGGATATCTTCCTTCAAACCCTTGAGCGAATCACGCAGGCCGCAATCGGGGTCGACCGTTTCGTCCACGGGCCCTTCCTGCATGCGCGCGCGCAGTTCGTTGATCCGGGCGCCCATGGCCGCCAGCCGGTCCGCCACCCGGTCCAGCCGCAGCGCACAGCGCCGTTCGGCGCCCAGCGCCAGCAGCATGCTTTCGGCGCGCCGGAATAGATCCAGTACTTCTTTGAAGGTCGAGGTAAGCATGATGGCCGCCGTCGTGACAGGGAGAGGATCAGGAAATTCTGGGCGCATACGGCGCCCGTGGATCTGACCCAGAACAAATCCCGTCGATGTTTTACAATCCTGGTTCCGCCACTTCCATGGAACGCTCGCCATGAACTTCCTGAACACCGTCCTGCTCGCCTTGTCGCTGCTGGCCGCCCCGGCCCTGGCTGCCGACGACGCATCCCACTTCCAGCTCAGTCCGACAATCCTGCAAAAGCTGATGAGCGCGGAAGCCGAGATGAAGCTGCTGCAAAAGCCCGACGAGGGCCTGGCCGCCCCCGACGAAGACAAGTCGATCGCGGCGGCGATCCGCCGCATCGACGCCGATCCGAAGACCACTGCCGTGCTCGCCAAGCACGGCCTCACCAGCCGCGACCTGGTGCTCTCCACCCACGCCCTGTATCACGCCGGCATGTTCGTTTCCACCGAAAGCACGCTGGACGAGAAAAAGCGCGCGGCGTTGTACCAGAGCTATACCAGCGAGCAGCAGGCCAATATCGACATGATTCGCGCCATGCACGCGGCGAAATAAGTTTTCGCCGCGTCGCTTGCATTCAGCAAGGACATCGGCCATAATCTAAATGAGAATTGTTCTCATTTATAAAAGGCTTAGCGATGCATACCCCTCAACCCGGCGCCCTGGCGGCGCCGCAGCCATCTCCGGCCGCGCCTGTCAGGCTCAACAGCCGGGAACTGTTCCAGAAGGCACGGTCGGTTCAGATCGAACACGACGGCAAGATCTATGAATTGCGCGTGACCCGCTTGAACAAGCTGATCCTCACAGCCTGAGTTTTCCCCACAGCCAGCCAGCGCACCGTGAGCGCAAGCGAGCCAACCACCCTACTCCAAGGAGCGTTGCAATGGCAATCGACATGGCATCCCCCACTTATCCGCACGCGCACGCGCCGGCGCCGCAGCCCGAACTGCTGGTCTCGGCGGCCCTGCACCTGATGTCGCATTACAGCGCCAGCGCGGCCCGCACCGAACCATGCATCAAGCTCGCTTCCGTGATCGAACGCCACCTGAAGGCGCTGGCCGGCCATGGCGACCTCAATCCCGTCCTGCGCGCCACCTGCCAGCAATTGTCCGAACAATGGGGCGCCGTGGTCGACCAGGCCCTGCGCCCGGCACGGCCGTCGCTGTTCGGGCGCTTCAGCCGAGGGCGATAGCGCAGGCGTAGGGCGCCATCTGCGCGCCATTGACGCCGAAGGCATACAGGCTGCGGTGGGCCGCGATGGCGAGCGGCAGCGCGCATGGCTCGCCCGACAGATTGACTGCGACCAGGATGCGCTGCGCCGGCGTGCTGCGCCAAAACAGCAGCAATTGCGGCGCGCCGCTGCGCACGAAATGCACCGCGCCGTGGCGCAGGGCTGCGTGTTCGCGGCGCAGCGCGATCAGCGCGCGGTAGTGGTGGAAGGTGGTGTCGTCGAAGCTGTCCCAGTCGAGCTGCATGCCGTCGAACAGCGAAGCCCAGGTGTTCAGGCGCGGCTCGTTGAATTCCTGGCCCATCATCAGGTGCGGCACGCCGTCGAGCGTGAGCACCACGGCCGCCGCCGCCAGATGGAGCAGGCGGCCGAAATACAGGTGGGCCCTGCCCTGCTCCTTTTCTTCCAGCCAGCGCATGCGCAGCGCGCCGCGCGGGAAAGTGTAGGTCGATTCTTCCCATTGCCAGCGGACCGCATCGGCGCCCGCCTGGCCCTGGGAGATGCGCAGCATGGTTTCGCGCGCACCGCCGTCGTAGGTGAGGTCGCAGGCGTCCAGGTGGTGCAGTTCGTCGGTCGATTGCGAAATGAGGCCGATATCGGGCCGCACGGCCACCAGGGCGGCGCGGATCTCGTCGAGGAAATCGAGCGGCGTGATGTCGGCATCGTCGAAGCGCATGCCGTCCAGGTCGAAGCCGGTGATCCAGTCCTGCATGGCCTTGATCAGGTAGGCGCGCAGCGCGCGGCTGCGGAAGTCGAAGCCGGCGAACATGCTGCGGTTCGGTACCGCGTAATACACGCGCCCGGCCGCGTCGCGCGTGAACCAGTCGGGATGGGTGTCGGTCAGCGGGTTGTCGGCACTGGCGCGGTTGAGCGTCCAGTCGAAGATGATGCGCATGCCGCGCGCATGCATGTCGGCGACCAGCGCGCGCAGCTCGTCGGCAGTGCCCAGCGCCGGATCGATCGCCAGGAAGTCGCGCGTGGCGTACAAGTCGCCATGGCTGCGGTTGCGCGGCTGCACCGGCATCATCCAGATGACGTTGATGCCCAGGTCCTGCAGGTAGGGCAGCTTCGCGCGCACCCCGTTGAAGGTACCGGCAAAGGCGTGCACCGACAGCTGGTAGATGACCGCGTCGCGCAGCCATTGCGGGCTGGCCAGCGCCGTGCGGCGGCGATACAGGTCGCCCGGCGTCTGCTGCGATGCTTCGCCGGTGCGGATGAACACATCGCCGAACTCGTTGATCGTGAAGCAGGAATTGTTCTGCGCGTCTTCGGAAATCCATGGGTTGGCCGGATCGAGGATCCAGTCGGTGCCGTTGACGACAATCTTGTAGTGATGGCGGCCCGGGTTGGCGCGTACCGTGCCCTGCCAGGTGCTGCGGCCCACGCGCGTCAGGGGCGCGGCATCGCCCACCCAGCTGTTGAAGGTGCCGGCAACGGCGACGCTGTCGACGCCTGCCCCGCCTTCGAAAGTAAACCGGATGCCGGCGGCTGTTTTTTGCGGCAGCAGTTCGTGCCGGAGAGGTCGGATAGAAGTCGTCATGTGGCGATATTCTACCCATATAAAAAAACCCCCGCCAGGGGACAACCTGCGGGGGTTAAAGCTGTTGGCGCAGGTGGAGCCCTGTGCCTCCAGGAGAGCGCTGTTAGAACTTGGCCGAGATGCGCACGCCTGCAGTGCGCGGCGGGTTGTAGAAGGCAACCCAGGTCTGGCCAGGGGTGCCGGCGGCAACCCAGTTCGCGTCCGTCTTGACCGCTTCGTCGGTGGCATTCATCACGAATACTTCGGCGAGCCATTTGCGGCCGGCCGCTTCGTAACGCAAGGCCAGGTCGAGCGTGCTGTAGGCTTTCTGTTCGCGTGCATCGGCAAAGCTGCCGGCCAGCTGCGCAGGACCCGGGGTGGTATTGAACTCGCTGATGTACGACTTGGTCTGGTAATGGACCGATGCACGCGGCGTGAGCTTGCCGTCGCCGATGGCGAAGTCATGCTCGTAGGCGGCCGTCATCGAGAAGGTCGGTGCGTGGCGCAGCTTGTTCCCTTTCAGGTTGATGCTTTGCGTATTGCAGTCCATGTACGACGAATCGCAGGTGATGAAGTCGCCATAGGTCGCGTCCAGCCAGTTGGCGTTGCCCATCAGGCGGTCGCTGCGGCCGATGCGCCAGTTGAACTCCGTTTCCACGCCGTTGATCGACGAGCGCGCGGCATTGCCCGTGACGACCTGCTGCTGGCCGTTCTGCAGGCGTTCCACCGACGAGACCTGCATGTCCTTGTACTTCATCGCAAAGGCGGACACGTTGAAGGTCAGCGCGCGGTTGAACCATTCCGACTTCAGGCCCAGCTCGTAGTTGGTGATGAACTCGGGCTTGAAGAAGCGCCCGCCGTCGCCGAAGCCGCCCGACTTGAAGCCGGTCGACACCGAGGCGTAGCCATTCACGTCGCGCGACATCATGTATTCGGCGCGCGCCAGGAAGGTGGTGGCGCTGTCCACCGGCGAGATGGCGCTGTTGTCGCCGCCGCCTGGCCAGGTGCCCGGTGCATAGGCGCTGCCGCAGGACTGTGCGTTGACCGGGCCGCCGGCGCCGATCAGGTGGCCGCCGGTACCGACGGTCGAACCGAAGTTCGGGCATACCCAGTTGCGACCGCCCTTGTCTTCCTTCTGTTCACGCGTGTGGCGCATGCCGCCGGTGAGCTTGAAGCTGTCGGACAAAGCGAACGTCGCCTGACCGAATACGGCTTTCGAGTCGAGCGTGCGGTTCGGCTGGATGAAGGACATGGCCCAGGCAGTATCGCCAGGCAGGGTCGGATGCACCACGATCGGTCCCACGCCCGGCGTGACGGCCGTTTGCGAAATGTCGATGTCGAAGCGGATGCTGTTGTCTTCGTGGATCATGAAGCCGCCGATCAGCCACTGGAACGGCGCTTTTTCATCGTTCGACTTGAACTGCAGCTCGTGCGTGTAGTTGTCGAACTTGGACCACTCGGTGCGGTGCTCCTGCTTGAAGCCCGGCAGCACGCCGGCATCGTTGTCGCTGGCATTGGTGCGTTTGAGCTGGCTGGCGCTGCCGATGTAGCTCAGTTCGACCGCGTCGGTCGGGCGGTAGTTCAGGCGCGTGCGGTAGCTCACGTTCGACTGGGCCAGTGCGCCCGGAGTGTCGATCAGGGCCGAATACAGCGGCTGGCCCGCGCGCGGACGCTGCATCAGCGCCACGTTGCCGGTGCCGTTGTCGCGGTAGTACTCGATGGCGCCCAGGGCGTCGAAGCGGTCGGTCGGATGCCACTTGGCCGAAGCGCGCACGCCCAGCTGGTCGCCGGCCATGTACTTGCGCTGGCCCGACACCACGTTCGAACGGGGCTGGAAGTCGACATAGCCGTCATGCTTTTCGCTGATGGCGGCCACGCGCACTGCCAGGGTATCGGACAGCGGCACGTTGACCGCGGTGCTCATGCCGATGCGGTTGTACTGGCCGGCGATGAACTGGGCATTGCCGCCGAACTTGTCGAAGCGCGGCTTGGCCGTTTCCAGGTTGACCGAGCCGGCGGTGGCGTTACGGCCGGACAGCGTGCCTTGCGGGCCGCGCGCCACCTCGACGTGATCGAGGTCGTACATCAATACAGTGGCGCCCTGCGGACGCGGCGAATACACGCCGTCAACGTGGAAGGCGACGGCAGGATCGCCGATTTCGGTGTGGTTGGTGGAACCGACGCCGCGCATGAACACGTGCACGCCGCCCGAGTCGCCGTGCTGCTCGACCACCAGGTTGGGCACCATGACCTGCAACGAGGTCAGGTCGACCACGCCGGCATTGTCCAGGGTGGCCTGGCTGAAGGCGGTGACGGCCAGCGGCGTATCCTGCAGCAGCGTGGCGCGCTTGGTGGCGGTCACGACGATGCGTTCGACCTGGTCGGACTCTCCCTGTACCGGTGCGCTCTGCTGCGCGAATGCGCCGCCCGCGGACAAGATCGCGAACGGTGCCAGCGTCCACACCATTTTTCTCTTTGTTGAATGCTTCATGTGTCTCCTCGATTTCGTCGGTTGAATTTGTCGCAGCTCTTTGGCTGTTTATTTATTGTTGTGCTCTCCGTCATGTCGTCGCGTTCTCTCGCTTGAAAACGTTTTCATGATGTGCAGCCATTTAACACCTGATTTTTTGCCAAGTCAAACATTTTATGAAAACGTTTTCAAGAAATTGAGGGGAATGGGGCAAATATGGTACGCTGCGATGAAAAGCTTTTCACATGAATGGATGCCCCTTGAACGACCCCGACAACAGCGCCCCACCCTCCACCCTGATCGACGTCGCGCGCCTGGCCGGCGTCTCGCCCAGCACCGTGTCGCGCATCCTCAACGGCACCGCCAAGGTCTCCGACGACAAGCGCCTGGCGGTGTTGTCGGCCATCGACAAGATGAATTTCGCGCCCAACCAGATGGCGCAGGGCTTAAAGCGCGGCAAATCGATGACGATCGGAATCGTGGTGCAGGATATCTCCAGCCCCTTCTTCGACGAAACGCTGCGCGGGGTCGACGATGGCATCAAGGGCACCGGCTATGCGTCGGTGATCGTCAGCGGCCACTGGAACGCGGACGAGGAAGTCGAGCGCATCCGCCTTCTGCTGGCGCGCAAGGTGGACGGCATCATCGTGCTGTCGGGGCGCCTGGGCGACGAAGCCATCCTGCAGTTCGCCAACCAGAAGCCCATCGTCTCGACCGGGCGCGAGCTGAACACGGCCAATGCGCTCGGCTTCAAGCTCGATAACGAATACGGCGCCTACCTCGCGGTGCGCCATTTGATCGAACTGGGACACCGCCGCATCGCCTTCGTGACGGGGCCGGCCAACAACAACGACGCGGCCGAACGCCTGACCGGCTACAAGCGCGCGCTGCGCGAAGGCGATATAGTCTTCGATCCGAAGCTGGTGGCCGAAGGCGACTTCCATGAAGCGGGCGGCCTGCTGGCGGCCAGCCACCTGTTCGAAACGAACCAGCAGTTCACCGCGGTGTTCGCGGCCAACGACCTTTCCGCCTATGGCATCAGGCTGTGCCTGTACCGCAAGGGAATCCGCGTGCCGGACGATATTTCACTGGTCGGTTTCGATGATTTGCCCGGTTCGTCCTACACCACGCCGCCGCTGACGACCATCCGCCAGCCGCTGTACGACATGGGCCGCATCGCCAGCAATTCGCTGCTGCGCCTGATCAATGGGGAAACGGTGACGGCATCGCTGCCGCCGCTGGAACTGGTGGTGCGCGAAACGACGCGCGTGATGCGCTAGTTCCTGTTGAAGGAAGCGACGCAATAGTCGGTCATGGCCTTGAGCACGCCGGGGTCTTCGCCCACGGCGCCGGCCACGCCGATCTCCAGCTGCGGCAGCTCGGCGCGCAGCTGCTCCACCATCAGCGGCAGGTCGCGCAGCAAATGCCCGCCCTGCCCCAGGAACACCGGCACGATGGTCAGGCCCGTGACGCCCTGCGCGGCCAGGCTGGCGACATGGGCCGGCAGGCGCGGCTCCATCAGTTCGAGGAAGGCCAGCGATACCGGCACGCCGGGCATCTGCGCCTGGACCAGGTCGCGCAGGCGCTCGAACGGCGCGGCCCAGGATGCGGCGCGCGCACCGTGCGCGAACAGGACCAGGGCCCGCGTCATCCGTACCTCTCGACCCGCCACAGCGCCGCCAGCGCCAGCGCCAGGAACACCAGGCTGGGCATGATGGCCGTGACGACGGCCGGCATGCCGCTCAGCAGTCCCAGGTGCGCGAACAGGCTGTTGACCAGCATGTAGCCGACCCCGATCATGATGCCGATGAAGATCTTCAAGCTCACGCCGCCGCTGCGCGTGTGCAGGTAGGCGAAAGGCAGCGCCAGCGCCATCAGCACGAAGATGGCGAGCGGGTCGAACAGCTTCTTCCAGAACGCGATGTTGAAGCGTTCGGTCTCCTGCTTGTTTTCCGACAGGTGGCGCGTGTACACCGCCAGTTCGACGGCCGACATGCGCTCGGGATCGGACGCCGACACGGAAATGATGCGGGGCGTGATCTCGGACACCAGGTCCATGGCCGGCAGCTTGCGCGTGGTGACCACGCTGCTGCCCTGGCCGAAATTGACGGCGTCGGCGGCGGCCGGCGCGGTATTGGAGAACACGTTCTCGGTCACGTCCTCGAGGCGCCAGGTGTTGTTGCCGGTGAAGGTGGCGCGCGCCGCGGTGATCAAAGAACGCATGCGCAGCGAGGTATCGAATTCATACAGGCGCACGTCGATCAGCTGGCCGTCGGGCCGGTACTGGCGCACATTGAAAAAGCGCGATCCGGTGACGGCGCCCTTGACGCCGTCGGCGCGCACCACATCCTTGGTCCACATGCCCGAACTGAGGCCCTGCGACACCGTGGCGCCGCGCGCGGTGAGTCTGAGCTTTTCCGCCAGCGGCGCGGTGCGCGGCGCGATCAGTTCGCCGAAAATGAAGGTCACGCCCACCAGCACGATGCCGATCTTGAAAAGCATGCCGGCCGCCATGCGGGTCGACATGCCGGAGGCGCGCATGATGGTGAATTCGGAACTCGATGCAAACTGCGCCATCGTGTAGATGGTGCCGATCAGGGCCGCGACCGGCATCACTTCATACACGTGGAACGGCAGGCGCAGCAGCACATACAGGAAGGCGTGCTGGATGGCGAAGCCGTTCTTGCCCACCGACGGCAGTTCGTTGGTCAAGTCGAAAAAGCCCGACAGCGCCAGGAATGCCGCCAGGACGAAGGCCACCGCCTGGGCGATGGAGACCGCGAAGTAACGCTGGAGGATGATCATTGCGCCGCTCCTGCCGGCACGGCGTGGCGGCGGCGCTTGAAGCCGCCCCACAGCACCAGCGGATGATAGCGATGGTTGACGTTCAGGCGCCAGGCGAACATGGCGAACACCCACAGGCCCACCAGCAGGTGCAGCGGCCACCAGGCATAGGCGAATTCCACCTTGCCTTGGACCACGCTGCCCTCGGTCAGCTTGACCAGATTCAGGTAGGTGAAGAAGATCAGCAACGCGATGATCAGGTTGGCCGCGCTGCCGGCGCGCGGATTGACGAAGCCGAGCGGAATGGCCAGCAGGATCAGCATCAGGCAGGTGATCGGGGCGCCGATGCGAAACAGCAGCTCGGCCCGGGTCCAGCGATTGGGATTGTCGATCAGGTCCCGGGTCGACATGGCGTTCGACGGCACCGTGCCCAGGGTGGGTTCCTTGCTGGCCACGCGCATGCTGTAGCGCTCGAACTCCATCGACTGGAAATCGGCCTGGCCCGGCGTGCCCTGGTAGCGCCGCCCGTTTTTCAGGACCAGGAACTGGCCGCCCTTGGCATCCTGCTCGATCACGCCTTCCTTGGCCACCACCACGGTATTGACCTTGTCCTGCACGGTGTTGACGAACACGTTCTGCACCACCGTCGCGTCGCCGGTCACGCCTTCGACGAAGAACACGCGGTTACTGGACGACGATTCCTTGAACTGGCCGGGCGATACCTTTTTCAGGTCTTCGCGCTGTTCGAAGCGCTGCACGAATTCGGTGCTTTTCATCTTGGCCCATGGCGTGACGTACAGGCTGAGGATGCCGGTCAGGACCACCATCGGCAGGCCGAAGGTGAGCACCGGACGGATCCAGCGCGCCAGCGACAGGCCCGAGGCAAACCACACCACCATCTCCGAATCGCGGTAGCTGCGCGTGACGACGGCCAAAACAGAAATAAAGCTGGTGAGAGTCAGGACAGTTGGCAGATAATTCAACATTGCGAAGACAATCAACGCGACCACGTCGCCCGACGCGACCTTGCCGCCCGCCGCCTTGCCGAGGATGGAAATCAGAGTCCATGTGACGAGGACCGTAAACAGTACCGTGAAAGTAGCGCCGGCCGATGCGGCCAATTCACGTTGCAAGGCGCGTTGAAAGATCATTCGAATTTATAATCACAGGTTAGGCAGTGCGCGTCACATACACGAAATGGAGATTCAAATGGACTTTAGCATAAAAGCATTCGATACAAAAAACACCATCGCGGCCGCCAAATCCGGCTGCGTCGCGGTGGCCGTATTCGAAAAAAACAAACTGTCCCAGGCGGCTAAAGCCCTCGATCAAGGTGGAGAAATCACCGCTGCGCTCAAGTCGGGCGACATCACCGGCAAGGCCGGCACGACCCTGCTGCTGCGCGGCGTCGGCAGCGCGGCGCGCGTGCTGCTCGTCGGCCTCGGCAATGACGAGTCGATCAGCGAAAAGAGCTTCGCTTCCGCGGTCAACGCTACCCTCAAGGCATTTTCGACCCTGGGCGCCGCGGACGCCATTATCGCACTTCCGATGACGGAAGTGAAAGAGCGCGACGCCAGCTGGGCCATTCGCACCATCGTGTGCGCCGCCCACGAAAGCGTGTTCCGCACCGACAGCCAGAAGAGCAAGAAGGATCCGGCCGCCGCCGGCGTGAAGAAAATCGCGCTGGCCGTGCCCAATACGGCCGAGAGCAAGAACGCGCTGGCCCAGGCGATCGCCATCGCCAGGGGCATGGACCTGACCAAGGAACTGGGCAACCTGTCGGCCAATGTGTGCACCCCGACCTACCTGGCCAACACCGCCAAAAAGCTGGCCAAGGAATACAAGTTCGACGTCGAAGTCCTGGAGCGCAAGCAGCTCGAAGCGCTCAAGATGGGCAGCTTCCTGTCGGTCACCAACGGCAGCGAAGAGCCGCCGAAGTTCATCGTCCTCAAGCACAACGGCGGCAAGGCCAAGGATGCGCCGGTGGTGCTGGTCGGTAAGGGCATCACCTTCGACACGGGCGGCATTTCGATCAAGCCCGGTCCCGGCATGGATGAAATGAAGTACGACATGTGCGGCGCCGCGTCGGTGCTGGGCACCTTCCGCGCCATCGGCGAGATGGGCTTGAAACTGAACGTGATCGGCGTGATCGCCACCTGCGAAAACATGCCCTCGGGCCGCGCCACCAAGCCTGGCGACATCGTCACGTCAATGAACGGCCTGACGATCGAGGTGCTCAATACCGACGCCGAAGGCCGCCTGATCCTGTGCGACGCCCTCACCTATTGCGAACGCTTCAACCCGGCCGTCGTGGTCGACATCGCCACGCTGACGGGCGCCTGCATCATCGCCCTGGGCAACCACAATTCGGGCCTGTTTACGCGCAGCGACGACGCGCACGAAAAGCTGGCCGCCGAACTGCTGGCAGCGGGCAAGCAGGCCAGCGACACCGCATGGCGCCTGCCGATCGAAGAAGCGTACAACGAGCAGCTCAAGTCCAACTTCGCGGACCTGGCCAATATCGGCACGCCGGGCGGCGCCAGCGTCACGGCCGCCTGCTTCCTTGAAAACTTCACCCGCAAGTACACCTGGGCCCACCTCGATATCGCGGGCACGGCATGGAAGTCCGGCGGCGCGAAAGGCGCCACCGGCCGGCCGGTGCCGCTGCTGTCGACCTTCCTGATCAACCGCGTGTAAGCTTCAGCGCGGCCAACGAAAAAGCGACCTTGAAGGTCGCTTTTTTTATCAGTACACCACGTTGCCGCTACTTTCGCTGCGCTCCGGCTCCGCGTTGCGGCCTGTGCGCCGCATCAGCACCGTGAGGGTGTCGGGGTAGTCGAAACCGGCGCCGGTGCGCTTGTCCATCAGGTAGCCCAGGCCTGCCGTGAACACCGCATTGCCGATGGTGGCGCTGCCGTTGGCGCGCGAGCTGACCATGTCCTGGCCGATGCTGGCATTGCCCTTCTTGCAGTCGATCCACAGGTTGCCGGCGCTTTTCTGCACCATGACGCGGCCGGGCGAGGTCACGAACCAGCGTCCCGCGTCATTGGTCAGCACGCAGCCGGCGCCGACGATTTCGCGGTTGTCCTCGATCGTGTGCACGACCAGTATCTGCCGGTTCGATTCGCTGATCGTGGCGCAGCCGGCCACCAGGGCCAGCATGCCGATCGCACCGATGCGCTTCAAAATTGCCATAAATTCCACCAAACGTAGTCGCCCACACTGTTTACGGCAGAAGCGAGGTGTTTCTTGATGCTACTGGAGCGGAATTGGCTGGTTCGCGGGGACGGGGACGGCGGTGACGCTGTTTTTCGGGCTGCCGTCGACCAGGCGGTCCGAATACACCAGGTAGACCAGCGCATTGCGCTTGGCGTCGACCATGCGCACCACGCGCACGCGCTTGAAGAATACCGAGGCGCGTTCGTTGAATACTTCCTCCTGGCGCGGCACCTTGCCAGTGAAGCTGAGCGGGCCCACCTGGCGGCAGGCCACGGACGACTCGGCCTTGTCTTCGGCGATGCCGATCGCCTCCTTGAAGCCGCCCGTCTTGGCGCGCGACAGGTAGCAGCTCACGCCGCCCACCTTGGGGTCGTCGAACACTTCGACGATGACCTTGTGGTCCGGGCCAAGCAGTTTGAAGGCGGTATCGACCGAACCTACGGTTTCGGCGTTCGCTGCGGCGGCGGCGGCCGACAACAGCATGACGATCACGGCGTGATGCATGCGCATTGCATATCCTGGGACTTGGGTGGGTAACTAGGGGATGGGCGCGAAGCGCGGCACGAGCGCACCGTCGACTTCGACCAGCTGGAAGAACACTTCTTTCGGACGGGTCCAGATCGACCCGTCTGCAGCGCGATAAACAATCATCTCGGACAGGTCCGATTCAAGCGTGGCTACGCACACGTGCTCGTAGAGGCCACCCTTGTAGTGCCGATATTGCATCAGCCCTCGGACTTGTCTTCAGCCATCGCCTTCTGCTTCTTTTTCAGGCCCTGGATTACCTTGAGCACGCCGTCGATTCCGGCCGAGTCATCCAGGTCGCTGAAGGCGTCGAGCACTTCGTTCAGAACGCGGTTGCGCACGGCAGATTCGTCGGAAGAGACAGGCGACGCGGCGCGAACCGGATCGGCGGTTTCTTTCGGCGCAACCTTCGGTGCCGCGGTCTTCGTTGTCGCAGCGGCAGTTTTGCCATGCGCCAACGCAGCCTGCCAGATCACCCAACGGCGTTGCGTTTCGAAAACGAGGTATTCGTCGGGCTTGTCCTCACGGCGACGTACGATATGACCGTCACGTTGGGCCCATGCTTCAAATGCATTTCGCATTTCATTCCTTTACAAATGCTGTGTTCGCATTTCTACTCAATGAAACCAGCGGGTCCACCAAGCTCCACCTCTCGAGCCGGATCGTGCATCGGCAGTTGAGGACTTGTGCTTACTTCAAAAAAATCTCGGCCAGCGGGAATATCCAATAAATATGGCGCTACATCTTTATATTACTATGGCCGTTATAAGAATGCAATTTTTAATTCCCGTCAGGTAACAATAGTACGGATTCGTTGTTTTGTATTACTGTTGTTACACTTTGCAACACTTATAGGCTGATCGGCGGAAATTGACAATACTTTAGAGAAAAGAAACTGTGATTATTTGATAAAAACGTTGCATAACCGTCAGAATTGCTTGCGGAAGGCCACAATTTATTGCTTTGAAGATAACAAGGCAGCCAACTTGTGAAATTGCACCGTTGGGTGGATACTTCGCTTCCCTGCGTCAAAAAACCAACACTTCGCGATGAAAATAGCTACCTGGAACGTCAATTCGCTCAAAGTCCGCCTGCCCCACCTCTTGCGCTGGCTGGCGGACAATCCGGTCGATGTCCTGTGTTTACAGGAGACCAAGCTGACCGACGATAAATTCCCGGTGGCCGAAATCAACGAGGCCGGCTACCAGGTGGCTTTCAGCGGCCAGAAAACCTACAACGGCGTCGCCATCCTGTCGAAGCTGCCGCTCCTGGACGTGGTCAGGAACAACCCGCGCTTCGAGGACGAGCAGCAGCGCATCCTGGCCGCCACCATCGATGGCGTGCGCATCATTTCGGCGTACGTGCCCAACGGGCAGGCTGTCGATTCGGACAAGTATGTCTACAAGCTGGCGTGGCTCAAGTCCCTGCACGAATGGCTGGCCGAAGAAATGCGCAGCCACGCGTCGCTGGCGATCCTGGGCGACTACAACATCGCCCCGGACGACCGCGACGTGCACGACCCCGCGGCCTGGGAAGGCCAGGTACTGTGCTCGGACAAGGAGCGCGCTGCGCTGACCGCCTTGACCGACCTGGGACTGACTGATTCCTATCGCCTGTTCGAGCAGCCGGAGAAAAACTTCAGCTGGTGGGACTACCGCATGCTCGGCTTCCAGAAGAACAAGGGCCTGCGCATCGACCACATCCTGCTGTCGGAGAAGCTGACCCAGCGCTGCACGGCCTGTGTGATCGACCGTGCGCCGCGCAAGTGGGAACAGCCTTCCGATCACGCGCCGGTGATCGCCACGATTGATTAGGTGAGCGCCCTGAATACGCCGGTGGCCGCTTCGGCATCCATCGGGTGCGCAAACAGGTAGCCCTGCGCGTACTGGCAGCCATTCGACTGCAGCAGGCCGTACTGCCCTTCCGTCTCCACCCCTTCCGCCACCACCGACAACTGCAGGCTGTTCGACAGCGCGATGATCGCCGCCACGATGGCGCGGTCTTCCGAACTGTCTTCCAGGTCGTTGATGAAGGCGCGGTCGATCTTGATCTTCTTGACCGGGAAGCGCTTCAGGTAAGCCAGGCTCGAATAGCCGGTGCCGAAATCGTCGATCGACAGGCGGATGCCCATGCTGTTGATCTGGCCCAGGATCTCGAGCGTCTGTTCGCCGTGCTGCATCAGCGCGGTCTCGGTAATTTCAAACTCCAGCAGCGACGGATCGATGCCGGTTTCGTCGAGCACGCGCTGGATCGATTCGATCAGGCCGCGGTTCATGAACTGGCGCGGCGACAGGTTGACCGCCAGCGGCACCGGCGCCAGGCCCTGGCGCTGCCATGCCACGCTTTGCTCGCAGGCCTTGCGCATGACCCATTCGCCCACCTGCACGATCATGCCATTGTCTTCGATGATGGGAATGAAGTGATCCGGCAGGATCAGCCCGTCGACCGGATGGCGCCAGCGCAGCAGCACTTCCATCGTATGCAGGCGCCGCGTGGCGGTGTCGACGATCGGCTGGTAGAACAGTTCGAATTCTTCCCTGGCCAGGGCGCTGCGCAGGCTGCTCTCGAGTTCGAAATGCTGGGACGCGGCCTGGTTCATGCGCTGGATGAAGAACTGGTAATTATTCCTGCCGCTGGCCTTGGCGTGGTACATGGCCGCGTCGGCATGGCGCATCAGGGTTTCCACGTCGCCGCCGTCGTCCGGGTACATGCTGATGCCGATCGACGGCGTGATGTGCAGCAGCCGCCCTTCGAAGGGAAACGGCGAATCGAGCACCTCGATGATTTTTTCCGCCACGTGGGTGCATTCGTCCGGCGAGCGGATGCCCGGCACCAGCACCACGAATTCGTCGCCGCCCAGGCGCGCCACGGTGTCGCTGGCGCGTACCGCGCGGCACAGCCGGCTGGCCACTTCCTTGAGCAGGTAGTCGCCCGTCAGGTGGCCCAGCGAATCGTTGATGGTCTTGAAGCGGTCAAGGTCGATGAACATGACGGCCAGCTTGCGGTCCGAGCGCTGCACCGCCAGCATGGCGCGGTCGAGCCGGTCCGACAGCAGCGCGCGGTTCGGCAGCCCGGTCAGGCTGTCGTGGTAAGCCATGTGGTGCACGCGCGCTTCGGCCTGGCGCCGCTCGACGATTTCGCCTTGCAGCAGCGCGTTCGCGCCCGCCAGTTCGGCCGTGCGTTCGAGCACCCGCACTTCCAGTTCGTCGCGCGCGCGGCGCACCGCTTCGGCCGCCTCGCGCCGCGCCGTCACATCGTCCACCAGCCATACCGAACGGCCGGTCGCCTGCGCCAGGTCGAAGGGGCGGCCCGACAGGCGCGCCCAGAAGGTCGTGCCATCCTTGCGCACCAGCTGGTATTCGGACATGCTGACCCGCCCGGCCCGGAAGTCGCGCGCGGTTTCGGCGCGCGCCAGGTCCCAGCTGCTCTTGTCCGGATACAGCGACTGCACCGACAGGCCGCGGATCTCGCCCGGCGCGTAGCCGAACAGCTCTTCCATCTTGGTATTGCAGCGCAGGTTGAAGCCGTTTTCCACCACCGCGATGCCGAGCACCGCGCTGTCAAGGATGGCCTGGTTTTCCAGCAGCGCATTGCGCAGCGATTCCTCGGCGCGCTTCGCTTCGGTGCGATCTTCGATGATCCAGATCGTGCCCTGGCCCGGGTCGTCCGGATTGACCACGTAGGCGATCAGCTGCGACCACATCAGGGTGCCGTCCTTGCGCGCCAGCTCCACTTCGGTGTGGTAAGGCTTGCCGACCGAGAGCAGCTGGCCGGACTGGGCGCCGATGCGCGCGTAATTCTCGTCATTCGAATACAGCGCCCTGCCCGGCAGGCCCAGCGCTTCGTTGTCCTGGTAGCCGAACATGTCGGCGAAGCCGCGGTTGTAGCGCGTGATGATGCGGTTCTTGGTGTACAGGATGCTGATCGAGGCGTTGGTCATGATCGCCTGGACTTCGATCAGGGTCTGGCGCGTCTCGGTGACGTCTTCCAGGATCCAGATGGTGCCGTCTTCCGCATGGTCGGTGTCGACCGCCTTGGCCCGCACGCGGCACCAGAACAGCGCACCATCGCGTTTCCTGAACTGGAATTCGGACTTCTCGAAAGGCATACCATTGCCCAGGAAGGGCCCCGCTTCGGTCCAGAACTGCGCATAGACTTCCGGCGAAGGAAACACCTCGAGCGCGGGGCGCCCGACCAGTTCCTGCTGCGTGTAGCCGAACATTTCGGCGAAGCGCGGGTTACACGACATCATCAGGCCCGCCTGGCCGAACAGGATGCCGACCGAAGCATTGTCCAGGATGGCCTTCTGCTCGAGCAGGATTTTCTTGGTCGCCTCGTCGGCCGCCTTCTGCGCGCTGCGGTCGTCCAGGATCCAGATGGTGTCCTGCTTTTCGCGGCCCTGGTTGATCGCGTACACATAGGCGTAGGCCCAGAAGGTGCTGCCATCCTGGCGCCGCATGTGGTAGTCGCCCTGGCAGGCGCGCCCGGACTTGAGCAGCGGACGCGCGTCTTCCAGCATGGTGTCGTAACCGGCGTCGGACGCGTACAGGTCGCGCGCGGGCCGGCCTATGCCTGCGTCGCCCTTGAAGCCGAAGTAGTCCGCGAACTGCTGGTTGTAACGCATGATCGTGTTATCGCGCTGGAAGGCGATCGCCAGCGGCGCGTTGTCCATGATCGCCTGCATTTCCAGCACGGCGCGGCGCAGCCTGGCCTCGTTGTGGTGCGGCTCGTCGATGTCTTCGAGGATCCAGATGGTGCCGTGGCCGGCATCCTGCGGATCGACCGCGCGCCCGTACAGGCGGCACCACAGCAGGCTGCCGTCCTTGCAGCGCAGCTGCAGTTCGGTGGTATAGGCTTCGCCCGTGGCCAGCCTGGGGCCCGACTCGGCGCCCATGTCTTCGTAGGCCTTCACCGACGGGAACACGCACACGCTGCTCATGCCGATCAATTCATGCTCGCTGTAGCCGAACATTTCGGCGGCGCGGATATTGCATTCTTCGATCACGCGGTTTTTGCTGAGCATGATGCCCACCGCGGCGTTTTCGAGGATGGCTTTCTGCTCCAGCAGCGTGGTGCGCAGCGCGGCCCGCTCGCCTTCGAACTGGCGGATATCGGTAAACACGAAGGTGGCGCCGCGGCTGTTGGGCAGCGGCTTGGCCATCACCTGCACGGCGACCCCGGCGCCATCGCCACGCAGCACGCTTTGCCAGCGCTGCTCGGCGAACCGGGATGCCTTGACCTGGCTGGCATCGTGCGCTTCGTCGGCGAACAAGTCGAGCAGGCGCGCGCCATCGACGCCGGCGCCGACGAGCGCGCGCATTTCACCATTGCAGGCAAACACCACTCCCTGCGCATTGCACGCGCAGGCGGGCGAGGCGATCAGTTGCAATGCTTCGGCGACGAAATCGAATTGGCTAGGTACGTGGTCCATGTCCCCACTATTGCAGAAAAGGCCACCTTTCTTGCGGCGGCGTATTGATCTTGGATCATAAACCACAATTGCGCCGAAGTTACATAAGTGGCCAAAAAACAAAAGCCCGCCCTGCGTTTTCGTCGCAGGACGGGCTTTTTTTCCAGGGAATGAAGCTTATTTAAAAGGCATCGCCGGGAATCCGCACCCAGCCTTCCATCAGGACCCGCGCGCTGCGGCTCATGATGGCTTTCCTGACCTTCCACTCGCCGCCTTCCAGCTGCGCTTCCGCGCCCACTCGCAAGGTGCCTGAGGGATGGCCGAAGCGCACCGCCGTACGCGCTTCGCCGCCGGCAGCCAGGTTGACCAGGGTGCCGGGAATGGCGGCCGCCGTGCCGATGGCCACCGCCGCCGTGCCCATCATGGCGTGGTGCAGCTTGCCCATCGAGAGCGCGCGCACCTGCAGGTCGATGTCGCCGGCGCCAACCTGCTTGCCGCTCGACGACACGTAAGCCGATGGCGGCGCCACGAACGCCACCTTCGGCGTGTGCTGGCGTTTGGCGGCTTCGTCGACATGGGCGATCAGGCCCATGCGCAGCGCGCCGTGGGCGCGGATGGTCTCGAACATCGCCAGCGCCTTCGGGTCGCCGTTGATGGCGTCCTGCAGTTCGGCGCCGGTGTAGCCGATGTCGGCGGCGTTGACGAAGATGGTGGGGATGCCGGCATTGATCATGGTTGCCTTGAAGGTGCCCACGCCAGGCACTTCCAGCTCGTCGACCAGGTTCCCGGTCGGGAACATGGAACCGCCCGCGCCTTCCTCCTCGGCTGCCGGGTCCATGAATTCAAGCTGCACTTCGGCCGCCGGAAAGGTCACGCCATCGAGTTCGAAGTCGCCGGTCTCCTGCACCACGCCGCCAGAAATTGGCACATGGGCGATGATGGTCTTGCCGATATTGACCTGCCAGATGCGCACCGTGCACACGCCGTCGACCGGAATGCGGGCCGCATCGACCATGCCGGCGCTGATGGCGAACGAACCCACCGCCGCCGACAGGTTGCCGCAATTGCCGCTCCAGTCCACGAAGGCGCGGTCGATCGCCACCTGGCCGAACAGGTAGTCGACGTCATGCCCTTCCCTGCTGCTGGCCGACAGGATGACGCTCTTGCTGGTGGACGACGTCGCCCCGCCCATGCCGTCGATCTGCTTGCCGTACGGGTCGGGGCTGCCGATCACGCGCAGCAGCAATCTGTCGCGAGCGGCGCCCGGCACCTGCGCCGCCGGCGGCAAGTCCTGCAGGCGGAAGAAAACGCCCTTGCTGGTCCCGCCGCGCATGTAGGTGGCGGGCACCCTGATTTGCTGGACGCTGCCCATCACGCGGCCTTCGCCGATTCAAGGAAGTCCTGGGCGAAGCGCTGCAGCACGCCGCCCGCTTCGTAGATCGACACTTCTTCGGCCGTATCGAGTCGGCAGGTGACGGGCACTTCCAGGCGCTCGCCGTTCCGGCGCGTGATCACCAGGGTCAAGGTGGCGCGCGGGGTGCGCTCGCCCAGCACGTCGTAGGTTTCGGTGCCGTCGATATTCAAGGTCAGGCGGTTCACGCCCGGCTTGAATTCCAGCGGCAGCACGCCCATGCCCACCAGGTTGGTGCGGTGGATGCGCTCGAAGCCTTCGGCCACGATGGCTTCCACGCCGGCCAGGCGCACGCCCTTGGCGGCCCAGTCGCGCGACGAACCCTGGCCATAGTCGGCGCCGGCCACGATGATCAGGGGCTGCTTGCGTTCCATATAGGTTTCAATGGCTTCCCACATGCGCAGTACACGGCCTTCGGGTTCGACCCGGGCCAGCGAACCGGCCTTGACCTTGCCGTCGACCTGCACCATCTCGTTTTTCAGGGTCGGGTTGGCGAAGGTGGCGCGCTGCGCGGTCAGGTGGTCGCCGCGGTGGGTGGCGTAGGAATTGAAGTCCTCTTCCGGCAAGCCCATTTTGGCCAGGTATTCGCCGGCCGCGCTATCGAGCATGATGGCGTTCGACGGCGACAGGTGGTCGGTGGTGATATTGTCGCCCAGGACCGCCAGCGGACGCATGCCCGACAGCGAACGCTTGCCGGCCAGCGCGCCTTCCCAGTACGGCGGACGGCGGATGTAGGTGGTCTGCGGACGCCAGTCGTACAGCGGGCTGACCTTGATGCCGTCGTCGGCCTGCGCCGCGAACATGGGGATGTACACCTTGCGGAACTGCTCCGGCTTGACGCTGGACGCCACCACGGCATTGATCTCTTCGTCGGTCGGCCAGATATCCTTCAGGCGCACTTCATTGCCATCCTTGTCGGTGCCCAGCACATCCTTCTCGATATCGAAACGGATGGTGCCGGCGATCGCGTAGGCCACCACCAGCGGCGGCGACGCCAGGAACGCCTGGCTGGCGTAAGGGTGAATGCGGCCGTCGAAATTGCGGTTGCCCGACAGGACGGCGGTCGCGTACAGCTTGCGGTCGACGATTTCCTGCTGGATGACCGGATCGAGCGCGCCCGACATGCCGTTGCACGAGGTGCAGGCATACGCCACCACGCCGAAACCGAGCTGCTCGAGTTCGGGCATCAGGCCCGCTTCCTCGAGGTACAGGGTGACGGTCTTGGAACCTGGCGCCAGCGAGCTTTTCACCCACGGCTTGCGGGTCAGGCCCAGGCGGTTGGCATTGCGCGCGATCAGGCCCGCCGCGATCATGTTGCGCGGGTTGTTGGTGTTGGTGCAGCTGGTGATGGCGGCGATGATGCAGGCGCCGTCCGGCATCAGGCCAGGCTCGTTTTCGACCACGCCGCTGATGCCGCGCGCGGCCAGTTCGGAGGTCGGCACGCGGCTGTGCGGGTTCGACGGACCGGCGATATTGCGCACCACCGACGACAGGTCGAAACTGAGCACGCGCTCGTATTCGGCTGCCTTCAGGCTGTCGGCCCACAGGCCGGTATGGCGGGCGTACAGTTCCACCAGCTTGACCAGTTCCGCGTCGCGGCCGGTCAGGGTGAGGTACTTGATGGTCTGCTCGTCGATGTAGAACATCGCTGCCGTGGAGCCGTATTCCGGCGCCATGTTGGAGATGGTCGCGCGGTCGCCCAGGGTCAGGTGGGTGGCGCCTTCGCCGAAGAACTCGAGATAGGACGACACTACTTTCTGCTTGCGCAGGAACTCGGTCAGCGCCAGCACGATGTCGGTGGCGGTGATGCCTTCCTGCGGCTTGCCGCTCAGCTGCACGCCGATGATGTCCGGCAGGCGCATCCACGACGCGCGGCCCAGCATGACGGACTCCGCTTCCAGGCCGCCCACGCCGATGGCGATCACGCCCAGCGCGTCGACCATGGGGGTATGCGAATCGGTGCCGACCAGGGTATCCGGGAAGGCCACGCCGTCCACGGCCTGGATGACTGGCGACATGCGTTCCAGGTTGATCTGGTGCAGGATGCCGTTCCCCGGCGGGATCACGTCGACGTTCTTGAACGCCTTTTTGGTCCAGTTGATGAAGTCGAAACGGTCTTCGTTGCGGCGGTCTTCGATGGCGCGGTTCTTCTCGAAGGCGTCGGGGTCGAAGCCGCCGCATTCCACGGCCAGCGAGTGGTCGACCACGAGCTGGGTCGGCACCACCGGATTGACCAGCGCCGGGTCGCCGCCCTGCAGGGCGATGGCGTCGCGCAGGCCGGCCAGGTCGACCAGCGCGGTCTGGCCCAGGATGTCGTGGCACACCACGCGCGCCGGGAACCACGGGAAATCGAGGTCGCGGCGGCGTTCGATGAACTGCTTGAGCGAATCGGTCAGCGTGGCCGGATCGCAGCGGCGCACCAGGTTTTCAGCCAGTACACGCGAGGTGTAGGGCAGCTTGTCGTAAGCGCCGGGTTCGATCGCATCGACAGCTTCGCGCGTGTCGAAGTAATCCAGGGTCGTACCGGGCAAAGCCTTGCGGTACTTGGTGTTGAGTGGCGTCGTCATGATTATTTTCGGTCCGAGATCGGCACGAATTTCAGGTCTTCTGGGCCGACGTAATTGGCGCTCGGGCGGATGATCTTGTTGTCGATACGCTGTTCGATGACGTGCGCGGCCCAGCCGGAGGTGCGCGAAATGACGAACAGCGGCGTGAACATGGCGGTCGGTACGCCCATCATGTGGTAGGACACGGCCGAGAACCAGTCCAGGTTCGGGAACATCTTCTTGATGTCCCACATGACGGTCTCCAGGCGTTCGGCGATGTCGAACATCTTGGTGGAACCGGCTTCCTGCGATAGCGAACGCGCCACTTCCTTGATGACGACATTGCGCGGGTCGGACACGGTGTACACCGGATGGCCGAAGCCGATCACGACTTCCTTGTTGGCCACGCGGTTGCGGATGTCGGCTTCGGCTTCGTCCGGGTTCTCGTAGCGCTCCTGGATTTCGAGGGCCACTTCATTGGCGCCGCCGTGTTTCGGACCGCGCAGCGCGCCGATCGCTCCGGTGATGGCCGAATGGATGTCCGAACCCGTGCCGGCGATGACGCGCGCGGTGAAGGTGGAGGCGTTGAATTCGTGTTCCGCGTACAGGATCAGCGAGGTGTGCATCGCTTTTTCCCAGGACTTCGACGGCTTCACGCCATGCAGCATGTGCAGGAAATGGCCGCCGATCGAGTCGTCGTCGGTTTCGGTTTCGATGCGCTTGCCGTTGTGGCTGAAGTGGTACCAGTACAGCAGCATGGAACCGAAGGACGCCATCAGGCGGTCGGCGATGGCGCGCGCGCCCGGCACATTGTGGTCGTCTTTTTCAGGCAGCGTGCAGCCCAGCACCGATACGCCGGTGCGCATCACGTCCATCGGATGGGCCGACGCCGGCAGCGCTTCGAGCGCCAGCTTGACCGATTGCGGCAGGCCGCGCATCGACTTCAGGTCGGTCTTGTAAGCTCTCAGTTCGGCCGCATTGGGCAGCTTGCCGTGCACCAGCAGGAAGGCGATTTCTTCGAATTCGCAGGTGTCGGCGACGTCGAGAATGTCGTAGCCGCGGTAGTGCAGGTCGTTGCCGGTCTTGCCGACCGAGCACAGGGCGGTATTGCCCGCGGTGACGCCGGACAGGGCGACGGATTTTTTCGGCTTGAAGCCTGCTGCTTGTACTTCACTCATGGTCGATCTCCTGGATGATGGTGTGATTATTTTTTCTGCGCGGCGAACAGCGCGTCGAGCTTCTGCTCGAAGTCGTGGTAATTGATGCGCTCATAGAGCTCCATGCGGGTCTGCATGGTATCGACCACATTCTTCTGGGTGCCGTCGCGGCGGATGGCGCCGTACACGTTCTCGGCAGCCTTGTTCATGGCGCGGAAAGCGGACAGCGGATACAGGACCAGGCCCACGTCGGCGCCCTTGAGTTCTTCGACGGTAAACAGCGGCGTGGCGCCGAATTCGGTGATGTTGGCCAGCACCGGCACCTTGACTGCCTTGGCGAAGGTGGAATACATGGCCAGGTCGGTGATCGCTTCCGGGAACACCATGTCGGCGCCCGCTTCCACGCAGGCCATCGCGCGCTCGAGCGCCGCTTCCAGGCCATCGACTGCCAGCGCATCGGTGCGCGCCATGATCACGAAGTCCGGATCGATTCGGGCATCGACGGCGGCCTTGACGCGGTCGACCATCTCCTGCAGGGAGACGATTTCCTTGCCCGGACGGTGGCCGCAGCGCTTGGCGCCGACCTGGTCTTCGATGTGGATGGCGCCGGCGCCGGCCTTGATCATGGCCTTGACGGTACGCGCCACGTTGAAGGCCGAGGAGCCGAAGCCGGTATCGACGTCGACCAGCAGCGGCAGGTCGCACACGTCGGTAATGCGGCGCACGTCGGTGAGCACGTCATCGAGGTTGGAAATGCCCAGGTCGGGCAAGCCGAGCGAACCGGCCGCCACGCCGCCGCCGGACAGGTAGATCGCGCGGAAACCGGCGCGCTTGGCTAGCAAGGCGTGGTTGGCATTGATGGCGCCGACGACCTGCAGGGGGGATTCTTCTGCGACAGCCTTGCGGAACGCGGCGCCGGCGGATTGCTGAGTCATAGTGTGTGGCCCTGAATGAATTGGAATGTCACTTCCATTGCAAACGCCGTGCCATGGCACCATTGCGGTGCAAAGCCTGTGAAATCAAGCACTTGAAACAGAAGGGCAAATGGCGCGATGTTTCATTTTGAAACATTGAAACATCCGCGCAACACCATGCCTGAAACATGGGCTACAATCAGGCATGAACATTGAGCAGGGCGACAAGCCCGTCATCTGGACCGTTTCGGTCTCCCGCCTGTACGACCTGTTCCGCGACATCACGCTGGAATACGACCACGTGGCGTCCATCGAGCCGATCAACCTGGGCTTCGACGACGCCGCGCGCCACATCCGCGAACGCATGGCCACCGAGCGTTGCGACGTGGTCATCGCGGCCGGCTCCAACGCCGCCTACCTGAAGGGCCGGGTCTCGGTCCCCGTCGTCATCGCCAAGGCCAGCGGCTTCGACATCATGCAGGCGCTGGCCCGCGCGCGCCGCGTGTCCGACCGTATCGGCGTGGTCACCTACCAGCAGCAATTGCCCGAACTGGCCGAATTCTCCAGCACCTTCGGCTTCACCATCGCCCAGCGCACCTACGTCACCGAAGAAGACGCGCGCGCCCAGATCAACGACCTGAAGGCGGCCGGCGTACAGGTCATCGTCGGCGCCGGCCTGATTACCGACCTGGCCGAAGAAGCCGGCCTGACGGGCGTGTTCGTGTATTCGGCCGCGTCGATCCGCCAGGCTTTCGACGATGCGCTGGAAATGGCGCGCCTGACCCAGCTCGAATCGACCCGCAGCCGGCGCACGGTGGTGGCCGACACGCTGCGCGCCAAGCACGGCATCAACGACCTGCGCGGCACCTCAAAGGCCATGGAAACGCTGCGCCAGGCGGTGGTGCTGTACGCGCGCTCGCCGGCCACGGTGCTGATCAACGGCGCCACCGGCACCGGCAAGGAACTCGTGGCCCAGGCCATCCACCGCGAAAGCCCGCGCAGCCTGGGCCCCAACCGCCCCTTCGTGGCGGTGAACTGCGGCGCGATCGCCGAATCGCTGCTCGAATCGGAATTGTTCGGCCACGAGGAAGGCGCCTTCACCGGCGCGCGCCGCGGCGGCCATGCGGGCCTGTTCGAGGCCGCCAACCACGGCACCCTGTTCCTCGACGAGATCGGCGAAATGCCGCTGGCGCTGCAAACGCGCTTGCTGCGGGTACTGGAAGAACGCGAAGTGGTGCGGGTGGGCGGCACGCGCCCGGTGGCCGTGAGCGTGCGCGTGATCAGCGCCACCCACTGCGACCTGGAAGCGCGCGTGCGCGAAGGACGCTTCCGGGCCGACCTGTTCTACCGCCTGGCGGTGCTGCGCCTGGCGCTGCCGCCGCTGCGCGAACGCGCCGGCGACGTGGCCGCCCTGGCCGAATGGTCGCTCAAGAATGCGCTGGCCGCGCTGGGCGCCCGCCCCCACCCCGACCTGCATGCCGAAATCACGGCCTGCGCGCCGCTGTTCGAACGCTATGACTGGCCCGGCAATGTGCGCGAATTGCGCAACCTCATGGAAAGGCTGGCCCTGTTCCTGGCCGCCGAACCGCTGCAGGCGCTGACCCCGGCCTTCGTGCTGGCAGTGGCGCCCGAGCTGGACAATGCCTTGACGGAACCTTTTGTTCGCCCGATGGTCGAATCGGCCGAACAAGTCCTTGCGCGCTTTGGCGGGCGGCGCGACGAGGCGGCTGCCTACCTGGGCATCAGCCGCACCACGCTCTGGCGCAAGCTAAGAAAATAGACCGCGCTTGCGCAATTCGGTGCAAAATCTGTATATGCAAGTCTAAAATAATTCCTTCCCTTAACTCGGGGGTGCGGCCAACATCGTGCCCTTTACCCGCCTGGCGCCCGCCCACAAGGTGCGCGCCGGCCGCTTCCGGAGGTTTCCCATGTCGCACGCAGCACAGCCTGCCCTGTTCTCCCTGATCGGCAACACCCCCCTGGTTGAAGTGACCCGCATCGACACCGGCCCCTGCCAGCTCTTCCTCAAGCTCGAATGCCAGAATCCCGGCGGCTCCATCAAGGACCGCATCGGACGCGCCATGATAGAAGCGGCGGAAGCGGACGGCAGCCTGAAGCCGGGCGGCGTGGTGGTCGAAGCGACGGCCGGCAACACGGGCCTGGGCCTGGCGCTGGTGGCCCGCATCAAGGGCTACCGCGTGGTGCTGGTGGTGCCCGACAAAATGGCGGTCGAAAAAATCCTGCACCTGAAAGCCCTGGGCGCCGAAATCCACCTCACCCGCTCGGACGTGGGCAAGGGCCATCCCGAGTACTACCAGGACTACGCGGCGCGCCTGGCGCGCGAGATCCCTGGTTCCTGGTTCGCCGACCAGTTCAACAACCCGGCCAATCCGCTGGCGCACGAAACGACCACCGGCCCCGAACTGTGGGAACAGACGCAGCACAAGATCGACGCGATCGTGGTGGGTGTGGGCTCGTCCGGCACGCTGACCGGCCTGTCGCACTACTTCAACAAGGTGCAGCCCGAACTTGAATTCGTGCTGGCCGACCCGAAAGGCTCGATCCTGGCCGACTACATCAACACCGGCGTGCTGCGCGACGATGCCGGCTCGTGGGCGGTCGAAGGCATCGGCGAAGACTTCATTCCCGCCATCGCCGACCTGTCGCGCGTGACAAGCGCCTACACCATCAGCGACGAGGAAAGCTTCAACACGGCGCGCATGCTGCTCAGCGAAGAAGGCATCCTGGCCGGTTCGTCCTCCGGCACGCTGCTGGCCGCGGCCCTGAAATACTGCCGCGCCCAGACCGAGCCGAAACGCGTGGTCACCTTCGTGTGCGACACCGGCACCCGCTACCTCACCAAGGTCTACAGCGACGGCTGGATGGTCGACCAGGGCTTTCTGCAGCGTCCCAAGCTGGGCGACCTGCGCGACCTGATCGGGCGCCGCTTCGACGATGGCGACGTGGTCACCGTGGCGCCTTCCGACACCCTGCTCACCGCCTTCAACCGCATGCGCAGCGCCGACCTGGCGCAGCTGCCGGTCATCGACAATGGCCAGCTCGCTGGTATCATCGACGAATCGGACCTGTTGATGCACGTGACGAGCGAACCATCGCGCTTTGCAGGCCTGGTCAGCAGCACCATGACGTCGCAACTGCAAACGCTAGCGCCGTCGGCCAGCATGGCGCAGCTGCGCGGCATTCTCGATCACGGCCTGACCGCCGTGATCAGCGACGGCGAACGTTTCTACGGCCTGATTACGCGTTTCGACCTTCTTAACCACATGCGCAGGACTCTTTCGTGAGCAAAACCGTGACCAAAAAGCATATATCCACACGCGTCATCCATGCAGGCCAGTTTCCGGACCCGACCACGGGCGCGGTCATGCCGCCCATTTACGCCACCTCCACCTTCGTGCAGGAGAGCCCGGGCGTGCACAAGGGCCTCGACTACGGCCGTTCGCACAATCCCACGCGCTGGGCGCTGGAGCGCTGCGTGGCGGACCTGGAAAGCGGGGCCCAGGCGTTTGCCTTCGCGTCCGGCCTGGCCGCCATCGCCACCGTGCTGGAACTGGCCGACAGCGGTTCGCACATCATCGCCGGCGACGACATGTACGGCGGCACCTACCGCCTGTTCGAACGCGTGCGCAAGCGCAGCGCCGGCCATCAATTTTCCTACGTCGACCTGACCAGCACCGAATCGCTGCTGGCGGCCATCCGCCCCGACACCAGGATGGTGTGGATCGAAACGCCGACCAACCCCATGCTCAAGCTGGCCGACCTGGCGGCCATCGCCGCCATCTGCCGCGAGCGCGGCATCATCACCGTGTGCGACAACACCTTCGCCAGCCCGATCGTGCAGCGCCCGCTGGAATTCGGCATCGACATCGTGGTCCACTCGACCACCAAGTACATGAACGGCCACTCCGACATCATCGGCGGCATTGCCGTGGTGGGCGACGAGCCGCACCAGGCCGGGTGGCGCGAGCAGCTGGGCTTCCTGCAAAATTCGGTGGGCGCCATCCAGGGCCCGTTCGACAGCTTCCTGGTGCTGCGCGGCGTGAAGACGCTGGCGCTGCGCCTGGAACGCCATTGCCAGAGCGCTTTGGACCTGGCGCAGTGGCTCGAACGCGAACCGAAGGTGGCCAAGGTCTACTACCCGGGCCTGGAATCGCATCCGCAGCATGGGCTGGCCAAGCGCCAGATGAACGGCTACGGCGGCATCATCTCGATTGCGCTGGCAACCGACCTGCCTGGCGCGCGCCGCTTCCTGGAACGCTGCGAAGTGTTCACCCTGGCCGAAAGCCTGGGCGGCGTGGAGAGCCTGATCGAGCATCCGGCCCTGATGACGCATGCCACCATCCCGGCCGAACAGCGCGCGCTGCTGGGCATCAGCGACGGCCTGATCCGCCTGTCGGTGGGCGTGGAGCATGTGGACGACCTGCGCGAAGACTTGCGCAACGCCCTGGCCGCCATATAGTCACCTGCTAGTGTAGTGCGTCACAAATAACAAGACTTATAATATATTCGCGTGTATCCT
>JAZKBE010000033.1:0-107053 GCA_040388805.1 Pseudomonadota bacterium
CGATCAAAACCCTTCGCGAAATGGGCTTACTGTCGAGTTGTGTATAACGAGGTGCCTCTACCCAGAGTAGTTGGATTGCCCAAATGCATCTTGTGATGCCCCAATATTTTCGCTCGGCATATATTTGGCTCTCAAGCTGTGAGCTTGAGTTCTGCTGAGGGGAAAGCCGTCGGTTCACGCCGCCCTGTCATTACGGTATGATCCGGGTCATGCCCAACGATACCCGAGCCCTGATCGACGCCGACCACGCTGCCTTCATCCAGCGCGGCATTTCGATCGATATCAGTTCCTGCGGCCATGACCGCCTGCCGGTCAGCGCGCGCGCGATCGGCTGCTGCGTGTCGGACGACCACCGCACCTTGACCATCCTGGTGTCCGAACGCCAGGCCGAAGCCGTGCTCGCCGGCGTACGCCAGCGCGGCGTGCTGGCCGTGTCGTTCAGCGAGCCGTCCACCCACCGCACCGTGCAGCTCAAAGGCAGCGACGCGGTGGTGGCCGGCGCCAGCGCCGCCGACCTGGCCCACGCGGCGCGCTACCGCGACAACTACACGCGCGAACTGGGCCTCCTGGGCTACAACCCGGACCTGATTTTCGCCCTGCTCTCCTGCCCCGACGACGACATTGCCGCCATCAGCTTTACGCCGAATGCCGCCTTTTCGCAAACGCCGGGACCGAACGCGGGACAAGCCTTGCTGGTGCACACATGACGCTGCAAATCGACGCCATCCGCGGCTGCTTCGAAGGGGTCATCCCGGGCACCATCGCCACCGCCGACCTGGACGCCACGCCCAATATCGCCTACGTCTCGCAAGTGCAATACATCGACAGCG
This sequence comes from Pseudomonadota bacterium, assembly GCA_040388805.1. Lineage (GTDB taxonomy): Bacteria > Pseudomonadota > Gammaproteobacteria > Burkholderiales > Burkholderiaceae_D > Telluria_A. The sequence continues at coordinate 831 of JAZKBE010000033.1, forward strand.
AGCACGTGGCCCTGTCCTATCAGTTCTTTAACAAGACCCGCCACAACCTGCTGGCCACGCGCTATGCGGTGGTGTCGGTGATCGATCCGCACACGGCCGCGCACTACCGGCTGAAGGTGGAATTCCTGCGCACCGAACGGGCCGGCCCGCTGTTCGAAAGCATGAAGGCCAAGCTGGCCGGCCTGGCGTCGCACGCGGGCATGAGCGACGTGTTCCAGTTGCTGGGCGCGGACGTGTTCCGCGTGAACGCCCTCGAACGGGTGCCCGGCGAAATGCTGGAAATGCCGCCGCAGCGGCGCAACCTGCTGTCGATCCTACGCCGCGCCTGCGAACGGATCCGCCTCACGGGCGACCTGGAACACCTGCTGTCGGACACGCTGGCCTGCCTGGAGAAGGAATTCGGCATCGAACATGCGATGGCGCTGCTGTACGACGACGCCGGCAAGCGCCTGTACACCCTGGCCAGCCGCGGCTATGAAACCTCGGGCGTGGGTTCGGAAATCATGCTGGGCGACGGCGTGATCGGGGTGGCCGCGCGCGAGCATACGCCTATCCGAATCAGCCATACCACGTCCGAATACGCGTACAACCGCGCGATCCGCAACAACACCGTCGATTGCGGCTTCGGCATGGCGCTCGAAACCGAGATCCCGCTGCCGGGGCTGTCGGAATCGCGCAGCCAGCTGGCCGTGCCGATCATGGCGGCGCAGCGCCTCATTGGCGTGCTGTTCGTGGAAAGCCGCCACGAAATGCGCTATTCGTATGACGACGAAGATGCGCTGGTCACCCTGGCCGCGCAGCTGGGCATGGCGATCCAGATCATGCAGACCCAGGCCGACAGCGTGGACGAGGCGCCAAGGGCGCGTCCGGAGCCCGAATCGGTCGATGGCGAGGCGCTCGTGATCAAGCACTTCCCCGAGAACGACAGCGTGTTCCTGGGGGACGATTACCTGATCAAGGGTGTGGCGGGGTCGATTTTTGCGGTGCTGGTCGCCGATTGCATCGAAACCGGGCGCACCGAATTCACCAACCGCGAACTGCGGCTCGACGCGCGCATCCGCCTGCCGGACGTGAGCGACAACCTCGAAGCGCGGCTGCTGCTGCTCAGCCGCAGGCTGACCGAACGCGAAGCGCCGGTCAGGATCGAGAAATCGGGCCGGGGGCGGTTCAGGCTGGTGACCGAGCGGCCTTTGCGCTTGATTGCCAACTGCACTTAAGCACTCTCACTTAAGCACTCTGCGGCCCTGCGCATGCGTGCCATGGGTCCCCGCCTGCGCGGGGACGACGATTATGCGGCCAGCTTGTGCTCGCCGTGCAGCGCGATGGTCAGCTTGCGGAAATCGGCGGCGGCCAGGTAGGGCTGCATGCCGGCCAGCATTTCGTTGTAAAACTCCGACGGCACGTCCTTCAGCACTTCTTCCATCAGTTCCACGCGCTCGGTCGGGTTCAGGGCCGGCAGCATCCAGCGCATGGTGACCGCCTTCTCGTCACAGGTCATCGAATCGACGATGGCTTGCTGGATCGCGTTCAGCTCGGCATCGGTGTGGGTGGCCCACAGCAGGGTGTTGTTGTCGGTCTCTTCCGCGTTCATGTGCACCAGGCTTTCGGCCACGAACAGCGAAATATAGTGGTACAGCTGGCTCACCAGCGACGCGCGGTCTTCTTCCCGGGCGTTGTAGACGGCGTCGCCCAGCGCGATGATCTTGCGGCAGGCGTACTTGTGATGCGCATGCTCGGCCGCCGTGGCCTTGGCCGTGCCCGGGAAACGCGCTTCCATGGCCGGATGCACAAAAGTGTCTTCATGGGCCACGTGGGTGGCGCACAGCACCGCCATTTCCCGGACCTGGGCCAGCACGGCGATGACTTCGCCGCGGTCGCCGATGTCGAGCCGGCTGACGCGGGCCAGGGTGTCGCTCATGCAATAACGCAGCGCCTTGTGAATGCGGCGGTAAATGTCGACCGGCGCGTCCGTCTGCGGCAGGTTAGGTGTGTGGTAGTGGCTCATGGTCTCGTATTCCCTGGATTTTGCCCGGCTTCGAACGATGAGCCGGCTGCGTTAGATAGAAGCTTAAAGTAGCTTCTAGGCAACAGCTCTTAAGAATATATTCAGAGAACCCTAAAAAAACCTTAAGTGGAAAAAGCAGCGGTTTTTAAGGTTTTTGCGGCAGTAGAATCGCTTCCTCACTTGAGGAGCATTACCATGTTTGCAACGAATTCCAGCGCCGAAATGCGCGTATCCACCTCCGGCTTCATCTGGCTGAAACTGGCCGCCATCTATCTGATCATCGGCGTGGCCATGGGCATCATGATGGGCGCCAGCCGCGACTTCACCCTGCGCCCGGTGCATGCGCACGTCAACCTGCTCGGTTTTGCCACCCTGGCGCTGTCCGGCCTGATCTATTCGGTATTCCCGAAAGCGGGCGAAAGCGTGCTGGCCAAGATCCATTTCTGGCTGATGAATGTGTCGCTGCCGGTCATGATGGTGGCGCTGTGCTTCATGCTCAAGGGCCAGGTCCAGGCGCTGCCGGCCCTGGTGGTGTCCGAATTCATGGCGGCCGGGGGCGTGCTGGCCTTTGCGGCCAACCTGTTCATCAACTTGCGGAAGTAGTTACTTGAGCCAGCCGCGGCGGCGGAAGTACCAGAACGGGGCGATGGCCGAGGTCAGCATCAGGGCCAGGGCGAAGGGATAGCCCAGGCTCCATTCCAGCTCGGGGAACCAGCGCTTGAAGTTCATGCCGTAAATACTGGCGATCAGGGTCGGCGGCAGGAAGGCGACCGAGGCCACCGAGAAGATCTTGATGATCTTGTTCTGGTTAATGTTGATGAAACCGACCGTGGCATCCATCAGGAAGTTGATCTTATCGAAAAGGAAAGATGTGTGGCCATCCAGCGACTCGATGTCGCGCAGGATCTGGCGCGCCTCTTCGAACTGCTCGGCATTGAGCAGGCGTCCGCGCATCAGAAAGCTGACCGCGCGCCGGGTATCCATCATGTTGCGCCGGATCCGGCCGTTCAAGTCTTCCTCGCGCGCGATGGCGTTCAGGGCCGCCGCAGCGTCCTGGTCGGTAAATTCTTTCTGGAGCACGCGGCCGGACACTTCTTCCAGGTGCTGGTAAATGCCTTCGAGCGCATCGGCCGAATACTCGGCGTCGGTGGCGTACAGGTCGAGCAGCACGTCCATGTAGTCGGCGATAGACCCAGGCCGCGAACGGGCGCGCATGCGCACCAGGCGGAACACGGGCAGGTCGTCGGTATGCACCGAGAACAGCATTTTCTTGGCCAGGATGAAGGCCACGGTCACGACCCGCGAGGGGCCGTCGTCTTCTTCGAGCAGGAAGTCGGTGCGCAGGTGCAGGTCGCCGTTTTCCGCTTCGTAATAGCGGGCCGACGCTTCGATATCCTTGACTTCGTCTTCGCCCGGCAGGATCACGCCATAAATGGTCTTGACCCAGGCACGCTCATCGTCGTTCGGGTCGGTCAGGTCGACCCACACAGGCGCGACATTTTCGAGATCCTCGCGGGTCTCGATCGGTACCTGGTTCAGTCGGCCATTCTGGAGGACGAATACGTTGATCATGCACTTTGCTCGGCCGGATTCAAAACAGCGCAAGTGTACCCGTTAGCCTTGGTGCCGACCACCCCAAACCGAAAATTTTGCCTCAGCGCAGTTGCTTATCGATGATTTTGTCCAGCGCGGGGATGCCGCCGCTGGTATCGTCCTTCGGCTTCGGTGGTTCTTTCGGCATGACCACGCCGCGCGTGATCTGCAATTTCATGGTCTTGCTGGTCGGATTGCTGTCCAGGCAGTCGGTATTCGAGATCACGGTCTTGCCGTCGATGATGCATTTGCGCATCTTGGCATCGCCCTTGGGCGCAAGCGGGGTGCCGGTGGCGTCGGCCACGGCGGACTTGGCCGAGTCGACCACGCCCTGGGTCGCCGGGTTGTCGCTGAACATCTTGCCGACCTTGGCCACGCCTTCGGCGAACAGATTGCGTTCATAGCGGATCGACCACAGCGCCGCCATGGCGAGGGCGGCGAATACGGCCGAGAACAGCGCGACATAATAGAGGTTGAAGTGGCCTCGCTGGCGATAGGTCATGGTCTTGGCTTTCTAGGTAGGAAATCAGGGCAGATCGGCCGAATTCATGCGGCTGACGATCAGGCTGGTGCGACGCGCCAGGTAATTGGTGTCGCGGTGGCGGTCGTAATAGCGGGGATTGGGCAGCATCACGGCCAGCCTGGCCGATTGCCCGGCCGTCAGCCTGGCGGCCGTCACCTGGAAATAATGGCGGGCTGCCGCTTCGGCGCCGAACACCCCGCGCCCGTACTCCACCACGTTCAGGTAGATTTCCAGAATGCGTTCCTTGCTCATGACCGTTTCGAGCATGAAGGCGATGATCATTTCCTGCCCTTTGCGGAAATAGCTGCGCGAGCCCGACAGGAACAGATTCTTGGCCAGCTGCTGGGTAATGGTCGAGCCGCCGCCCACCACCTTGTGGCGCTTGCTATTGCGCTCGTAGGCTTTTTGCAGCGCTTCCCAGTCCACCCCGTCGTGGTCGGAAAAATTCGCATCTTCCGAGGCGATCACGGCGCGTTTCAGATTGTTCGAGATGCTGGCATACGGCACCCATTGCTGGCGCAGCTGGGCCTTGGGATTTTTCTCGCGCAGCACGCTGAGCTGGTCGCTCATCATATTGGTCATGCGCGGATTGAAGGCGGCGTACCAGCACACCATCAGGAAAAAATACAGCTGGACGAAAAACACAATGACCAAGGGCCCCAGGATGAGCCATTTGATCCAGCGCCGGTTCTTCTTACTGCTTGCTGCCGGCTGTCGTGCTTTTGTCATCATTCGAACGCATGTTTTTCAGGAGAGTGGCCGTTTCCGGCCGCACGCCGCGCCACAGGGCGAAGGCTTCGGCCGCCTGTTCGATGAGCATGCCCAGGCCGTCGCGGGCGCTGGCGCCGCACTGGCTGGCAAATTCCATGAACAGGGTCGGTTTATTTCCGTACATCATATCCAAAGCCAGCGAGCTTGTGCAAAAAACAAGCGATGGTAGCGGTGGCATGGCCGCCGACAGGCTGGCCGATGTTGCGTTCACGATCAAGTCGTAGGGGGAATCGAGGTCGGCATACTCGCAGGCCGACACCGGCTGGCCCGGAAAACTGGCCACCAGGGCATCGGCCGTGGCGCGCGTGCGGTTGACGATGACCAGGGCGGCAGGCTGCTCGCCCAGCAGCGGCAAGACCGCGCCGCGCGCCGCCCCGCCCGCGCCCAGCAGCAGCACGCGCTTGCCGGCGATCGAAAATCCGGCATTGCGGACGATGTCGTTGACCAGGCCGGCGCCGTCGGTGTTGTCGCCCAGGATCACGCCGTCGGCAAAGGTGAGGGTATTGACCGCACCGGCAGCCCTGGCCCGTTCGGTCAGGGTATCGGCCAGGGCGGCAGCGTCCAGCTTGAAAGGCACGGTGACATTGGCGCCCCGGTAGCCGTCGGCGACCAGCTGGCGCACCGTGGCCGTGAAACCGTCGAGCGGCGCCAGGCAGCGTTCGTAACTGAGCTGCTGCCCGGTCTGGGCGGCATAGGCGGCATGGATGTCGGGGGACTTGCTGTGGGCTATAGGATTGCCGATCACGCAGTAGCGGTCGCTCACGGGCTCCTCACCGTTTCGGTTTCCAGGGTGTCGTTGCGGGCGAACTTGAAGGTGGTCATGATTTCCCACAAGTCGTTGCGTTCGCGCGAGAGCATGCGCGGCGGGAAGCGGCCGAAAGGGGCGGAGCGGCGCGCGATGGCCATCGCGGCCTTGTCCAGGGCCGGGTTGCCGGAGCTGCGCTCGACCCGCACGCCGCCGTCTTTTTCATAAATGCTGCCATCCTGGAAAATGGGGATCGACAGCACCACTTCGCCGTACAGCTTGCGCCCGTCGCGCTGCGGGAAATTCAGGGTGCCGATCTGCTCGATCCGGTGCGACATTTCCTTGTAATACTGGGCGTAGCCGACCCCGATGGTGCTCGGGGTAATGTAAGTCTTCTTGGGGCGCTTGTTCTCGTCTTCGATGCGCTGGGTGATTTCCGCTTCCCTGCGCGCGATCGCCTTGCTGGTCTCGAGCATGTCCAGGCCGGTGCGGACCGGATCGGGCTTGTCCTTCTCGGTCACGCGAGGCGCCGTGAACATGGTTTTTTTCCGCATCTGGGTCAGCAGGTTTTCCTGCTGCTCGACCAGTTCGGCCATGCGGCGCTGGGTGGCCTTGACGCTGTCGCCCGTGTCCATGCGCTTCATGTTCGGCAGCGGCGACTTGGCGCGGCCGGCATCGGCATTGCCGCCGCCATCGAGGTCGGCATTGGCCACCGCGTCGGCCGTGATCGGCCGCTTGGCATGCTTGGCGTTGACGAGGATGACTTCCAGGCCAGGGTCGGCCGGCTTGAGCACGAAGGCATCCGGTGCGACAAAGCGGACCGCCAGCAGGGCTGCGTGCGCCACCACCGAGACGGTGAGGGCGATCATCAGGGAGCGGTTTTCTAGAGAATACTTCACGCGATAACTGGAGGAACCTTGAATCGAAGAACGGCCATTCTACATTCTAATGGCCGTGCCGGGGCCGCTACGTCGCCGCGGGTTCCGCTGTCACAACGGCAACTGCGCCCTCGGCTTCCACGGCTTCCTGCGCCGCCGCCTCGCCGCTATCGGCAGCAGCCTGGCCGCCATCGGCTTCCTCATCCTCGTAGTCGAGGTCGGCATCGGCAGCGATGCCGCTGCTGGCCGGAATCTCCAGCAGGCGCGTTTCGATGGTGAGGTCCACTTCGTCCCAGCGCAGCACGTCCAGCTTCACCTGGGCCCCGCGCGCCACCGGCGGCATGCCCGGCAGGCGCACGATCAGGGGAATCTCGACCAGGCGCAGCACTTCATCCTTGAGCACCACGGCCTCGACCTGGCGTTCCTCGCGCTGGCCCAGCCAGCGCAGGCACCAGTAGCGTTCCATGTTCTGCTGGTGCTCGTTGTAGGCGGCGTAGGCGGCGTCGAAGGCCGACACGATGGCGAACAGGCCGGCGTCGCGCTGCTTGAACGGGGCCACCAGCGGCGCGGTCACGCCGTGCGAAGCGCAGGCCAGGATCTGCCACTGGTTGACCAGGTCGGTATAGCGGCGCAGCGGCGAGGTGCTCCACGCGTACTGGTCCACGCCCAGGCCCTGGTGCGGGGCCGCATGGGTGAGCATGCGCACCTGCATCTTGGCGGCCCAGCCGCCGACGCCCTGCCCTTGGGACCGGTAAATACCCGGCACGCCGCTGTCGTGCATCAGCTTGCCCCAGGTGCTGTTCGCGAAAATCATCAGCTCGGCGACAATCTTGTCGAGCGGCGCGCCGCGCTTGCGGCGCAGCACCGACACCACATCGTTTTCCACGTAAAAGTTGAAGTCGACGCGGTTGTTCTGTTCCGGCTTCAGGCCGAAGCCTTCGCGCTTGACCATGCGCCCCGTTTCCAGGTGCTGGGCCCATTGCCACAGCAGCGCCAGCTCGGCCTTGTGCGGGTACTCGCCTTCGCCGCTGGCCAGGGTTTCCTCGTTGACCAGCTCGTCCAGGTCGTTGTGGCGCAAATTGCTCTGGATGGGCACCATCTCGGCGCGCGTTTCGGTGGCCTTGATGGTCCAGTCGGCCGGGTCGAGCGTGGCGTACAGCGACAGGGCCGGGCAAGTCTTGCCCTCGGCCAGGGTGAAGGCGTTGACGATCTCGTCCGGCAGCATGGTGATCTTGTCGCCCGGCATATACACGGTGGACATGCGCGTGCGCGCCATCTTGTCGACCGCGTCGTCGGGACGGATGCCCAGGCCGGGCGCGGCAATGTGGATGCCCACCCGCACCAAACCGTCGGCCAGGTGCACGACCGAGAAGGCGTCGTCGATTTCGGTGGTGGTCACGTCATCGATCGAGAACGCGGCCACGTCGGCCAGCGGCAGGCCCGACGGCGTGGCCGGCACCGGCACCGCCGGGAAGCCGGCGCCGCGCGGGAAGTTTTCAAACAGGAAGCGCGCCATGTGCAATTGCTTGGGCGACGCGATGCCGCCCACGGCCAGCATCAGGCGCTGCGGCGTGGTGTGCAATTCGTTGCAGGCCGCGTCCAGGGCCTTGAATTCGATGGTGTTCTTGTCCGGCTTGAACAGCAATTGCTGCACCAGCGGCGCCAGCGCGGCCGGCAGCTTGTTGTCCTTCAGTTCGGCCACATAGGCATCCTGGATCAGGCCTTGCTGCCGTTTCTTTTCGATGCCGGCCTGGGCCGCGCGGAGCGACTGTTCCGGCGCCGCCTTGTAGCGGCCGCGCCCCTTCTTATAGAAGTAGATCGGCGCGCCATGCAGCGCCAGGATCAGGCCTGCCGCTTCGACCGGCAGCGGCGCGTGGCCGAAGTATTCGGCGCCCAGTTCGGCAAAGCCGAATTCTTCCTGGCCCGCCACTTCCCACAGGAATTCGAAATCGGCATCGGCCGCGACGGCCTTGGCGCCTTCGAGCAGCTCGGCCGCGGACGGTTTCTCGTACTGGACCAGCACGTCCTTGACCTTGACCTTGGTGCGCTTGCCGCTTGGCATTTCAACCTGATAAGCCTCGCCCGCTTGCGACAACACGGTGCCGACCTTGAAATCGCCGGACTCTTCGAAAAATAGATTCATTGTTTACTTTGTATGGTGTTGTGTGCGCGCTGCCAGTTCCAGCACCGCCGGCAGGAAAACCTCGGTGACCAGCAGCGTTCCCTGACGGCGGCGATACAGGCAGCGCCGCGCGTATAAAATTGCATTCTCATGTAAGACCTGGCCGCCCAGCGCCGCTTGCGCGCGCCGCATCAGGGGGTGGCCCGCGCGGATGCGCGCAAATTCCAGTGCGCCGCGCGATACGCGCGGATCGTAAAACAGGGTGCTCCCCAGCGAGCGTTCGCCCAGCGCGTTAAACAGCGGCCAATCGTTCGCGGTGGCCGCCATCGGCACCACCGTGTGCGCAAACACCACCGGCACGCCGTCGCAGCGCAACAGCACTTCGCGTTCCCACACCCGCCCGGCCCGGTGCATGCCGATCGCGCCCACTTCGTCGGCCAGGCACAGCGCGGTGCGCTGGTGCAGGCGCTGCACGCGGAAGGCGGCGCTGTGCGCCACCAGGCGCGCCGTCAGCGAACCGCCCGTGGTCAGCCACGGGCGCATGCCGGCCGGCGCATTGACGGCGTTCACGTGCGGATGCCACAGCGCCTGGCGCAGGGTGGCGATCCTCACCGCGCTCCGCCGTCCAGGCAGAAGGCCAGTACCTCGTCGACATACTGCGCAAATTCCGGTATCGCATGGTCGCTGCCGTCGATCACGTGCTGGCGCGCACCGGCGTAATGGGCCACCATGTCGCGGTAGTCCAGCACTTCGTCGCCGGTGGCCGCGATCAGGAAATAGCGCTCCGGGCGCGTAATCCGGTCAACCTTCAGTGCGCGCAATTGGTCGATATATTCGCGCTTGAATTCGAAGGGCTTGTCGGAATGGTACTCCGTCGTCACGCCCACGTGCTGGTCCAGGTCCTTGAGCGGCACGATGGCCGGGTTCAGCAGCACGGCGCGGCAGTCCAGCCGTTCGGCCAGCCAGGTGGCGTAGTAGCCGCCCAGCGAGGAGCCGACAATGGCCAGTTCCTCGGGCGGAAAGCGGCCGACGAGCGTCATGGCCAGCGCCATCGCTTCCTGCGGCGAGGCGGGCAGCTGCGGGCAGATCAACTCATGCGCGCGGCCCAGCTCGGCCATTTTCTTGCCCACCACCTGCGCCTTGAAGGACTTGGGAGAGGAGCGGAATCCATGCAAATACAAAATCATGTGGCCAGCGCCTCGAGCAGTTTCTGGTGCACGCCGCCGAAGCCGCCGTTGCTCATCACCAGGATATGGTCGCCCGGACGCGCAGCGTCGAGGATGGCTTGCACCAGGAAATCGATCTGGTCGAAACTGTGGGCGATGTTGCCCAGCGGGGCCAGCGAATCGGCCAGGCTCCAGCCCAGCGCCTGTTGGCTGCCGAAACCGAATACCAGGTCGGCGTCGCGCAGGCTGCCCGGCAAGGCATCTTTCATGGCGCCCAGCTTCATGGTGTTCGAACGCGGTTCGAGCACGGCCAGGATGCGCCCTGCCGTGCCCAGCTTCTGGCGCAGCCCGCCCACGGTGGTGGCGATCGCGGTCGGATGGTGGGCGAAATCGTCGTAGACGGTGATGCCATTGACCACGCCGCGCACTTCCATGCGGCGCTTGACGCTTTCAAAACGCGCCAGCGACTCGGCCGCCTGCGCCACCGGCACGCCCACGTTGCGCGCGGCGGCAATCGCGGCCAGGGCGTTGAAGCGGTTGTGCTTGCCGGTCAGTTGCCAGTCGACCGTGGCCACGGTGGCGCCATTGAAGACCACGTCGAAACTGCCGCCCGGATGTTCGACCAGGGTCCAGCTGACCCCGTCGCTGGTGCCGAAACTTTCCATGTCGCTCCAGCAGCCGCGCTTGAGCACGCGCTTGAGCGAGGCTTCGTCGCCATTGACGATCAGGCGGCCCACGCCGGGCACGGTGCGCACCAGGTGGTGGAACTGGGTTTCGATGGCGCCGATATCGGGGAAGATGTCGGCATGGTCGTATTCGAGGTTGTTCATGACCGCGGTTTTGGCGTGGTAATGGACGAACTTGCTGCGCTTGTCAAAGAAGGCGGTGTCGTACTCGTCGGCCTCGATGACAAAGAAATCGGACGGCGCCGCGCCCGACAGGCGGGCCGAGATGCCGAAATTCATCGGAACGCCGCCGATCAGGAAGCCCGGCGAATAGCCGGCATCTTCCAGGATCCAGGCCAGCATGGCCGAGGTGGTGGTCTTGCCATGCGTGCCGGCCACGGCCAGCACCCATTTATTGTGCAGGATGTGTTCGCCGATCCATTGCGGGCCCGACATATAAGGCAGGCTGCGGTTCAGGATCTCTTCGACCAGCGGATTGCCGCGCGAAACCACATTGCCGATCACATACAGGTCCGGGTTCAACTGGGTCTGTTCGGGACCGAAGCCCTGGATCAGTTCGATGCCCTGGGCTTCGAGCTGGGTGCTCATGGGCGGGTAGACATTGGCGTCGCAGCCGGTCACTTTATGGCCGGCTTCCTTGGCCAGGACTGCCAGGCCGCCCATGAAAGTGCCGCAAATGCCGAGTATGTGAATATGCATGGTGATCGCTGGCCGAATGGATGAATACGCGATTTTACCCGACGCCATCCCTTTTTCGATTCCAGAGTAATATCTCGCTCATGAGCCCCACGCCAAATGACGCCCTTCCCACACTGCGCGCGCAGATCGCCGCCGTCGCCGCGCGCATGATCGCGCAGGACGGGGCCGACTACGCCACGGCCAAGCGCAAGGCGGCGCGCCAGGTGCTGGGCGAGGACCCGCCGGGCGCCAACCTGCTGCCCGACAATACCGAAGTGGAAGAAGAAGTCCGTCAATACCACGCCCTGTTCAGCGGCGACGTCCAGGCCGCGCGCCTGCGCGACTTGCGCTGCACCGCGCTGCAGGTCATGGATGCGCTGGCCGGTTTCAAGCCCTACCTGACCGGCGCAGTCCTGAACGGCACCGCCGGCGAACATGACGACATCCACCTCCAGTTATTCGTCGATAGCGCCAAGGAAGTACAAATTTTTTTGCTGAACAAGAACGTCAATATAGCGATATCGGAAACGCCCCACTTCAAAGGTGCGCGCTTCGATCCCGTGGAAACCGTGAGCTTCCTGTGGCGCAAGGAAGGCGTGCATGCGCAATTGTACGAACTGCACGATTTGCGCGGCGCGCTGAAACCGCGTCCTGACGGCCGCCCGCAACGGGCCGATGCGGCGACACTGCGCGCCATGATGGAACAACCCAACCCTTTCCAGGATTAAAGTAATGACAAGAAAGACTGTACTCATTTACGTCGGCTGTGCACTGCTGTTCGGCGCCCTCGGCATTTACCTCGGCATCAAGACCAAGCCGGCCGAACCGGAAGTGCGCACCGTGGCCCCGAGCGCGGCGGCGCGCACGCCGGTGGAAGCCATGTTTGCCCAATCGATGAACGACGCCAGCGGCGGCAACCAGTCGCTGTCGCGCTGGAAGGGCAAGGCCCTGGTGGTCAATTTCTGGGCGCCCTGGTGCGCACCCTGCGTCGAGGAAATGCCGGAACTCGACGCGCTGGCCGCCGAGAGCCTTGCAAAAGATATCAACATCATCGGCATCGGCATCGATTCCCCGAACAACATCGCCGAATTCGCGGCCAAACACAAGATCTCCTACCCCCTGTACGTGGCCGGCATGAGCGGCACCGACCTGGCCCGCGATTTCGGCAACAAGGGGGGCGGCCTGCCCTTCACGGTCCTCATCGGGGCCGATGGCAAGATCGTCAAAACCTATCTCGGACGCCTTAAATTTGCCCAGTTGAAAGCCGACCTCGCCGCCTTAAAGTCTTAGCCGTCAAGCAAAAAACGTACTAGCGTGCAATTTTTTTCGCTTGCCAATGCACGCAGTTGGCGGCAAAATGCGTGACTTTCGCGTAAATCGGTTCCTCGAACATGGCAAAAAAGCTTCTGCTGCTTAACGGACCCAACCTGAATCTACTGGGGACACGTGAGCCTGAGGTGTACGGCAAGACGACATTGGCCGACATCGAAAACGCTGCCACAGCACAAGCTGTCGCGGCGGGAGCAACGGTATCTTGCTTTCAGAGTAACCACGAGGGCGCGCTGATCGACCGCATCCATGCTGCCAAAAACGAAGGCATCGACGCGATCGTCATCAATCCCGGTGGATTGACACATACCAGTGTCGCCCTGCGCGACGCCCTGGCCGGGGTCGCCATTCCCTTCGTCGAAGTCCACATCTCCAATATCTTCAAACGAGAACAATTCCGTCATCATTCATTCCTGTCCGATATCGCCGTGGGAACCATCTGCGGTCTTGGCGTGAATGGATATCGTTTTGCTATCGACTTCGTGCTGGAAAAGCGTTAATCTCCCGGCATCTGCCAGCATTTGCGCGGTTACGCTTTTATCCGAGCTTTTCCGCATACTCACAAACTACAATAATTCCAAGGGGTTTCACATGGATTTACGAAAACTCAAGACCTTGATCGACCTGGTCGCCGAATCGGACATCGCAGAACTTGAAGTGACCGAAGGCGAAAGCAAGGTCCGTATTGTCAAATCGTCCGCCATTCCACAAAACCAGATGGTCATGATGCAGCCGCAAAATATGCAGCAGCATTACGCACCAGCGCACGCGTCAAACGCCCCAGCCCCGGCTGCCGCGCCGGTTGCCGTGGTCGCGGAACCAACCGGCCACATCGTGAAGTCACCGATGGTCGGCACCTTCTACCGTTCGTCCGCGCCAGGCTCGCCAGCCTATGTTGAAGTCGGCTCCGCCATTAAAGAAGGCGAAACGCTGTGCATCATCGAAGCGATGAAGCTGCTCAACGAAATCGATTCCGACATTTCCGGCGTCGTGACCAAGATCCTGGTCGAGAACGGCCAGCCGGTCGAATTCGGCCAGCCACTGTTTGTGATTGGCTGATCGACGACCATGTTTGAAAAAATCCTCATTGCCAATCGCGGCGAAATCGCGCTGCGCATCCAGCGCGCGTGCCGCGAAATGGGCATCAAGACGGTGGTCGTGCACTCCGAGGCTGACAAGGATGCCAAGTATGTGAAGCTGGCCGACGAGTCGGTCTGCATCGGCCCTGCCCAGTCATCGCTGAGCTACCTGAACATGCCTGCCATTATCAGCGCGGCCGAAGTGACGGACGCCGAAGCGATCCACCCGGGCTACGGCTTCCTGTCCGAAAACGCCGATTTCGCCGAGCGCGTGGAAAAATCGGGCTTCGTCTTCATCGGCCCGCGCTCCGAATCGATCCGCCTGATGGGCGACAAGGTGTCGGCCAAGCAAGCCATGATCCGCGCCGGCGTGCCCTGCGTGCCAGGTTCGGACGGCGCGCTGCCGGACGACCCGAAGGAAATCATCCAGACCGCGCGCCGCGTGGGCTACCCGGTCATCATCAAGGCCGCCGGCGGCGGTGGCGGTCGCGGCATGCGCGTGGTGCATACCGAAGCGGCGCTGCTCAATGCCGTGGCGATGACCAAGACCGAAGCGGGCACCGCTTTCGGCAATCCTGAAGTCTATATGGAGAAGTACCTGGAAAATCCGCGTCACGTGGAAATCCAGATCCTTTGCGACGAACACAAGAACGCCGTCTGGCTGGGCGAACGCGACTGCTCCATGCAGCGCCGCCACCAGAAGGTGATCGAAGAAGCGCCGGCCCCCGGCATTCCGCGCAAGCTGATCGAAAAGATCGGCGACCGCTGCGCCGAAGCTTGCCGCAAGATCGGCTACCGCGGCGCGGGTACCTTCGAATTCCTGTACGAAAACAACGAATTCTATTTCATCGAGATGAACACCCGCGTCCAGGTCGAGCACCCGGTCACGGAAATGATCACCGGGATCGACATCGTCCAGGAACAGATCCGCATTGCCGCCGGCGAAAAGCTGCGCTTCCGCCAGCGCGACATCATGCTCTCGGGCCACGCTGTCGAGTGCCGCATCAATGCCGAAGACCCGTTCAAGTTCACCCCTTCGCCTGGCCGCATCGTTTCCTGGCACGCGCCGGGCGGCCCCGGCATCCGGGTCGACTCGCACGCCTACGCCGGCTACTACGTGCCCCCGCATTACGATTCGATGATCGGCAAGGTCATCGCCTATGGCGCCACGCGCGAACAGGCGATCCGCCGCATGCAGATCGCGCTGTCGGAAATGGTGGTTGAGGGTATCCTGACGAATATCCCGCTGCACCGCGAACTGATGATCGATGCCCGCTTCATCGAAGGCGGCACCAACATCCATTACCTCGAGCAGAAACTGGCCGACAAGCCGGACCTGCCGAAGACCGGTGCGATTGCCAACAAGTCGGAATCCAAAGGCGCAGCATGAGTTGGACTGAAGTCGTCATCGAAATCGTACGCGAACACGCCGAAGCGCTGTCCGATGCCCTCATGGAAGCGGGCGCCCTGTCCGTGTCCGTCGAGGACGCCGACGAAGGCACCGACCAGGAACGCCCGCTGTTCGGCGAACCCGGCATGGAGCCCAAGGAAGCGGCATGGGAACACAGCCGGGTGGTGGCGCTGACCGACGTCGATGCCGACCAGGCAGCCATCGTCGCGGAAGCGGCGGCGGCCATCGGCCTGGAAAAAGCGCCCGATTTCACCGTGCGCGACGTGGCCGACGAAGACTGGGTGCGCCTGACGCAATCCCAGTTCGCGCCTATTCATATCGGCAAGAACATCTGGGTGGTCCCGAGCTGGCACGAAGCGCCGGATCCCGACGCCCTGATCCTCGAACTCGACCCGGGCCTGGCCTTCGGTACCGGCAGCCACCCGACCACCCGCCTGTGCATGGAATGGCTGGAAGCGCACCCCGCTCCCGGCAACACCGTGCTCGACTACGGTTGCGGCTCCGGCATCCTGGCCATGGTCGCCAAGAAGATGGGCGCCGGCGACGTGGCCGGGGTCGACATCGACCCGCAGGCGATCGAATCGGCGCGCGACAATGCCGCGCGCAACAATTGCGAGATCGATTACTACCTGCCGGACGACTTTGCCGTTTCGGCCAAGGCGCAGCACGCGACCGGCCGCTTCGACATCGTCGTGGCGAACATCCTGTCGAGCCCCTTGAAGGTGATGGCGCCCATGCTTGCCGGCCGCGTGGCCCCGAACGGATCGCTGATCCTGTCCGGCGTGCTGGCGCGCCAGGCCGAGGAAGTGGCGGCCGCCTACGCACCGTTCATCAAGCTGGGCGTGTGGGCGGAACAAGATGGCTGGGTTGCCCTGCACGGACGACTCGGCAGCGATACCGTACCTCCCGCGCGCGGTCAGTAAAGGCATGGCGCTCGCCACCCGGTGCCCCCACTGCAACACGACTTTTCGGGTCGCATCCGATCAGTTGAAGCTGCGTGGGGGCATTGTTCGTTGTGGCACGTGCAGCCAGGTCTTCGACGGCAATGCCGCCCTGGTCGACCTCGATGCCGTCGCCAAGAATGTCCCGCCGCCCGTCCTGCCCGAACCTGAGCCGGAACCGGAACTGGAACTTGTTCCGAAGCCGGAACCAGAGCCGGAACCAGAGCCGGAACCGGAACCGGAACCAGAGCCTGAACCAGAGCCGGAGCCCGAACCATCGGCCAGCGCCGCCTTCGATGACGAAGTCGCCGCGATCGACGCCGGACCGGAAAAACCCGCGTACGTGCTCGACTTCGATTTCAGCCTCGACACGCTGCCAGGCGAAATCAAGCCCGTCCCCGAGCCCGAACCTGCGCCCGAACCCGAAGCGCACGTCACGGAACCGGACGATGCCGAGCTGTCCCTGGCCGACGAATTCCACGATCCCGAACCGGCCCACCTGGACGAAGCGCATCCCGACGAGCACGCGCTGGAGACCGGCCCGCTGCCGCTGCTGCGCGCATCTGCCGACGACGAGCCGGTCTACGAAGAACCCGAAACCATCGTCGCCGAAGACGTGGTGCAAGCCGATCCGGATGAACCGGAATTCGTGCGCCTGGCGCGCAACAAGGAAAAGGCCGGCCGCCGCCGCACCATCCTGATGGGGGCAGGATCGCTGGCCCTGCTGCTGGCCCTGCTCGTCCAGGGCTTGATGAATTTCGGCGATGTGCTGGCGGCGCGCTACCCTGCCATCAAGCCGACGGTCGTGGCCAGCTGCGCCCTGCTGCGCTGCAAAGTGGGGCTGCCGGCGCAAATCGACACCCTGGGCATGGAAACGGGCGAGCTGCAAACGCTGCCGAACGGAACCTTCGTGCTGACCACCCTGCTGCGCAACGAGAGCGGCCTGACCCAGGCCTGGCCCTGGATCGAGCTGGAACTGACCGACGCCAACGACAAGCCGCTGGTGCGCCGCGTGTTCACGCCGCCGCAATACCTGCCCAAGACCGTGGCGCCGGCGAAAGGCTTCGCGGCCCGCTCGGAACAGCCGGTGAAAATCTACTTCGAACTCAAACAAGTGAAAGCTTCGGGCTTCCACGTTGCCGTCTTCTACCCTTAAGGCCACGCCATGACCAAGACCACCCTGATTTGCGGCTCGCTCGCATTCGATAAAATCATGCAGTACAACGGCCGTTTCGGCGAAACCCTGCTGGCCGACCAGCTGCACAAGGTGAACGTGTCCTTCCTGGTCCCTACCCTGCGCACCGAATACGGTGGCTGCTCGGCCAATATCGCCTACAACCTGCAGATGCTGGGCGGCGATCCCCTGATCATGGCCACCATCGGCCAGGACGGCGGCGAATACCTGGAGCGCTTCGCCGCGCTGGGCATCTCCACGCGCGGCATCCGCAAGATTACCCATGCGTACACCGCCCAGTGCTTCGTCACGGCCGACCTGGACAACAACCAGATCAACGCCTTCCACCCGGGCGCCATGCAGTTCTCGCACGAGAACAACGTGGCCGACAATGGCGATCTGCGGGTGGCCATCATCGCCCCGGACGGCCGCGACGGCATGCTCAAGCACGCCAAGGATTGCGCCGCCCTGAAGGTGCCGTTCATGTTCGACCCGGGCCAGCAGCTGCCGATGTTCAGCGGCGAAGAACTGATCACCTTCATCGACCAGGCCACCTACGTGGCGGCCAACGACTACGAATTCGAAATGCTGATGGACCGCACCGGCCTCACGCTGCTTGACATCGCCAGCCGCCTGGACGCGCTGATCGTCACGCGCGGCGAAAAAGGTTCGGAGATTTATGCCGACGGCGAACGCCACGAGATCCCTTGCGTACCGGCTGCCGCCGTGGTCGACCCGACCGGCTGCGGCGACGCCTTCCGCGCCGGCCTGCTGTTGGGCATCGTCAACGGCTATGACTGGCCGACCACCGGCCGCCTGGCCAGCCTGATGGGATCGATCAAGATTGCGCACCAGGGTGGCCAGAACCACGTAGTGACGGCCGACCAGGTGGCCGACAAGTTCGAAGCCGCCTTCGGCTACCGTTACTAATCGACTAGCGCAGGTAGATTTCTTCCTGCCAGGTCTTGCCATCGTCCTTGGACCGGTACAGTTTCCCCTCGTCACTGGTCGCCGCCAACTCCTGGGGACGCATCTCGACGACATCGATGAGGGGCGCAGGCGCCATGCCCAGTTTGCGCCAGGTGCGGGCCCCATCCCTGGTTTGCCAAAGCGAATAGGTGTTCCAGATCTTGCCGTCCCGGATGCTGGCTGCCTCGATCCTTTGGGCGTAGCCAACTAGCTTGCTCGCCATTTTCAGGCGCTCGATCATGCCCGGGGTGGGAAACTCCGCCCAGGTCTTGCCAAGGTCGCTGGAAATACGCATTTTCTGGTTGAAAGCGGTGCCGCCGTAGATCTGGAAAATCGTCCCGTCGGCCCCCAGGCTGGTCGCTCCGGTGGAGCCGGCCCAGTTGCTCCGCAAGGGCACGTCACGCCAGACGCCGCTGCCGGCGTCGAAATGGTGAATGGCCGACTTGGCGGACCAACCGACGCTGTGCTCAAGCAAACTGAAGCCATCGGGCGTCGAACGCGCCACGATCGCGGTGGGGAAATACTTGCTCAATTCAATGCGCTTGAGTTCCTTCCATGGGGCGGCGCCGTCCAGCGCCGGCTTGGTCAAGACAACCAATTGCTGGTCGCGCAGCAGGGATGCCATGACCCCGTGCTGGTTATGGCCAAGCGCGATCACGACGCCGTCCTGCACGGGCAGGGGGTGGGTGATCCAGGCATCGCCGTCCTTGCGTTTTTCCATGACGATGCCATGACTGCTCCCCGCCAGCAGTGTCCCGTCATCCATCACGTCGAGCGCGCGAATGGCCCCGGTCAGGCCGGTATTGAGCCAGGACCATTCCCCATTCCGAGCCCGATAGTGGATCTGCCCCGCCTCTTCGCCGGCATACATTTCGCCGGACGCCAATTCGAGCGGGGAATAAAATTGCGCCGACGTGGCTTGCACTGCCCCGGCGATGTCATTGGCCTGGGGCTGTTCGGGAAAGCCCCAGACCCGTTCGAATGCCAGCAGCGCAAGCGTGGGGGCCACTTGCCGAATGAGCGCGTTCAATTGCGCGGACTCGGTTGGCGAGCGCGTGTGCAAGATGCGTTCTTCCTGGCTGGTCTTGTAGTGGCCCATCTGGTTGCCCCGGACCGTGACCGGATAGGCGATGGGAATCGTCAACACGGTTCCCAGATCCGAGACATGGCCGGCGACGACCTCGAACACGCCGCCGCCGTCCAGGTTGAGCACGCCGTGGCGCGTCGCCTGCACGTTCGGGCCATAGCCTTTCACCGGTACCAAGCCCGTGTCGACGAATTTGAGCGTGTATTTGCCGGCCGGTAGGCGCACGACAAAAAGGGCGTGGGCTTCGTGCATGTCTTCGACATTCACGAAGCCGAGGCTCTGTTTCGTTTCCGTGTTTTCAATCACGAGCGTCCGCCATGCATCGTTCGAGGGCGACACGATGGTGCGTGGGATAACGACCTTCAGGAGCGCCACGCCTTCCTTGCCGGACAGCGACTGCAAGTGCTTTTCCAGCGTCTGCGCCAGGGGCTTGGCCGGGCATTGCGGGACAGCGCCCAGGAACAGGCAAAGGGCGAGTGGAAGGAAGCCGAAACGATGGAAATTGGACATGGTGGCGCGCAATTATTGACTTGGACGAGCCACCTCTCCTGAAGCTGGCACGCTTTAGTGTAGGACAGAGAGTGCCCAAAAACAATAGGCCGCGGCGACATCGCGGGAGCGGCACCTGGCCGTGCGTCCTCAGTTGCTGTCAAGCGAAGGCAAGAACGCCTTTTCGACGGATTCGGGAGTAAGCTCCCCCCGCACTTCAATCAACTTCTTCTTGCTGCCCAGCCCGTGGGTAATCGTCACCGCGCTTTTCGGCACCTTCAAGGCAGATGCCAGGTACTTGACGAGGGCCGCATTGGCCTTGCCCTCGACCGGCTGCGCCTGCAGCTTGAGCTTGAGCGCGTCATCGAGCACGCCGATCACTTCGGTCTTCTTCGCATTCGGGGTAATCTGCACCGCGAGCCGGACACCGCCCGGCAGCGCGGAACACCAGGCACGGCTCACCGGTAGCCGAACAGGATGCCAAGGACGATCTGGGCGATCTGGATCAGGATCAGGGCCACCAGCATCGACAGGTCCAGTCCGCCGACCAGCGGCACCACGCGGCGCAGGTGGCGCAGCAGCGGGTCGTTCAGGGCCCGTACGAAGGGCGCCAGGGGCGCCTGCGGGTTGACCCAGCTGAAGACCGCCTCGACGATCAGGAGCGCCATGAAGCCGTACAGGATCCAGGTCAGGAAGCGGTACAGGGCCAGCTTGGCCACCAGCTCGGGCGGCTGGCCGGCAAAAAAGAATATCGAGGTTGCCAGGGCCACGACCAGGAAGGCGCCGATCAGGCTGGCCCAGTCATAACCGCCCACGCCGGGAACGATGCGGCGCATCGGGCGCACCAGCCAGTCGGACAGGGTAAAGGTAAATTGCGCCACAGAAGCCGGTGGGCGGACGCGGATCGCCTGCATCCAGAAGCGCAGCAACAGGACGCCACCCAGGATGGTGGCAATGGCATCGACGATCAACTGAAGAATACTGAGCACGACGACTCCTTAAAAAAAAACCGCTGTGTGAAGATCACACAGCGGTATTTTGCCCTATCCAGGCCCAGCTTGTCTGTTACGGACGGCTGCTGGTCGGGAAAGGCCATGCTGCTGCTGGAGCCAACACAGTTTTTGCGGCTGGTGCCGGAGCTGGCGCTGCTGCCGCTGCTGGTGCAGGAGCTGGAGCTGCTGGCTTCGGTGCTGCCGCTTTAGGAGCTGCTGCCTTCTTAGGGGCTGCCGCTTTCTTTACTGCTGGCTTGGCTGCGGCAGGAGCTGCTGCTGCTGCTGGCTTGGCTGCTGGCTTTGCGGCCGGCTTGGCTGCTGGCTTCGCCGCAGCCTTAACTGGCTTTTTTGCTGCTGGCTTAGCCGCCACCTTTTTTGCGGCTGGCTTGGCTGCGGCTTTTTTGGCTGCTGGCTTTGCTGCTGCTTTAGATGCTGCTGGTTTCTTGGCTGCTGCTGGCTTGGCGGCTTTTTTAGCTGCTGGCTTGGCAGCTGCTTTTTTGGCTGCTGGCTTGGCTGCTGCTTTTTTGGCTACTGGCTTGGCTGCTGCTTTTTTGGCTGCTGGCTTTGCTGCGGCTTTTTTCGCTGCTGGCTTGGCTGCTGCTTTTTTCGCTACTGGCTTTGCTGCGGCTTTTTTGGCTGCTGGCTTGGCTGCGGCTTTTTTCGCTGCTGGCTTCGCTGCTGCTTTTTTCGCTACTGGCTTGGCTGCGGCTTTTTTCGCTGCTGGCTTCGCTGCTGGCTTGGCTGCGGCTTTTTTCGCTGCTGGCTTGGCTGCTGCCTTTTTCACTGCTGGCTTTGCTGCTGGCTTTGCTGCGGCTTTTTTGGCTGCTGGCTTGGCTGCTGGCTTGGCTGCTGCTTTGGCGGCTGGTTTAGCGGCGACTTTTTTCGCTGCTGGTTTTGCGGCAGCTGCTTTCGCGGCTGGCTTCTTTACTGCTGGTTTCTTAGCGGCTGTTGCCATTTGGGTTCTCCTTCATCTGCGATGGGAAAAAATCACGCTACAAGATTAAAACCCGTCCGACCCGTAACGAGGTCAGGCGAATTATTCATCGGCACAAACGTGTTCACTTGTTTATGCTAATGAATTCGGCACCAGCTGAACTGCTGCAACTCCTCACGTTTGCAGCACTTCAGCCTTAGTCGTTTCAAAACGCGAAACGACAAATTCGGTGTTCATGTGCGCTGTTCACATCACTGACTTGCACTAACGAGAAAAGAAAAAGCCGCCATGCCTGAACAGGATCAGGCAGTGCGGCTTGTTTTTTTCGCGAAGTTTAAGTGCATATCTGTTTGAATCAGCGTCCCATTTTGATCTGTTTTTTTGCCTCAGCGCGCGGTTTAAATCTTCGCGTTCACGTTTTGACAAATTCAATCACGTAAAGTACACGAAATCCTTGTCAGTGCGCAACTGGTACACGAACATTCAGCAATCTTTTTTTGCGTGAAGCACCTCGAACACGCATCGGGCGAATTCAAAATCGCGTTTTGCGCGCGCATCGCGGCCCGATTTTCGCGCGCCATCGCGCACATGATCGCGCGCGCGCGGCGATTTTTTCGCGGCAGGTTTTCGCAGAAATGCGGCGGCCATTTTGTGCGCAGCGCGGCCCCGATGGACGCGCCGCGCAAGCACGTGAAGCGCGAAAAATTCGACGACGAAAATCCGGCACGCGCGCCGGCCTGCACATCCGCCTGACCAGTCCGCGGACCGGCCAGGTGTCACCGAATGCGAACGCGCGGGCATGTGGGCAAGCGCGTCCGCCACGACCGGACCTGCGGCCGCGGGCGCGCGCATTTCTTCCGCGCGCCGGCCTTGATCAAATCGGACTTCTGATTGCAATGCATTGATTCATCGAGAAAAAATTTTCGGCGACGCGACGCGACGCGGATTTTTTTCGCGCACGTCGACCGCCATCGCGCGCGTCAAAACCACCTTCAATGAATGCGAATGCGGCGCGGCGACGATGCATGAAGCGCTGCCTTGAGGACCTTCGATGCGCATTCACGCGACGCGCGGATGCGCCATCGAGGCCGGTTCACGACGCCATAAATGCGCGGGCCGGCGCGCACCGCGAGGCCGTGCACGCGTATTTTGAAGCGCGCAATCGGGGCACGCTGCAGCCGGAAAAGCGGCGCGCGCATGCCCGATCCGACGCGCCAGAAACGGCACAGCGCGGCCGCTTCGCGTCGATTTTTTTGGCCTGGGAACGCACGCGCGATGCGTCGCGATGCGCGCGCGACGACGCCGATCGCGCGCTGAAAAATAATTCGCGCGACCGCGCGCCGACACACGCAGAAAGCGTTGGGAATTTTCCACAATTCGTCGATGCGTCGATCTCGCGTACGCACATCGACCAAATTTGAAAATGAAAATGCCGCCGGCGAGCGTGCATGCGGCGGCATTTTTTCCGCGCGTCCCGTGACGCGCTCCGGACTATCTGGCGGCACGCGACTTCGCGCGATTGCTCACAGCTCGATCGCGGAAAACGCGAGCGCATTGTTCCCTGCACTGCAGTAACTTCCGTCCGCGACCAGTTGCGCGCGGGGCGGCGGGACCCGGATGAATCGCCGCGTGACCAGCTGGCGATTTTCCGCGCCCGTGTACTGCGTCCGGCGTCGCCTGCAGCAGCAATGCGGCATGGTGACAGCGGCCGGCGTCCTTGCTCGCGCAGCGTGGCAGGTAGCAGCCCGGCTCGAACGTCGCGATCGCCGTCCCCCTCGGGATGACCGTCCCGGCCCTGTGTGCGTCCATCACCCCGACGCCCTGCTTCCAGCTGGAGGTCGGCTTGCCTGCCAGCCCGGTCACGAACAGCCTGACGAGATCGACGCAGGTGGCCGAGGCAATCAGCGGCTGCTCCAGGAGCTTGTCGACTGCTGAAAAGGTGTAAGGCATGCCGGCTCCGCGAGTCGCTGATGGGGTAGTCCATCGTGCGCGACTGTCGGAAACCGGCCTTGAGCGCCAGCAAAAAATCTCCCGGAAAAGAAAAAGCCCGGTCAGTGACCGGGCCATTAAAACTTCGACAACGCTACACCTATTCCCAGTTCAGCGCGCCACAGGTCTGGTTCACGATCTTCATTTGCAAATGAAGACCGTGGGTGCATATCGGCCATGTTCCCACGCCTCCGTCGCCACGCATTCGCTTGCGTGGCCCGGCACGCGGCGTGCCAACTGCACTGGCCCGTAGGCACAGTAAGCCCACTTTTCGACACCATGCGGGACTTCGAAGGACCATCGCCTGACGGCAGTCGAACCCGCGCGCCCCTTTTTTCCGTCGGCGGCATTCGGCACCAGGAATCCTTCTTCATCGGGCGCCCCGTGCAGCATGCCCGAGCCATCCAGTCGAGATGGACGCGTGGCCGATACGGTCCAGCCGTCGGGTGTCGTGCGCATTGCGACCGTCCCTGGCGGCAGGACAGCTGGACACGCCAGGCGAAAAGTCCCTGGCACGCCAGCTTCCTGCGCAGCGACTGGCTGGCTCGCCATCCAGGTCATCGCACCGGCGGCTGCGATCAGCAAGTTCATCGGATAGTCGCGCGCCATTACTGCTCGATCACAGAGAAAGCGAGGGCATTATTCCCCGCGTTGCGGTAGCTGACATCCGCGAATTTCTGCTCACGTGGCAGCGGGACCCTGATGAAACGTCGAGTGACCAGCTGGCGATTTTCAGCGCCCGTGTACTGATCCATGACCCAGATTCCACCCGGCATGGCCTGCAGTAGCAACGCAGCGTGGTGACAGGAACCGACGTAGCTCGTCGCGCAGCTTTGTAGGTAGCGCCCCCTCTGAAAAGTCGCAATCGCTGTCCCTCGCGGGATGACCTTGCCAGATCTATAGGCATCCATCACATTGATCCCCTCCGTCCAGGTCGTCGTTGGTTTGCCGACCAGGCCGGGCACAATGAGCTTGATGAGATCCACGCACGTTCCTGAGCCGACCAGCGGCTGGTCCAGGAGCTTGTCGACTTCTGAGTAGGAGTATGGCATGTCGGTTCCGCCTGTCGCTGATGGGGTAGCCCATCGTGCGCGACTGTCGGAAACCGGCCTTGAGCGCCAGCAAAAAATCTCCCGGAAAAGAAAAAGCCCGGTCAGTGACCGGGCCATTAAAACTTCGACAACGCTACCTTATTCCCAGTTCAGCGCGCCGCCGGTCTGGTACTCGGTCACGCGGGTCTCGAAGAAATTGCGCTCTTTCTTCAGGTCGATCATCTCGCTCATCCATGGGAATGGATTTTCTTCCTGGGCGAACATCGCCTCCAGGCCGATCTGCTGCGCGCGGCGGTTGGCGATGAAGCGCAGGTAACCCTTGAACATGGTGGCGTTCAGGCCCAGCACGCCGCGTGGCATGGTGTCTTCGGCGTACGCGTATTCCAGGTCGACCGCTTTGAGGAACAGCTGCTTGATCTCTTCCTTGAACTCCGGTGTCCACAGCAGCGGGTTTTCCATCTTGATCGTGTTGATCAGGTCGATGCCGAAATTGCAATGCATCGACTCGTCGCGCAGGATGTACTGGTACTGCTCGGCCGCGCCCATCATCTTGTTCTGGCGGCCCAGCGCCAGGATCTGGGTGAAGCCGACGTAGAAGAACAAGCCTTCCATCAGGCAGGCGAACACGATCAGCGACTTGAGCAGCTTCTGGTCGTTTTCGGTGGTGCCGGTGGTGAAGGCCGGGTCGGTCAGCGTATTGATGAACGGGATCAGGAACTCGTCCTTGTCGCGGATCGACTTGACTTCGTTGTAGGCGTTGAAGATCTCCGCTTCGTCCAGGCCCAGCGATTCGACGATGTACTGGTAGGCGTGGGTGTGGATCGCTTCCTCGAAAGCCTGGCGCAGCAGGTACTGGCGGCATTCCGGCGCCGTGATGTGGCGGTAGGTGCCCAGCACGATGTTGTTGGCGGCCAGCGAGTCGGCGGTCACGAAAAAGCCCAGGTTGCGCTTGACCAGGCGGCGCTCGTCGTCGGTCAGGCCGTTCGGGTTTTTCCACAGCTCAATATCGCGCTGCATGTTCACTTCCTGCGGCATCCAGTGGTTGGCGCAGCCGGCCAGGTATTTGTCCCAGGCCCATTTGTACTTGAACGGCACCAGCTGGTTGACGTCTGTTTTGCCGTTGATGATGCGCTTGTCGTCAGCGTGCACGCGCTTGGCCACCAGCGCCGCTTCCGCGGCCGGTTCGGCGGCGTTCAGTGGCATAGGCGGGCGCGCCGCTGGTGCGCTTGCTTCATCGTCCCAAGACAACATAGTGGTATTCCTTCTTTATCTGTTAATTCTAGTTCAAGTCCCGGCCGATACAAGCGGCCGGGTAATCAGGCTTACTGGCAGGCTTCGCACTCTTCGAAACCGTCGTCGCCGGGACGCAGGTAGCATGCCGCGCCTTCGGCCACGTTGGCCGCTGCCGCCGCTGCCGCCGCCGCCGCGGAGCTGTCCGCCGCCGCGCTCATGGCCGACGCCGACATGCCGCCGTCGACCGCCACCGCGTTCAGGGCGCCGGTCTTGGAGGTGGACTTCTCCATGTGCGTCGCCGCGATGGTGCGCAGGTAGTAGGTGGTCTTCAGGCCGCGCAGCCAGGCCAGCTTGTAGGTCTCGTCGAGCTTCTTGCCCGATGCGCCGGCCATGTAGATGTTCAGCGACTGGGCCTGGTCGATCCACTTCTGGCGGCGCGATGCGGCTTCCACCAGCCAGCTTGGCGACACTTCGAAGGCCGTTGCGTAAATGTCACGCAGGTCCTGCGGAATGCGGTCGATCTTGACCAGCGAACCGTCGAAGTACTTCAGGTCGGAGATCATCACTTCGTCCCACAGGTCACGCGCCTTCAGGTCGCGCACCAGGTAGGAATTGATCTCGGTGAACTCGCCCGACAGGTTCGACTTCACGTACAGGTTCTGGAAGGTCGGTTCGATGCAGGCCGACACGCCGATGATGTTCGAAATGGTGGCCGTAGGAGCGATCGCCACGCAGTTCGAGTTGCGCATGCCGAACTGCTTGATGCGGTTGCGCACCACGGACCAGTCCATCGACTCGGACGTATCCTGTTCCAGGTAGCCGCCGCGTTCTTCGGCCAGCAGCTTGATCGAATCCTGCGGCAGGATGCCGCGCGACCACAGCGAACCCTCGTACGACTCGTAGCGGCCACGTTCTTCGGCCAGCTCGGTCGACGCCAGGTAGGCGTAGTAGCAGACAGCTTCCATCGAGCGGTCGGCGAATTCCACCGCGGCGTTCGACGAATACGGAATGCGCATCATGTGCAGGCAATCCTGGAAGCCCATGATACCCAGGCCCACCGGACGGTGGCGCAGGTTTGAATTGCGGGCCTTGTCGACGGCGTAGTAATTGATGTCGATGACGTTATCGAGCATGCGCATTGCGGTGCGCACGGTCTTTTGCAGCTTGACCGGATCGAGCTTGCCTTCCTTCATGTGGGCAGGCATGTTCACCGAACCCAGGTTGCAGACGGCGATTTCGTCAGGACCGGTGTTCAGGGTGATCTCGGTGCACAGGTTCGAGCTGTGGACCACGCCCGTGTGCTGCTGCGGCGAACGGATGTTGCATGGGTCCTTGAAGGTGATCCATGGGTGGCCGGTTTCGAACAGCATCGACAGCATCTTGCGCCACAGGTCCAGCGCCGCAACCTTCTTGAAGACGCGGATTTCGCCGGCGGCAGCTTTCGCTTCGTAGCCCAGGTAGGCGGCTTCGAAGGCGCGGCCGGTCTTGTCGTGCAGGTCGGTGCAGTCCGATGGCGAGAACAGGGTCCAGTCGCCTTTTTCCATCACGCGCTTCATGAACATGTCCGGAATCCAGTTCGCGGTGTTCATGTCGTGGGTGCGGCGGCGGTCGTCGCCGGTGTTCTTGCGCAGGTCGAGGAATTCCTCGATGTCCATGTGCCAGGTTTCCAGGTAGGCGCAGACCGCGCCCTTGCGCTTGCCGCCCTGGTTGACCGCGACGGCGGTGTCGTTGACCACTTTCAGGAACGGGACCACGCCTTGCGATTTGCCGTTGGTGCCCTTGATGTGGGCGCCCAGGGCGCGCACCGGGGTCCAGTCGTTACCCAGGCCGCCGGCGAACTTGGCCAGCAGTGCGTTTTCCTTGATCGCGTCGTAGATGCCTTCCAGGTCGTCCGAGACGGTGGTCAGGTAGCACGAGGACAGCTGCGAACGCAGGGTGCCCGAGTTGAACAGGGTCGGGGTCGAGCTCATGAAGTCGAACGACGACAGCAGGTTGTAGAACTCGATGGCGCGCGCTTCGCGGTTTTCTTCGCGCAGGGACAGGCCCATCGCCACGCGCATGTAGAAAGCCTGCGGCATTTCGATGCGCACGTCGCGCACGTGCAGGAAGTAGCGGTCGTACAGGGTTTGCAGGCCGATGTAGCCGAACTGCAGGTCACGGTCGGCAACCAGGGCCTTGGACAGTTTGGCCAGGTCGAAGCTTGCGAGCACCGGATCGAGCAGTTCGTTGGCGATGCCCTTGGCGATGTACTGCGGGAAGTACTCTATATAGTGTGCGGCTGCTTTCGCCTGCGGCACTTCCTTGGCGAAGACTTCCTTGCGGATGGTGTGCAGCAGGATGCGGGCGGTCACTTGCGAGTAGGCCGGGTCCTTTTCCATCAGCGCGCGGGCGGCCAGGATGGCGGATTTGTGCAGCTCTTCGACCGGCACGCCGTCGTACAGGTTCTTGACCGTTTCGGCCAGGATGGCGTCGGCGTCGACGTGCTTTTCCAGGCCCACGCAGGCGGCGTTGATCAGGTCACGCACTTGCTGCATGTCGAGCGCGCGGCGCACACCATTGTCGGTCACGTGGATTTGCGGGGCGGCGATGTCGCCGGAAACGCCTTGCGCTTCCTTCTGCGCGCGGCGCTCTTCCATGTGCTTGGCGCGGTACAGGACATAGGCGCGCGCGACGTCATGCTCGCCGGAGCGCATCAGCGACAGTTCAACCTGGTCCTGGACATCTTCGATGTGGAAGGTGCCGCCCGACGGCTGGCGGCGCACCAGCGCGGCCACGACGTTGTTGGTCAGTTGCTCGACCAGTTCGCGGATGCGCGCGGAGGCTGCGCCCTGGCCGCCGTTGATGGCCAAAAAGGCCTTGGTGACGGCGACCGCGATCTTCGATGGTTCGAAGGCGACGACGGCGCCGTTGCGGCGGATGATGCGATAGTCGCCGGACGCGGCGACCGCCGCGGGCGTGTTTTCTACTGCCTGACCTGCGGTTCCAGGTGTGACGTGCAATGGGTTGATCGATGTGTCTTGGGTTGTTTGCATGAGACCTCCTGGAACGGCTTGCAGTCGTGCTGCGCCGATTGTTATATCAAGAAAAAAGCAAAAAGAAGACCATTCCTGCCTCTGGCATGGCAGGAAAATGTCGTCAAAATGGGGTAAAAATCGCTAACTTTGAGGCAATATCATTGAAGGCAGCGACAGTATGCATATTGGCTGAAGTTCTTCTCGCACCCACTACATCTAGTGCATTGATCAAAAGTGAGAACTAATTGTAGTGGCTAGCCGAATCGCATGCAATAGCTATCTGGAATCAATAACCTAATTTTTTTGACATTTTTGTGGACGTGGGACCTTGACTTCCTGGAGGTCCGTCAACCCCGGCATTTTGCAGGTTAGCGAGCGCTAACCGCACATAGCGCCCATGTCATGAAATGGCAATATTGGGATGTTACAAACGCCCGGAGAAGGCGCGCGGAGGCTCAGGGTTCGGGCGCGTGGATGTCGAGCTTTTGCATCTGGTAACGCAGCTGGCGGAAGCTGATGCCCAGCAGTTGTGCAGCCTGGGTGCGGTTGAACTGGGTCTGGGCCAGCGCCCTTAATATGATGTCGCGTTCGATCTGGTTCAGGTAGTCCGGCAAACTGTTCGGCAGCGGATCGTGGACCGCCGCCGGTTTCGCCGCCACCGGCGCGCTCGCCGCTTCGGGCGCCGCTTCGGGCGCCGGGGCCGGGGCCGGGGGCGCTTCGGCCACGCGCGCGCCCTTGAGCGACAGGTCGCACACTTCGATCACCCCGTCGTTGGCGAAGGCCAGTGCGCGCTCGAGGATATTTTCCAGTTCGCGCACATTGCCGGGGAAGGAATACGAACGCAGCGCCGACAGCACGCCGCTGCCCAGCGCCGCCCTGTGCCCGGGTCCGGCCAGGCGCGCCAGGATCGCGCTGGTCAATTCCGCGAGGTCGTCGAGCCGCTCGCGTAGCGCCGGCACCGACAGCTCGATCACGTTCAGGCGGTAGAACAGGTCTTGCCTGAACTTGCCCGTCTCGACGCAATGCGCCAGATTCTGGTGGGTGGCGCTGATGATGCGCACGTCCACCGGTTCTTCCGCGGTGGCGCCGATCTTGCGCACGCGCCGCTCCTGGATCGCGCGCAGCAGCTTGACCTGCATGGCCAGCGGCAGGTCGGCCACTTCGTCGAGCATCAGGGTGCCGCCGTTCGCGGCCTGAAAAAATCCGTCGCGCTCGTCGGCCGCCCCCGTGAAGGCGCCCTTGCGGTAGCCGAAAAATTCGGCCTCCATGAGCGCTTCGGGAATCGCGCCGCAGTTGACGGCGATGAAAGGTTTGCTGGCGCGCGAACTCTGGGCATGGATTTCGCGCGCGGCCAGTTCCTTGCCGCTACCCGATTCGCCGTTGATGGCGATCGGCGCCATCGAGCGCGCCAGGCGCGCAATCTGGTCGCGCAGCGCCTGCA
Source organism: Pseudomonadota bacterium (assembly GCA_040388805.1). GTDB lineage: Bacteria > Pseudomonadota > Gammaproteobacteria > Burkholderiales > Burkholderiaceae_D > Telluria_A. The sequence goes on from JAZKBE010000033.1 coordinate 31,132, forward strand.
CCATGGCCGAGTTGCCGATCAGGCGCCGCTCATGGCCCTGCGCGGCCGGCTGGCCCGCGCCTCCCGGCGCCGACAGGCGCAGCGCCGATTGCACCATGACCCGCAGTTCGTCCAGCACCACCGGTTTCGACACGTAGTCGAAGGCGCCGGCCTTGAGCGCGACCACCGCATTGTCGGCGCTGCCGTAGGCGGTGACCACCGCCACCGGGGTGGCCTTGTACGTCGTATTGATTTCGCGGACCAGTTCCAGGCCCAGCCCGTCGGGCAGGCGCATGTCGGTCAGGACCAGGGCGTATTCGTTCTGGGCCAGGAAGGCGCGCGCCTCGCGCAGCGTTTCGGCGCTGTCCACGTCCAGGCCCATCTTGACCAGGGTGATCTCCAGCAGTTCGCGCAGGTCGGCCTCGTCGTCGACGACCAGTACTCGGGGAGATGTCATTGCCGCGCCTTTCTGAAGCAAGGTTCGCTAGGCAGCCAGCGGCTGCGCGAACGTGATTACAAACCTGCCGCTGGCCTTGTTCATGCCGAAGCCGGCGGCGTCGAAGCGGTACTCGTAGTCGAGCATCGCTTCATTATTCAGGCACAGCTCGCGCGCCAGGTACAGGCCCAGGCCGGTACCCTTGCTCGAGGTGGTGTAGAACGGCTCGAACAAGTGCGAGCGCACTTCGGGCGTGATCCCCGGCCCGTCGTCCTGCACGTGCAATTCCATGCGCCCGGCGGCATCGGTCACCACGTACATGCGGATGCTGGCGGCGCTGCCGCTGGCATAGCGCACGGCATTGGTTAACAAATTGACCAGCACCTCGCGCAAGTGCAGGGCGTCGAAACGGACCGGCGCCGCGCCGATGTTGCCCAACCACACTATATCACTGGCGAGCGCGTGCGTTTCCTCAAATTCGACTTTCAGCTCGTCCAGGAATTCGGCCAGGCGCAACGGTTCGCTGTTCGGTTGCACCTTGCGCGAGAGCTGCAGGATGTCTTCGACCATGCGGTTCACGCGGGCGACGTTGTCGCTGACGATCTTGAGCAGGCGGGCATGGGTGGGCGCGCTCAGGTCTTCGGCCAGCAGCGCGGTGGCGTGGCCGATGGCCGACAGGGGATTTCTCACCTCGTGGGCGATGCTGGCGGTCAGGCGCCCCATCGACGCGAGCTTGAGTTCCTGCGCCTGGTTTTCGATGGCCGTCACATCCTGCATGAAGATCACGCAGCGTTCGGCCGCCTCGTCGGGCGTGTCGACCCGGGTGAAGCGCAGCTTCAGGTGCGCCGCCAGGTCGCGCCGTCCGCTCCAGGCGGCGGTGCGGCCGTCGGCCGAGTGGTCGTGATAGGGCTTGAACGTGACGAAGGCGGCCGCCATGATGCGGCCAGGTTCGCCCCCGGTTTCGCGCAGCCAGCTGGAAAACGCGCGCGCCACCGGTTCGAGCGCCGGCTTTTCCGAGAGCTTGAATTCGCCATCCTCGTCGGTCAGGCCCAGCATGTAGCGGGCCGCCGGATTGCCGGCGAATACGCGCCCGTCCCTGCCCACCACCAGAATGCCGTCTTCCACGTCGGCGATGACGATCTGGTTGATCGATTGCTGGATCTTGAGGTCGGCCCCGCGCTGCAGCGCCAGCGCTTCCTGGCCGATCAGCTTGCCGGCCAGGCGGCTGACCAGGATCACGATGGCGAAGAAGACCGCGCCGTACAGGCCGGCCTGCATCATCGGCGTGCCGCGGTCTTCCATGAACACCTGGTACACGGTTTCGGCCAGCAGGAACAGGGTGACCACCGAGGCGGCGAACAGCGCCAGCAGCAGCGGCGTGAGGATGGCGGCGCCGGCCAGCGGGAACAGGTACAGGATGACCAGGGCGCTGCGCGCGCCGCCGGCCGACAGGTAGAGCGTGGAGATGACGGCGATGTCGACCGCGATCTGGGTGGCCACCTGCAGCGTGAAACGCTTCCTGACATAGATGGTCATCAGGCCGAACAGGATCGCCAGGATCAGGTAGACGATGCAGGTTTCGGCATACAGCAGGTAGCCGCTGGTGTAATCCTTGCGGTCGAAAGTCAGGTAGAGCAGCAGCACGAAGGCGATCACCACCCGCGTGCCGTTCATCGCATGGAGCGAGCGCCAGAAGGTGTCGCGCGTTTCGCCCGAGAGCGCGTTCCAGCGCCGCATCAGCCCTGCTTTGCCGGCTGGCGCACGTGGGCGGGGCTGCAGTAGTCGCGCCCGTCGGCCCGCACCGCCTCGGACGCAGGGAAGTAGATATGGCAGTGGGCGCAGCAGGCCATGGCTTCGCCTTCGACTTCGGGCGGCCGGCCGGGGCGCGGCGCCGGCCCCTGGTCCTTCGGGGTCAGGGACCGGATCTTGGCTTTGACGGCCATGACCACCAGGATGATCAGGGCGATCCAGAACAGGACGCGCATCATGCCAGTGTCCGTTTCAGGATGACTTCGAGGACGACGTGGCTGCCGACATAGGCCAGCACCAGCGTGGCGAAACCGGCCAGCGTGAAACGCAGCGCCGTCTTGCCGCGCCAGCCGCGCCAGCGCCGGCCGGCCAGCAAGGCCGCGAACAAGATCCAGGACAGCAGCGCGAAGACGCTCTTGTGATCCCATTTCAGAGCGGTGCCGAACAGCTGTTCGGAGAAAACCAGGCCCGACATCACGGTCAGGCTGAGCAGCACGAAGCCGATCCAGATCAGGCGGAACAGCAGCTTTTCCATGGTCAGCAAGGCGGGGAGCTGGTCCAGCGCGCCCGAAAACCAGCCGGCCTGCGCATTGCGCGTGTGCAGGCGCGATTCCTGCAGCGCCATCAGCACGGCGTGGAAGGCGGCGATGGTCAGGGTGCTGTAGGCCAGGATGGCCACCACGATATGCCAGCCGAAAATAGGCGCGCGGCCTTGCAGCTGCAGCACGCTGCCCGGGAAAATCACGGGCAGGAGGGCCGCGGCGCAGGCGCAGGGCATGACCAGGCGGCGCAGGCCGTCGAGGGCGAAGTTGCGGTTTTCGAACCAGTAGGCGGTCACGGACACCCACAGGGCCAGCGAGATCATCAGCGCGAAACCGAAGCGCACCGTACCTGGCGCGATCAAGTCCAACCACAGCGCTGCCCCGTGCACCAGCCAGGCGCCGGCGGTGATGGCGGAAATCGGCCCGCCCTGGCGGGTGGGGAGGAAGGCGCATATGGCGTACAACAGCGCCGCAACTATATAGAAGGAATTCTGCATGCCTGAAGTTTACACTAATCGACGGCCGCCGCGCGCAGCTCGTCGTTGTGGTGGCGTTGCTGCTCTTCCATGACCAGCTGGCCCAGTTCGCGCTTGAGGGCATTGAACTCGGGCGCGGCCGGATCGCGCATGCGCGGCAGGTCCACCAGGATGTCGCGCTTGACGGTGCCGGGGCGGTAGGTCATGACGACAATGCGGTCGGCCAGGTAGATCGCCTCTTCGATGCTGTGGGTGACGAAAATGATGGTCTTTTTCAGTTCCGACCAGATGCGCAGCAGTTCGTCCTGCAGGTTGCGCCGGGTCAGTGCGTCCAGCGCGCCGAAGGGTTCGTCCATCAGCATGATGGGCGAGTCCAGCGCCAGCACGCGCGCGATCGCCACCCGCTGGCGCATGCCGCCCGACAGGTCCTTGGGAAAGCGCTGGCGGAAGTCCTGCAGCGACAGCATCTTGAGCAAGTCGCCCACGCGGCGCGCGATCTCCGCCTTTTCCATGCCCTTGATTTCCAGGCCGAAGGCCACGTTCTGCTCCACCGTCATCCAGGGGAACAGCGCATATTCCTGGAACACCATGCCGCGGTCGGGACCGGGCGCGGCGATGCGCACGCCGTCGGCGCTGATGGTGCCGCTGCTGGGAAGGGCAAATCCGGCCACCGCGTTGAGCAGGGTCGACTTGCCGCAGCCGGAAGGCCCGAGCAGGCAGGTAAACTGGCCGCGCGGGATGTCGATACTGATGTCCTGGAGGGCGACCAGCTCGCGGCCCTCGGTGGTAAACACCTTGCTGACACGGTCGATGACGATGTGCGCTGCGCTCATATCAATGCTCCAGGCCGCGGTGCCAGCGCAGCAGGTAGTTGTTCAGGCGGTTCATGCCGACGTCGATGGCCAGGCCCAGCATGCCGATGGTGATCATGCCGGCCATGATCTTGTCCGACCAAAAATACTCGCGCGCTTCCAGGATGCGGAAACCCAGGCCATTGTTCACGGCGATCATTTCGGACACGATGACCACGATGAAGGCGGTGCCGATGCCGATCCGCACGCCCGACAAGATATATGGCACGGCAGCCGGCAGGATCACGCGCAGGAACATGGTGCTGCCCGACGCGCCCAGGTTGCGGGCGGCGCGCAGGTAGATGCCGTCGACCTGGCGCACCCCGGCGATGGTATTCATCAGCACCGGGAAGAAGGCGCCGAGCGCGATCAGGAACACGGCCGGCGGATTGCCAAGGCCGAACCACAGGATCGCCAGCGGGATGTAGGCGATCGGGGGAATCGGGCGCAGCAGCTGGACCAGGGGATTGAACCAGGCATACACGCGCTGGCTGGCGCCCATGGCCAGGCCAAGCGGCAGCGCCAGGCCGGCGCCGATCACGAAGCCGACCGCCACGCGGTACATGCTGGTGATGGAATCGACAATCAGCTCGCCCGACAAGGCCCAGGCCAGCCAGCTGCCTTCGGTGTGCGGCTGCAGCGGCAGCAGGTACTCGATCCATTTCCTGACCACCGCCAGCGGCGACGGCAGGACCTGGGGATTGACCCAGCCCAGTTCCGCGACCGCTTGCCAGATTGCGATGACAACGGCCGGCGCAACCATGCCGACCCCGATTTCACGCCACTGCGCTGGCTTCATTTCACGCCCAGGCTCTTCTTGGCCGCGTCCAGCATATCGGTCTTCACCCAGTCGGTGGCCACCGGCGGCTTGGTCATGCGCCCCACCCCGGTCTTGACCATGGTGTCGGTGGTGATCTGGATATGCTGCGCCGTGATGTCGTAGGAATACGGCGAATTGCTGATCGCATCGTTGAAGTCGTCGCTGGTGATCTGGCCCTTGAAGATCACTTCACGCACATACTTTTCGGCGAGCGCCTTGTTGTCGATGAAGGTCTTGGTGGCCTCCACAAAGCAGCGCATGAATTTTTCGGCCAGCGGCCGCTTCTCGGTATGGAACTTCTCGGTCATGACCATGGTGCGAATCGGCTCGCCGATGGGCGTGTTGTACGGCTTGATCACTTCCACGCCAAAACCCTTGTTGATGGCCTGCGAGGACTGCGGTTCCGACTGCATCATGGCATCGATGTTCTTGCCCAGCAGGGCCTGGTTCAGGTCCGCGAACGGCAGGTATATCAGCTGCACATCCTTGCCCGGGTTGCTGTCGGCCGTCAGGCCCGCCTTCTGCAGTTCGGCCATCATCAGCACTTCCTGGATGCCGCCGCGCGTGACGCCAACCTTCTTGCCCTTCAAGTCCTTGACCGACTTGATCGGCACGTCGCTGCGCGCCACCAGGCGCGCCCCGCCCTTCGCGAAACCGGCCACCACGATGATGGGCGCACCGCTGGCGCGTCCGGAAATGGCCGCCTCCGACGCCGTGGTGCCCACATCGAGTTCACCGGCGATGATGGCCTGCATCACGTCCAGCCCCTTGGCGAACACCTTCTCGTCGACCTTGATGCCGCACTTCGGCGCGATTTCCTTGATGTACGACACGGCGCCGTAGTGCGCGAACTTGAGATTGCCAAGCCGTATGACTTCCTGCGACTGCGCCGCGCCTGCCGCCAGCAAGGCGGCGATGGCGAGGGTGCTTCTGATCATGTGTGCTGTCATGCCATTCTCCGGAAAGGTTCTGGGCTATGCGTCAATGCCGCTGCAATTATGCATGCAAATCACGGCGCCATTTCGCGGGATTTGCATGTTGCCTTACGGAAATATATGCGTGACCGCCCTGGGTGTCAAACGAACAGCGCAAGCTTTGGCGGTACACGACATAAGGTAGAATGACGCCACTCCCGGCCCCGGCCGGATCGCCCTATATATATTAGTCAGGTAAGCCATGCTCGATAACTTAACCCAACGCCTTGCCAAGGTCGTCAAGACCATGCGCGGTGAGGCGCGTCTGACCGAATCGAATACCGCCGAGATGCTGCGCGAAGTGCGCCTGGCCCTGCTCGAAGCCGACGTGGCCCTGCCCGCCGTGCGCGAGTTCATCAGCCGCGTCAAGGAAAAAGCCCTGGGCGAAGAAGTGATCGCCTCGCTCAGTCCCGGCCAGGCCCTGGTGGGCGTGGTCCAGCGCGAACTGGCGGTCCTGATGGGCGCCGACCTCGGCCCGGAAGCGTCGCAACTGAGTTTTGCGCAGCAGCCGCCGGCGATCATCCTGATGGCCGGCTTGCAGGGTGTGGGTAAAACCACCACCGTCGGCAAGCTCGCCAAGTACCTGAAGGAAGAAAAGAAGAAAAAAGTGCTGACCGTGTCGGCCGACGTCTACCGTCCGGCCGCGATCGCGCAGCTCGAATCGGTGACCAGGCAGGTTGGCGCCGACTTCTTCCCGTCCGCGTCCACCGACAAGCCGGTCGACATCGCGCTGGCCGCGCTGGACTGGGCCAGGAAGCATTATCACGATGTGCTGATCATCGACACCGCCGGCCGCCTTGGTATCGACGAAGCGATGATGCAGGAAATTTCGGCCGTCCACAAAGCGGTCAACCCGATTGAAACCCTGTTCGTGGTCGACGCCATGCTGGGCCAGGATGCGATCAACACCGCCAAGGCGTTCAGCGATGCGCTGCCGCTGACCGGTATCGTGCTCACCAAGCTCGATGGCGATTCGCGCGGCGGCGCCGCCCTGTCGGTACGCCACATTACCGGCAAGCCGATCAAGTTTGCGGGCGTGTCGGAAAAGCTCGACGGCCTGGAAGCGTTCGACGCGCAGCGCATGGCCAACCGTATCCTGGGCATGGGCGACATCCTGGCGCTGGTCGAGGAAGCGCGCAAGGGCGTCGACAGCAAGGCCGCGGCGGACCTGGCCAACAAGATCAAGGTGGGCGGCCGCTTCGACATGAACGACTTCAAGTCGCAGCTGGGCCAGATGAAGAAAATGGGCGGCATGGCCAGCCTGATCGACAAGCTGCCGGCCCAGTTCCAGCAAGCCGCAGGCGGCGCCAATATGGACCAGGCGGACAAGCAGGTGCGGCGCATGGTCGGCATCATCGATTCGATGACGCCGCAGGAAAGGGCCAAGCCGGAACTGATCAAAGCCACCCGCAAACGCCGCATCGCGGCCGGCGCCGGGGTGCAGGTGCAGGAAGTGAACCGCATGCTGGCGCAGTACGACCAGATGCAAACCATGATGAAAAAGCTCAAGGGCGGCGGCATGATGAAGATGATGCGCGGGATGAAGGGCATGATGCCGGGCGGGATGCGCTAGGCCCCGCGGAAGGCAAAAAAACGGGATACGGCGCCGCTCCGGGCGCCGTTGGTGGTTTTCCCTCTCAAAAAGGGTAAAAATTCTCGAAAAACACTTGCATCATCAGTAAAACCCCACCAATATAAGCCGTGCGATCAATTGCGCAATTTCCCATGTGTTCGTTAAGGAGGCTCGAAGATGGCAACAGCCAAAAAAACCCCAGCAGCAGCGCCAGCAAAAAAGGCAGCAGCCAAGCCAGCGGCAAAGCCCGCAGCAAAAAAAGCAGCTCCTGCTAAAGCAGCCGCACCAAAAGCAGCAGCAGCAAAAAAAGTAGCAGCCCCACGCAAGCCGAACGCCGCTTTCATGAAAGCGATGACTCCTTCCGCGACCCTGGCTGCAGTGGTTGGCGCAACCCCGCTGCCACGCACCGAAGTCACCAAGAAGGTATGGGACTACATCAAGAAGCTTGACCTGCAAGACGCAGCAAATCGCCGCATGATCAATGCCGACGACAAGCTCAAAGCTGTCTTTGGCGGCAAAGCCCAGGTCTCGATGTTCGAAATGACCAAGCTCATTTCGGATCACCTGAAATAATAAAATTTAGCTGTCCAAGCCGAATTCGCAAAAAGCCCCGGTCGCAGGACCGGGGCTTTTGTGTTTTATGCGCCGTCAGAAGCCGAAGGCGGCTTTCATCAAATCGAACACCTTCGTGTTCTCCATCGTCCCCTTGAACACCTCCGACCCCGCGCCGGTCGCGAACAGTTTCACGTCGCCGCCGCCATGCGTTTCGACGGCCAGGCGCATGCCGGTCTCCTGCTGGTAGTCGGCCGCCTGCGCCGCCGTGCTGTCCACGTCCACGCGCACGTCCTTGCGGTTCGGCCCATTTCCGAACACGAGCGTGGTGTAGGTCTTGCCGTCGGCATCCCTGAGCGGCTGTCCATCCTCGCCACGGGCGATATCGAGAATCGGATTGCCGCGCTTCGACCCGCCATTGATCACCAGCGTGTGATCGTGATCTGCCGTCACCACCAGCAGGGTATTGCGCAGGCCCGGATCGAGCACGCGCATCTTGTCGAGCACGGCCTTGATCGCGTCGTCGAAAGCCACTGTTTCCTCCAGCGCGCGCCTGGCGTTCGATCCATGCAGGCCATGGTCGATCTTGCCGCCTTCGACCATCAGGAAAAAGCCCTTCCGGTTCGGCGCCAGCAAATCGATCGCCTTGCTCGCCATCTCGGACAATGAAGGCTGCGCCGGGCGGCGCACCTGGTCGTAATCAAGATGGCTGGAATCGCTGTAGATGCCGATGAATTTCCGGCCCGGCCTGGCCGCCAGCATGTCGCTGCGGTTGGCGCCAACCGCATAGCCTTTGGCCGACATCTCGGCCAGCAGGTCGCGGCCGTCAGCGCGGCCCTTCGGATTGCGCGCAGCGTCGAACGGCGTGAACAGGTTGCGCCCTCCACCCATCAGCACATCGACGCCGTCGCCCAGCGCCGCGTTGTATCCGGCGCCGCCCGGCACGATCTGGGTCGCGATCGCATACGCGGCGTCGCGGTGGCAGGTGTGCGCGAAGGTCGATGCCGGCGTCGCATGCGTCATTTCGGTGGTGGTCACGGCGCCCACGGATTTGCCCGCGGCCTTGGCCAGCTCCAGGATGGTCGGTGCGGCGCGGCCGTTGCCAGGCAGGCAGCGGTCGATTGTCGCGTTGCCGTTGGCATCCTTCTTCGGCGACATCGCTTTCGCATCGGCCATCGAGATGACGGCGTTATTGATCTTGATGCCGGTCATGTAGGAACCCATCGACGGCGCGCTGTCGGTCGTTTGCGCGTCGGCCGAATAGGTCTTCAGGCGCGCGCTGCGTTCCATGCGTTCGAAATGCAGCAGTCCTTCTTCCTTGTACTTGAATATGCGGGCGGCGGTAACGGTGGTGGGGCCCATGCCGTCGCCGAGGAAAAAGATGATGTTCTTCGCAGCCATGGCAGGCGCGCAGGCGAGCGATGCGAGCAGCAGCGCGACGGTCGTTTTCTTCATGTCAGAGTCCCGCCGCGGCTTTGATGATGGCAAACACTTGCGTGTTGTCGATGGTGCCGTGGAAGGCGCGCGCGCCCGCGCCGACGGCGCCGAGGAAGACGTCGCCACCGCCGTTGCCGGCAGTGGCGCGCACCACCGCTTCCTGCTGGTAGTCGTCCGCGGACACGATCGCGACGGTCAGGGCGGCGCTGCGCTTGCCCTGCACGCGGTTTGGGCCCGTGCCAAAGCCGATGATGGTCATCGGCGCGCCATCGAGGTCGCGCCGGACCTGGCCGTCGCCTTCGCGATGAATCAGTCCCAGCACGCCGGCTTGCGTTACAGTCGTCTTTCCGGTACGGCGGGAATAGCCATTGAGCAGCATGGGGCGCTCATGATCGGACGTCGCGACGATCAGCGTGTTGTCCAGGCCCGGGTCGATGGCGCGCATCTGGGCGATGGCGGCCCTGAGCGCATTGTCGAACAGGACATACGCGTCAAGCGCGCGGCGCGCATTGGTGTTTTGCAGGGCCACGCCGATCGATTGATCCCGAACGACCAGGAAAAAACCCTGGGGATTTTTCGACAGCTCGCCGATCGCTTGCGCCGCCCCGGACACGGTCGTCACGCCGGCCGACATGCCTCGCCGCGTCGCAAGGTCGGCCAGCGTCGGCGCCGCGGGTCCCACGCCGTTGTTGACCTTCACCCCGGTCAGGTAGGCCGTCATGCCGGCATCGCCGTCGCCGCCCTGCGCGTTATTGGAATAGGTTTTGACGAACGCCGATTCAGGCAGCGTATCGATCGCCAGGTCGCCGTCCTCGCCGACGGCATGAATGCGTGCGGCGGTCAGCACATTGATGCTGGCGCCGGACGCGACGAAGAAAAGGATATTTTTCGGTTTCGCCGAAAGGGCATCGGCGGGCCGGGTGGCGAACCCGGAGAGAAGCGCCAGCAGTGCCGCAACAAAAACGAATCGCATGAATACCTTATTAGTGGAATTCCCACTTCTTCCACGCCGCGAGCACGGAGTTGGGATATTGCGGCTTGCCGCGGCTGCCGTTGTAGCGTCCCAGGGCAAGGTACAAATTACCGCCCTCCATGTCGATATACATGCGCAGGATGGCGCAGCCATAGCGCAGGTTGGTCTGCATGTGAAACAGCTTGCTGCGGTCGTTGTCGCCAATGACGCCGGTCCAGAAAGGCATCACCTGCATGTAGCCGCGCGCGCCCGCCATCGATACCGCGTACTTGCGGTACGCCGACTCCACCTGGATCAGGCCCAGCACCAGGCCGGGATCGAGACCGGCGCGGCTGGCTTCGTACCATGCGGCTTCCAGGAATTCGAGGCGCACCTGGTCGTTCGGCAGCTTGCGCTTGAGCCGGTCCGACATGGCGGCCAGCCATACCTGGTAGCGCAGGCGCGCGCCCTCGTCGCGGAACACCGGCTGGGGCGGGCGCGCGTCCTTGATGGCGTTCGACAGGGCCAGGCGCACGGAAACGGCCAGTTCCTCTTCCTTCTGGTTGCCGGCCCACGCCACGCCGGAGCAGGCCAGGCCTGCCGCCAGCACTATGCGCGCGATCCGCTTCACAGGCTCAGTTTGCCTTTGATGAAGCCGACCATGTCCGTCACCGGAACAGCAGTCGCTTCGGTATCGCGGCGGCCCTGGTATTCCAGGTTGCCTTCCTTGAGTCCGCGCTCGCCGATGACGACACGGTGCGGCACGCCGATCAGTTCCCAGTCGGCGAACATGGCGCCCGGACGCAGGCCGCGGTCGTCGACGATAACGTCCACGCCGGCTGCCTGCAAGGCGGCATACAGCGACTCGACTTCGGTCTTGACCATCTCGCTGCGGTCCATGCCCATCGGGCACAGCACCACTTCGAAGGGCGCAATCGCGGCCGGCCAGATGATGCCCTTGTCGTCGAAATTCTGTTCGATCGCCGCGCCCAGGATGCGGGTGACGCCGATGCCGTAGCAGCCCATCTGCAGCGGAGCAGGTTTGCCGTTTTCGTCGAGGAAGGTAGCCTTCATGCTTTCGGAGTAGGCGGTACCGAGCTGGAACACATGGCCCACTTCGATGCCGCGCTCGATCGCCAGCACGCCCTTGCCGTCCGGCGAAGCATCGCCTTCGATGACATTGCGCAGGTCGGCCACCAGCGGTTCGGCGGCGTCGCGCACCCAGTTGGCGCCCGTGTAGTGGAAGCCTTCTTCGTTGGCGCCGCAGACAAAATCAGCCATGTTGGCGACCGTGCGGTCGGCCACCACGGTCACCGGCGTCCTGGTGCCGATCGGGCCCAGGTAGCCGGGCACGCTGCCGTAGCATTCCAGGATTTCCGCTTCGGTGGCGAAACGGTGCGATGCCAGGCCCGGCACCTTGCCGACCTTGACTTCATTGAGCTCATGGTCGCCGCGCAGCAGCAGCATCCAGTTTTCCTTGACCTGCTTGCCGTCGACTTCTTTCTCGACCGTCAAGGCAATGGTCTTGACGGTCCGGGACAGCGGCAGGTTCAGGAAGTGGGCCACGGATTCGCACTTGGTCTTGCCTGGCGTGGACGTCTTGCTCAGCGCAGCGCCGGCCGCGGCGCGGCTGGCCGCCAGCGGCATGGCTTCGGCCGCTTCCATATTGGCGGCGTATTCGGACGTCGGGCAGTAAACGATCGCGTCTTCGCCGGTGCTGGCGATGACGTGGAACTCGTGCGAACCGGAACCGCCGATGGCGCCGTTGTCTGCCGCGACGGCACGGAACTTGAGGCCAAAACGGTTGAAAATGGCGGTATATGCATCGAACATGACCTTATACGACGCTTTCAGGCCGTCCAGGTCGCGGTCGAAGGAATACGCATCCTTCATGGTGAATTCGCGGCCACGCATCAGGCCGAAGCGCGGACGGCGTTCGTCGCGGAACTTGGTCTGGATATGGTAAAAATTCAATGGCAGCTGGCGATACGATTTGATTTCCGTACGTACAACGTCGGTAATTACTTCTTCGGAAGTCGGCTGGATTGCATATTCGCGGCCGTGGCGGTCTTTCACGCGCATCAATTCCGGGCCCATCTTTTCCCAGCGGCCAGTTTCCTGCCACAGTTCGGCGGGCTGGACGAGCGGCATGAGCAGTTCGATGCCGCCGGCTTTATTCATTTCGTCGCGGATAATGGCTTCAACTTTACGGATCACGCGCAATCCGGTCGGCATATACGTATAAATGCCCGAACCGAGGCGCTTGATCATGCCGGCGCGCATCATCAGTTGATGGCTGACGATTTCAGCGTCGGAAGGTGCTTCTTTTAAAGTTGAAATAAAAAAACGTGAGGCACGCATATCGATGAATTCTTTTTAAAAAGAGAGGGTTATAATCAACCTAATTTTAAAGGATTAGCTGGCTGATGCGTCCAATCTTTATACAAATGGGCCCGTTTGATGCGTTTCCCGCCGTTTTCGTACCCCGAAAACCAGGTGGGGATCAAGATTTGTGGGTAAATATGTAAGAGGGACCGTCAGCTGGCAGAAAGTATCGAGGTGGCACTATGCTCGATCGTGAAGGGTTTCGGCCCAACGTCGGCATCATCCTGCTGAACGCCCATAACGAGGTGTGGTGGGGCAAGCGGGTGCGCGAGCACTCGTGGCAATTCCCGCAAGGGGGTATCAAATACGGTGAAACGCCCGAACAGGCGATGTACCGCGAACTGGAGGAAGAAATCGGATTGCGCCAGGAGCATGTGAAGATTGTAGGACGAACGCGCGACTGGCTGCGCTACGAGGTACCGGACCATTTTATCAAGCGTGAAATCCGCGGGCATTATCGCGGCCAGAAGCAGATCTGGTTTTTGCTTCGCATGTGCGCGCGCGATAACGATGTGAACCTGCGCCTGACCGACCATCCGGAATTCGACGCCTGGCGCTGGCACGATTACTGGGTGCCGCTCGATGTGGTGATCGAGTTCAAGCGCGATGTGTACCAACGCGCGCTGCAGGAACTGTCACGCTTCCTGACGTGGCCGGCCAATGGCGGGCATGCGCATGAACGCCGGCATACCGCTCGCTACCTGCGCCAGCCGCATGCACCAAGGACGACGCCGGCGCCGATAGGCGCTCCGACCGAAACCGAGGGCTGTGGGCCGGAACCGCAGCTGGTACTGGCGCCCACCAAAGAATAGCGTCATTCCCGCGCAGGCGGGAATGACGGCAAGAATACTACCCCCCCCATGTTCACACCTTCTTCCAACGACGTCCGCCGCTTCTTTTGCGAAGCCTTCCGCAAGCAACGCGCCGGAGAAATCCTCAGCCCGATGGACGCCATCGCCGCCGACTGGATCAGCCAGCACCCCGAATACGCCGATGTCCTGGCCGATGCCGACGCCGCCATCGCGCGCGACTATTCGGTCGAAGGCGGCCAGGCCAACCCTTTCCTGCACTTGTCGATGCACCTGTCGATCGCCGAGCAGGTATCGATAGACCAGCCGCCCGGCATCCGCGCGGCATGCACCGCCCTCACCGCCCGCATCGGCGAGCACGACGCCCACCACCAGATCATGGAATGCCTCGGCGAGATGATCTGGAAGTCGCAGCGCACCAACACGGCGCCCGATACCGCCGCCTATATCGACTGCGTGCACAAACGCGCCTAGTCGTTTGCCGCCAGCGCCTCGCGCTCGACCTGCTTGCCGCCCACCCAGACCGTGACGATGCTGTCGTAGGCTGCAATGTCGGCCAGAGGCGACATCTTCATCAGCACCAGGTTGGCCGCCTTGCCCTTTTCGATCGTGCCGACCCGGCCGTCGATCTTGAAGGCGCGCGCATTGTTGATGGTCGCAGCCTTGAACACCTGGGCCAGCGACAGTCCCGCTTCGTGCAGGCGCTGCATTTCCATGAAGCCGTTCAGGCCGGGCAGGTTGCCGTAGGTTGGGCCTGAGGGCGTATCGGAGCCAAGCAGGAAGTTGGCGTCCTTCGAGGCCAGGTAGGCCACCACCTGGCGCAGGCGGCGCAGGGGATTGTCGAAGCCTTTCATGACCGCTGCGTCGTCCTCGCCTTCGGTGACTTCTTCCTTGAACCAGCGCCCGGCCGGCGTGGCGAACCATGCCGCCAGTTCTTTCGGCACCACCTTGGCGATGCCGGGATGCTTCAGGTAGGCCGGGTCGACATAGGCGCGCAAGCCGTACAGCACCTGCATGGTGGCCTGGTAGCCGATGCGCCGCTCCGCGATCTGGTCCAGCAAGACCTTGATTTCCGCCGGCAGTTCGGCGCTTTCGCGGTATTTATCCCAGTGCCACATGCCATGCGCAAGCACGTCGACCTTGCCGGCCACAGCGAAGGCCTGGCCTTCCAGGCCATTGGCGTGCATGACCAGAGTCAGCTTGTTGCGGGTCGCTTCGGCGCGCACGTCGGCCACCATGGCTGGCGTCATCACCGGCAGGTTGCGCTGGGCGCCGAAGCCGCGCTCGAAGTGGGTCTTGACGCACACGCCGCCGCCCTGCTTCACCCGCGCGATGCCGGCGGCCACGGAATATTCGGCAGGCTTGAACCGCGAAGGAATCACGGCCGCCTGGGCCGGATCGTAAATAAAGTTGGGGAATACCTCGTAGCGCTCCTTGCCTGCGACGTAGGACGCGGGGTAGCCGTTGGCCATGACCAGCGGTTCGGCGCAGTGGACCACGTCCGGATGCAGCGGCGACTTGTTGACGTCGTCGATGACGCTGCGGTCGGCCAGGGCCAGGTCGATGACGGTGGTGTAGCCGTAGTAAAGGAAGGAACGCGGCATCTGGCGGTAGTAGGCCTGGACCATCGGCTTCTTGAGGCGCGCTTCTTCCAGCGACATGCCGGGCACACCGAACAGGTGGACGTGCGAGTCGATCAGGCCGGGCGCCAGGTAGTAAGCCTTGCCGTCGACCCGGACCGCGCCGGCCGGAATCTTGTGTCCGGCGCCGCGCCGGACCGACACGATCATGCCATCCCGGACCAGGACATGGCCCTGCTCGATGCGGTCCAGCTTTTCAGGCGAGACCAGCTTGACGTTGGTGATCCAGACCGGCGCGGCGGCCAGGGCGGAAGCGAAGGGAAGCAGTGCGGCGAGGGCGGCGAATCGGATCATGGGAGAACTCCTGGGTCGGTTGGAATGCCCCCACTGTGCTCAAAAAGCGGCGTCCTGGCGTCCCGAATGATGATTTGGCACCTGTTTTCGGTACTCGCTGGGCGTCATTCCGGCAATTTCCTTGAAAACCCGGTTCAATGCGCTCTTGCTGTTAAAGCCACAGGCCAGTCCCAGGTCCAGGATGCTGTCGGCCGCATGCACCGGATCGTGCAACGCTTTTTTCAAGGCAGCGACCCGGTAGCCGTTCACATATTCCTGGAAATTGACGCCGCAGGTTTCGTTGATCAGCTGCGACAGTTCGTGCGCCGTCATGGCCAGCATGGTCGCCAGGCCTTCCAGTTTGAGGTCGCCGTCGCAATAGGCCTTGCCGTCGGCCATCGCCGACGTCAGTTTCTCCAGGAACAAGATCCGTTCGCTTTCGGGGATCTCCTTGTTGGCGTATTTCACCTTGGGCGGTTCGGCCTGCGGCCGGTAGCTGAGCGGCAAGCGAATGGCCAGCAAGGCGGTCGCGTAGACGAAAATGAGCAAGCCCAGGGCGCCGAGCGCGTCGGACGAGACCGGCAATTCGATGTCGACGAACTCGATGCCCAGGGCCGCGATGCTGATCACCCCGCCCACCAGCCAGATTTTCATCAGCCGCGACAAGCCGTCGGCCAGCGGGCTGTCGCCGGCGCGCCGCATCAGGCGGTAGCCGGCCACGATATAACAGAGGAACAGCACGGTCTTGGCCAGCGCGGCCAGGGCGACATACCAGGGAATGCCGCCCCGGTTCAACATCCAGGCCAGCTTGGCGTCGGCGCCTTGCAGGTAAAACGGCATCAGGGCCAGCGTGGCCAGCACGAAAGGCAGGAAATGCAGCAGCTCGCGCCGGGCCAGCGGCCGGTCGAACAGCATGGTGCGCAAATAAAGGTAGAGCAGCGGCCCGGGCAGCAATCCCAGCGTGGCGATGGCATTGGCGCTATGCGGATAAGTGGAATACAAGCCCTGGATGCCGAGCCAGGCATGGCCGATGACGGCAATGCAGCCGAGCAGCAAGGCTGCCATCAGCCGGTTCGCGGTGCGCACTTCCTGCTGGCGCGACGCGAGCAGGGCGAACATCAGGAAGCCGGCCTGGCCGATGGCCAGCAGGAACAGCAGCGACAGGACCGTGGTGGTCACGCGGCAGCCCCGGAAATGCAAAAATCCTTTCGAACCAGCGGCGTGGCGCTGGCGGAAAGGATTTTCATGACCGTCAAAAGACAGCCGGGCGCTTAGCGCTTGTTGTTCAGCTCGGTCGGCAGGCTGTGCAGGTAGGCAGCGATGTTGGCGATGTCCTTGTCCGACAGCGGCTTGACCTGGCCGACCATGATGGCGTTGCTGCGGCCGGCAGGCGCGTCGCCGCGCTTGTAGGCTTTCAGGGCATGCGCCAGGTATTGGGCGTGCTGGCCCGCCAGCTTCGGATAGCTCGGGTCGATCGGCTTGTTGTAATCGGCACCGTGGCAGGATGCGCAATTGTTTTTCTTGGCCAGCTCGGCACCGGCTGCGACGTCGCCGCCAGCGACTGCGGAGAGGGAAACAGCGCTGCAGAACAGGGCGATAATCAGTTTTTTCATGGCGCTGTCCTTATTTCTTGGTGGTCTGCTGCGAGTAGTACGCTGCTGCGTCGGCGATGTCCTGGTCGGACATGGTCGCCGCGACGCCGCGCATCGAAGGGTGCTTGCGGTCGCCTTTTTTATAGGCGTTGAGCGCGCTTTCGATGTATTTCGCCGACTGGCCACCGATCATCGGTACCGGATAGACTTCAGGGAAAGTTGCTTTGTAGCCTGGGATGCCGTGGCAGCCGATGCATTGCTCAACTTTAGCGGCCTTGGCATTGCCCACGATGTCCGCGGCTGCGGAAAGGTTGGCGACGCCGGCGAGCACGATAAGTGCGAAGAATTTTTTCATGGTGGCGATGGTAAGTGGTAGTCGGTACCGTACGTGCAAAAATGACACCTTTTGCACTATCAACCTGCGATTTTAACCGATTAAGGGCACCTCGTCCACATCTGGGCCTTGCCGGCAGAAGTTCGATTTGACACAAGGACAGGATTGACGCTCTCGTTTGGAAATGTACTAGCGCCGCGACGTAGAATCCGGAGAGACGCGAATTACTGACGAGGTGCGAATGGCTCTGAAGATACATCCGGCGCTTGGAACCATCGTCATTTGCGATTTCGCTGGGCTGCGCGAACCAGAAATTACGAAACGACGTTTGGCAGTCGTGATTTCGCCACACATCAGAATTCGCCCAAACCTCTGTACGGTGATTCCCTTCAGCACAACAGCACCCCCGATTGCGCGGGACTATCACTGCACAATTCAGATTGATCCACCGCTGCCGAAACCTTATGACTCGCCTTTGCAATGGGTGAAAGGTGACTTGTTGTACACCGTGTCACTTGCACGCCTGGGCTTACCATTCGACGGAAAGACGGATGGAAGCAGAAACTATGACATTCGCATTCTGACAGATGCTGAATTGACAAGAGTGCGGAAGTGCATGCTGCACGGTTTGGGTTTAGCACAGTTGACGCATCACCTGTAAAAGCATAGAGTCACATCGTATCGCGCTCTGCGAAAGCATCGCGGTTTAAGTCCCCTCGGGGCCGTCATACATCGGAGATTGCAATCCAGTGTGGCGTCTGTACCGGGGCCATCAGGAATGATGGCCCTTTGCTTTTTCAAGGCTTACCGCAGAGTGTACGCATTGCGAGTGCGTCTAAGACAACGGGCCGAGACGCCATGCCGACAGCGCCAGGCTGCCAAAAAGGACCACTTCGCCGACGCGCTGGACCAGACCGCGCACGCCCTTGCCGCCCGACGGCATGAAAGTGAGGATCACGACCGTGCCGAACAGGATAAAGCCGGCTGCCTTGAATGGCACCTCCTGGACTTCGGACAGGCGCATCAGGGCCAGGGCGCCGCCCACGTACTGGACGCCGCCCAGCAGGTTGTGCATGGCTTGCCGAAAACTGCCGGCGAGCGGGGAACAGGGGTCGCAGGGAAACTGCGCGGCGCCCAGGTAGCCGATGGCAATGGCCGCTGCCAGCGCCGCCGTCGCCTGCGAGGTCGGCGCCACCATCCAGGCCACCAGCCCCATCGCCATGCCGATCGGCAGGAACAGGCCGTACGCCACGAAACGCTGATCGGGCGCGCCCGTTTCACCGATTTCGCTGATGGTGTGGCCGGTTTGGCGGTAGCCGGGCTTGCGCCGCCCGAGAACCTGCAGGGCCGCGAACAAGTAAATCAAGGCAAGGAGCGTGAGGATGGCGGCCATCATGTATTTTTTTCCTACTGATCCATTTTTCGCAGATAGGCCTGGGCATCGTGCAGGATGGTATTGGTGTTCTCGCTCGACTTCTTCAGCAAGCCATAGCGCCGCAGGGCTTCGCGGCAATATTCCCCTCCCAGTTTCGGGTCAAAGGTCGACACCTTCTTGTCCGCGTAAACGTGGCACAGGTGATACGCCGCTTCCTCGTTTCCGGCCTTGCTGGACCGATGCCAGTAGGCGATCGCTTCGGGTTTGTCGGCCTTGACGCCTTTGCCAAAGTAATACAAGAATCCAAGGTTGTTGTAAGCGCTCGCTTGCAAATGTTCTTCGTCAACCGGCACCTCCTTGAGCGCGATGAGCCGCTTCCAGTAGTCCGCCGCTGTCGCGAAGTCACCTGCCCGGTAAGCGCTGGTGCCATGATAGAAATGGCAGTCAGCTGAATTGGCCGCCTGCTTTTCCAGTCCGTCCAGCTTGCACATTTCCGCCGCCAGGGCGCTGGCGCCAAACAGGCACATCGAGGCAACAAGCAGTTGAATAAATCGTTTCAAGTCGCCCCCGGAATATTGCCGTAAATGTAAGGCTGCAGTCTAGTATGTTTCCTCGACAATGAATAGCGCTTTCCGCCCCGAAATCTGTTCTGGCTTATACTCAAAAGAACTTCACTTCGACCCATACTCCCATGACCGCACCGAAAAAACAGGCGCCTCGTTTCGAAGGTTCCGACAGCTATGTCGCCACCGCCGACCTGAAGCTGGCCGTCAACGCCGCCCTCACCTTGCAGCGCCCGCTCCTGATCAAGGGCGAGCCCGGCACCGGCAAGACCATGCTGGCCGAAGAAGTGGCCCAGGCCCTCGACATGCCGCTGATGCAGTGGCACATCAAGTCCACCACCAAGGCGCAGCAGGGCCTGTACGAATACGACGCCGTTTCGCGCCTGCGCGATTCGCAGCTGGGCGACGAGCGCGTGCGCGACATCAACAACTACATCGTCAAGGGCGTGCTGTGGCAAGCCTTCACCGCGCCCGAGCCGGTGGTGCTCCTGATCGACGAAATCGACAAGGCCGACATCGAATTCCCGAACGACCTGCTGCGCGAACTGGACCGCATGGAGTTCTACGTCTACGAGACGCGCGAAATGGTGGTGGCCAAGCACCGCCCGCTGGTCATCATCACGTCCAACAACGAGAAGGAACTGCCGGACGCCTTCCTGCGCCGCTGCTTCTTCCACTACATCAAATTCCCGGACAAGGACACGATGGAAGCCATCGTCAAGGTGCACTACCCGACCTTGAAGCAGGACTTGCTGGCCCAGGCGCTGCACAGCTTCTACGAAGTGCGCGACGTGCAGGGCCTGAAGAAAAAACCGTCGACGTCCGAATTTCTGGACTGGCTCAAGCTGCTGCTGGCCGAAGACATCCCGGCCGAAGCGCTGCGCAGCAAGGACGCCAAATCCATCGTGCCGCCGCTGCACGGCGCCCTGCTCAAGAACGAGCAGGACGTGCACCTGTTCGAACGCCTGGTCGCCATGTCGCGGATGAATCGCTGATGATCCAGGTTGCCCCGCTTACCCTTCAATTGCACGGCGTGCGCCTCGAGCCGCTGGCGTTGGCGCACGCGGACGGCCTGCGCGCGGCCGCCATGGACGGCGAATTGTGGAAGCTGCGCATTACCTCCGTGCCCGAACCGCAGGACGTGGAGCGCTATATCCGCACCGCGACCGACATGGGCAACCGCCTGGCCTTCGCCGTCGTCGATGCGGCCAGCGGCGCCGTCATGGGCACCACCAGCTATCACGACATCCTGCCCGAGATCGACCGCGTGGAAATTGGCTGGACCTGGTATGCGAAAAGCCGCCAGCGCAGCCACGTGAACACCAGCTGCAAGATCATGCTGCTCTCGCACGCCTTCGATACCCTGGGCTGCGCCGTGGTTGGCCTGCGCACCGATAACTTCAACCATGCGTCGCAGGCCGCCATCGAGCGCCTGGGCGCAAAGAAGGATGGCGTGATCCGCCACAGCCATCCGCGCCGCGACGGCACCGTGCGCGACACGGTCATGTACAGCATCCTGCGCGGCGAATGGCCCGAGATCAGGGCGCAACTGCAGTACAAGCTGGCGAGGAACTGACGTGCTGATCGACTTCTTTTTTTCACTGAAGGACGCCAAGATCCCGGTCACGATCAAGGAATTCCTGACCCTGCTCGAAGCCATGGACAAGAGCGTCATCGGCCCGTCGATGGACGACTTCTATTATTTGTCGCGCCTGACCCTGGTCAAGGACGAAGCCCATTTCGACAAGTTCGACCGCGCTTTCGCCCAGTACTTCAAGGGCATCAACGCCGCCTTCGAAT
Organism: Pseudomonadota bacterium; assembly: GCA_040388805.1. Taxonomy (GTDB): domain Bacteria; phylum Pseudomonadota; class Gammaproteobacteria; order Burkholderiales; family Burkholderiaceae_D; genus Telluria_A. Next base: position 52,244 of record JAZKBE010000033.1, read on the forward strand.
CGAACAGCGCCATTCCGCTCGACTGGCTGATCAAGCGCATGGAGCGCGAACTGACGGCCGAACAGAAGTCCCAGCTTGAAAAATTCGGCTACGACAAGCTGATGGACCGCCTGAACGAACTGCTCAAGGAGCAGAAGGAACGCCACGAAGGCGGCAGCAAATGGATAGGCACCGGCGGCACTTCGCCCTTCGGCAATGGCGGCACCAACCCGGAAGGCATCCGCATCGGCGGCGCCGGCGGCAACCGCACGGCAGTGAAGGTGTGGGAGCAGCGCGCCTACAAGGACTACGACGCCGAACGCGAGCTGGGCACCCGCAACATCAAGGTGGCGCTGCGCCGCCTGCGCAAGTTCGCGCGCGAAGGGGCCGAAGAGGAATTGGCGCTCGACGCGACCATCCGCGCCACGGCCAGCAACGCGGGCTACCTCGACATCAAGATGCAGCCCGAGCGCAAGAACAAGGTCAAGGTGCTGATGCTGCTCGACGTGGGCGGCAGCATGGACGACCATATCGAACGCACCGAGGAACTGTTCTCGGCCGCGAAGACCGAATTCAAGAACATGGAGTTCTTTTACTTCCATAACTGCGTCTACGACTACCTGTGGAAGAACAACCGGCGCCGCAATGCCGAACGCTTCCCTACCTGGGACATCCTGCGCAAGTACGCGCCCGACACCAAGCTCATTTTCGTCGGCGACGCCACCATGAGCCCTTACGAGGTGCTCGCGCCCGGCGGGTCGGTGGAGTACAACAACGAAGAAGCCGGCGCCGAATGGCTGGCCCGCTTCTGCAATGCGTTTCCGAAGTTTGCCTGGCTCAATCCCGAACCCGAGGGCGTCTGGCAGTACCGGCAGTCGATTTCCGTCATCAGGCAAGTCATGAACAACCGGATGTTTCCACTGACGATAGAGGGCCTGGAGCGCGCCATGCGCCTGCTCAGCAAGTAAAGCCGGGCCGGGCAATCGTGCGCATGGCGCCGTCTTGTAGAATCGGACGGCACTCCTCGAAAGGACAACATGCCCGATCTGCTGACGATCCTGACCAACCTTGCCTGGCCGGTGGCGATCTGCATCGCCTGGCTGGCCGGCGAATTCGGCCACCGCATCACCGGTTTACCGCGGATCACATTCTACGGCGTGATCGGCTTTGCGCTGGCCGCGCCGCAGATCGGCGTCCTGCCCGCGTCCGGCGCGGGGCCGGTGCTGGTGATGGCCGACGTGGCGTTCGGCCTGATCCTGTTCGAGCTTGGCTACCGCATCAACCTGCACTGGCTGCGCACCAATCCCTGGTTCGGCGTCGGCGCGCTGGCCGAGTCGCTGGGCACGTTCATCGCGGTCTACTTCGTGGCCATGTGGATGGGCGCCGCCACCATGACCGCACTGCTGATGGGCGCCCTGGCCATGTCCACCTCGCCCGCCGCCATCATCCGCGTCATCAATGAAAGCCGCAGCTCGGGCCAGGTCACGGAGCGCCTGCTGCACCTGTCGGCGCTGAACTGCGTGCTGGCCGTGTTCTTCTTCAACGTCGTCGTCGGCTTCTGGATCTTCCGCGACTCCAACGACATTGGCGACGCCACCCTCAACACCCTGGTGGCCAAGCTGCTGTCGGCCGTCACGGGCGCCGTGTTCGGGCTGGTGGTGCCGGCCCTGCTGCGCCGCCTTGGCAACCTGGCGCAGGACGCCACGGTCGGTTTCGCGCTGGCGGTGATACTGCTCGTTTCAATCACCTACACTTCGCAGCTGTCGCCGGTGGTGGCCACGCTGGCGTTCGGCCTGACCGCGCGCCACCGGCGCGTGGCCTTCAGCCAGGCGCAGCGCAATTTCGGCGCGCTGGGCGAATTGCTCACCGTGCTGCTGTTCGTGTTTGCCGCCTCCACGCTGGACTGGCAGGTGGTGGCCGAAGGCGGGGCCATGGCCTGCGCGGTGGTGCTGGTGCGCCTGCTGACCAAGACGATGGGCGTCACCCTGTTCTCTGAGCTGTCGGGCATTTCGTGGCGCAAGGGCGCCCTGACCGGCTTCGGCCTGGCGCCGGTGTCGGTGTTCGCCATCCTGCTGCTGGAACATGCGCGCGTGGGCGGGGTCAACCTCTCCGGCGAATTGCGGGCCATGGCGGCGGTGACGCTGATCCTCGAAGTATTCGGCCCCATCATCGTCCAGCGTGCCCTGTTCTGGGCCCGCGAAACCCAGGAGAGCTGACATGCCACTCGAACCGTTTGCCGAATCGAAGGCGCTCACTTTCGGCGTGGAGCTGGAACTGCAGCTGGTCAGCCTGTCGGACTTCGACCTGACCGCGGCCAGTCCCGACCTGCTGCACCTGCTCTCGCGCAAACCGTTTCCGGGCAATGTGACGCCGGAGATCGCCGAAAGCATGATCGAAATTAACTCCAGCGTGCACTCGAGCCATTTGCCGCTGCTGGGGCAATTGCTGGAGATCCGCGACGTGCTGGTGGCGGCGGGAGACCAGCTCAATATCGGCTTGTCGGGCGGGGGCACGCATCCCTTCCAGCACTGGTCCGCGCAGAAGATCTTCCACAAGCCGCGCTTCCAGGAACTGTCGTCGCTGTATGGCTACCTGGCCAAGCAGTTCACCGTGTTCGGGCAGCACGTGCACATCGGCTGCGCCTCGGGCGACGACGCGATGTTTTTGCTTCATTCGCTCAATCGCTATATTCCGCACTTCATCGCGCTGTCGGCGTCGTCGCCCTTCGTGCAGGGGCATGACAGCCTGTTCGATTCGGCGCGCCTGAATTCGGTGTTCGCGTTTCCCATGAGCGGACGGGCGCCGTTCACCTTGAGCTGGGACGACTTCGCCAACGTCTATTTCGCGAAAATGGAACGCACCGGCATCATCAAGAGCATGAAGGATTTTTACTGGGACATCAGGCCCAAGCCGGAGTACGGCACCATCGAGCTGCGCGTGTGCGACACGCCGCTGACGGTGGAACGGGCCGCGGCGCTGGCGGGCTACCTGCAGGCGCTGTGCCGGCATCTGCTCGAACGCAAGGAAGAGCCGCCGGTGGAAGACGACTACCTGGTGTACAACTTCAACCGCTTCCAGGCCTGCAGGTTCGGGCTGGATGGGTCGATCACGCATCCGAAAACCTACGAGACCATGTCGCTGCGCGAGGACATTCTGACGACGCTGCGCAAGATGGAGCGGCATGCGGAAGCGCTGGGGAGCGTGTCGGCGCTCAGGCATCTGTCGGCGGCGGCGGAAGAGTCGAGCGACGCGACTTATTTGCGGCGCCAGTACGAAGAACAGGGCAGCGCCGAGGGCATGGTCAACGCCGCCATCCGCCGCTTCCGCGGCGAAAAATAAGCCGCACATCGTCCTCGCGGAGGCGGGGACCCATGGCACGGTTGATCCATGTCGAATCAATTCTGGCCGCTGGCTTCACCATATATGAACTATGGACAAGCCAAGCTACGTCTACATGCTCGCGAGCGCGCCCTATGGAACGCTCTACATCGGCGTAACCACAAACATTATCAGACGCGTCTGGGAGCACAAGAATGACGTCGTCGAAAGCTTTACGCAGAAGTACGGCGTGCACCTGCTGGTCTGGTACGAAATCCATGGCAGCTTGCACGAGGCTATCGCCCGTGAAAAACACCTGAAGAAGTGGAAGCGCTCGTGGAAAGTGGACCTCATTTCTGAGCACAACCCGCGCTGGCGTGATCTCTATCTCGATTTCACTGCCTGAGCAAATTCCCTATGGGTCCCCGCCCCCCGCCTGCGCGAGGGCAAGCTTCGCGAGGACGATGTGTTTAGAGGCGCGTTTCGCGCGCGGCGCGCAAGAATTCGTCGAGGATGGGCGTGCAATCGAGCAGGTCCACGCCCCCGGCCCGGTGAAACTCGGGGTGCCACTGCAGCCCCATCACGAAACTGGCCCGCTGGTAGCGGATCGCTTCGATAATCCCGTCCGGATCGGACACCGCTTCGATCATGATGTCGCGGCCCAGGTCTTTCACCGCCTGGTGGTGGATCGAATTGACGATGGCCCGCCGCGCATCGGGGAACATGCGCGCCAGCGATGACCCCGAAGGAAACGACACCGCGTGCCGGTGCGCGTCGTAGTCGCTGTGCACGTGCGCCTGCGCGGCCGGCACATTGGTGGCCACGTCCTGGTACAGCGTGCCGCCGAATGCCACGTTGATCAGCTGGCAGCCGCGGCAAATCCCCAGCACCGGCTTGCCCGCGTCGACGAATTCGTGCAGCAGCTCCAGCTCGTACAGGTCGCGCGCGCGGTCGCCGCCCCACTCGGGCTTGGTGGGCGACTCGGAATAGGTTTGCGGCGATACGTCCGCCCCGCCCTGCAGCACCAGCCCGTCCAGGTGGCGCGCGTAATGGCGCAGGGTGATGTTGCTGGGATGGAGCAGCCCGTTGGTATTGACCGTGGGCACCATGAACACCAGCACGTCGCGCGACATGACCCATTGCGCGATCGATTCTTCAAGGTACTGGAGGTTCTTGCTGCGCAGCCCGGTGGAGCCGGGCTCGGGATGGAAAATGCGGGCCGAGACGCCAATGCGCAGCGTGCGGCGCATGAAGTCGCGTCCGATCCGGTCGCGCATGGCGCGCCAGCGCGAGGCCAGCACGCGGCTGAGCAGCGCCATCGGCGTGTCGGTTTCCTTCTGGTAGCGCGGCGGAGCGTCGACCGAGCGCCGGTCCGGAATGCGGTCGACGTGGGGATTGCCGTCCTGTTCTGTGTCTTTGTCTGGCATGCCTTAAATATAGCCCGGCAGCGCTGCCGCACGATTCAAAGTTGTAACAACATCAAACCGACAGCGACAGCATTTTCTTGAGGGTGGCCAGCAAATGGCGGTCGGCCACCGGCTTGTCGAGGATGCCGCGTACGCCCGCGGCCTTGGCCTTGCCGCTGTGGTAATGGAAGGCATTGCCCACCAGCAGGATCACGGCGATCCGCTCCGCGCCCTTCTGCGCCTTGATCGCGGCGGTCAGCCCGTACGGGTCGATGCCGGGCGTGGAGGTGTTGATCAGGACCATGGAAACCGGCGTCTCTTCGCACAGGTGCACGGCGGTGGCGGCGCTGTCGGTCCATTCGATGGACAGCTTGCGCTCGCCCACCAGTTTCGCCATGTGGTCGCGCAGGGCGCCGCCCTTGTCCACAATGAGCACCGCGCCGCGCGGAGGCGCCTTGCGCTGGCGCGCGTAATCGGCCGGGTCGGTGACGTCGAAGTCGAGCCGCGGCCGGCGCCGGCGCTCGGTAATGAAGGGCAGGCCGCGCGCGGCCAGGTGGGCCAGCGATTCCGCGCGCCGCTGCAGCAATTCTTCCAGCATGTCGTACATACGCGCCCAGTCGTGCGGCCGCTCCAGGCGCGGGTAGGGAAAGTCCATCACGGCATTGCCCACCACGATGACCGGCAGCAGGGCCGTGGGGGCATTGGCCATCACCCGGGCCAGCGCTTTCAGGTCGTCCCCGTTCACCATGGTCAGGTCCGGGTCTTGCAAACTGTCTTCATGCAGGCAAGAATATCCCGGGCCATCGTCCGGCGCCTTGGCGAGCGCGTTCGCGATATGCGGTCGCTCGTCGGGCGGAAAACCGATCAGGCGGATGGCAAACGGATATTTATGCATGCGTTATATGATACATATGAAAACAATTAATACTGCCATGAACGGGTCCGTACGAATCTAACCACAATCGCCCCCACTGGCAAGCTTATTCATTCACCACGAATTTCAGTCCTTTTCCGTCCGACAAGATAGAATGCGCAGGCATCCGCATAAAGAATTTTGATATGGCCACCAAAAAACCCGCATCCGACTACAGTGAATCATCGATCCGCGTCCTGAAAGGACTGGAACCCGTCAAACAGCGCCCGGGTATGTACACCCGAACCGAGAACCCGCTCCACATCATCCAGGAAGTGATCGACAACGCCTCGGACGAGGCGCTGGGCGGCCATTGCAAGAACATCGGGGTCACGCTCAACACGGACAATTCGATCACGGTCGAAGACGACGGGCGCGGTATTCCCGTTGGACTGCATCCCGAAGAAAACGTGCCGACCGTGGAGATCGTATTTACGCGCCTGCACGCCGGCGGCAAGTTCGACAAGGGTTCGGGCGGGGCGTACGCGTTCTCGGGCGGCCTGCACGGGGTGGGCGTGTCCGTCACCAACGCCCTGTCCACGCGCCTGGAAATCACGGTCTGGCGCAAGGAAGAAAACGGCAACGGCCTGCACAAGATGGCCTTCGCCCATGGCGACGTGATCGAACCGCTGGTTTCCATGCCCGCCCCGCGCGACGGCAAGAAGAGCGGCACGCGCGTGACCGCCTGGCCCGATCCGAAGTATTTCGACTCTCCCGCCATTTCCATGGTCGAGCTGCAGCGCCTGCTGCGCTCGAAAGCGGTGCTGCTGCCGGGCGTGACGGTCACCCTGACCAACGCCAAGAACGGCGACGTCACCACCTGGAAGTACGACGAAGGCCTGCGCGGCTACCTCAACGAGATGCTGGCCCAGACCTCCAGCGGCGAAACCCTGATCCCGGTCTTCGAAGGCGCCCAGTATTCGAACGGCGAAACCGACGGCTTTGCCGAAGGCGAAGGCGCGGCCTGGGTGGTGGCATGGACCGAGGAAGGCGGCGTGGTGCGCGAGTCCTACGTCAACCTGATCCCCACTTCCAACGGCGGCACCCACGAATCGGGCTTGCGCGACGGCCTGTATGGCGCCGTCAAGAGCTTCGTCGAGATGCATTCGCTGCTGCCCAAAGGCGTCAAGCTGCTGCCGGAAGACGTGTTCGCGCGCGTGTCCTTCGTGCTGTCGGCCAAGGTGCTCGACCCGCAGTTCCAGGGCCAGATCAAGGAGCGCCTCAATTCGCGCGACGCGGTGCGCCTGGTCTCCAGCTTTACCAAGCCGCCGCTCGAGCTGTGGCTGAACCAGCACGTCGAATACGGCAAAAAGCTGGCCGACCTGGTCATCAAGCAGGCCCAGTCGCGCCTGCGTTCGCTGCAGAAGGTCGAGAAGAAGAAATCGTCCGGCGTGGCCGTCCTGCCGGGCAAGCTGACCGACTGCGAATCGACCGACATCGCGCGCAACGAGATTTTCCTGGTCGAGGGCGACTCCGCGGGCGGTTCGGCCAAGATGGGCCGCGACAAGGAATACCAGGCCATCCTGCCGCTGCGCGGCAAGGTGCTCAATTCCTGGGAAACCGACCGTGACCGCCTGTTCGCCAACAACGAGATCCACGACATCGCGGTCGCCATCGGCGTCGACCCGCACAGCCACGGCGACACGCCCGACCTGTCCGGCCTGCGTTACGGCAAAATCTGCATCCTGTCGGATGCGGACGTCGACGGTTCGCACATCCAGGTCCTGCTGCTGACGCTCTTCTTCAAGCACTTCCCGGCGCTGTTCGCCCACGGCCACATCTGCATCGCCCGTCCGCCGCTGTACCGCGTCGACGCACCGGCGCGCGGCAAGAAGCCGATCCAGAAGCTGTATGCGCTCGACGACGGCGAACTGCTGGTCATCGAAGACAAGCTGTCCAAGGAAGGCTTGAAGGAAGGCGCCTGGAGCATTTCGCGCTTCAAGGGCCTGGGCGAGATGAACGCCGAACAGCTGTGGGAAACGACCATGAATCCGGACACGCGGCGCCTGCTGCCGGTGACGCTGGGCGACTTCAGCCACGTCGATTCGTCGGCGCGTTTCAATATGCTGATGGGGAAAGGCGAGGCGGCTGCACGCCGTGCCTGGATCGAAGAACACGGAAACGAAACGGAAGCGGATATCTAAATGATCATCGGGATCGACCTTGGCACCACGAACAGCCTTGTCGCCGTCTGGCGCGACGGGAAAGCCTCGATTATCCCGAATGCACTGGGCCAGAACCTGACCCCGTCATGCGTGGGCATCGACGACGACGGTTCGATCCTGGTGGGCGCCGCCGCGCGCGCCCGCTTGCAGACGCACCCGCACCTGACCGCGGCGCTATTCAAGCGCTACATGGGCAGCGAGCGCAAGACGCAGCTGGGCAAACAGACCTTCCGCCCCGAAGAACTGTCGTCGATGGTGCTGCGCGCGCTCAAGGAAGATGCGGAAGCCTACCTTGGCCACAAGGTCACCGAAGCCATCATCACCGTGCCCGCCTACTTCAGCGACGGCCAGCGCAAGGCCACCCGCGTGGCCGGCCAGCTGGCGGGGCTGAAGGTCGAGCGCCTGCTCAACGAGCCGACCGCCGCGGCCCTGGCCTACGGCATCCAGGATACCCAGCGCGAAACCAAGTTCCTGGTATTCGACCTGGGCGGCGGCACCTTCGACGTGTCGATCCTCGAATTGTTCGAAGGCGTGATGGAAGTACGCGCCTCGGCCGGCGACAATTTCCTGGGCGGCGAAGACTTCGTCTCCCTCATGTTCGACGCCTTCCTGGCCAAAAGCGGCCTGGCCAAGGCCCTGAACGGGCAGGACCTCTCCGGCAGCGCCCGCCAGCGCCTGCGCGACGAGGCCGAACGCGCCAAGCGCACCCTGTCGGACGCGCCCAAGGCGCGCATGGCCTTCCATATGGACGGCGCCGAATACAACTGGGAGCTGGACGAAGAAACCCTGGCCAGCCTGTGCGAACCGCTGATGCTGCGCTTGCGCACGCCGGTCGAACGCGCCCTGCGCGACGCCACCATCAAGGCGTCGGAACTCGATTCCGTGGTGCTGGCCGGCGGCGCCACGCGCATGCCGCTGGTGCGCAAGCTCGCTTCGCGCATGTTCGGCCGCTTCCCCATGATCCATCTCGACCCGGACGAGGCCATCGCGCTGGGCGCGGCGGTGCAGGCCGGCCTGAAGATGCGCGATTCGGCGCTCGACGAAGTGGTCATGACCGACGTCGCCCCCTACTCGCTGGGCATCGCCATCGCGCGCCAGGTGGGCCCAAACGACTACGAGAGCGGCCACTACCTGCCCATCATCGAGCGCAATTCGACGGTGCCGATTTCGCGCGTCGAAAACATCACCACGATCAACGACTTCCAGAAGGAACTGTCGGTGAAGGTGTACCAGGGCGAAGCGCGGCGGGTGTCCGACAATATCTACCTGGGCACGCTGAACTTCCCTATCGCGGCCAAGAAGGCCGGCGAAATCAGCGCCGACGTGCGCTTTACGTACGACGTGTCCGGCGTGCTGGAAGCGGAAATCACGGTCCTGCCGTCGCAGGAAAAGCACAAGCTGCTGATCACCGAGAACGCCGGCGTGATGAACGCCGAAGAAATCGAAAAGCGCCTGGCCGAACTGGCGGAGCTGAAAATCCACCCGCGTGAGCGCATGGAAAACCGCACGCTGGTGGCGCAGGCCGACCGCCTGTACGAACAATTGCTGGGCCGCGAACGCGAATACCTGGCGCAGGCCGTGGCCACCTTCCAGTCGGTACTGGAACGCCAGGAGCCTGCCGCCAGCCGCCGCGCGCGTGAAACGCTGGTCGAGGTCATGAAACAGCTCGACGGAGGCACCTTCCTTTGAATGTCTGGACGATCCTTGGAACCAGGGCGACCAGCGACGAGCGTGAAATCAAGCGCGCTTACGCAAAGAAGCTGAAGGTCACCCGCCCCGAAGACGATCCGCAAGGCTTCCAGGACTTGCGCGACGCCTACGAGGCCGCCATGCGCCTGGCAAAACAAACGCTGGACCTGCCCGCCGGCGATGAGGACAAGGCCGGGGACGAGGACGACCGTCCCGCCTATACGCCGGCGTTCCGGGAAGAGCCGGACGACACCACCGTGTACGAGGCGGCCTGGGAATACGATCCCGACGGCCCTCCTCCTTCGGCGCCGTCGCCCATGATGGAGGCGCGCCTGATCTGGGGCGAGTTCCTGGTCGGCTCGTCGCACAACCCGGCGGGCCGGCTGGCCCTGTTCACCGACAGTGAAGCACTGCTCAACATCCAGGTGCGCGAGTGCTTCGAGCTGTGCGCGCTGCAGTACTGCGCCGGCGAGGGCTGCGACGACGAGTTCCGCGAAGCGATGGCGTCGCACTACCGCTGGGCCGAAGAACACGACCACATCGTGCGCGAAATGCCGGAAGAGGCAGCAGCGACCCTGGCGCGCCTGCGCGCCCAGCGCTCGCTCATGCAGCTGCGCCAGTCCGGCGACGACGTGATGGATGCACTGCTGGCGAACAAGGTGGAACGCAAGTTCACGCGCAGCTGGGACGCGCCTTTCATCCAGCGCATGCGGGCCGCCACCGCCAACATCCGCTGGCAGCACCCGGAAATGCTGTATTTCCACCTGAACCGCGACGTCTTCGAGGCGTGGGAAGAGATTGCGGCGAACCAGCGCTATTTTTTCGACACCGCCATTCTTTCCTTCATCTGCGGCATGTTCCTGTGGGCCGGCATCATGCTGGTCCTGGCGCTCAACGGCATTGTCGGCGCCTATGGCTTCGTCGCATTCCTGGGCTCCGTCACGGCAGTCATGGGAACCACCGCTGCGCTGGCGCTGGCCGCGCCCGATGCGCTACGTGCCAGGTTCCAGTCGATCACGCAGGACCACCGCTATCGTCCGCTATGGCAGCATGCATGGCTGGGCGTGTTCATCGTGGCATCGCTGTGCGCCTTCATTCCCAAGCCATCGGGCGGCGTGCAAGGGCTGGTCCTGGTTGGCATGAGCATCGCCGTGCTGGGCGCGACTTTTTCCAACAGCGCGTCACTGACCGCCTTCGGCCTGATCCTGTCGTCGGTGCTGGGCTTCATGCTCGGCCTGTTCATGTCGCAGGGGCCCCTGGGCGAGGTCGGCGTGGCCAGCTGCATCTTCATGGGCATCTGCGCCATGCAACTGTTCTACCGCGGCGGCAGCGACCTGCTCGCATGGATGCGCCTCTCCGACAGGATGATTTTCATGGCGCGCCTGGAATGGTACCTGGGCACGGCGGCGATCATTTATTTCGCAGCCTCGGTACCTGCCGCCCTGGGATGGTGGTGGCTGCTCGGCGGCCTGGTGCTGTCGCGCCCCACCGTATGGCATGGCATGGGCGTCTTCGGCGGCTACGTCGCCAAGATAGCGGTGATCGACCGCGTGTTCGACAACCCTGCCGTCCGATCCGAGCCGATGTCCATGGTGATCATCGGCCTGCTCGCAATTAGCATTTTCATGGGCGTCAACATGGCGCGCACGAAGAAACATCAACATCCATTTTCATAAGCATCATGTCAAACCAAACCGATCTCTTTGAAGCCCCCCCACCGCCACCGCCGGAAGATGGCGAAACGCTGACGCTGTCCACCTTCGCCGAGCGCGCCTATCTCGACTACGCCATCTCGGTGGTCAAGGGCCGCGCCCTGCCCGAGGTGACCGACGGCCAGAAGCCGGTGCAGCGCCGCATCCTGTTCCAGATGAATGAACTGGGCCTGGCCTCGAACGCCAAGCCGCGCAAGTCGGCCGCCGTGGTGGGTGACGTGATGGGTAAGCTGCACCCGCACGGCGACCAGTCGATCTATGACGCCATGGTGCGCATGGCCCAGGACTTTTCGCTGCGCTATCCGCTGATCGACGGCCAGGGCAACTTCGGTTCGCGCGACGGCGACAACGCCGCGGCGATGCGCTACACCGAAGCGCGCCTGTCGCCGATCGCCCGCCTGCTGCTCGACGAGATCGACATGGGCACGGTGGACTTCCAGTCCAACTACGACGGCCAGCACAAGGAGCCGAAGGCCCTGCCGGCGCGCCTGCCGATGGTGCTGCTGAACGGCGCATCGGGTATCGCGGTCGGCCTGGCCACCGAGATCCCCTCGCACAACCTCTCCGAAGTGGCGCAGGCTGCGGTGGCCATGATCCGCAATCCGAAGATCACCCACGCCGAACTGATGGCCATCGTGCCCGGCCCGGACTTCCCGGGCGGCGGCCAGATCATCACCCCGGCGGCGCAGATCACGGAAATGTATGCCACCGGCCGTGGCTCGATGAAGGTGCGCGCGCGCTGGAAGATTGAAGAACTGGCGCGCGGCCAGTGGCAGGCGGTGGTCAACGAACTTCCGCCCGGCACGTCGGCGCAGAAAGTCCTCGAGGAGATCGAGGAACTGACCAATCCCAAGATCAGGATGGGCAAGAAGGCGCTGTCGCCGGAACAGCTCACGCTCAAGCAGCTGATCCTCGGTTCGCTCGACACCATCCGCGACGAATCGGGCCGCGCCGCGCCGGTGCGCCTGGTGTTCGAGCCGAAGTCGAAGAACCAGGACCAGAACGAATTCATGCTGATGCTGCTCGCGCACACCTCGCTCGAGTCGTCCAATTCCATCAACCTGGTCATGATCGGCGGCGACGGCCGCCCGCGCCAGAAGGGCCTGTCCGACATCCTGCAGGAGTGGATCGATTTCCGCTTCGTGACGGTGCGTCGCCGGACCGAACACAAGCTGGGCAAGGTCAATGACCGCATCCATATCCTGGAGGGCCGTGAAAAAGTCCTGCTCAATATCGATGAAGTGATCCGCATCATCCGCAATTCGGACGAGCCCAAGCCCGCGCTGATGACGGAATTTGATCTGTCGCCGATCCAGGCCGAAGACATCCTTGAAATCCGTTTGCGCCAGCTGGCACGCCTGGAAGGCATTTTGATCCAGCAGCAACTGGCCGAGCTGCGCAAGGAAAAGGAAACCCTGCAGGACATCCTGGACAACCCGTCGACCCTGAAGCGCCTGATCATCAAGGAGATCGAGGCCGACGCCAAGACCTTTGGTGATCCGCGCCGCACCGTGATCGAGGAAGCCCAGCGCGCCAGCGCCGAACAGAAAGTCATCGACGAACCGGTCACAGTCATCATTTCCGAAAAAGGCTGGGTACGCGCGCGTACCGGCATCGGCCACGACGTGACGCAGTTCACCTTCAAGGCCGGCGATTCGCTTTACGGCGCGTTCGAATGCCGCACGGTCGATACCCTGCTCGGCTTCGGCAACAACGGCAAGGTGTATTCGGTGCCGGTCGCGGCGCTGCCGGGCGCGCGCGGCGACGGCGTGCCGGTCACCACCCTGGTCGACCTGTCGGGCGGCGCCCGCATCCTGCACTACTACGCGGGCAGCGCGGCCACCACCTTGCTGATGGCATCGAACGCGGGCTACGGTTTTGCGGCCAAGGCGGGCGACATGGTCAGCCGCCTGAAAGGCGGAAAAGCGTTCATGACGCTCGACGAGGGCGCCCTGCCCTTGCCGCCGAAAGTCATCACCGCGAACCACAGCGCGGTGGCCTGCCTGTCGGAGAAGGGCCGCCTGCTGGTGTTCGGCATGGATGAATTGAAGACCTTGTCGAATGGCGGACGCGGCGTGACGCTGATGGAACTGGAGGACAAGGAGACCCTGCTGTCCGTGCAATCGATCAGCCAGAAGGGCGTGACGGTGCTGGGCACCTGGGCCGGCAACAAGCCGCGCGAGGTGGACTTGTCGGCGTCAGGCCTGGCGATCCACATCGGCAAGCGCGCCCGCAAGGGCAAGCCGCTGGCCGCCAAGGTCAAGGTCCAGTCGCTGAAGCCGATCGTCTGACTTCAGAAAACGCGCGAAGTGCTCAGCACCAGCCTTCGCGCGTGTGGTGAATAAATGAAGGGATACTGGGACGCCCTGTCCCGGTTCGCCACCCATGCCAGCTGGACGGTCCACTCGTCCAGCGCGGCGGCCAGGCCGATGCGCACATCCGTGCGCGATACCGGCCGCAGCAAATGCCCCACATGCCCCACCAGTTCGATCCTGTCCGTCAGCGGATGGCTGCCTTTCACCTCCGCATACACGCTGCTCTTGCCGATACCGAAGTAATGCGGCGACCAATACATTCGCGCGCTGAAGCGTTCGCTGCTCACGCCCGCATGCAACTCGCGGTAGTTGTAGCGCTTTGCGCCGGAAAAGCGCGTTTCCGTCACCCCCGCGTCCCAGGAGACATCGGCGTCGAAGCGGCGCACGTATCCCGCATAGGCGATGGCTTGCAGGTCGACCGGCGTGTAAAGGAAGCGGGCACGCATCAGAGAAGCGCCGGCATACAGCCCCGAGCTGGTATCGATGTTCACCGCCACACCGGGCGCGGCGCGCTCCGCACTGAGGGACATGCCGCGAAAGCGGTAGTCGCTGGCCAGCGACGCGCTGAAGGTCGCCTGGGCCGACGCGTGGCCGCTGGCCAGCGCCAGCGCCAGGGCAAGAGTGCGCGCGATGGCCGGCGTCACGGAACGCGCGACGCTTTCAGGCTGGCGGTGGCGGAGCAGCCGCAAACGCAGCGGCTGGTGGCGCGCCCCATGGCGGCGCAGGCGTCGATCAGCGGCTGGCCGCCATGCAGGTAGCCGCGCATCTGCGCGCCGTTCGATCCGGGATGCGCTTCGCCCAGCAGCGCCAGCAGGCCGCTGACGTGGGCCGACGAATACGACGACCCCGACACCATGCCAAAGCCGCCGCCGGGCACCGTGGTGGGGATATCCCTGCCTGGCGCGTCCTCGCCGCCGACCGACAGCACGCCCGGCCACGACGCCGGAAAGCCGCCGTCGCCGTGGCCCGGATCGGCGGCGCCGACCACCGCGATGCCGCGCGCGAGGGCGGCGTCGAGCAGGCGTTGCATCAGGCGGTCGGAAGGCCCCGTCAGGCTCAGGTTGATGACCTGCGGCGCGCGCAGGATGGCGAAATTGAGCGCCTTGGCCAGGCTGAAGCTGTCGCACTGGGCGCCGCCGCCCGCCTGCTCGCGGCAGGCGCGCAGCGACAGCAGGCGCGCGCCCGGCGCCACGCCGCGGATGCCGATGCCGTTGTCGGCGCGCGCGGCGATAATGCCGGCCACCGCCGTGCCGTGCGGCTCGGCCATCCAGGGCCTGCCGTCGATGAAATTCTGCTTGAGCGCGACCTGGCCCGCCAGGTCCGGGTGCTGGTCGTCGACGCCGCTGTCGATCACGGCCACTGTGATGCTGCGCCCGGTGGCGGTGCGGTGCAGGTCGTCCAGGCGCCAGTGGAGCGCTCCGGGCTGCACCGCATACAGCGGGTCGCCGCCGGCCAGTCCCTTGAATTCGGTGACCGGCTGGGCCCATTCGACCCGGGCATCCCTGGCCAGCGCGAGCGCCACCACGGCCGCGTCGCTCCCTTCGGGCAGCACCATGACAAAGCAATCGACGCCCAGCACCGGCATCGGCCAGTCCGACACCAGTTTCAGGCCATGTTTTTTTGCCAGTTCGCTCGCCACCCGGCGCCGCGCCGTGCGGCCGCTGTCGCTGCGATAGGCGCCCGAATAATTGGCATCGGCGCGAAAGTGCGGCGCCGGCAGGTTGAGCATCACCATCACCTTGGCTTCCTCGCCCGCGGCCATGCAGGGCGCAAGCGCGCATGCGGCCAGCAGCGCCAGGAGCCAGTGTTTCATCGCGCCGCCTTCAGCGGCTCGGCCAGGCTCACCGCCGCGCTGGCGCGCATATTGGTGACCGCGTCGTCCAGGCCACGGGCCGGCACGCTGACCAGCCAGGCGTTGGTGGCCGTGGGACCGCCCACCACGGTGGCGAAATTGGACTTGAGGACGGCGCGCAGCTGTGCTTCGCTGGTCTCGGGCTTGAACACCACCACCAGGTTGGCGCTTGCCGCGCCGCCCTGGGCGCCCAGCAGGCGGTATTCGGGCGCCTCCTGCATGCTCATTTTCGCGCCCAGGCCGGCGATGACGAGCAGCTGCGCCGCCAGCGCCCAGCGCATCCAGGGGCCGTTGGCTGCGGTGCGTTTCGGTTCAAGCCGGGGCATCAGGCGCGCCAGCGCGCCTTCCATGTCGGGCGCCGCGCCGGCGGCCGGCTGCACCGCGCGCAGCTTGCGCTGCCAGGCGAGGTCGTCGCGGCACTGGGTGCAGGTGGCCACGTGCTCCTGCACCAGCAGTTCCTCGGTATCGGCCAATTGGCCCGTCACCACCCAGGGCAGCACTTTCTGCACCCGCTGGTGGACCGATCCTTCCAGTTCGACGACATGCGCGTTCATTGCGAATACTCCATTTGATCGGCCAGCAGGTCCCTGAGCCGGGTGCGCGCGGTGAACATGCGCGTCTTGACTGTATTGACAGGGCAATCCATGATGGCCGCGATTTCTTCATAGCCCATGCCGTGGTAGTACACCAGGTTGACCACCGTGCGCTGCACATGGGGCAGCGCGTCCAGGGCCTGGGCCACGTTGTACTGGAGCTGCTGCATGGACAGGGCGATGTCGGGTTCCAGTTCGGCCGCGCCCATGCTCTCTTCGGCCTCCGCTTCCACCGGCTCGTCGAGCGCTCGTATGCCCTTGAGCGCCTTGCGGTAGGCGATCGCGAAAATCCAGGTCGACACGCGCGAGCTGTGGTTGAAGGTGTCGGCCTTTTGCCACACGACCAGCAAGGTATCGTTGATGATCTCTTCGATCAGGCCAGGATTGCGCGTCATCCGGTCCAGGAAACGGGCCAGGCGGGGAAAATAGGCGCGGTACAGCTGCGCGAACGCGTGCTTGTCCCCCTGCTCTACCAGCGCGAGCAGGCGCAATTCGTTGGTTTCGGCGCCGTCGGCGCGTTTTGCGCGGCGGGCGGCCTCATTGCGGCGTTCCAGCATCGGCGATTCCTTTGTTGTACCCGTTAATACCCGGATCAAGCAAAAAGGTTCATGCTAGGATCTTATCAATTATTTTGTCGGATGGCCTGAACCTTTTCAGGGTGGGCAGGCATTCACGGTTATCGATCAACCAACCCCGGAAGCGTTATGCACACCCTGATCAAAACAACCGCATGGAGCCTGCTGGCCGTGCTGCTTGCCGCCTGCGGTGGCCAAGTGCAGGAAGCGCCGGTGCAGCCGCAGCTGGCCGCCACCACGCTGCACAAGTCCAGCGCCCTGGCCACCGTGCCCGCCGACTACCACCAGGTGGTCCAGAGCGTGTACGTGGCCTACTTCGGCCGCCCGGCGGACCCCGGCGGCCTGGCTTTTTTCGCCACCAATTACATGAACGCGGGCGCGCCGACCAATATCGTCGAGGTCAGCGCCGCCTATGGCGGCAATCCCGCCATCACGGCCCTGATCGACAGTTTCGGCACCAGCCAGGAGTCGCAGGACCTCTACCCTGGCGACAACGTCACTTTCGTCACCGCCATCTACAACAACCTGTTCAGCCGCGCGCCCGATATCGGCGGGCGCGACTTCTGGGTGGGGAACCTCAATGCCGGCCTGATGACCCGCGCCCAGGCGGCCGTGGCGATCATGGCCGGCTCGCAGGGCAGCGACACCACCCTGATCAACAAGAAGGTCGCCGTGGCCACCCAGTTCACGGCGGGCCTGGACAGCGAACCGGAACGGGCCGCCTACAGCGGGCTGGCGGCCAACGTGGTGGTGCGCACGGCGCTGGGCGGGGTGACCATCGCCAGCGACATCAACGCCGACGGCGCCGCCATGCGCGACGCGGTGGCCACCTTGATGTTCCCGAGCGTGCAGAACATCGTCATCGCGCGCTGCGTGGGCTGCCATTCCTCGCGCCCGACCATCCCGGGCTTTAATCCGGCGCCGCTGGGCATCCGCTACGACACGGCCACCCAGATCGTAAACGACGCCGCCCGTATCCAGGCCGTAACGAGCAACAACTCCATGCCATTTGGCGGGAATATGACCGGCATGACGGGCCAGGAACGCCTCTTGATCGCGGAGTGGTATGCAAATCGTCCGTAATGGCTTGATAGCGGCCATGCTGGTGTTGTTGCAGAGCGCGGCCATGGCCGCCGCCCCGGGAACGCCCGCGCCGGCCTTCGCGCTGGAAGGGCGCGCCGGCCCTGTCAACCTGGCGGCCTACCAGGGCAAATTCGTCTATCTCGATTTCTGGGCTTCGTGGTGCGCGCCGTGCAAGCGCTCCTTCCCCTGGATGGGCGAACTGCAGAAGCGCTACGGCGAGGCCGGCCTGCAGGTGGTCGCCGTCAATGTCGACACCAGCCGCGCCGACGCCGAACGCTTCCTGGCGCAGACGCCGGCCGGCTTCGTGGTGGCCTGGGATCCGAGCGGCGCGACCGCGAAACAGTATGCGATCAAGGGCATGCCAAGCAGCGTCCTGATCGACCCGAAAGGCCAGGTGGTGCACGTCCATTCCGGCTACAACGACGACAGCGCGCGCAAGATCGAGCAGCAGATCAAAGCGGCACTGAAAGGGGAAAAATGATACGCGCACTGATTATTTGCGTCGCCATGGTGTCGCTCGCGGGCTGCGCCATGCAACCCGTGCAGCCGTGGGAAAAAGGCATGCTGGCCAAAAAAGCGATGAGCTTCGAGACCGACAAGCTGGAAGCGAAGTTCGCGGAGCACACGTACAGCAGCAAGGAAGGCGCCTCGGGCGGCGCCGGCGTGGGCGGAGGTGGCTGTGGCTGCAACTAGGATCCTGCTGGCGGCCCTGGCGCTGCCTGGCCTGGTACAGGCCGAGAACGCGCCCGACGAAGCGACCCTCAGCGTCAAATACCTCGACTACCAGGACAGCCAGCCCAACCTGGACCGCATCCATGTGCGTTCGCCCGCGCTCGACATCGCGGTGCCGGTGGCTGGCGTTTGGCTGCTGCGCGCCAGCGTGGTGTCGGACCTGATTTCCGGCGCCTCGCCGCGCTACCACACGGCAGTATCGGGCGCCTCGCGTTTCGAGGAAACGCGCAAGGGCGTCGATGCCGCCGTCACGCGCTACTTCCCGCGCGCCAGCGTCACGCTGGCCGCCGGCCGCTCGGGCGAAAACGACTATGTGTCGCGCTTCGTCTCGGCCCAGGCCAGCTTCGCCAGCGACGACAACAACACCACCTGGCTGGTGGGCGCGGGCGTGGCCAACGACCGCATCAACCCGGTCAACGACGCCGTCGAGAATGAACACAAGCGCGTGGTGGACCTGATGGCGGGCGTGACGCGCGTGCTCACGCCGGCCGACATCGTCCAGGCGCTGCTGACCCATGTGCGCGGCGAGGGCTACTACTCGAATCCCTACAAGTACATCGACCAGCGCCCGCGCCACCAGCGCCAGCACAGCCTCATGCTGCGCTGGAACCACCACTTCGGCGGCAGCGGCGCCACCAGCCGCAGCAGCTATCGCTACTACACCGACAGCAACGGGGTCGATTCGCATACCCTGCTGGGCGAATACGTGCGGCCCTTCGCCGACGGCTGGACGGTGACGCCCTCGCTGCGCCTGTACAGCCAGTCGGCGGCGCGCTTCTATTTCGATCCGGTGTACGACACCCGCTTCGGTCCGCCCTTCCCGCCCGGGTACAGCTTCACCGACGGGCGCGACCGCTCGGCCGACCAGCGCCTGTCGGCCTACGGCGCGGCCACGATGGGGCTGAAAGTGGAAAAGGAGATCGGCGCCGACACCACCGTCGACGTCAAGCTGGAACAGTACAAGCAGCGCGGCGAATGGCGCGTGTTCGGCAGCGGCAGCAAGGGCTTGCAGGCGTTTTCGGCGCGCAGCATCCAGGTGGGGATCACGACCCGGTGGTAGGCAGCTTCAGCGTGCGCTTTGGCGCCATGGCCAGCGAATGCGAGGTACGCCTCGCGGCAAGCAGCCAGGCGCACGCCGACGCATTGGCGCAATGCGCCATCGACGAAGTGGCGCGCATCGAAGCGGCCTTCTCGCGCTACCGTCCCGGCACCATCGTCAGCCGCATCAACGACGCCGCGGGGCGCGACTGGGTCGACCTCGATTCCGAGACCGAGGCCCTGCTTGGCTACGCCGACACCCTGTTCGAGGGCAGCGAAGGCAAGTTCGACATCACCTCGGGCGTGCTGCGGCGCGCCTGGGACTTTCGCCAGGGACGCGTGCCGGCGCAAGCGGCGCTGGCGCCCCTGCTGGAACTGGTGGGCTGGCAGCGGGTGCAACGCGCGCCGGGCCGCATCCGCCTGCCGCAAGCGGGCATGGAACTGGACTTCGGCGGCTTCGGCAAGGAATATGCGGCCGACCGCGCGGCCGCCATCCTGAAGGAGACCGGCGCACGCCATGGCTACGTGAACCTGGGCGGCGACCTGCATGTGTTCGGCCCGCAGCCGGACGGCAGCGCGTGGATGATCGGCATCCAGGACCCGCGCGACGCGGGCAGGACCATCGCCAGCATCCCGGTGCAAGCGGGCGCGCTGGCCACCAGCGGCGACTATGAACGGTTTTTCGAACAGGACGGCAAGCGCTATTGCCACGTGCTGGACCCGGCCAGCGGTTTCCCGGTCGGCTACTGGCGCTCGGTGAGCGTGCTCGCGCCGCTGGCCATTGCCGCCGGCAGCTATGCCACGATCACCCTGCTGTTGGAGGAGCGCGGACTGGACTTCCTGCGCGACAGCGGCCTGGACTTCCTGGCGGTCGACCACCAGGGCCGCGTGTTCAATGAAAAGCGGAGCCACATGGGCTCCGCTTCGGGACTGCCTTGAAGCGCAAGGCTTCCTTTTAACCGTTACTTGGCGGCGGCTTTTTTCACGTCGGCCTTGGCTTCGGCTTTGACTTCATTGGTCTTGGCTGCGGCGACGGCTTTGTCGGCCGCCGATTCAACCGCGACTTTTTCAGCCTTGGCGTCGGCCTTGATCATTTTTTTCTCGGCCTTCAGGTTCGCTTCGGCGACTTTTTTGTCAGCCTTGGCTTCGGCTTTCATTTTGTCTTCCGGATCGGCCTTGGCGACATCGGTCGAAGCTTCGGCATGTGCCTTGACAGCTTTCGAGTGCGCCTTCACTTTTTTCTCGGTAGCGGTGGCCGCTGCCTTGGTGGTTTTTTCGTCGGCCTTGGCGTCGACTTTGGCTTCCTTGGCTTCTGCCTTGGCGACATCCTTGGCGCCTTCGTTCTGTGCTTTCACCACAGCCGGGGTGGCTGGCGCGGTGGCAGGGGCCTGGGCGTACACCGAAGTGGCAAACAGACCGGCGATCAGGGTAGCGAGTAATTTATTCATGTGTATTCCTTTATCTATATGGAGGGATTTCCGTGGACGTACTGGACCTTGGTCCCCCGCCCATCTACCGTTCTCAACTGAATTTTCGTCAAGGAACGACCCCAGAATATAGCTAACTGACAACATGGTCTGTACGCCAACGCACGGAGTGCGTTATTGCTTCGAAGCAACTCCCGCATACAGGTCGATGATGCCGGACACCCCGTCGGCGCACACCTGGCAGAATTTGGCGCTGCGGTCGAACATCAGGCATTGCATCTGGGAACGATAATAGCCGGTGGCCTCGTAATTGGCGCCCTCGAAAGCGCCGCTGTCGTGGCGGTGCGGGGCCTTGTCGAACATGGCGCTGCTGTGGCGCAAGTCTTCGGTGAACAGGGCGCTCATTTCGGACTCCGGACGCCTGGCGGCCCGCAGCGCCGCGCGCCGCTTCTGGTAGGCGCGCGCATAGTCTTCGTATTCGGCCTTGGGCCAGGGCGTCGGCAGCGGCGTGCCGGCCTTCACATGGCGCTGCCATTTCGGCTCGAGCGGGTCGGCCGTCACGTTCGGCTCCCACGGTTCGATGCGGCCCGAGGCGGCGGCATACGCGACCGGCGAAGTGTAGTACTCGTCGGCCAGGCCGGCGAAGTGGTGGCCGAATTCGTGCACGAACAGGTAGTTGGCCCAGTCATTGCCCGCCGCCGCGGTGCTGAACTGGCCGAAGATGCCGCCACCGCCGTAGGTGTCGTTATTGACCAGGATTTCGATGAATTCGTAGGGCGCATGCTGGGCGATGTCGCGCAGGGCGCGGTTATCGAGCGTGAGCACATAGCGCTCGCTGCCGAAAATGTCATAACGCGTGCCCAGGGCCGACGCTTTATGGGTGCCGGTGGACGGACGCGAAATGCCCGCCTCAGGCGTCGGCACGGCCAGCGCCCACACATTGAAGTCGCCGGCGCGCTCCTTGAATGGAGACACGGTGAACAAATGGGCGGCAAGACGGCGCGCATCGGCTTCGAACTTCTTCATCTGCCCTTTGGTATAACCGTCGCCCATGATCAGCAGGTCGACCTTGTCGGGCGAAGGACCGGATACGCGGATCGCGATCGGGCGCGCCGGCGCGGGCGGCAGCTTGCGCACCACGTCATTGGCGTCGGCGTCGATCACGATGCTCCAGGCGGGCACGAACTGGTTGCGCGCGTCGCGCTTGAGGATGCGCACCGTGACCGGGCCGGCCGGCTTCGGGAAGCGCAGCGTTTCCTGGAAGCCGCGGCTGATCTTGCCCGCTTCCTCGGTGGACGCCCATTCCGCGAAAATGGTGGAATAGCCGCGCGAGTACAGCAGCGCGCCGGTTTTGGCGTCGGCCACTTCCAGCAGGTTGTTGCCGCGGTTGGTGCTGTCGATGCTGCGGGCCGGGCTGCCCGGCCACGGCAGCGGTTCGATGGCGACCCGTTCGAGGGCATAGCTTTCGCCCTGCGCGTTGCCGCTGTGGAGGATGTCGACCCGCACCGTGGCCGGCGGGGCCGCGGGCGCGGCCTGGACCGCGCCCGCGGCCAGGGCAAGAAGGAAAGCGGCGAAGCGAAGCATGGCGGGCCTTATTTGTACTGGTAGAACGGCTGCTGGATCTTGATCGGCTTGACGTCCAGGCGGATGTTGTACACCGAGTAGGCGTCGGCGATGGCCGAGGCATAGCCGACGCTGTCGCCGATGCGCGAGAGGCGAAATTCGAAACCGAGTTCCGGCTGCAGGTCGCGCGGGCTGCCGAAGGCGATGCCGATGGCGTCGGGCTGGTCGCTGTCGATCAGCTTCGTCATCAGTTCCACGATGGCGGTATGGCCCAGGATTTCGGCGTTGAACAGCGGCCCCTTGTAGTAGGGACGGGCCGGATCGAACTTGCCGTTGGCCTTGTCGGGCGAGGGCGTGAAGGCATTGGTGTTGATGTTGTAGCGGTCGCCGTTATCGAGATAGCTGATGCGGGCATTGCCAACGTTGAAGTCGCCCGCGATGCTGGTGGCGGCGGACAGGTCCAGCAGCAGCGCGCCCTTGTAGCCCAGCACTTCGACGTCGCGGTTGGGGTGCACGATCATGGCCGTGTTTTCATCGATGCCCAGGCCCAGCTTGTAGCCCTTGGTGAGCATGACCGGCAGCATGCGCGCGAAGCGGCCGCGCACCAGCAGGTGCTGGTCCACGAAGACGTCGTCGCCGATGAAGCCCAGGCCGGGCGACATTTCCATGCCGTCTGCCACGCCGCGCTTGAGGGTGGACAGGACCGACCCCACGTTGTAGAACATGGTCTTGCTCATCATGGCGGCGCCGGCGCTGGTACCGGCCAGCACGCCGCCCTTGCGGTACATTTCCCACAGGGCGTCGAGCACCAGGGTGCTGCTGCCGTCGGGTTTACGCAGGGCCTGGGTGATGCGGGCCTGGTCGCCGCCGACGAAGTAGGCGCCGGTGGCATTGGCCACCGCGGCGGCCAGCACCGGGTCGTTGGCCGCGGCGCGGTAGTCGCTGCCGCCCAGGCGCACCGCGACCGGCACCACGAAGGCGTCGGCGCCGTAGAAATTGAGGCGTTCGACATCGATGCGCGCCGCGCGTTCCGGATTGTTGGAGGCCGAACCGAACACCGCGATTTTCGCGCCCTTGCCGCCGGCCAGTTCGACGATGCGTTCCCAGACGGGTGCGTTTTCGCCGCGCAGGCCGCCGCCGATGATGACCAGGGTTCCCTTCGGCCCGGCCGGCGCGGCGGGAGGAGATGCCGGTTCAGGCGGCGCGGGCTTGGTGGCGGCCGGGGCTTTTTTTTCCTCGGCCGGCACCGTGGCCTGGTCCTGGGCATGAATCTGACCCGCCACCAGCAGCGCAAGGAACAGGAACTGTGCACATTGGCGGGCCATTTTCAGCATCGGCATTGCATCCTTTATCTAAATGAGTAGTTCACGCTCGCGAAAGCACTGCGTCCGCGCGGATCCGTATAAGTAGGATCATACCCGGCCAGGAAATAATATGCTTGATTTGAGAACGGCGGATCGGTGTCGAGCAGGTTCAGTACGCCCACCCGCAGCTTCATCTGCTTGCTGATGGCATAGCTGCCGGTCAGGTCCCACAGCGAGTATGCCTTGACCCGGCGCGCCGGCAGCAGCGTGCCGCTGTTCGGCTCATAGGTCGTATTCTGGTCGACATAGGATGACGAGAACTGGTTGGCCAGCGTCAGGCTGAGGGCGCCGATATCATGGCCAAAGCTGATGCGGTGTCGCCACTTCTGGATCACCTGGTCGTTCAGGAACAGGCCCACGTTGCTGCGGTCCTGCTCCAGGGGCCCGAACTGGCGGTCGTATCGCACGACATAGGTGCCGGACAGGTTGACGCTGAAACGGCCCGCGGCCGACGGCGCGCTCTTGAAGTCGACGCCGACGTCGATGCCCGCGGTATTCAAGCGCCCCTGGTTTTCCTTCTGCAGCAGGATATTGCTGATATAGCCATCCTGGTCGCGCTGGATGTATTTGCCGTTGTATTTTTCCGGGCTGTCGACGATGATCTGTTCGCCCAGCGTGCTGATGACATCCTTCTTCTGGATGTTCCAGTAGTCGAGCGACAGGTTCAGCTGGCGCGTCGCATCCCACATCACGCCCAGGGCGAACTGGCGCGACGTTTCCGGCTTCAGGTCGGGATTGGAGCGCCGTTCCACGCTCCACTGGTCGGTACAATTGTGCAAGGTGTCCAGGCCGGTGCGAACGCATTGCGGGTCGGTCAGGAAGCTCGACGCGCTGCCGAAGGTCACAGGGCGATTCAGGTCCGACAGCGAGGGCGCGCGAAAACCCGTGTTGGCCGAAGCCCGCACCAGCCACGTCGCCGCGGGCAGCCAGCGCACCCCGATCTTCGGATTCGTGGTCGATCCCACCTGGCTGTAGTCGTCGTGCCTCAGGGCCAGCTGGACTTCAAGGGACTTCGAGAACGGCGCATTGAGTTCGGCAAATACCGAGTACACCTTGCGCCTGTCTTCGGTGGCGGCGAGTTTGGCCGAACCGGTACCGCGGTCGCCGGCGATATTGTTCGACAGGAGCAGCGCCGACGGCGTGAAGGCGGTCACTTCGCGCCGCGCTTCGGCGCCGACGGCAATGGCCATGTCGCCACCGCCCAGCGCCAGCAGGGCCTTCGACATTTTCCCGTCGATGGCGCTCGATACGCCTTTCGACTTGCGCGCTTCGTCATTGATCCTGATGCTGTCGATCAGGTCGCGGCCGGCCTGGCTGGAAGGACCGAAAGGATTGATGGTGCCGGCGCGCACGCCCGCCTCGAAGCGGTCGAACAGCACATAGCCGTTGACGTACTTGTCGACGGCGCGGTTCTCCGCGCGGCTGACGCCCAGGTCGTAGTCCCAGCCCGCCACCAGGCCGGCGGCGCCCAGTACCAGGCGCTGCGCGCTGCTGGTGACTTCATTGGTGCGATTGCCCGCTTCCTCCATGCGGTACCGGATCGAGCTGAAGGTGGCCGGCAGGCCGGCCGCGGACAATGGCGCCGCGTACTTGGCCGGCAGCAGGGCCACCGGCAGGTTGCGGATGCGGATCGGATTGGGCGACAGCACATAGGTGCTCTCGGCGCGCGACTGTATCAGTTCGGCGAACACCTGGTGATCGCTATTGACCTGGAAGGTAGCGCGGCCGATGAAGCCGATCTTGCTCGCTTCCGGATACAGCTCGGTATCGCGCATGTAATCGTAGCTGCACGCCAGCGCGCCGCCCGGGCCTTGGGGCGCGTACACGGTCGCCGGGCCATTGCAGCCGGGCGCCGATGGGTTGACGCGGTTGCTGGTGCTGCCGGCCGGGAGTACGCCGGCGGCGATCAGGCGGTTGCGCTGGGTGCTGGAGATGTCGATATTGGCCGGGTAGGTATTGCTCGACATGAGGGCGGGCAGGTTGCTGGCCAGCGGCCGTTCGGCGATGAAGTCGCGGTCGACGGACCGCAGCGCGCCCAGCTTCTGCAAGTCGATCACGCCGAACAGGTTGTAGCGGTCGCGCTCAAGGCTGCCGATGCCGCCGCTGACGCTGGCGGTCTTCTTGCCGGCGCCGCCCTGCTGGGTGGCCGCGATGGAGCCATTCAGGTCGACGCCCTGGTAATCCTTGCGGGTGATGAAGTTGATTACGCCGCCGATCGCGTCGGTGCCGTAGATGGCCGAGGCGCCGTCCTTGAGTATCTCCACGCGGGCGATGGCGCCGGCCGGAATGTTATTCAGGTCGACGCCGGCGTTGTCGCCCGGCGAGGCGAAGTTGGCGAGGCGGCGGCCGTTCAGCAGCACCAGCGTGGACGACACACCCAGGCCGCGCAGGTTGGCGCCGTTGAAGCCGCGCTGGCCCGAGGTGCCGTCGGTGATCGATGCGCCGTCCGACAGCGGCGCGGTGTTGGCGCTGATGTTCTTGAGCAGTTCGGCGGCCGTGGTCACGCCGCTCTTGTCGATATCCTCGCGCTTGATCACCTGGACCGGCAAGGCCGTTTCATTGGCGAGCCGCTTGATGGACGAGCCGGTGATCTCTACCCGCTGGATGGCGGGCGCTTCCTCGCCCTGGGCGAGGGCGGGCTGGGCGAACAGGCCGAAAGCGGCGGACAATGCGGCGGCCAGAGCAGTCCGGGCGGGCTGCTTTTTGTAGTGCTGGTTCATGACTTACTCCTGTGGTTTTATTGACTTCTTCTGGGGACGTGACGGGGGGCTATGGGAAACGGAATCGGCGCCGTACAGCCAGGCCGAAATGGCGTCGGTCAGGCGCGCGGCCTTGGCGACGTTGTCCTTGTTGGAGACCATCAGGGTCACCACCAGCGCTTCGATGACCGCCATGGCGGCGGTGGAACTGCTCGGCAGCACGGGATGGGTGCACTGGGCGTACAAGGTATGGGTGGCGACTTTGGCCAGCTTTGACGCGGGCGAATCGGTGATCGACACCACTGTCGCCTCGCGCTCGCGGGCAAAGCCGGCCAGGCGGATCACGTCGAGCGAATAGCGTGGGAAGGAGATCACCACCAGCACGTCGCGCGCGGTGATGTTGGCCAGGTGGCCGGCGGCGATTTCGGTGCCGCCCTGCCCCGCCACTTCGATCACGTGCTGGCAGAATGGCTGCAGGTGCAGCACCAGCATGCCCGCCAGCTGCGACGACAGGCCGAAGCCCATCACGTACACGGTGCGCGCTTTCGTCAACACGCCGACGATCTTGTTCATCTCGTCGACGTCGAGCGCCTGGCTGCATGCCTTGACATTGGCGGCGGCATACTCCAGGCTCTCGAGCGCAGGCACGCCGGCGTCGGCGCGGCGCGCGATATTGTTGCGCAGCTTGTCGACCGGCTGCAGCACCGACTGCAGCGTCGTGGCCACCTCGTTGCGCATGGCCGAATAATTCTTGAAGCCGATGTCGCGCGCGAAGCGGCTGATGGTGGCGGTCGATACCTGGCAGTTTTCGGCCAGTTCCTCGATGCCCTGGGCCGTCACGCGCACCTGGTTGCGCAACAGGTAGTCGGCGATGGCGCGGTTGGACGCCGACCCTTCCGACAGCACTTTGAGCAAGGCCTCGCCAAGCGAGGATTGTGCAAAGGCGATCTCGGGAGAGGCATAATCGCGGGGGCTGGCGTCTTGTTTAGGCATAATCACGATGTAAAAATATTTTCATGGATTTTCAACTTGATATCGACTGTACCCACAACAAAAACAAAACTCAATCTATTTCTGAAAATATTTTTACATTGATTTACGTTATGAAAAAAATGAGACATAATCGGGCCACGCCACCCTGCCTGCCAACCGTTTTTTTACCGACCTGACCATGCAATCAAACAAACATCCCATTTCCGCGCAGGACAGTCCCCTGTCCTGCCAGCTCACCAGCTTCCATTACGGCACGCCGGGCGCCGGCAAGAAGGTCTACATCCAGGCCGCGCTGCACGCCGACGAGGTGCCGGGCATGCTGGTGGCGCAGTTCCTGCGCACCGAACTGGCCGCCCTGGAAGCGGCCGGCAAGATCCGCGGCGAGATCATCCTGGTCCCCGCCGCCAATCCGATCGGCCTGGGGCAGGCCATCATCGGCGCGCCGTTCGGCCGCTTCGACCTGACCACCGGCACCAACTTCAACCGCGCCTACAAGCACGTGGCGAACGAGCTGAAGCTGTCCCTGGCCGGCAAACTGGGGCCGGACGCCGGCGCCAACGTGGCCCTGGTGCGCGCCCATGCGCGCGACTCGGTCGCCAGCTGGCGCCCCGACACCGATGCCGATGCGCTGAAAAAGACCCTGCTCGGCATGGCCATCGACGCCGACATCGTGCTCGACCTGCACTGCGATAACGAAGCGGTGCTGCATGTGTATGCCGGCACCCCGCTGGCCGACGCGGTGGGCCCGCTGGCGGCCTACATGGGCGCGCATGCCCTGCTGCTGGCGCTCGAAGCGGGCGGCGAGCCCTTCGACGAAGCCTGCAGCCGCCTGTGGTGGGACCTGGCCGCCCACTTCGGCCCGGCCTTCCCGATTCCGGCGGCCTGTTTGTCGACGACGGTGGAGCTGCGCGGCGAAATGGACGTCAGCTATGAGCATGCGAAACAGGACGCGCGCGGCCTGCTCAATTTCCTGGCCCACGCCGGCGTGCTGGACATGGAGCACGACAGTCTGCCGGCCGCGCTGTGCGCGCCCACCCCGCTCGAAGGCGTGGAACCGATCGCCGCCCCGCATGCCGGCGTGCTGGTATTCCTGAAAAACCTGGGCGACAAGGTGCAGGCGGGCGACGCCATCGCCGACCTGATCGACCCGGTGAGCGGCAAGACCACCACCCTCAAGAGCAGCGTGGCCGGCGTATTGTTCGCCCGCACCGCCCATCGCCACCTGCTGCGCGGCATGGCAGTCGGAAAAATCGCCGGACCGGTCGCCTTCCGCGCCGGCCAACTACTGAGCCAATAATGAACCGACTGCGCCTACCCAACACCTTCGTCCTGCTGTTCGCCATCCTGGCGATGATCGCCATTTCCACCTGGTTCGTGCCGGGCGGGCAGTACGACACCGTCATGGTCGACGGCAAACCGCGCATCAATCCGGACTCTTTCCACTACATCGCCAGCAACCCGCAGGGGTTCGTGGCGCTGATGATGGCGCCGATCAAAGGCTTCGTCGAAGCGGCGCAGATCATCGGCTTCGTGCTGATCGTGGGCGGCGCGTTCGCGGTCCTGCAGAAAACCGACGCGATCGACTCCATGATCAAGAGCGTGGCCAAGGCGCACACGCATTCGCCGTTCGTGCGCGCCATGATCATTCCCGTGTTCGTGACCATGTTCTCGCTGGGCGGCGCCACCTTCGGCATGAGCGAGGAAGCGATACCCTTCATCCTGATCTTCGTGCCGTTGGCGCTGGCGCTGGGCTACGATTCGATCGTGGGGGTATCGATTCCCTTCGTCGGCTCGCAGGTCGGTTTCGCGGCCGCCTTCCTCAATCCCTTCAACGTGGGCGTGGCCCAGGGCATCGCCGGGATCGAACTGTTCTCCGGCATGGGCTACCGCATCATCTGCTGGTTCCTGGCCACCGCGATCACGATCGCCTTCCTGATGTGGTACGCGGCGCGCATCAAGCGCACGCCGGAACTGAGCCCGACGTACGCGCTGGACCAGGAAAAACGCAAGGAAAACGTGGTCAACTTCGGCGACTTCGCCGGCATGACACGCACCCACGGCGCGGTGCTGTGCATCTTCCTGGGCTTCATGACGGCGATGGTGGTGGGCGTGGTCGTCTACGAGTGGTATATCAACGAAATCGCGGCGCTGTTCCTGGTGATGGCGATCGTGGTGGGCATTGTGGGGCGGCTCGACAGCGATGCCTTCGTGGCCGCCTTCATCCAGGGCGCGCGCGACCTGGTGACCACGGCGCTGGTGATCGCGCTGGCCCGGGGAACCATGATCCTGGCGCGCGACGCCCACATCATCGACACCATGCTCCATTCCCTGATGCCGCTGGTGGCCTCGTCCAGCCCAGTTTTCGCGGCCCAGAAAATGTTCGTGATCCAGTCGGTGATCAACTTCTTCATCCACTCGGGCACCGGGCAGGCGGCGCTGACCATGCCGATCATGGCGCCGCTGGCCGACCTGGTGGGCGTGACGCGCCAGACCGCGATCCTGGCTTACCAGTTCGGCGAATTCACCACCCCCATGATCCCGACCTCGGGCATCACGGTGGGCGTGCTGGCGCTGGCGCGCATTCCCTGGATTACCTGGGCCAGGTGGATGGTGCCGCTGCAGCTGATGTACTTCGTGATGGCGATGCTGCTCCTGATACCGCCCTGCCTGATGAACTGGCAGTAAGCCTCAACTGACGTAAATATTCGGGAAATACCGCTCCATCAGCGTTTCGGGACGCTGGGGGGCGGTAAACCCGAATTGCTCGTACAGGCCGTGGGCGTCGCCCGTGGCCAGCGTGAAGCGGCGCAAGCCCTTCAGGCTGGGGTGGGCCATGATCGCCTTCATGATTTCCTTGCTATGACCGCGGCCCCGGTATTCGGGGATCACGAACAGGTCGACCAGGTTGCCGAAGGTGGCGTAATCGGTGATGACGCGGGCGAAAGCGACCTGGCGGCCGTCGACGTAGCCGCCGAAGCACAGCGAGTTGTCGATGGCGCGTTCGACGAGCGCGCGCGAGATTCCTACCGCCCAGGTCGACTGTTCACTGAGGAAGCGGTAGATGAGCGGCAGGTTCAGTTCCGACCTGTCGGTGCTGATCTGGAGAGTGGACGTGGAGGCCATGGCTGCGATCCCGCTTAAAAAAAACAATTCTACCGTCGAATCAGGGAATATCAAGGTTCCATTGCCTGTCGTGCGAACATGACAATCGCCGGGGGTCAAATCGCAGGGGGTCAGGCCTGACATCTGGACACGAGCTCAACTGCGTGTGGATGAGGCCGTGTCCAGATGTCAGGCCTGGCCCCCGCCGGGTCCCGGCGGCATGGCCATTGCACGTCCGGCGCCTACCTTGTTTATAATCAGGTAAATAACAGGGAACCTCCACCATGAACGATCAATTTGCAAAGAAAGGCGAAGCCTGGTCGGCGCGCTTTTCCGAACCGGTCTCCGACCTCGTCAAACGCTACACCGCTTCCGTCTTCTTCGATAAACGCCTGGCCTTGTTCGATATCGCCGGCTCGCTGGCGCATGCCGAAATGCTGGCCGCCCAGAGCATCATCAGTGCGGCAGACCGCGCCGAAATCGAGCGCGGCATGGCCCAGATCAAGGGCGAAATCGAAGCTGGCAGCTTCGAATGGCTGCTCGACCTCGAAGACGTCCACCTGAACATCGAAAAACGCCTCACCGAACTGGTGGGCGACGCCGGCAAGCGCCTGCACACGGGCCGCTCGCGCAACGACCAGGTGGCCACCGATATCCGCCTGTACGTGCGCTCGGCCATCGACGACATCTGCGTGCTGCTCAAGGCCCTGCGCAGCGCCCTGACCGACCTGGCGGAAAAGCACGCCGACACCATCATGCCGGGCTTTACCCACATGCAGGTGGCCCAGCCGATCACCTTCGGCCACCACATGCTGGCCTATGTCGAAATGTTCGGGCGCGACGCCGAGCGCATGCAGGACGCCCGCAAGCGCGTGAACCGCCTGCCGCTGGGCGCCGCCGCGCTGGCCGGCACCACCTTCCCGATCGACCGCGAACGCGTGGCGCGCACCCTGGGCTTCGACGACGTCTGCCACAATTCGCTCGACGCCGTCTCGGACCGCGACTTCGCCATCGAATTCTGCGCCGCCAGCGCCCTGATCATGACGCACGTTTCGCGCATGTCGGAAGAGCTGATCATCTGGATGAGCCCGCGCGTGGGCTTCATCGATATCGCCGACCGCTTCTGCACCGGCTCGTCGATCATGCCGCAAAAGAAAAACCCGGACGTGCCGGAACTGGCGCGCGGCAAGACCGGCCGCGTGTACGGCCACCTGACCGGGCTGTTGACCCTGATGAAAGGCCAGCCGCTGGCCTACAACAAGGACAACCAGGAAGACAAGGAACCGCTGTTCGACACCGTCGACACCGTGGTCGACACCCTGCGCATTTTTGCCGACATGGCCACCGGGATCAGCGTCAAGCCGGACAATATGCGCGCCGCAGCGCTGCAGGGCTATGCCACCGCCACCGACCTGGCCGACTACCTGGTCAAGAAAGGCCTGCCTTTCCGCGATGCCCACGAAGCCGTGGCGCATGCGGTGCGCGCCTGCGACGACGCCAGGTGCGACCTGGCCGAGATGTCGCTCGAACAGCTGCGCGCGTTTTCGCCTTTGGTGGGCGAGGACGTGTTCGCCGTGCTGACCCTGGAAGGCTCGGTCGCCGCGCGCGACCATGTGGGCGGCACCGCGCCACGCCAGGTACGCGCCGCCATCGCGCGCGTGCGCCAGCAACTGGCTGACTAATACGCACACCCGCGAGGGCGGGAATGACGGGCAAAAGGCGAAAGAGACAACGCATGCAGGCACTACTGCGCATTTCCCATTGGCTTGACCGCATCGGCTACCGCTGCGGCCAGGTGGCCAACATCATGATCCTGGCCTCGTGCGTCATCAGCGCCAGCAACGCCATGGTCCGCTACGGTTTCGACTGGAGCGCCAACTGGCTGCTGGAACTGCAGTGGTACCTGTTCGGCGCGGCCGTCATGCTGGGCGCCAGCTATACCTTCCAGCGCAACGAACACGTGCGCGTCGACCTGATCTACGGCCATGTCTCGGAACGCAAGCAGCTCTGGATCGACGTCTTCGGCATCCTATTCTTCCTGTTCCCTGCCTGCCTGCTGTTTGCCTGGCTGGCGTGGTATTCGCTGTTCCTGCCGTCATGGGACATCCTGGAGCAGTCGTCCAATTCCGGCGGCCTGCCGCGCTGGCCCATCAAGTTCATCGTCCCCCTGGGCTTCGCCCTGATCACGCTGCAAGGCGTCGCTGAACTGATCAAGCGCATCGCCGCACTGGCGGGCAAGGTCCGCCTCGACACGAAATACGAGAGGCCGGTGCAATGATTCCAGTCGAATTGATGCCGCCGCTGATGTTCGGCGGCCTGGTGGTATTCATGCTGATCGGCTTCCCGGTCGCCTTTTCGCTGCTGGCCGTCGGCCTGTTCTTCGGCGTGGTCTCGATCTCGCAGGGCTTCTTCGGCGTGCCCTTCATGCAGGCGGTCCCGCAAAGGATCTTCGGCAGCGTGCTGTCGAACGAACTGCTGCTGGCGATTCCCTTCTTTACCTTCATGGGGGCGGTGCTGGAAAAATGCCGGCTGGCCGAAGACATGCTCGACTCCATGGGCCAGCTGTTCGGGCGCGTGCGCGGCGGCCTTGGCTACTCGGTCATCATCGTCGGCTTCGTGCTGGGCGCCGTCACCGGCACCGTGGCGGCCCAGGTCATCGCGATGACCATGATCTCGCTGCCCGTGATGATGCGCTACGGTTACCACATGCGCTACGCCACCGGCGTGCTGGCCGCGTCGGGCACGATTACCCAGCTGGTGCCGCCATCGCTGGTGCTGGTGGTGCTGGCCGACCAGCTCAAGACCCAGACCGCAAGCGCCGACGTGGGCAGCATGTACCTGGGCGCCTGGGGCCCGTCGCTGGTCCAGATTGTGCTGTTCGCCCTGTACACCTTCGTGCTCTCGCGCGTGAAACCGGACTGGCTGCCGGCCGCGCCGCGCGACGAAAAGACCCTGTCCGGCCTGGAGTTGTGGCGCCAGTGCCTGCGCGGGATCGTGCCGGTGGCCGTGCTGATCTTCATGGTGCTCGGCACCATGATGCTCGGTGTCGCCACCCCCACCGAATCGGGCGCCATGGGCGCGCTGGGCGCGGTGATCCTGGCGGTGATCCGCAATCCCGAATACACCGCGCGCGACCGGGTCGTGTTCCGGGTCGGCCTGGCGGCCTTGCT
Source organism: Pseudomonadota bacterium (assembly GCA_040388805.1). GTDB lineage: Bacteria > Pseudomonadota > Gammaproteobacteria > Burkholderiales > Burkholderiaceae_D > Telluria_A. The sequence continues at coordinate 85,932 of JAZKBE010000033.1, forward strand.
GGTGGCGGCCGTGATCGGCGTGTTCTATTACGAAGGACGCAGCGGCCTGCCCGCCCAGGTCAAGCCTTTCGTGCAGGCCGCGCTGGCGGTGCTGTACGTGGTCGTGGCCTGGATGCTGGTGCGCGCCAGCCGCATCGAAGCGCTGCGCGCCCTGATCGTCCTGAGCTACCAGTCCACCATGCGCCTGACGGCGATGGTCGTCTTCATCCTGATCGGATCGACCTGCTTCGCCGTCGTGTTCCAGGGCGTCGACGGCGGGCTCTGGGTAGAGCACCTGTTTACCGGCATCCCGGGCGGCTGGATCGGCTTCCTGCTGGTGGTGAACCTGTTCGTGTTCTTCCTGGCCTTCTTCCTCGACTTCTTCGAGATCGCCTTCATCGTCGTGCCGATGCTGGCCCCGGTCGCGCAAAAGATCCTGGCGCCCGAACTGGAAGGCATCATGGGCAGCCCCGAGGCAGCCGGTTCGGCCGCGCTGGTATGGTTCGGCGTCATGCTGTGCGTGAACATGCAAACCTCCTTCATGCACCCGCCTTTCGGCTTCGCCCTGTTCTACCTGCGCGGCGTGGCGCCGAAGGAAGTGAAAAGCTCGGACATCTACTGGGGCGCCATGCCATGGGTGGGCCTGCAGCTGGTGATGGTGCTGCTGGTGGCGGCCTTCCCGCAGATGGTGACGGTGTTCCTCGACCGCGGAACGAATACCGGCCCGCCGACCGAATTGATCATCGACCAGCCGCCAGGCGACACCGGGGCCGAACCGGAACTCAATTTCAGCGTACCGGAAGCACCGGCGCCGGAGAAGCCGCGCTGACGCTTGCTTGAAATAGCGGCCGAAAGCGCCGAAAAGAGCCAAGACGGCGGCCCGCATTTCGGATGTAATAACGGGATATTCAAGCGAGGACCATCACATGGGCATAGGCGGCAAGACATACGACGAAGCGCTGGCAGGACTGGCGGACATGACGGCCGGGATGACCGCCATCGGCAAGGACGAACACCTGCAGCGCATCGCCCGCGCCCAGGCCTTCATGCAGGACGCGGGCATCGCCGCCATGTACCTGAACGCCGGCACCAACATGACCTACTTCACCGGCACCAGGTGGCATGCCAGCGAACGCATGGTGGGCGCGATCCTGCCCGCCCGCGGCGCCCTGGAATACATCGCACCCACGTTCGAAGAAGGCTCGATCCGCGACTTCATGCTCGTCGAAGGCCCGGTCAACTGCTGGGAAGAACACGAAAGCCCCTACCGGCTGTTCATCGACGTACTGGCAAAGATGGGCATCGCGCCCGACAGCGCCGCACCGCCGCGTATCGGCATCTGCGAAAGCGCCGCCTTCTTCATCGCTGACGGCATTCGCCCGCTGGCAGGCGGCTACGTGCTGGAGAACGCGAAAAGCGTCACCGCCCACTGCCGCGCGCGCAAATCGGCCGCCGAAATAGCGCTGATGCAGCGCGTGAAGGACATGACGCTGGCAGTGCACAAGGCAGCGGCCAGCATCCTGCATGAAGGGATCACGACGGTGGAGGTCACCGAATTCATCGCGCGCGCGCACCGCAAGGTTGGCGCGCCGGGATCGTATTTCTGCATCGTGCTGTTCGGCGAAGCGACGGCCTACCCGCACGGCGTGAGCTACGCGCAAACCCTCAAGCAGGGCGACATGGTGCTGATCGACACGGGCTGCCAGCTCAAGGGCTACATTTCCGACATCACCCGCAGCTATGTGTTCGGCGAGATCAGCGAGCGCCAGCGCTTTGTGTGGAACGCCGAGAAGGCCGCGCAGCTGGCCGCCTTCGACGCCGCCCGCCTGGGCGCGCCCTGCTCCGCCGTCGACGCCGCCGCGCGCCGCAGCCTGGAAGCGCACGGCTTCGGCCCCGGCTACAAGCTGCCCGGCCTGCCGCACCGTACCGGCCACGGGATCGGCATGGACATCCACGAATGGCCTTACCTGGTGGGCAGCGACAGCACGCCGCTGGACGTGGGCATGTGCTTTTCGAACGAACCGATGATCTGCATCCCGGGCGAATTCGGGATCCGCCACGAAGACCATTTCTACATGACGGAAGCGGGCCCGAAATGGTTTACCGAACCGGCGCACAGCATCGACGACCCGTTCGGCCGCTAGCGCCTTCTTCTTGTTATTGCCACTTTGACAGGGGACTGTCCCAGTTTTACAGGAAATATTTCCTGTAAAACTGGGACAGTCCCCTGTCAAATAGTTAATGGTCGTTCCAGGCCTCACAAAGATTTACAAAAGGGCCGTTGGAAAGTTGCTCAAAATCACCTACCATCCTTGAGTACCGAACTCATCAGGATGGATCTCATGGCAGCTTCCGACACCCCCGTTATCGAGACGGCAACTGATACCGGCTATACCCTGGAGCCAGACTGGCCACCTCGTGCGGTAGCGACGACGGCATGGCTGGGCGGCGCCTTGCTGACCGCGTGCGGCGGCGGCACGGCACCCACCCCGACACCAACGCCCACCCCCACACCGACTCCTACGCCAACGCCAACGCCAACGCCCGTCGCGCCGACCGCACTGGAAGCCTCGCGCTTCCTGGCCCAGGCCTCGATGGGCGCCACGCGCGAACAGATCGCGCGGGTGCAGGCAATCGGCTACGCGGCCTGGCTCGACGAACAATTTGCCCTGCCGCCCTCCACCCCGCGCTGGGACTGGCTGGTCACGAATGGCTTCGATGCCGCGGCCAACAAGAACAGCGAAGCCGGCGCCGACGCCTGCCAGTGGAAAAAACTGTTGTCCTCACCCGACACCTTGCGCCAGCGCGTGACGCTGGCCCTGTCCGAAATCATTGTCGCCTCGGTCACCGGATTCGTCGGCAGCGGCTGGAAGGCGTTTTCCACCGCCGTCCATCTCGACAACCTGGAGGAATTCGCTTTCGGCAGCTACCGCTCGCTGCTGCAGCGGGTCTCGCTGAGCACAGCCATGGGCGAGTACCTCACCTACCGCGGCAACGTCAAGTTCAATGCCAGCACCGGCGCCTTCCCCGACGAGAATTACGCGCGCGAAGTGATGCAGCTGTTTACCATCGGCCTGGTGCAGCTGAACCCGGACGGCACGCCCAAGCTCGTCGGCGGCCTGGCGCAGGAAACCTATACCCTGGACGACATCACCGGCCTGGCGCGCGTGTTCACCGGCTGGAACTACGACCTCACGACCAGCGACACCACCACCGCCGACTTCAAGCGCCGCCCCATGATCTTGAATGCGGCGCGCCACGAGACCGGCAGCAAGACCTTCCTGGGCACCACCATCGCCGCCGGCACCGACGGCCTGGCCAGCCTCACGCAGGCGCTCGATGCCATTTACGCCCACGCCAACGTGGGGCCTTTCATCGGGCGCCAGCTGATCCAGCGCCTGGTGTGCAGCAATCCGAGCCCGGCCTACGTCACGCGCGTGGCGAGCGTCTTCAACAACGATGGCGCCGGCGCTCGCGGCAACATGAAAGCGGTGCTGCGCGCGATCCTGCTCGACGATGAAGCGCGCAATCCGGCCCGCCTGGCCGATCCCACCTTCGGCAAATTGCGCGAACCGCTGCTGCGTTTCACCGCCTGGGCGCGCGCCTTCAATGCCAGTTCGCCCAGCGGCGCCTGGGCCGTGGGCAATACCTCCGATCCGGGCACGCGCCTGGGCCAGAGCCCGCTGCGCGCGGGGTCCGTGTTCAATTTTTTCCGGCCCGGCTACGTGCCGCCCAACAGCGCCATCGGCACGGCTGGCATGGTGGCGCCGGAATTCCAGATCACCAATGAATCGACCGTGGTCGGCTACATCAACTACATGCAAAACGTCATCAGCCGCGGCGTGGGCGACGTCAAGGCCGACTATGCGGCCTTGATGCCGATGGCCGCGACCGCGCAAACCATGGTCGACGAACTGAACCTGCTGCTGGCGGCCGGCCAGTTGTCCGCCGCCACCGTGGCCACGATACGCGCGGCCATCGATACCATGCCCAGCACCACCGATGCCGCCCGCCTGAACCGCATCTACGCGGCCCTGGTGCTGGTGATGGCAGCGCCCGACTTCATCGTGCAGAAATAACAGGACACCGCCATGACCAACAATGCATCCCGCCGTGCCTTCCTGAAGCGCGCTTCGGCCCTGTCGCTGGCCGGCGCGGCCGCGCCCTGGGCGCTGAACCTGGCGGCCATGGCCGAGGCCAGCGCCGCCAACGCCACCGACTACAAGGCCCTGGTGTGCGTATTCCTGTACGGCGGCAATGACTACGCCAACACGGTCGTGCCCTACGACACCACCGGCCATGCTCTGTACACGGGTTTCCGGCCCTCCTTCGCCTACACCCGCGCCGAACTCGACGCCACCGCGCTGGTGCCGACCGTGGTCCCGCAAGATAGCGCCGGCTTTGCCCACCAGTACGCGCTGGCGCCGCAACTGGCGCCGCTGCTGCCGCTGTTCAATACCGGCAAGCTGGGCGTGATGCTCAATGTGGGCACCCTGGTCCAGCCCACCACCAAGCAGCAGTACACCAGCAAATCGGTCAAGCTGCCGCCCAAACTGTTCTCGCACAACGACCAGCAGTCGGTATGGCAATCGTCGTCGCCCGAAGGGGCCACCTCGGGCTGGGGCGGCCGCATCGGCGACCTGTTCCAGGCAGGCAATCCGAACGCCACCTTCACCTGCGTCAATGTGTCGGGCAATGCGGTGTTCATGTCCGGCAAGACCGCGGTGCAATACCAGGTGTCGACCAGCGGTTCGGTACCGCTGGCCGGCCTGAAGAGCAACCTGTTTGGTTCGGCCGCCGCCTCCACCGCGCTGCGCAGCCTGATCACCCAGCCGCGCAGCCACATGCTGGAAGACGAATACAACAAGGTCAGCAAGCGCTCGATCGAGGCCAATGAAATCCTGACCGCGGCCCTGGCCACGACGCCAGCGCTGGCCACCGTTTTCCCGACAGGAAACAGCCTGGCCGACCAGCTGAAACTGGTGGCGCGCATGATCGCCGCCGCGCCCGTGCTGGGGCCGAAGCGCCAGGTATTCTTTGTTTCCCTTGGCGGCTTCGACAACCACGACGGCATGCTGACCGACCATCCGCTGCTGATGACCAAGCTGGGCGAAGCCATGGCGGCCTTTTATGCCGCCACCGTGGAACTGAACGTGGCCAGCCAGGTCACAAGTTTTACGGCCTCCGATTTCGGCCGCACGCTGACGGGCAATACCAACGGTTCGGATCACGGCTGGGGCAGCATGCACTTCGTGATGGGCGGCGCCGTCAACGGCAAGCGCTTTTACGGCACCGCGCCCGTCATCGCCAATAACGGGCCGGACGACGTGGGACAGGGCCGCTTGCTGCCCAGTACCTCGGTCGAACAATTCGCGGCCACCATGGGTGGCTGGCTCGGCGTGAGCGACAGTGAACTTTTAACCTTGCTTCCCAACCTCACAAATTACAATTCAAGCGTGCGCAAGCTCGGCTTCGTTTAAACTCGCTCATGTATCCAAGGTAAATCTCCGCACAGACTGACAAGCTGTTTTTTTTGACAACGGAAGGTATCTCTTCCGTCATGGCGGAACACTTCATGGCAGAAAACGAAACGTCGTTCAACGACCTGTTCCGGGCGTACCCGCTACCGATGTGGGTGTACGATCTGGAGACGCTGGCTTTCATGGCGGTCAACACGGCCGCGGTCGTCAATTACGGTTATAGCGAGGCCGATTTCCTGGCCATGACCATTGCCGACCTGCGTCCGCCCGAAGACCTGCCGCGCCTGTTCGCCAACCTGCGCAATGCCCCGCTCGACACGCTGGAAAAATCCGGCACCTGGCGCCACCGGAAAAAAGACGGCGCCCTGATGGATGTCGACATCAGCTCGCACCCCATCACCTTCCACGGGCGTGCCTGCAAATTTGTGCTGGCCCACGACGTCACCGATCGCATCCAGTCGCAGCGCAAGATCGCGCGCCTGAACCGCGTCTACGCTCTCCTGTCGGGCATCAATTCGGCCATCGTCCGCATCCGCGACCGCGACGCCCTGTTCAAGGAAGCCTGCCGCCTGGCCACCATGGAAGGCGGCTTCGTCACCGCCTGCATCGACCAGGTCGCGGACGGGCGCGCCACCCGCAATGAAGCCCATGCCGGGCGCGTGCTGCCGGCCCTGACGTCGGCCCTGGAATGCCAATGGGTGGCGCAGCGCGTGGCCAGCGAACAGCAGTCCATCATCTGCAACGACGTCAACGACGATCCGGCCATGGCGCCCTTCAGCTCCCACCTGGCCGAGCGCGGCTTTCGCGCCGTGGCCGCGTTCCCGCTGCTGGCGGGCGACAAGCTGGAAGCCGTGCTGACGCTGATCTCCGACACCAGGAACGTGTTCGATGCCGACGAGCTGAAGGTCCTCAACGAAATGGCCGGCGACCTCTCGTTCGCGCTGCTGTTCCTTGACCGCGAAAAGCAGCTCAGCTACCTGGCCTATTACGACATCATGACGGCGCTGCCAAACCGGCGCCTGTTCCAGGACCGCCTGGCGCAACTGCTGCACCCGGAGCACGGCACCGTCGCCACGGTGCTGATCAACCTGGACCGCTTCGCCCAGTTCAACGACGCCATGGGCCGCCATGCGGGCGACGCGCTGCTGGTGCAGATCGCCGCGCGCCTGGCCGGCGCCGTGCCGGACACCTTCAATGCCGCGCGCATCGGCGGCGACACCTTCGCGCTGACCATGCCGGAACTGGCACGCGGCGAAGACGCCGCCGACATCCTCCAGGAACGCATTTTCGCGGCGCTCGATGCGCCCTTCCAGATCGACGGCCAGGAAGTGCGCATCTCGACCCGCGCCGGGCTGGCCCTGTATCCGAACGACGGCCTGGACGCCGAAACCCTGTTCAAGCACGCCGAGGCCGCGCTGAAAAACGCGAAGTCCTCGGGCCAGCGCTACCTGTACTACGCGCCGCGCATGAATGCCGCGCTGGCGGCGCGCATGGCGCTGGAACACGCGCTCCAGACCGCGCTCGAAGAACGCCAGTTCAGCATGTACTACCAGCCGCGCGTGGACCTGCTCTCGGGCCGCATGGTCAGCGCCGAAGCGCTGATACGCTGGCACCATCCGGATCGGGGCCTGGTCGGACCGGTCGACTTCATCGCACTGGCCGAAGAAACAGGCCTGATCCGCCCGATCGGCTCCTGGGTCATCGAGGAAGTCTGCGCGCAGCAAAAGCGCTGGATCGATAGCGGCATGGCGATCGTGCCGGTGGCGATCAACCTGTCGGCGGTGCAGTGCGTACAGGCAGAACTGTTGCACATGATCGGCAGCACCATGGCGGCGCACGGCGTGAACGAAAAATTCATCGAGTTCGAGCTCACCGAAACGGCGGTGATGAACAATCCCGAAGAAGCGGCGCGCAATTTGAGGGCGCTGAAAAAGCTCGGCGTGCAGCTGTCGCTGGACGACTTCGGCACAGGCTATTCGTCGCTGGCGCAGCTCAAGCGCTTCCCCTTCGACTTCGTCAAGATCGACCGCTCCTTCATTTCCGGGATCGACAGCAATCCCGAGGACGAAGCGATTTCCGCGGCCATCATCGCGATGGCGCACAGCCTGGGTTTGCGGGTGGTGGCGGAAGGGGTGGAAACCGCAGCGCAACTGGGCGTGCTGCGCACGCTCAAATGCGATGAAATGCAGGGGTATTTCTTCAGCAGGCCGGTGCCTGCCGAAGACTTTGCGGCGCTGATCCTCTCGGACCGGCGCCTGGACTTACTGCACCAGGTGCAGTGACCGTTTCATGACCAGGGTCAGGATGTCGTAGCTGGCCACCAGTTCGTCGTTCTGGTTGGTCACCTGCACGTCCCATGCCACCACGCCCTGTCCCACGCCTTTTTCGTCGGTGCGGTTGCGGTCGACCTTGCGCTTGCAGGTCAGGCGCGCGCGGATGGTGTCGCCTATCGCCACCGGCGTGATGAAGCGCAGGTTGTCCAGGCCGTAGTTGGCCAGCACGGGACCGGGCGCCGGCGACACGAACAGGCCCGCCGCGGCCGACAGCACAAAATAGCCGTGCGCGATGCGCTTGCCGAACTGCGAATCCTTCGCCGCGATCTCGTCGAAGTGCATGTAGAAGAAGTCGCCCGAGATGCCGCCGAAGCTGACGATGTCGGCCTCGGTCACGGTGCGCCGGTGGGTCAGCAGCGAGTCGCCCATCTGCAGGTCTTCGAAATACTTGCGGAAGGGGTGCAGCTCGCTCTCGTTGACGGTAGCGCCGCGCACGTACTCGCCGGTGATCGCGGCCAGCATGGTCGGTGAACCCTGGATCGCGGCGCGCTGCAGGAAATGGCGCACCGCGCGGATTCCGCCCAGCTCTTCGCCGCCACCGGCGCGGCCGGGACCGCCGTGCTTGAGCTGCGGCAGCGGCGAGCCGTGGCCGGTGGAGTCGACTGACGCTTCGCGCTCGAGCACATGCACGCGGCCGTGCGACGCGGCCGCAACAGGCACCGCCTTCGCGGCGATCACCGGATCACGCGTGACCAGCGTGCTCACCAGGCTGCCCTTGCCGCGCGCGGCCAGCACCAGCGCTTCATCCAGGTCGCCATAACCCATCATGGTGCTGACCGGGCCGAAGGCTTCCACGTCGTGCACGGCGTCGTTCTTCATGCCGTCGCGGCACAGCAGCAGCGTCGGCGAGAAGAAGGCGCCGTTCGCCACGCCTTCGCCGATCGGCGAAAAACCATCCTTGTGGCCGAATACGATCTCATTGCCCCTGGCGAGCATCTCGACGCGTTCGCCCACGTCGCGCTGCTGGTCCATGGATGCCAGCGCGCCCATGCGCACGCCTTCCATCGCCGGGTCGCCCACGACGATCTTCGCCAGGCGCGCGCGCAGGCGTTCGGCGACGGCGTCGATATGCTGGTGCGGCACGATCACGCGCCGGATCGCGGTGCACTTCTGGCCGGACTTGCCGGTCATTTCGCGCGCCACTTCCTTGACGAACAGATCGAATTCCATGTCGTCCGGGGTGATGTCCGGGCCCAGGATGGCGCAATTGAGCGAATCGGCTTCGGCCGTGAAAGGCACCGAGTTGGCGATCAGGTTCTTGTTCACGCGCAGCTTGGCGGCGGTGTCGGCCGAGCCGGTGAAGGTGACGGCATCAAAGCCGGTCAGGCGGTCCAGAAGGTCGCCGGTGCTGCCGATGACCAGCTGCAGCGCGCCTTCCGGCAGCAGGCCGGAATCGTGGATCATGCGCACCACCGCTTCGGTCAGGTAGCTGGTGGCGGTGGCAGGCTTGCCGATGCACGGCATGGCGGCCAGGAAGCTGGGTGCGAATTTTTCGAGCAGGCCCCAGATCGGGAAATTGAAGGCGTTGATGTGCACCGCCAGGCCGCCGCGCGGCACCAGGATGTGGGTGCCCGCAAAGCCGCCGTTCTTGCCCAGCGCGATTGCCGGGCCTTCGTGCAGCACATTGCTGGACGGGAGTTCGCGGCTGCCCATGCTGGCGTACGCGAACAGGGTGCCGATGCCGCCTTCGATATCGACCCAGCTGTCGGCGCGGGTGGCGCCGGTCAGGTGCGAGACGGTGTACAGCTCTTCCTTGCGTTCCATGAGGTAGAGCGCCAGCGCCTTCAGGCAGGACGCGCGCTTCTGGAAGTCGAGCGCCATCAGGGCCGGCACGCCGGTCTTGCGGGCGTAGGTCACGGCTTCGTCGAAGTCGATTTTCTCGGCGTGGGTATGGTAGATCAGTGCGTTGTTCAGGGCGCTGTGCAGCGGCACCGACGCTTCGGCGCCGAGCCAGCGGCCGCCGATCAGGCTTTGCAGGGTAGATACGTTGGGCATTCAGGTTCTCCGTTTTAGTCTTTTGGGGCGTGCATGTCGGGGCCGAAGTCGATACGGCGGCGGTTCTCTTCCATTTCGGTCAGGGCGTCGACTTCGCGCATGGTCTGCATCGAGCGGATGGCCAGGTCGTGGTACTGCTTCGTGCCGAAGCTTTTCCAGGCGATGTCCTTGTCGGCCAGTTCGCGCACCACGCGGGCCGGCGCGCCCATGACCAGGCTGCGCGGCGGGATGATCATGCCGGCCTTGACGAAGCTCATGGCGGCGACGATCGATTCCTCGCCCACCACGGCCTTGTCCATAACCACCGCATTCATGCCGACCATGGCGTTGCGCAGGATGCGGCAGCCGTGCAGCACGGCGCCGTGGCCGATGTGGCCGTCGACGCCGACCACCGTGTCTTCGCCGGGAAAGCCGTGCATGACGCAGGTGTCCTGCAGGTTGGCGCCTTCTTCCATGATCAGGCGCCCGAAGTCGCCGCGCAGGGAAGCGAGCGGGCCGACGTAGCAGCGCGGGCCGACGATGACGTCGCCGATCAGCACCGCGCTTGGATGGACATAGGCGGTGGGATGCACCACCGGCCGCACGCCATCGATTTCATAGACCTTGACCATGATCAGACCCGTTCGACGATCAATGCGATGCCCTGGCCGACGCCGATGCACATCGTGCACAGGGCGTAGCGCCCGCCGGTACGGTGCAGCTGGTTCACCGCCGTCAGCACCAGGCGTGCGCCCGATGCTCCCAGCGGATGGCCGATGGCGATGGCGCCGCCGTTCGGGTTCACATGGGCGGCGTCGTCAGCCAGGCCCAGGTCGCGCGTGACGGCCAGGCCCTGCGCGGCGAAGGCCTCGTTCAGTTCGATCACGTCCATCTGGCCGATCGACAGGCCTGTCATGGCCAGCACTTTTTTGGTCGCCGGCGACGGACCGAAGCCCATGATGCGCGGCGCCAGGCCGGCAGTGGCCATGCCCACGATGCGCGCGCGCGGCGTGAGCCCGAAGCGGCTTGCGGCGTCGCCGGAGGCGATCAGGATGGCGCAGGCGCCGTCGTTCAGGCCCGATGCATTACCGGCGGTGACGCTGCCGTCCGGCGTGACCACGCCCTTGAGCCTGGCCAGCATCTCGATGCTGGTATCGGGACGGGCGTGTTCGTCGGTATCGAATACGCGCGCTTCGCCCTTCTTCTGGGCGATGCTGACGCTGACGATTTCTTCCTTGAATACGCCCGCCGCATTGGCCGCCGCCCAGCGCTGCTGGCTGCGCAGCGCGAACGCGTCCTGGTCGGCGCGGCTGATGCCAAATTCCCTGGCCACGTTTTCCGCCGTCTCGGGCATGGTGTCGATGCCGTACTTCGCCTTCATGAGGGGATTGACGAAGCGCCAGCCAAGCGTGGTGTCCTCGATTTTCGCCGCGCGCGAAAAGGCGCTGTCGGCCTTGCCCATGACGAAAGGCGCGCGCGTCATGCTTTCCACGCCGCCGGCGATGATCAGCTTCGCTTCGCCCGACTTGATGGCGCGCGCGCCGATACCCACCGCGTCCAGGCTCGATCCGCACAGGCGGTTGATGGTATTGGCAGGCACTTCGACCGGCAGGCCCGCCAGCAGTGCGGCCATGCGGCCGATGTTGCGGTTATCCTCGCCGGCCTGGTTGGCGCAGCCGAAATACAGGTCGTCCACGGCAGTCCAGTCGACGCCGGGATTGCGCGCGATGAGGGCGGCAATCGGCAGCGCGGCCAGGTCGTCGGCGCGCACTGTCGACAGCGAGCCGCCGTAGCGGCCGAATGGGGTGCGGATGGCATCGCAGATAAAGGCGTCGTTCGTATTGTTCACTTGTGCTCCATTCAGGATGATTTCGGGCGCTGGTCGATCACGCGCTTGGCCTTGCCGGTCAGCGTGCGTTCGATGCCGCCGGCGGCGGCCAGCGTGACGGTGGTGGTGACGCCCACATGGGTCTTGATGGCGTGTTCGAGCTCGCGCGCCAGCCGGGCGGCGCCGTCCTGCGACAGGCTGGCGTCGCGCGGTTCGGCCAGCACGGCCAGCTTGTCCAGGTGGCCGTCGCGCGAGACGGTGAGCTGGTACTGCGGGGCCAGCTGCGGCATTTTCAGGATCAGTTCCTCGATCTGGGTCGGGAATACATTCACGCCGCGGATGATCAGCATGTCGTCCGAACGGCCGGTGATCTTGTCCATGCGGCGCATGGAGCGCGCCGTCGGCGGCAGCAGGCGGGTCAGGTCGCGCGTGCGGTAGCGGACGATCGGCAGCGCTTCCTTGGTCAGGGAAGTGAATACCAGTTCCCCTTCCGATCCGTCGGGCAGCACTTCCCCCGTGACGGGGTCGATGATCTCCGGGTAAAAATGGTCTTCCCAGATCACCGGGCCGTCCTTGGTCTCGATGCATTCGCTGGCCACGCCAGGTCCCATGACTTCGGACAGGCCGTAGATGTCGACCGCGTCGATGCCGGCGCGCTGTTCGATTTCGGCGCGCATGGCATTGGTCCACGGTTCGGCGCCAAAGATGCCGATCTTGAGGGACGACGTGGCCGGGTCGATGCCCTGGCGCGTGAATTCCTCGATGATGTTGAGCATGTACGACGGCGTCACCATGATGATGGACGGCTTGAAGTCGCAGATCAGCTGCACCTGCTTTTCCGTCTGGCCGCCCGACATGGGGATCACCGTGCAGCCCAGGCGCTCGGCGCCGTAGTGCGCGCCCAGGCCACCCGTGAACAGGCCGTAGCCGTAGGAGATGTGGACCATGTCGCCCGGCCGTCCGCCGCCAGCGCGGATCGAGCGCGCCACCACATTGGCCCAGGTGTCGATATCGTTCTGCGTGTAACCCACCACGGTGGCCTTGCCGGTGGTGCCGGACGAGGCGTGGATGCGCACCACCTTCTCGCGCGGGACGGCGAACAGGCCGAAGGGATAATTGTCGCGCAGGGTCTTCTTGTCGCTGAACGGAAAACGCGCCAGGTCGGCCAGCGTTTTCAGGTCTTCGGGATGCACGCCCGCGGCGTCGAATGCCTTGCGGTAGTGCGCGACGTTCTCATAGGCGTGCCTGAGCGACCACTTCATGCGCGCCAGCTGCAGCGCCTGCAGTTCGTCGCGGCTGGCCGTTTCGATCGGTTCCAGGTCCATGCCGTTCTCCTAGGGCGCAACGAGTCCCGCGACACGGTGCGATTTACCGCGCAGCAGGGCGACCGTGCGGCCGGCCTGGTTGCTGACGCGGACGTCGTACACGCCGCTCTTGCCTGACAGGGCCTGCTCCACCGCTTCGGCGGTCAGCAGGTCGCCTTCGTGGCCAGGCGCGAGATAGTCGATGGTGCAACCGGCACCGACGGTATTGAAGTTGTACGAATTGCAGGCGAAGGCGAACGCGCTGTCGGCCAGCATGAAAATGTAGCCGCCGTGGCAGATCTGGAGCCCGTTGAGCATGTCGGCCCGTACCGGCATCGACATGCGCGCATGGCCAGGGCCGATGTCGAGCAGCAGCATCCCCAGCTTCTGGCTGGCCGGATCGCGCTCGAACATCGTCTTGCCGGCCAGTTGCGCCAGCGCCTTCGGGTCAAGGGTGTCATGCATGAAAGCGCGTCCCGTTGGCCACTTTGCGGCGCAGCAGCGGCGACACGCGATAGCGGTCTTCGCCATAGCTTGCGGCCAGGTTGGACAGCACCGTGACCACGTGGGCGATGCCGACGCCGTCGGCCCAGGCCAGTGGCCCGCGCGGGTAGTTGACGCCCTTCTGCATGGCGATGTCGACAGCCTCGGCCGAGCACACGCCCTGGTTGACCGCATCGGCCGCTTCGTTGGCGAGCATGGCCACCGTGCGCATGACGGCCATGCCGGGCACGTCGTCAAGCAGCGTCACCGCAAAGCCGGCGGCCTGGAACAGGCCGACGACGGCGTCATAGGCCGCGTCGCAGCACTGGTCGGCGCGCGCCAGGGCGACGCGGGTGGCGCCATCGCCCACCAGGTCGTACAGCACCGTGTCGGGATGCTTGTTGGCGCTTGCGCGCTCGGTGGCGCTACGGCCATCGGTCAGGAACACGGCGGCGCCGTTGCAATGGAAACCCGGCGCTTCGCGTTCGCCCGCGTGCGGCAGCGGTTTGCGGTGTGCGACCGCGAAACCGGCGGCTTTCAGGCGTTGCTCGAGCGGCTCCGTCACCGCGTTCATGACGCCCGGTTCGATGCTGATGCTGACCACGTCCGGCCGCGCGCGCGGCGCTTCGGTCAATGGTTCGCCCTTGACGGCGTCGTCGCCATAGCGATAGAAGCCGCGGCCCGACTTGCGCCCCAGGAAGCCGGCATTGACCATTTCCTGCTGCAGCACCGAAGGCATGAAGCGCGGGTCGCCGAAGTAGGCATTGAAGACCGACTGCGTGACCGAAAAATTGATGTCGTGCCCGATCAGGTCCATCAGTTCGAAGGGCCCCATGCGAAAGCCCGCTGCTTCGCGCATGATCGCGTCGAGCGTGGCCGGATCGGCTGCCTGCTCCTGCAACAGGCGCAGGCCTTCGGCGTAGAAGGGACGCGCCACGCGGTTGACGATGAAGCCGGGCGTGGACTTTGCGTGCACCGGGCTCTTGCCCCACGCCGCGGCGGTCGCGAACACGGTATCGGCCACTTCCTGCGACGTGGCCAGGCCGCTGATCACTTCGACCAGCGCCATCAAGGGCACGGGATTGAAGAAGTGCATGCCGACCAGGCGTTCCGGCCGGCGCAGTTTCGCTGCAATGGCCGTCACCGAGATCGACGAGGTATTCGTGGCCAGGATGCAGTCGTCGCCAACCACGCCTTCCAGGTCGGCAAACAGCATGCGCTTGACGTCGAGGTTTTCGACAATCGCTTCGACCACGATGGCGGCGTCGCTCACGTCGCGCATGCTGGCCACGCTGTGCAGGCGCGACCGGGCAGCGTCGGCAGCATCGCCCGTCATGCGGCCTTTTTCGACCAGCTTGCCGTACACCTTGCCGATGTCGGCAATCGCCTTGTCCACGGCGTCGGGACGGGTATCGAACAGCTTGACGGTGTAGCCGGAGGCGGCCGCCACCTGGGCGATGCCCGCACCCATGGCGCCGCTGCCGATGACCGCGACGGTGCTGCCTTGCTCAAGTGCCTGGGCCATGCTTACTCTCCGGTGAAGTGTGGTGCGCGCTTGGCGATGAACGCAGCCACGCCTTCGCGGTAGTCGTGGCTGTAGCCCAGTTCGCGCATCATGTCGCCTTCAAGCTTGAGCTGTTCGGGCAGCGTGTTGGCGTAGCTGGCGGCGATGGCTTTCTTGGTGAAGGCCAGGCCCTTGGTCGGCGCGGTGGAAAAGTGCGTGGCCATGTTCATGGCCGTATCCATCAGCGTTTCGTCGGGCACGCATTTCCAGATCAGTCCCCATTGCTCGGCCATGTCGGCCGTCAGTTTTTCACCCAGCATGGCCATGCCCATGGCGCGCGCGTGGCCCACCAGGCGTGGCAGATGCCAGGTGCCGCCCGTATCGGGAATAAGGCCCAGCTTGCAGAAGACTTCGACGAAGCTGGCCGATTTGCCGGCCAGGACGATGTCGCAGGCCAGCGCCAGGTTGGCGCCCGCGCCGGCGGCCACGCCATTGACGGCGCAGATGACGGGCATCGGCAGCGTCTTGAGCGTCATGACCAGCGGCGCGTAGTAGGTTTCCACCGATGCGCCCAGGTCCACGCCTTCGGCGCCCGGCTCCACCGCGCGGTCGGACAAGTCCTGGCCGGCACAGAAGCCGCGGCCGGCGCCGGTGAGCACCAGCACGCGCACGGTCGGATCGGTCTTGACCAGCGCCAGCGCCGCGCGCACTTCGACGTGCATGGCCTGGGTGAAGCTGTTCAGTTTATCGGGGCGGTTCAGCGTCAGCGTCGCGATGCCGTTTTCGATGGTGAAGATGATGTTCTGGTAGCTCATATGGGTCCTATTCGGCCTGGTCGAAATCGATGACAACCTTGTCGGTCACGGGGAAGCTCTGGCAGCTCAGCACGAAGCCGCGCGCGATCTCGTAATCTTCGAGCGCGTAGTTGGCGTCCATGTCGACCTTGCCGTCGAGGAGTTTGCAGCGGCACGTCGAACACACGCCGCCCTTGCAGGAATAGCGCATGTCGATACCCGCGCGCAGGCCGGCGTCGAGGATGGACTCCTTGTCCTTGTCCATCGTGAAGCTGGTATGGTTGCCGTCCATGATGACGGTAACCTCGGTTTCGTGGCGCGCGCCGGCATCGAACACGCGCGGCTTGTGCTGGTGCTTGGGAATGCTGGCGGCGAACAGTTCGACCTTGATATTCTGCTTCGGCATGCCGGCTTCCTGCAATGCCGCCGAGACGCCGTGCATCATGTCTTCCGGGCCGCAGATGAAGGCGACGTCGATATCGTCGACGCGGATCCAGTATTTGAGGAACTGTTCCACCTTCTCCTTGGTGATGCGGCCGTTGAACAGTTCGATGTCCTGCTGCTCGCGGCTCATCACGTAGGCCAGGGTCAGGCGGCCCATGAAGATGTCCTTCAGGTCGCTCAGTTCGTCCTTGAAGATCACGGACGACGAGGCGCGGTTCCCGTAGAACAGGGTGAAGCTGCTGTCGGGCTCCGTCAGCAGCGTGGTCTTGATGATCGACAGGATGGGCGTGATGCCGCTGCCGGCCGCGAAGGCCACGTAGCGGCGCGCGCTGCCGGCAGCCAGCGGCACGTTGAAGTGGCCCATGGGCGGCATGACTTCCAGCGTCATGCCCGCTTTCAGGTTGTCGTTGGCCCAGCACGAAAACAAGCCACCCTGGGTGCGCTTGATCGCCACGCGCAGCGCGCCGTCCTGCACGGCCGAACAGATGGAATAGGAACGGCGCACGTCTTCGTCTTCGATCTGCGCGCGCAGGGTCAGGTGCTGGCCCTGCTGGTAGCTGAAGCTGGCGGCCAGCTCGGGCGGCACGTTGAAGGTGACGGCGATGGCGTCACGCGTTTCCTGGTGCACGCGGGCGACGGACAGTGGATAGAATTTGCTCATGGGAGTGGCCTCTCAGTGGCCTCAGTGGCACTTGAAATAATCGAAGGGTTCGCGGCAGTCCAGGCACTTGTACAGGGCCTTGCACGGCGTGGAGCCGAACTGGCTGGTGAGCTGGGTGTGCGTGGAACCGCAAATGGGGCAGGTAATGACCAGCGGCGGCGCGGCGCGGCGCTTGACGCCCGCGTGCAGGCCGCTGATGTCGATCACCTGCTGGGCCGGCGGCGCGATGCCGTAGCCTTTCAGGGCGGCCTTGCCGGCGTCGCTCATCCAGTCGGTGGTCCAGGCGGGCGAGAGCTGGTTCACCAGCCGCACATTGCCGACGCCGTGGGCATGCAGCGCTTCCTGCACCGACTCGGCGATCACCTGCACGGCCGGGCAGCCGGAATAGGTCGGGGTGATGGTGACCACGCACTGGTCGCCATCGAAGGCCACGCCGCGCACGATGCCCAGGTCCACCACCGAGATCACCGGGATCTCGGGGTCGGCGACATCGGCGAGCCAGGTCCAGACCTGCTCGACACTGGCGCTGGCCGTCTGCGTGTTCATTACCACTCGGCTCCGGGATAGGCGCGCTGCAGGAACTGCATCTCGGCCAGGATGTAGCCCAGGTGCTCGCTGTGGCGGCCTTTCTTGCCGCCCTGCTGCATCCATGCGGCCGGGTCGGGCATGGCCAGCGTGGCTTCGGCGAAAATTTCGCCCACGTGTTCGAGGAAGGATGCGCGCAGTCCCTCGGACGCCGGCGCCACGCCTTGCGCCACCATGGCGTCGTCGACGGCGTCGTAGATGAACACTTCGCCGCTGTACATCCACAGCGCGTTGACCGCGGTCTGCGTTTTGGCGTGGCTGTCGGGCGTGCCGTCGCCCAGGCGCACGATCAGGTCGCCGCTGCGGCGCAAATGGTAGGTCACTTCCTTGATCGATTTTTCGGCGATGTCGGCAATGCGCTGGTCGGTCGACTTGGCCAGGCCCTGCATCAGGAAGTAGTGCCAGGTATCGAAATAGAACTGGCGCACCATGGTGTCGGCGTAGTTGCCGTTGGGCTGTTCGACGATCAGGCAGTTGCGCATCTCGTGCGCGTCGCGCAGGTAGGCCAGCTTGTCTTCGTTGCGGCCGCGCCCTTCCAGTTCGCCGGCATAGGTGAGCCACATGCGGGTCTGGCCCAGCAGGTCGAGGGCGACGTTGGTGAGGGCCATGTCCTCTTCCAGCGCGGGGCCCTTGCCGCACAACTTGGAGAGCTGCTGCGACAGGATAAGGGCATTGTCGCCCTGGCGCAGGAGGTACTCGATTTTTTCATTCACGGCGACGCTCACAGGTTCTTGACTTCTTCCGGCATCGGGAAGAAGGTCGGGTGGCGATAGACTTTGCTGTTGGACGGCTCGAACAGGGCCGACTTGTCGCCAGGGCTGCTGGCGACGATGTCGGCGGCGCGCACGACCCAGATCGACACGCCTTCGTTGCGGCGGGTGTAGACGTCGCGCGCGTTATTGACGGCCATTTCGGCGTCCGACGCATGCAGGCTGCCCACATGCTTGTGGGCCAGGCCATGCTGGCTGCGGATGAAGACTTCCCACAGGGGCCATTCTTTGCTCATATCAGTGCTCCTTGTTTTTACGCGGCGGCGCGCGCTGCTTTTTTATCGGCGTAGGCGACCATCGCATCGCGGAACCATTCGCCGTCGTCCCAGGCCTTCACACGCGTGGCCAGGCGCTCGCGGTTGCACGGGCCATTGCCCTTGAGGACGTTCTGGAACTCGCTCCAGTCGATCTCGCCGAATTCGTAGTGGCCGGTTTCGGCATTGAATTTGAGGTCGGGATCGGGCACGGTCAGGCCCAGGAATTCGGCTTGCGGCACGGTCTGGTCGACCATGCGCTGGCGCAGTTCGTCGTTCGAGAACAGCTTGATGCGCCACTGCGCCGACTGCGCGCTGTTGACCGATTCGGCGTCGGACGGGCCGAACATCATCAGCGACGGCCACCACCAGCGGTTGAGCGCGTCCTGGGCCATGGCTTTCTGTTCGGGCGTGCCCTTGGCCAGGCTCATCATGATGTCGTAGCCCTGGCGCGCATGGAAGGATTCTTCCTTGCATACGCGGATCATGGCGCGCGCATAGGGGCCATACGAGCAGCGGCACAGCGGAATCTGGTTGATGATGGCCGAGCCATCGACCAGCCAGCCCACGGCGCCCATGTCGGCCCACGACAGGGTGGGGTAATTGAAAATGCTCGAATACTTGGCTTTGCCCGAATGCAGGGCGGCCAGCAGCTCGTCGCGCGAGACGCCCAGCGTTTCGGCGGCGCTGTACAGGTACAGGCCGTGGCCGGCTTCGTCCTGGATCTTGGCCAGCAGGATGGATTTGCGTTTCAGGGTCGGGGCGCGGGTGACCCAGTTGCCTTCAGGCAGCTGGCCGACGATTTCCGAGTGTGCGTGCTGCGAAATCTGGCGGATCAGAGTTTTGCGGTAGGCGTCCGGCATCCAGTCCTTGGCCTCGATCTTGACGCCGGCGTCGATACGGGCCTGGAAAGCGCGCTCTTCTTCGCTCATGTCCTGGGCCGTCTGGACCTTCTTGAGGCCGGTTTCGACCAATTGTGCGTACATGGTGATTCTCCCGTTGTTCAAGGCTGTGGAAAGATGATACGATACATTTTTGGAGATGTACACCTGTTTTTGTGAATCATATCGATTTCGCGCTAAGATGCCGCCCATGAAACAATTGACCAGCACCGAATGGATCGCCCACTTCCTCGCCACCGACCCGCCGCGCTCGAAGTCGCTGGTCATGACCATTTTCGGGGACACGATTGCCCCGCATGGCGGCGCGATCTGGCTGGGCAGCCTGATTGAATTGCTGGCGCCGTTCGGCGTCAACGACCGCCTGCTGCGCACCAGCGTGTTCCGCCTAGTGCAGGAAGGCTGGCTGGTCGCCAACCGCGACGGGCGCCGCAGCGCGTATGCCATCCTGCCGGAAGCCCTGCCCCGCTTCGAACGCGCCAACCGCCGCATCTACGCGCCGCTGACGGCCCACTGGGACGGCAGCTGGACGCTGCTGCTGGCCGCTGGCAGCGACATCGACGCACCGACGCGCGCGCTGCTGCGCAAGGAATTTGCATGGGAAGGCTACGCCATGATCGCGCCGGGCATCTTCGGCCACCCGGTGGCCAGCCCCGACATCATTGAAGAAATCCTGGCGCGCGCCGGCGTGCAGGGCAAGCTGCTGGTGTGCCGCGCCAGCGAACTGCCGAGGGTATCGACCCGGCCGCTGCGCGCGCTGGCGGCCGACGGCTGGGACTTGTCTGGCGTGGTCGCGGGCTACCGCCAGTTCATCGAGCAATTCAGCCCGCTGCTGGCCGGTTGCGGGGCGCTGGCGCCGGAACAGGCTTTCGTGATCCGCAGCCTGCTGATCCACGCCTACCGCCGCGTGCAGTTGCACGACCCCATGCTGCCGATCGAACTCTTGCCCGATCCCTGGCCCGGCTCCGAAGCCTACGAGCTGGCGCGCACCCTGTACCGCAGCATCCAGGCCGGGGCCGAAGCCCATGTGCAAGCTGCCTTGCAGCGCGAGGACGCGGACGCGCCCGCGGCGGACGCCTCATTTTTTCTGCGCTTTGGCGGCCTGGTGTAGGCGGCCTACCGCGTCCCACATGTTCTCCACCGCGTCGCGCTGGGTAGCGTAATAGGATTCCGACACGACCATGAAATAGGCGGTCTCGTGCAAGGGCACGGGCAGCATCTCGACCTTACCCTTGAACGCCGGCTGGTCCAGCAGCAGGGCGCCCTCTCCTTCGAAACCGATCGCCGCCTCGCCCCGCCCGGCCAGCATCTTGACCAGGTTGACCTGTAGCGACTTGCCGTTCGCATCGCTCGGAACATTCAGGGACTTCAGGGTGGCGATCATGGGCAGGCTGCCGGCGTTCACCAGCACGGCACGCCGCACGCCGGTCATCCGGACCCCGTCCCAGTTGGCGCTGCCGCCCTTGGGACGGAACAGCACCTGGCGCGCCGTCAGGGTGGCGCGGCGCATGTCAATGGCGCCGTCCCGCATCGGATAGACGACAAACGGGAACATGACCGGCGCATACGGCACCATCGGGAAACCGTGCATCAGGCCGGCCTTGACTTCGGCCGCGCAACGCGCCAGCGACACCGGAAACACTTTGGGAACGAGGCCGGCCTCGCGCGCGGCGGCGGCCACGCGACGGTCGGCGATACCGCTACCATCGGGCATCATGTAAGGCGAACGGGGATTGATATCGGCGCACAGCCGCAGGTCGGCGGCCCCGGCCATGGCCCAATCCACCCAAGTTAAGCCATTTCAGCAATTTTTCTGACTCATGGCCTTGT
>JAZKBE010000034.1:0-16295 GCA_040388805.1 Pseudomonadota bacterium
GCGGCACGCCGCGTATCGCCAACCGCCTGCTGCGCCGCGTGCGCGACTATGCCGAAGTGAAGGGCAATGGCGACATCACCAAGGCCATGGCCGACGCCGCGCTGGTCATGCTCGACGTCGACTCGGTCGGTTTCGATGTGATGGACCGCAAGCTGCTTGAAGCTGTGCTGTTCAAGTTCGGCGGCGGCCCCGTGGGCATCGGCAACCTGGCGGCGGCCATCGGTGAAGAGAGCGACACCATCGAAGACGTGCTCGAACCCTTCCTGATCCAGCAAGGTTATTTGCAGCGCACCCCGCGCGGCCGGATCGCCACGCCGCTGGCTTACCAGCATTTCGGGGTGGCGGTGCCGCGCACCAGCCCTACCGGCGACTTGTGGGATCAGCAGGGCGGTTGAAGGGACGCAACTTCGCAATCTGAGTTACTTCCGCTTTGGCGCTTCCGCTTCGAGCAAGTGCCACTTCAGCTCGCCACGGTCCAGAGGAAGCATCCAGTCGCGCTTCGGGTCGGGAAACGGTTGTCCGGCCGTCAGCCAGCGTTGCCGCCATGCCTGGTTGACCGCCTGCTCGTGAGGGTGGCCGGGAGGCAACCAAGGCTGCCATGTACCCGTTGCCGGGCACGCCTCGTGGGCATCGCATGCCATGTGCGGGGTCGGTCGCTGCACTTCGCGCGCAAGCCTGAGCGCCGTGCGCGGTGCAACGGCGCCGCCATTGTTGCGCACGGTGAGCACGCGCTGCCAGACGATGCCGGAGATGGCGCCGGCACCCATGCCGTTCGGATAGCGCGGTTGTTCGAATACCTCTCCCTTGCTGTAGAGGCCGGGCCCGATTGTGGCCAGGAAGGTGCGCACTTCGGCCGCTTCATGCGGCGCGGTCGGTTGCCAGTAGCTGGCAAAGGGCGCCTGCTTTTCGTCTGTCGTTTCCGCAATGAGCCGGAACGCGTAGGCGCTGTCGAGGAAGAAGCGGCCTTTTCTGAGCGAGGCTTCGGTGGCGGGCGGGGCGTCTGACAAGGGCACGACGGCCATGGCCGCCGCCAGCAGGCTTTCGCGTTTGCCGTCCCAAGGCGGTAGGTCCGCCGGCGGCAGGGGCAGGATCTTGTCGAGGTTGGGGAAACGGCGGTCGGGGTTGAAGCTGAGAGCGTCACCAAGCATGTCGTAGCGCTGGCTGCGTGCCTTGTCGATGAAAGGCACGAACATGGTTTCGAGTTTTTCTGGATTGTTGAACTCGATAAATAGGCTGTCCGCGCATAATTTGCAGCCACCCTTTACGCCTTCGTGCAGAGCATGCATCACGCGGTCGAGGGTTTCGCGAGTCCTCTTCCCAAGCTGCATTCCGTCCGGCGCCCTGGGCACGGCATACATGTATTCCAGTTCTTGCGCGGCGGGACCATATCCCTGGGCCAGCGCGCATTCAAACATCTTGATCGCGATCGGGATGTTGCCCCAGTAACCAGGCTTGAGATTGTCAGCGCCCGCGTCCATCTTCTCGCCCAGGAAGTGCATCGCGTGCGGGTTGCCCATGGCGGCCGCCTTCTGGAAGAAGGCGTAGGCGCGGTCGGCATTCACGAACAGCCCCGTGCCGTTGAGAAAATACGTGCCCATCCGGTCGTAGGCGGCCGGAATTCCCAGTTCCACTGCCTCCGACACTAGCGCCAGCGCCGCGTCCTCGCCATTCGGCGGATCACGTCCCTCCACGTACAGGCTGGCCAGGTTCAGCATCGCTTTCCAGTGATGCCGTTCGGCGGCCTGGCGTGTCAACTGGACGACTTTCTTGTAATCCACATCATCGACGAAGATAAAAGGATCTTCCAGCGTGCGCGCTTCGAGGAACCAATCTTCGGCCTGGGCGTCGATCGGGGGCACTTTGCTTGCTTCAGTCTGGCATGTGAACGAGGCAATGTGTGGATCGAACGGCGCCAGTGCTTGCATGTGCGGGAGAACCTTGGTCTTGTCCATGTCACAGGCCAACAGAAAAGTGAGCGTGATGAATAAAGTTGCCGTGTAGTGGCAACGCCCCGGGGAAGAAGCGGCAAGGGCACGCATGGTTCAAGCCAGCCGCATGGTCGAGCTTCGCCCATCGTCTAGCGGGACGATAAAGCCCACCATCTGCTTCTTTCCCGGGTCGGTCGAGGGTGACTTCTGTCGTTCCTTGTTTCTATTCATAAGCTTTATCCATTCCTTGAACGTTTCTCTGATTTCCTGCGGTGTACCGTTTCCACCGTCAAATTTTCCACCCGTGAGTTGTGACCAGATCCGAGCGCGCAGTTCGGTCGCATGAAGCGGGTCATTCGTAGCCAGGTTGATTTCGCTGTCGACCGCCATGCTGCGCTGGTTCAGGTTGGCGCTTCCCAGCGTGAAAAAGCCGTCGTTAACTAAAAGTAATTTCGAATGAACGTAGATCTCTCGATAGCGCCACTGGCGCTGCGCCTGGTTGAAGTCGCATGAGTTGAGCATGGCAACGCACACGCGCAGTCCGAACGTATTTTTGAGAATTAATTCGGAAGGTTTGTCGATTCGGTTTGCAGCCACCACCACATCCGGCAATGCGTGCGGCGCGCTTGCGCGCCGGTCCACGGCATCCCCGAACAGCGTCGACGTTGCCTGCTGAAGCCTGGCTTTCTCATTGGCCTGGTCGATCATCCTGACCTGTCCGGTCATGCCGCCTTGCTGGCCCATCGTTGCCAGCGTGTCGTAGGTGCGTGGAATCATTTCCTTCATTTCGGGGGCGGGAATGACGACGAAGACGTGCATGATCGGCAAGTCTTCAATGCCCTTTCCGATCTTCGCGCAACCGCGATTCCACCCGGCGATGACTCTTTTTCGGATCGCGAGCAAATGTTCGGCCCACTCCTGGTACTGGAAAAACTGGTTCTCCAGGTACAGGTATCCCGTCCCTGCTGCGGCGACTCGGGCCGCATTGAAGTAGATGTCCCTGATCGTGAAGTCGCCTTCCTCGGGCTGGGTCCTGACGATCTGCACGGTCGAATCACCGCGCTCCGCCTTACTCAGCAGGGCCGAAGGCGGCGCGTCGCACACATACGGCGCTTTCCTGGCAATGCCACCCGCACGGTCCCAGCCTCGCTCGAAATTCTCGTGAAGCGGTATGAGTGCCCGGCCGCCTTCGATCCGGCAGGCATAGTCGCGGTAAGGCTTCAAGGTCTCGAAATCGAAATACCCATCGACACCTTCCGCATGTTCCTTCCTGGTCTTGGCAGCACCCTGTTCGCGCAGCGGATTCTCTACGCAATGTTCGAGGGTGTCCCAGTAGTCGGTCAGCGAATTCAATCCCATGATGTAGCCGACCGCCTTTTTCCCATTCTCACGAGCGAAATCGATCAGGATCGGTTTCTGGTGGTGGGTCCCGAAATGGGCCATGACGGCCTGTTCGAAAAAGTCGGGTTTTCTCGACGCTTGTGCGAGCGAATTTTCGATCTTGTCGCGGTCGCCGTCACGCAAGCGAATACTGATGTTGCGCAGCCTTCCCTTGAACGCCGCCTTGTACCAGCTGTGGCAATACTCTTCTCTCGCCTTCGCCGCCAGCTTGTCGCCGGACATATTCCACTCCGGTTTGTGGCGATTTTCCCTGGCATGCTGCCGTATCAGTTGCACGCTATCCCTGGACGCTAACTGCTGGAATTCGGCATTGCTTTCCTGGGTGCACCAAGGAAATGTCCCATGGCTGTAACCCGGCATGTGCTCTTGTTTCATGCCGCCGAAGAAGCTATACCAGATCAGCAAGCGAACCCGCACACCCCGCTTTCCTGCTGCGATCAAGAGATCGCCATAGGTGTCGGCCCGCGGCCAGGTATAGCCATTTCGCACCAGCTCCATTCCCGGATCGAAGCCCCAGCACACCAGGTCGATGCTGTCCTTCGCTTCCGCTATGTCCTTTGCGATCGCGGCGAAGCTGTCTTTTCCGCATAGATGGACGGTGAGCTTGTTGTTGTGGGTAATAGGATGAGTGACATTTCCCTTTTTATTCTTTTTTTCCGCAAACCATTGGATCGTGCTGGTCGCCTTGCAGCTGATTTCATCGATGTAAACCTGTTCGGTTCGCAGATAGGGTTCAGAGCCCATGAGGTTTCCTGTCCGGTTTGCTGCCGCGCCATCGGGCGCACGTGAAACATGCAGCTGTCACCTTACCCGGATGATGCCAAGCGGAATTTGATCAGGATCAAGGCGTTTCCCAATGCCATGTCCGAGAGGGCAAGCTAAAAGTAAGTGGGCAAGCGAGAGCAGGAAGCGGTGCCGCGCACAGTCCTACCGGCGACCTGTGGGATCAGGCTGGCGGGTGACGCGGCGGCCTGTTCCGGCGTGGCGGAACGAAGCGGCCCTGACCGATTTGCTTGCGCTTGCGGTGCTTGTCGCAAGGCTCGCATTCGAGGCAATCTTCGGCCGGGCATTCCCCTGGAATGTCGCAACCCGGATCGCACGATCCCGACTGGTGCCGCAAGGCCAGTGGTCGCGGGGCGGGCCGGTAGCGCCGCGCCGCAATGCCGCATTTTTCAAAACGCGCGTCGAGCATCAGTAGTCCGCGCAATACGCCGAAGCGCCGGATCGCGCGATACCCCAGGCTTGAACAACTGGCGTTGCCCGTATGGCTGCGGTAGGCACAGCAATACCCTTTGCGCGGCGACAGCACGCGCTGGTAAAAGCGGATGGCGAAGAGGAAAATCGATTTCAGGATAGCAGGCTCAATCGGGCGTGTAATGGTCGGTCGCACCGCGCTCGCGCATGGGGCGCCGGCTGCGGCCGGTGACCACGGCAGGCCAGACGCACATCATGAACAGGCAGACCGTGAAGGATAGCAGGATGGCCACCGCAATCATGGCCGCTTCGCCCAGTTCCGAGGCCAGCACCCAGGCGCCGACGGCGAACTGGCACAGCATGAGGATGCCGGCCACGACCCGCATCCTGGGCGTGCGGATGGCGCGCTTTTCGAGCGCCGCCAGGAAAAAATACGGCAACAGGAAAATCACCAGCAGGCTCACCGAGGCCACGGTATCGTTGATGCCGCGTATCAGCGGTCCGTGCGTTTCCGAAACCACGACGAAGGGCGCCACGAACAGCGAGGCGCAGCCGACGAGGAAACAGCTAAGGCGCAGGAAGATCATCAGGACCCCGACACATTTGTTGTCGTAACATAACACAGCCCCGCCGCCAAAACAGTGGCCGGGGAAGATATACTGGTTTTATGGATAACAACTGAAGGACAGCATGATGCAAATCTGGGTCGATGCCGACGCTTGCCCGGTCGTCATCAAGGACATTCTCTACCGCGTGGCCGAGCGCTTGCAGCTGAACGTGACGCTGGTGGCGAACCAGCTGATGCGGGTGCCGGCGTCGCGCTTCGTGCGGGCGGTGCAAGTGCCGTCGGGATTCGACGTGGCGGACGCGGAGATCGTGCGCTTGCTGGCGCCCGGCGACCTGGTGGTGACCGCCGACATTCCGCTGGCGGCCGATGTGCTGGCCAAGGGGGGCTACGCGCTCAACCCGCGCGGCGAGTTCTATACCGTCGACAATATCGCGCAGCAGTTGACGATGCGGGCCTTCATGGACGAGCTGCGCGGCAGCGGTGTCGATACCGGCGGGCCGGCGCCTTTCGGCCAGGCCGACCGCCAGAATTTCGCCAACCAGCTGGACCGGCACCTGAGCCGGCACGCAAAGAAAAGCTAGCGCTTCGGCTGGTTGGGCCACTCCGAAAACGCAAACAGCCACAGGGCCACCACATTGACCAGCGGGACCAGCCCGGCGATGGCCCACCAGGCCGGAAAGCCCGCCTTGGCGATAATGCGCGAAAACAGCCAGGCCGGCAGCACGAAGGCCAGGATGAAGACCACCCAGTAATACATGGAAAAGACGATCATGGCCGCTCGCCCGGTGTCAGGTCGCGCCCGCTGTCGGCGGGCCAGTTGCCAAATGCCAGGATCGCGGCCACGACCAGCAGGCCGACGAAAGGAATGGCCGCCACCAGGGACATGGCAGGTTGGAATCCCGCGCGGGCGCAGATGCGCCACAGCGGGATGATGAGCAGGCTAAGTCCTAGCAGTGCCAGCATGATTGCTCCGGGTTCAGGTTGCCAGTCTATTCCAGGCGCTGATCCACAGCGCCATCAGCACGAAATTTCCGATAGCGAAAACGAGCAGGCGATGGACCACATTGTTGTAGCCGATATGGACCACGCTGTGCACCATGCGCAGGATCACATAGGACCAGGCCAGCTGCACCGCCAGGGCGCTGGCGGCATTGGCGCTGTAGAGCAGCACGCAGACCGCATAGAACAACATCGGCAGCTCGAGCAGGTTCATGTAATTGCGGTTGACCAGGCGCGCGCGCAAGGGCACTTTGTCCGATTCGCCCAGGGCGAAATGGGAAGGGTGGACCTTGCTGGCGAAGCGCGCGCCCGCTACTGTCAGCAAGACCATGAAGGTCCAGCCGACCAGCGCGAAGGCAGGGTAGAGGATGGCCGGGCTGTGCATCAGGCGAACAGGTCCTTGTAAGCCAGGTAGCCGGTGCAGATCAGCGCCGGGAACACCACCAGCAGGCCCAGCCCGAAGGGGATGGCGCCGACGATCATGGCGACCATGGCCAGCACGCACAGGACAATGTAGGGCACGATGTTTTTCAGCGAAGCGGCCAGGCTCAGTTTTACGGCCTGCACCGGGTCGACGCCATTGAGCACCACCAGCGCGGGCGCCAGCCACAAGGCCATGCCCAGCGCGAACGACAATGCCAGGATCAGCAGGAAGGCCAGGCCGGCGAAACCGAAGAACATGCCGGGGCTGACGAACATCAGGCCGATCGACGAGACGCCGAGCGCGACGCCCGCGATACCGACCACCAGGGAAAGGCCGGCGCCGATTGCGCCCAGCACCCACAGCGATTGCATTTGCAGCACGTTCTGGGCCGCGCCCAGCGGGTCGCGCCCGGCATCGAGTTCGGCGCAGGCTTTCATGCAGGCGCCCATCAGGACGATGACAAGGACGGTGTTGACGGAGCCGCTCAGCCAGGAGGGAAGCAGCAAGTTGATGATCCAGGTACCCAGCAACATCCCCAGGCCGACCAGCAACCACATGCCGGGCGATTTCATGAAGATGCGAAAGCCCCCCACGATCCATTCGACGCTGCGTCCGGGCGCCACGGTATTGATGGCCGGTACGTTCATCGGGGGTTGCAGTACGGTGTCATTGTCCATTGTCTCTCCCTTGGTGAAATGTTCAGAGATTATGGACTGCAAAATCGCTTTGATCAATTTTTAATCATTGCGTAGCACGGCGGGGCCTGGCTATTCCTGGCGCACCCAGATTTGCGAGCGCCCGAACATGGGCACGCCGATATAGCCGCGCACATTGAGCTTCTTGCCGCCGTCGACGACGGTCAGCTTGCTGCGGTAGACCTTGCCGTCGTCGGGGTCGAGGATTTCGCCGCCCGTGTATTCATTGCCGTTCTTTTTCAGGCCCGACATGAAGACCATGCCGATCACCGGCTGGTCCTTCTTTTCGCCACTGCACAGGCCGCAACGGGGATTGGGGTCTGACCCCGCCGCGGGGAACAGTTTTTCGATCTGGCCGCGCAGTTCGCCGCCGGCTTCGGTGATGCGGATCAGAGCCTTGGGCTTGCCCGTCACGTCGTCGATGTTTTTCCAGAGACCGACCGGCGATGCATCCTGCGCGAGGGCAGGGGACATCGCCGCCATGGCAAACAACAAGCTGGTGCTGATGAAAGCTTTCATGACCGATCTCCGGAAGTGGTGACGATTACGCCGCAGCTAGTTTAGCAAACTGCTCGCGCAATTTGACGATCGTCGCCGAGAAATTCACCAGGCGCTCGTTTTCCTGCGCCACCACGGCTGCCGGCGCACGGGCGACGAAGCTTTCATTGCCCAGCTTGGCGTTGACCTTGGCGATTTCCGCGTCGATGCGGGCGATTTCCTTGGACAGGCGCTCGCGCTCGGCGGCCACGTCGATCTCCACCTTCAGCATCAGCTTGGTCGTGCCGACGATGGCCACGGCCGCCGGCGATTCCGGCAGGGCGGACACCACCTTCACTTCGGACAGCTTGCCGAGCGACTGGATGTAGGGCGCGAAGCCCTGCAGGCGCGCCGTATCGGGCGCGTCGACCGCTTCCACGAACAGCGGCACGCGCAGCTGCGGTGAAATCTGCATTTCGCTGCGCAGGTTGCGGGTGGTATCGGTCAGCGCCTTGAGCTGGTCCATCCAGGCTTCGGCCGACTCGTCGATCAGGGCCGGGTTGGCGATCGGGTAAGGCTGCATCATCACCGAGTCGCCCGTCTTGCCGGCCAGCGGGGCGATGGTTTGCCACAGCGCTTCGGTGACGAAAGGAATGATCGGATGGGCCAGGCGCATGATCACTTCGAGCACGCGCAGCAGGGTATTGCGGGTCGCTTGCTGCTGCCCTTCGGTACCTTGCTGTACCTGGACCTTGGACACTTCCAGGTACCAGTCGCAGTACTCGTCCCACACGAACTTGTAGATGGCGGCGGCGATATTGTCGAAGCGGTAGTCCTCGAAACCCTTGGCGATGTCCATTTCCACGCGCTGCATCATCGACAGGATCCACTTGTCCGCCTGCGACAGGTCGGCATCGTTCGGCGTGCAATCCTTGCCTTCCGTGTTCATCAGCACGAACTTGGTGGCGTTCCACATCTTGTTGCAGAAGTTGCGGTAGCCTTCGCAGCGGCCCAGGTCGAAATTGATGTTGCGGCCCAGCGAGGCGTAGCTGGCCATGGTGAAGCGCACGGCATCGGTGCCGTAGGGCGCGATACCGCTCGGGAATTCCTTGCGCGTGGCCTTGGCGATTTTTTCCGCGTCGCGCGGGTTCATCAGGCCGGTGGTGCGTTTTTCCACCAGCGCATCGACGCCGATGCCGTCGATCAGGTCGATCGGGTCGAGCGTGTTGCCTTTCGACTTGGACATCTTCTGGCCGCTCGAATCGCGCACCAGGCCGTGCACGTACACGGTCTCGAACGGCACCTTGCCGGTGAAGTGCGCTGTCATCATGACCATGCGCGCCACCCAGAAGAAGATGATGTCGAAACCGGTGACCAGCACCGAGGAGGGCATGAACATCTTCATGTCCGGGGTTTCTTCCGGCCAGCCCATGGTCGAGAAGGGCACCAGCGCCGACGAGAACCAGGTGTCGAGCACGTCGTTGTCGCGGCGCAGTTCACCGGTGGAACCGGCGGCGGCGGCTTGCGCCTTCGCTTCGGCTTCGGTCTTGGCCACGAAAATGGTGCCGGCATCGTCGTACCATGCCGGGATCTGGTGGCCCCACCATAGCTGGCGCGAGATGCACCAGTCCTGGATGTTGCCCAGCCACTGGTTGTAGGTGGTGCTCCAGTTTTCCGGGACGAATTTGATTTCGCCCTGGGCCACTTTTTCCAGCGCCACTTCGGCGATCGATTTGCCCGGGAAGAAAGTGCCTTCCGGTGCCGGTTTGCTCATGGCCACGAACCACTGGTCGGTCAGCATCGGTTCGATGACCACGCCGGTGCGGTCGCCCCGCGGCACCATCAGCTTGTGCGGCTTGACTTCCACCAGCAGGCCGGCGGCGTCGAGGTCGGCCACGATCTGCTTGCGCGCGGCGAAGCGGTCCATGCCGCGGTAGGCCGCCGGCATGGTGTCGGCGATCTTCGCGTCCAGCGTGAGCACTTCGATCATCGGCAGCTTGTTGCGCTGGCCCACGGCATAGTCGTTGAAATCGTGGGCCGGGGTGATTTTCACGCAACCGGTGCCGAAAGCCTTGTCGGCGTATTCGTCGGCGATCAGGGGGATTTCGCGTTCCGTCAGCGGCAGCTTCAGGAGCTTGCCGACGTCTGCGCTGTAGCGCTCGTCGGTCGGGTCGACCGCCACGGCCACGTCGCCGAGCAGCGTTTCAGGACGGGTGGTTGCCACCGTGATGCTGCCGCTGCCGTCGGCGAAGGGGTACTTGATGTGCCACATCGAGCCATCTTCTTCTTCCGACACCACTTCCAGGTCGGACACGGCCGTGCCCAGCTTCGGATCCCAGTTCACCAGGCGCTTGCCGCGGTAGATCAAGCCTTGTTCGAACAGGCGCACGAAGACGTCGGTGACGACCTTCGAGCGCGGCTCGTCCATGGTGAAGTATTCGCGCGCCCAGTCGGGCGAGGTGCCAAGGCGGCGCATCTGGCCGGTAATGATGTTGCCGGACTTTTCCTTCCACTCCCAGACTTTCTCGACGAATTGCTCGCGGCCCAGGTCGTGGCGCGAAATCTTCTGGGCGTCCAGCTGGCGTTCCACCACGATCTGGGTGGCGATGCCGGCATGGTCGGTGCCCGGGATCCAGGCCGTGTTGTGGCCGCGCATGCGGTAGTAGCGGGTCAGGCCATCCATGATGGTCTGGTTGAACGCATGCCCCATGTGCAGGGTGCCGGTGACATTCGGCGGCGGCAACTGGATGCTGAACGACGGCTTGGCGGCGTCCAGGGTCGCGGCGAAATAGCCGCGGCGTTCCCACTCGCTGCGCCAGAATTGTTCAATGTCGGCTGGTTCGAAAGACTTGGCTAATTCCATGGTGTGGTCAGATAATTTTTGCGAAAGCAACCATTATAGTGGGAGAGCCGCGTTTACACGGCGGCGCCCATGAAAAAAGGACGCCGAAGCGTCCTTTTCGTCCAGCTTGCACGCCGAAGCGCTGCGTTAATTTAGTTGCCGCAGCCGACAGAAACGATGCGGTTATACGCTGCCTTGGCCTGCACCAGGCCGTAGCCGAACTTGTTGTCGCGTCCGGCGGTGCCCAGGTCGAGCGCGCTCTTGGTCAGCGAGCTGCGGATCTGCGCGCCGGTACAGGTCGGGAAGTAGCTCCAGACCAGGGCCGCCACGGCCGATACGTGCGGGGTCGCCATCGAGGTGCCGTCGAAGTAAGCGTAGCTGTACGGCGTGACGGCCACGGTGGCGCTTTGGCCCAGCTGGGCCTTGAGGGCAAGGCCGGCCGTGTCGCTGGCCGTCACCGATGGAATGCTGGTGACGGTGGTGCCCAGGGTGCCGCCGAAATCGCCGGCCACATTGTTGTACACCACGGCGCCCACGCCGCCGCTGGCCTGGCAGTTCGATACCTTGACGGCGAAGTCGACGGTGCCGCGCGCGATCAGGCAAACCTTGCCCGCCATGGCCGGATTGGTGGCATTGCCCAGGCCGAAATCGGCCAGCGGCGCGGTGGCCGACATGACCGGCGAGCCATCCATGGCGCCCGGTGCGTACACCGTGCCGCCCACGGTCAGCGCCGGCGCCGTGCCCGAATTCATGGGCACGGTCGACAGCACCGACACGCCAGGCGCGGAAATTTCGACTTTCCTGTTGTATTGCGAAAAAGTCGCCCAGGCTTTGTTTTCGTCCAGCGCGCCGACCATCATCACGCTGTCGTAGCCGGCCGGATAGGAAATCACCGTATTGCCATCGTTGCCGGCCGCGGCAATGCTCAGCACGCCCTTGGCGGCCAGCGCGTCGAATGCTTTCTTTTCGGTCTGGTTGGAACGGCCGCCGCCGAGCGACATCGAGATCACGTTCGCGCCCGCCGCGCCGCACTTGTTGGCAGCGGCGGCCAGCGAGGAGGAATAAGCCCAGCCTGCCGCGCTGAAGACCTTGACGATATGCAGCTTGACCTTGCCGTTGGCGTTGACGCCGACCACGCCCTTGCCGCTGTTGTTCAGGGCGGCGATGGTGCCGGCCACGTGGGTGCCGTGGTGGTTTTCATCGGTGTACCACCAGCCGGTGCCGCTGTCGTATTCGCCGGTGGCCACATTGGCGCCCAGGTCTTCATGGTTGCGGTCGTAGCCGGAATCGATGATGCAAATCTTGCGGTTGCCGGCGTTGACGTCGGAAAGCTGGTCGGCCTGCACCAGCTGGATACCGTAGGGCACCAGTTGGCCGGTGAGGTAGGGCGTGCCGGTCGACGGCGAAGTGGTGGCGAAAGGATAGCGGATCGCGTCTTCCTCGATCGACTCCACGTGGCGGCTCTTGCGCAGGGCATCGAGGTCTTTTTTCGAGATCTCGATGGCGACCGAATCGATTTCGTCGAGGTCCTGCTTGACGCGGCCGCGGTGGGTGCCGATGTCCTTGCGCATGTCGGCGCCCTTGCCCTTCTTGAACGAGACGATCACGCGCGTCTGTTCGCTGTCCACCTGTGCCGCTGCGGCGCCCGCGACGCCGACCGCGACCGCGGCCAGCAACAATTTGACGGCGGTGGCGATCGAGGACAGGCCAGTCTTGCTTTGCATAGTGTTTCTCCGAAAAAGATTGTGTTGTAGTCGCCGCAATTCTGTTGTTTGCGTGCGCTCAGGTCATGCGCCTTTGCCGGCCGGATAGGTGGCAACGCATCGACTTTACCTGCAGACATATGCATGATCAACCGCGATCTGAAAGCGAACTCAAGCTTTGTTGTTTTGTATGAAAAGTGTCACCAAATTGTAACTTTGACACTGGCGCCCGCGCGCTTTGGTGCTACCATTTTGCGCTTGCCTAGACAAGTGTTTCTCCCACAACATTTAATTCTTGACGGCAATCCCCCAGACGAAAAAAAGGACGCCGAAGCGTCCTTTTTGGTTTTTCCGTTTGCGCAGGCTTTTTTAGTTACCGCAGCCGACCGACTTGATGCGGTCGTAGGCTTTCTTGGCTTGTACCAGGCCAAAACCGTACTTGGTATCGCGGCCGACGGTGCCCAGGTCGAGCGCGCTCTTGGTCAGCGAGCTGCGCATCTGCGCACCGGTACAGGTCGGGAAGTAGCTCCACACCAGTGCCGCCACTGCCGACACGTGCGGGGTCGCCATCGAGGTCCCGTCGAAGTAGGCATAGCTGGTCTGCTTGACGCCGACCGTGGCGCTCTGGCCCAGCTGCAGTTTCATTGCCGCGCCGTCGGTGTCGGTGGCCGTGACCGAAGGAATGGTCGAGACCGTCGTACCCATGGTGCCGCCGAAGGCGCCTGGCGCGTTGTTGTAGATGACCGCGCCCACGCCGCCGCTGTTCTGGCAATTCATGACCTTGGTGGCGAAGTCCACGGTACCGCGGGCGATCAGGCAGACCTTGCCGGCCATGGCCGTATTGGTGGCGTTGCCGATGCCGAAATCGGCCAGCGGCGCGGTCCTGGTGGTGACCGGCGAGCCGTCCATGGCGCCCGGTGCGTACACCGTGGCGCCGACCGTCAGTGCCGGCTCGGAACCCGAATTGGTCGGTACGGTCGACAGCACCGCCACGCCAGGGGCCGAGATTTCGACCTTGCTGTTGTATTGCGAGAAGCTGGCCCAGGCCTTGTTCTCGTCCAGCGCGCCGACGCTCATGACGCTGGCGTAACCTGCCGGATACGAAATCGCGGTATTGCCATCGTTGCCCGATGCGGCGATGCTCAGCACGCCCTTGGCGGCCAGCGCATCGAAGGCGCGTTTTTCGGTATTGTTCGAGGAGGGACCGCCCAGCGACATCGAAATCACGTTCGCGCCGGCTGCGCCGCACTTGTTGGCAGCTGCCGCCAGGGAGGACGAGTAAGCCCAGCCAGCCGCATTGAACACTTTGACGATGTGCAGCTTGATCTTGCCGTTGGCATTGACGCCGACCACGCCCTTGCCGCTGTTGTTCAGGGCGGCGATGGTGCCGGCCACGTGGGTGCCGTGGCGGTTTTCATCGGTGTACCACCAGCCGGTGCCGCTGTCGTATTCGCCGGTGGTGACGTTGGCGCTCAAGTCTTCGTGGTTGCGGTCGTAGCCGGAATCGATGATGCAAACTTTGCGGTTGCCTGCGTTCACGTCGGAGAGCAGGTCAGCCTCGACCAGCTTGACGCCATACGGCACCAGCTGCCCGGTCAGGTAAGGCGTGCCGGTCGATGGCGAGGTGGTGGCGAATGGATAACGGATCGCATCTTCTTCCACGCTCTCGACGTGGCGGCTCTTGCGCAGCGCCTTCAGGTCACCGCGCGAGATTTCGATGGCGACCGAGTCGATTTCATCGAGGTGGTGCTTGACACGGCCGCGGTGCGTGCCGATGTCCTTGCGCATGTCCGCGCCTTGGCCTTTTTTAAAGGAAACGATCACGCGGGTTTGTTCGCTGTCAGCTTGCGCGGCAGCGCCACCCATTGCACCGACCGCGACAGCTGCAACCAACAACTTGACCGCGACTGCGATCGTGGACATGCCAGTCTTACTTTGCATCATGGAGTTTCTCCGAAAATGATAGTTATTTATTCGCCGCATTCTCTGGTGGTCTGCGTGCGTTCAGGTTGTTCACCCTTGCCGGCCGGGTAGGCTTGCAATGAAACTAATGTACTGCGTAATTATTAGAGTGATCAATCGACATTTCTCATACGGTTCAACAAGTGTTGTATTGTCTTGAATGTGTCACAAAATTGTAACTGTGCCACTTGCCAATGTGAGAATTGGTGATATTATGCTGCGCCTTTCGGCTTGGAATTGCTTCCAAGGCAGGATTGATTCCATGTGGCAATATATATCCAAAGGACGCCGCGGCGTCCTTTGTGCTTTCCGGGCGAGCGCCTCAGGCGCCGCAGCCGCGCGCGCGGATGCGCTCGTACGCATCCCTGGCTTGCACCAGGCCGTAACCGTAGAAGTCATCGCGCCCTGCCGCCCCCAGGTCGAGCGCGCTGCGCGCGAGCGTGGTGCGGATCTGGGCGGCCGTGCAGGCGGGGAAATAACTCCACACCAGCGCCGCCACGGCCGACACGTGCGGGGTCGCCATCGAGGTGCCGCTGTAATAGGCGTAATTGGCGGCGCTGACCGTGAGCGTGGCGTTCTGTCCCAACTGGCCGCGCAGGGAGGCGCCTTCGGTGTCGGACACGCTCATCGAGGCAATGGTGGTGACCGTATCGCCCAGGGTGCCTTCGAAGGCGCCCGGTGCATGGTTGTAGATCACCGCGCCCAGGCCGCCGCTGTCCTGGCAATTGCCGACCTTGGCGGCGAAGCTGACGCCCCCGCGCGCGATCAGGCAGATCTTGCCGGCCATGGCCGGGTCGATGGCCGTGCCCGTGCCGAAGTCGGCCAGCGGCGCGCTGGCGGTTTTGGCGGGCGAGCCGGCCATGGGGAAGGGCGCATACACGGTCGCGCCCACGCGCAGCATGGCTTGCAGGCTGCCGGCGGCCGGCACGGTCGAGAGCACCATCACGCCGGGCGCGGCCAGTTCCACCTTGCTGTTGTATTGCGAGAAGCTGGCCCAGCTGCGATGCACGTCGAGCGCGCCCACCATCAGGACGCTGGGGTAGCCGGCCGGATAAATGATGGCCGCATTGCCGCCATTGCCGGCGGCCGCCACCGACAGCACGCCGCGCCTGGCCAGGCGGTCGAAGGCGCGCCGCTCCGTGACGCTGGGCGAGCCGCCGCCCAGCGACATGCTGATGACGTTGGCGCCGGCGTCGCCGCACTGCTTGGCGGCATTGGCCAGGGTGGAGGAATAAGCCCAGCCGCTGGCGCCGAACACCTTGACGATATGCAGCTTGAGGCGGCTGCCGGCGGTGACCCCGACCACGCCGGTCAGGCTGTTGTCGACCGCGGCGATGGTGCCGGCCACGTGGGTGCCATGGTGGTTTTCATCGGTGTACCACCAGCCGGTGCCGCTGTCGTACACGCCGGCGGCGGGATTGGCGGCCAGGTCTTCGTGGCTGCGGTCGTAGCCCGAATCGATGATGCACAGCTTGCGGTTGGCGGCGCCGGTATCGGGCAACTGGTCCGCCTGCACCATGGAGACCCCGTACGGCACCAGCTGGCCGCGGAAATAGGGCGGCCCCGACGGCGTGAACAGGGCCAGCGGGTAGCGCTTGACGTCTTCTTCGACGTAGGCGACATGGGGATTGCGCGCCAGCGCGGCCAGCGCCGCGGGCGGCAGCTCGACGGCGATGGCGTCCATGCCGGCGATGTCGAGCAGGACCGCGCCGCGCGCGGCCAGCACGGCCGCCTTGACGGGGGCCGCCGCGCCGGGCTGGAACGAGACGATCATGCGCGATGGCGCGGCCGCGAAGACCGTGCCGGACAAGGCAAGCAGCACTGTTGCCAGGCTCATCCTGGCGGTGTGCAGAGTATTCATTGTGTTCCCTCCGATTGATCCGGTGCTAACCGGGGACGTTCCATCGTAAGCCCGGCCCGGCGCGCGCAAGCTTGATAAAACACGGGTGTGCGCAAGAAAGCCTGTCATCGCCGGGACCTGCGGGTATAATTGCGACGCTGCCGCAAGGCAGCACATGCTAGGGGTCCTGCAAATCGCGAACGCGAGGCGCGGGTGAGAAACACCCTCTGAACCTGATCTGGATAATGCCAGCGAAGGGAAG
>JAZKBE010000035.1:0-117566 GCA_040388805.1 Pseudomonadota bacterium
TGCAGCAGCAGGCCGGCGCCCTGACGTCGGTGGTGAGCGTGTTCAAGCTGGAGGCAGATGTCCGCAAGCCGGCGCGGGCGCAGCCGATGCCGGTCCGCGCCAAGGCCAGGCCGGCGCTGCGGCTGGCCGAACCCGGCCGGCGCGTGCTGGAGGGCTGACAGAATTAGTGGGTTTGTCCGGCCCCCAGACGCAGGTCGGTGCCGGTCGACATGCACACTTCCACGGCCAGCTTCAGCCCGCGCACCAAATCGGCCAGTGCCATGCTGGCCGCTCCCGGAAAACGCGCGGCCTGCTCGGGAAGGTAGGGAATGTGGATGAAACCGGCCTTCACCGGCATTCCCGCCGTGTGGTGCATCAGGCCGTAAAACACATGATTGCAGACGAAGGTCCCTGCCGTCTGCGACACCGACGCCGGAAGGCCCGCTGCGCGCAGCGCGCCGACGATGGCCTTGATCGGCAGCGTTGAAAAATAGGCCACCGGCCCGTCGACCACCACTGCCTCGTCGACCAGCTGACGCTGCGCGTTGTCGGGAATGGGGGCATCGTCGACGTTGATCGCCACGCGCTCGACCGACATGTCCACGCGGCCGCCGGCCTGGCCCACCGCGATGACCAAGTCCGGCCTCACGCGCGCGATTTCGGCCTGGATGGCGCGGTTCGCGTCGCCAAACACGCAAGGCAGCTGGCATACGGCCACCACGAAGCCTTCGCCGGTCCACCCGTCCAGCGCGCGCACCGCTTCCCATGCGGGGTTGATGGTCTCCTTGTTGAACGGCTCGAAGCCCGTCAGCAGCACAGTCTTGCTCATTTCTGGTCCATCAAAAAATACAGCAGGAAGATGTTCGCCGCCAGCAGCGGCAAGGCGGTCGGTATCTGCGCCTTGATGACGGCGTTCTTGTCGGGCAGCTCCAGCAGCGCCACCGGCACGATGTTGAAATTGGCAGCCATCGGCGTCATGAGCGTGCCGCAGTAGGCGCTGAACATGCCGATGGCCGCCATCACGGCGGGGTTGGCGCC
Organism: Pseudomonadota bacterium; assembly: GCA_040388805.1. Taxonomy (GTDB): domain Bacteria; phylum Pseudomonadota; class Gammaproteobacteria; order Burkholderiales; family Burkholderiaceae_D; genus Telluria_A. Next base: position 1,018 of record JAZKBE010000035.1, read on the forward strand.
GTACACGCCCACCAGGATTGGAATGCCGACGCCGCCCGCCATGACGGGAAAGGCAGCGAAGCCGTTGCCCATGATGATGGTAAAAAGCGCCATGCCGATGCAGAAGACCGCCACGGCGATGAAGCGCGAATCCATGTTGATGTAGGTGGTCGTGACATGCGCCACCGCCTTGCCCACGCCCGCTTCCGCGAACAGCAGGCCAAGCACGGCCAGCATGTGCGGCAGCACCACCGCCCAGCCCATGGCGTCGGCCAGGCGGCGCCATTCGCGCATGCCCTGCACCGGCGTCGAACGTGTCAGCCAGCAGGCCGCGCCCACCGCCAGCAGTGAAGCGACGCCAAGGCTGACGATGGTCAGGTGCTTCTGCTCCAGCAGCACCATGCCGCCGAATTCGACGTCCTTGAGCAGGGTGGCGCCTATCATGGTGACGGCGGGGATGATCATCGCCGGGATGAACAGCTTGTGCCCGAGGCGCCGCGCGCTGCTGGTGCGCTCTTCTTTGGTCAGGCTGCCGTACTGGCCCAGCGACACGCCGCCGAAGCCGGCGATCAGCGCCATGACCACCATCAGCAGGCCGGCGATGGCAGGGTCGAGCCGTTCGCCAACCAGGTAGACCACCGCGTACAGCGCCCAGAACAGCGACGTCGAATAGCGTTTCGGATTGTGCCTGTCGCGCAGCGACATGAAGGACGCCACCACCAGCATCAGGCCCAGCACGATGTAGAAATGTTCAAGCCTGATCACTTGGCAGCTCCTTCGCGCGCGATTTCGCGGTCGAGCCGGGTAAGGTTCCAGGTGTGGATGATGAAGGCCGTGATCGCGGTCGGTATGCCCCACATGGCGATGTGCAGCGGATTGACGGCGATGCCCTCCGCGTTGAGGATGGTCTGCATCAGGACGATGGCGCCGAAGGCCACGAACACGTCTTCGCCGAAGAACAACCCCACGTTGTCGGTGGCGGCGGACATGGCGCGGATGCGGTAGCGCAGCTTGTCGGAGAGCGTGCCGTTGCGCGCTTCGGCCGCGCCTTCGGCCATCGGCACCACCAGCGGGCGCACCATGGAGGCGTGGCCGCCAAGGCTGGTCAGTCCGAACGCGGCGGACACTTCGCGCACAAAGAGATAGAAAATCAGCAGGCGCCCGGCTGTGGCCGCGCGTATTTTGGCGATCGAGGCCTGCGCATGTTCCTTCAGGCCGAAGCGCTCCAGCAAGCCGATGGCGGCCAGCGGCAGCAGCAGGATCATGGGCAGGTTGCGCGTCTTGATGAAGGCCGTGCCCAGCGTGGCCAGGATGGTTTCGAGCGGCATGGACGCGGCCAGGCCGGTGGCCGCGCAGGCGGCGACGACGACCAGCACCGGGTGCGCCCGCAACACGAAGCCGAGGATGATGACGGCCACTCCGATGAGTGGCCACAGGTTCACTGCCGATTGCATGAACTCTCCAGTCAGGTAGGTACAGCCGGAGCATCTTACCGGAAAAGGTTCACGCCATGATCAACGGCGTTGCTGCTTCATCACCTCCTGTACCGACGTGCCCAGCATCGACAATTCGGTGGGCGCCAGCGCCGACAGCTGGGAAATGATATTGGCCAGCACGCCGCTGCCCGCCAAGCCCAGTTCGGACGACTGCACCAGCACCGTGCCGCTGCCGGTAAAGTCGACCTGCTTTTCTTCGCCCGACAGCGTAAAGCCGGTGACCGCGCCGACTGCCGACACGAAGCCCTTCACGTGCTCGTAATCGTAGCGGTAGGAAGGGCTGGGGCAATCGGCCCATCCCAGCACCGCCTGTTCGTCGACCCGGCACGGCAGCTCCAGGAAGTGCACCGGACCGTTCGAGGAGGCGATCACCTTGCCGGTGCCGATCATGGTCAGGAAGCCCGGCAGCGTGGACTCCTGGCAGATCACGTCCTTCGTGAAGGCCAGCAGGTTCTTGGCGCGGACGGTCATGTTGGCCGCATCGAGGTCGTAGCAGGCCAGGTCGTTGCCGTTGTCGCCCAGGATCAGCTGGCCCGCGCCCTGCACCACCACGAAGTCGTGGATGTATTTGGGGGCGTTGAAGGCGTGCCGCACCAGCATGTCGACGATGCTCGTGCCCATGGCTTCGAAGGAAAGGCCGCCGTAGAAGGCGATCATTTTCCCTTTGCGGATGAACATCTGATCCTTGACGTCGATGACGAAGGAAAAGCGGTTCAGGTTGTCGTTGGACGGCAGGTTGCCCGGATTGTAGACGGTGCTCATGGCTTACCTCTCGCTCGCTTGGATATAGACAGTGCCGCTGCCCGAAAACTTCATCTGGTAGGACTCGCCGGAAGCCTGGCCGACGAAGGTTTTCCAGTTCAGGTCGGTGACGATGCTGGAACTGAGATTGCCCGTGTGGCCGATATAGGCTTGCGGGTCGACGCAGACCGGCACCTCCGGCGTGACCGGCAGGCCGATGGCATTGCCGTCGGACAGAATGGCCACTTCGCCATTGCCCTGGAAGGTGGTGGTGAACAAGCCCTGGCCCGACACCGCGCCGCGCACGATGCCCTGCACGCCGCCCTGGTTACCGAGGAACATGGTGCCGGCGGTGAGGCGCGCATCGAAGGCGAGCAGGACGTCGCTCTCGACGTACAGTGTTTCATTGCGCACCGGGATAATGGTGACGAACAAGCCGTCGTAGGCATAGAACACCTTGCCGCTGCCCTTGGCCGCCATCAGGGCATAGCCCTCGTTGGTGACGGCGCGCATGGCCATGCTTTGCACGCCCTGGCCGGCCAGGAAGGAGCGGCTGAAGGCCACGTCGCCCTGGTAGGAAATCATGGCGCCTTTCTTGGCGAAGATTTCTTCGTTGTTGAGGGTCACCTCAATCATTTTTTCATTGATTTGCTGGTAGGCGGGCATGGCGTTCTCTCGATTCGGTTAGCGTTCGGCCGGCTGGATGAAGACCACGCCCTGTCCAGTGAACTTGTGCTGGTAGGACTCGCCGGAAGTCTGGCCAACCATGGTTCGCCAATTCACGTCGAACACGAACTCCTGCTTGATGTCGCCCTTGAAGCCGACGAAGGCGTCGGGATCGACGCGCAGCGGCGTGGACGGCGTCACTTCCAGCATGATCAGGTTGCCCTTGGAAATGACGGCGATATTGCCGTGGCCTTCGACCGTGGTGCTGAACAAGCCCTGTCCCGAGGCGGCGCCGCGCAGGCCGGCGAAACTGGTGCCGGTCTTGAGCGAGGTATCGTAGGTGAGCAGGCTGCTGCTTTCGATGGTGATTTTTTCGCCGCTCATGGGGATGACGGTGATCTCGGCCGCGTTCTGCGCGAACAGCACGGTGCCGGTGCCGGACGCCTGCATGACCTGCATGCCTTCGGAAGTGACCTTGCGCTTGATGGCGCCGAAAATGCCTTCACCGCCGAGCAGGGATTTTTCGAATTTGATGGAACCGGTATAGGCCACCATCGAGCCGGCGATGGCGAGGACCTTTTCATCGGCCAGCGTCACTTCCAGCAGGCGATCGGTATTGGTGCGGAAACGGGTCACGGCGTGCTCCTGGTTGACAAGCGCGCTGGCGAGCGCGAGTGGATCCAAAAGAGTACGCCCAACTGTATGGACGGGCAAGTGGATTTTTTCCTCTTGTCAGGGGACTGTCCCCTGACAAGAAGAAAGACATGAAAAAGCCCCCGGCATCGTGCGATGCGCGGGGGCTTGGGCTGGCGCCGGTCTGGGAAGGCTTAGAACGTGGCGCGCAACTGCAGGCCGAAGGTGCGCGGCTCGGTGACCATGCCGGTCAGGTTGTCGAAGTCGATCGCGGCCGTGGTCTGGATCTTGTTCGTGATGTTGCGGCCGAATGCTGCCAGCTCGTAGTTGTCCCACTTGTAGCCTACGCGCAGGCCGCCTTCGAGCAGCGACTTGGCCTTGTATTCGGCTGCCGTGTACAGGAACATATTGTAGGTGCTGCGGTAAGCCCAGTCGGTGTAGACATAGAATTCGCCAGGACCGATGTCACGCGAATAGCGCAGCGTGAAGTTGCCCTGCCACTTAGGCGAACGCGGCAGCGGATTGCCGTCCAGGTACTGGGTGCGCGCGAACGGCCCCGCACGGCCGGTGACGGTACAACCCGTTGCCGCATTGTTGGCCGCGTTGCCGCAGGTTTGCACGAACAGGCGGCTGTCGACGATTTCCGTGTCGTTGTAGCTGCCGCCGATCGACATGCGCAGCGAATCGGCCAGGATGGCCTGGAAGTCCAGTTCCACGCCCTGGCCTGTCACCTTGTCGGCATTGATCAGCTGGTTCATGTTCACGGTGCCAGAACCCGCGGTCAGCTGCTTGTCCTTGACTTCATACTTGAACACGGCAGCGTGCAGGCGCGCACGGCGGTCGAACAGTTCGGTCTTGACACCGGCTTCAACCGAGGTCGCTTTTTCTGCGCGAGCAACCGATGGCACGTCGGTCAGGCCAAACAGGCGGCCTTGCATACTCGGTGCGCGGTAGCCCGTTGCGAAGCGTGCGAACAGGTTGGTGTCCTTCGACAGTTCGTACGTGCCGCTGACGTCGCCACTGACATTGTTCGACTTGGCGTGGCGCACATTATGGGCCGATTGCGGCGGTTCGAAGCGGCTGGCCGTGAAATTCTTGTCGTCGTTGGTGTAACGCAGGCCGCCACGCAGTTTCAGGCGGTCCGATACGGTGTAGTTCAGCGAACCGAACACGGCGTAGGACTTGGCATCCTGGGTCTGGGTTGCATAGGCAGCATTCTGCGGATTGCCAGGCGCGAAGGAATTGAAGCTGATACTGTCGATCTGCATCTCTTCGTTGAAATAGAACAGGCCGCCGATCCATTGCAGCGGGCCGCTGTAGGTCGACTCGACGCGGAATTCCTGGGTGAACTGCTTGTGATTCGGCAGCAAGTCGGCCGTTTCGACCGAGAATGGCATGAACACGCCGGGACCGCTGTCGGGCATGCCGCAGAAGCTGCAGCCGTAACCGCCGTCCACGTCGCCGCGGCTGTAGAAGTCCGCGGTTTCATAGCCGGTGATCGAGTGCAGCGTCATGCCCGACAAATCCCAGCGCAGGCGCGCGCTGGCGCCCTTGGTCTTGAGCCACTGCTCGTTGCCGCCGTCGGTCGGGTAGGAACCGTAACTGAAGCCGTCAACCAGTTCGTTGGTACCTTTCTTCATGATGTTGGCGCGAAACAGCATGGCGCTGCCGGTCATGTCGCGGGCATGCACATTGAACAGGGCGCTGAAGTGATTGGTCGGCTTGACCAGCAGTTGCACGCGCGCCGCGTTGTCGCTATAACCTTCGAATTCCTTGGTGGCGCCGGTCGGGCGGTAATTGGTCACGCGGTCGTCGCGGTTTTGCGATTGCAGCGAAATGCGGGCGGCCATGGTGTCGCTGATGGGCAGGTTGTACGCGCCTTCCACGTTCCATGCGCCAAAACTGCCGATGCCGGCCGCGCCGTAGCCTTCGGTCTTGCCGATGACCGGCTTGGCCGAGTCGAACTTGATCACGCCGGCCGGGGAATTGCGGCCGAACAGGGTGCCCTGCGGTCCGCGCAATACCTCAACCTGGTCCACGTCGAATACCGGGAAGCCTTTCAGCATCGGGCTTTCCTGGACGATATCGTCGACCACCAGGCCGACCGGCTGCGATGCATTCAGGTCGAAGTCGGTATTGCCCTGGCCGCGGATATAGAAACGCGGGAAGGAACGGCCATAGTCCGATTCAACGGTCAGGCTGGGCGAGCGGCCCGACAGGAAACGGATGTCCTGGCCGCCGGCCGTCAGCACGTCGAGTTTTTCACCCTTCAGGGTGGTAATGGCCATCGGAACATCCTTGATGTTTTCCGACCGGCGCTGCGCGGTCACGATCACGGTTTCCAGCTTGCCCTTCGATTCCGCTTCCGGCTGTGCCGTCTGGGCGAGCGCCGCGTGCATGGGAAACGCACTGGCGATCGCCAGGGCGATCAGCGAACGTGTCGCAAAATGCTTATTCTTGTTTGTCATTACCGAACCCCTTATTCTTAGTTTTCCTATGAGAAATCTTCCGTTCGGCCTGGCGATGATGCTGCGTCGCACAATTCGGCCGAGTAACGTACCTGTGATACAGAGTTACCCTTCTTGTCATGTAAGGGAATTGGCATCCTAGCATGAAAGGAATTGCCCGGAAATCATGCTTGAGCGGCTTTCAATTATATTTTGATCATATAAATGATGAACTAAAAACGTATTTGCCATACATATAGCACTCGTGCATAGTTCTAAAGCTGTGCTGTTGGCATCTGGCGCAATGCAATATCTGCACTGCCGCCATGGCTCCCGGGCGTAAGGATGGACATGACTTTTCCTGCGTTTGAACCGGGGCCCCACTGACAGGAAAGTTTGGCGCATCAAACAGTTGTTTTTTGCGCATAAACCCTGTTGTAACAATGCGACACAAACCACGCTAGGGACTTCCGAAATGCACGAAACAAGCGCTTCCACCAGCCGTCTGAAGGCCGTTGCCAGGCTCGGCCAGCAAATCTGGCTCGACAACCTGAGCCGCGACCTGCTGACCTCCGGTGAACTGGCCGCCTGGATCGCGGACGACGGCGTCCAGGGCGTGACTTCCAACCCATCCATTTTCTTTAACGCGATCCGCAGCGACGTTGCTTATCAAGCCGCCCTGCCCGCGTTGCGCAAGGCGCTCGGCGATCCCGAAGCGCGCTTTGAAGCGCTGGTGCTGCCCGACGTACAGCGTGCCTGCGACCTGTTCGCGCCCCTGTACCAGCACAGCGACGGCAAGGCCGGCTTCGTGAGCTTTGAAGTAGCTCCCCGCCTGGCGCACGACGCCGCCGGCACTGCCCTTGAGGCCCGCCGCCTGTGGGCCGCCATCGCCCGCCCGAATGCCATGATCAAGATCCCGGCCACCGAGGCCGGCATCGCCGCGCTCGAAGAAGTGATTTTCGCCGGCATCAACGTCAATGTGACCCTCATATTTGGACCGCGCCAGCTGGCCGCAGTTCGCGCCGCCCACAAGCGGGGCCTGGCGCGCCGCCTGGAAGCGAAGCTGTCGGTGCAGCGCATCGCCAGCGTGGCCAGCGTGTTCATCAGCCGCGTGGACGCCGCCGTCGACGCCCTGCTGCCCGCTTCCGCCGCCCACCTGAAGGGCAAGGCCGCCATCGCCGCGGCCCGCCTGGCTTACCGCGATGCCCGCCACGATAGCGGTTTCGCCGTGTTCGCCGCCTTCGGCGCCACCCCGCAATGGCTGCTGTGGGCCAGCACCGGCACCAAGGACCCGGCCATGCGCGACGTCACCTATGTCGAAGAACTGATCGGCCCCGATACCGTCAATACCGTCCCCGGCGCCACCCTGCAAGCCTTCCGCGACCATGGCGAAGCGCGCCTGTCGCTGGCCGAAGACGAAGCGGGCGCGCAAGCGGTGCTGGCGCAGCTGGGCCGCCACGGTATCGAACTCGATACAATTGGTAACGACCTGTTGCGCCAAGGACTGACACAATTCGAGCAAGCCCATGCCAATTTGCTGGCTTTGCTTGCCTAGACTCGCGTAAGCTTATGCAACCTTTTCGACCCGATCTTGCTGGTGTGCCGGGTACAATATCGCTTCTCCAGGAGTTAACGAATGAAACTTAAGCAACTGAGCATCATGATGGCGGCATTGTCCCTCGCTGCAAGCGCGTCGGCGGCCGATCCCAAGCTGGGCATCCTGTTCGATGCGGGCGGAAAGCACGACAAGTCGTTCAACCAGTCCGCCTTCGAAGGCGCCGAGCGCTTCAAGAAGGAAACCGGCATCGGCTATATCGAGGCGCAAGCGTCCAGCGATACCCAGGCCGAACAGTTCCTGCGCAATATGGCGCGCAAGAAGCTGGACCTGATCGCCGCCGTCGGTTTCTCGCAGACCCAGGCCGTGCAAAAGGTTGCCCAGGAATTCCCGAACGTGCGCTTCGTGCTGATCGACGCCATCGCCAAGGGCAATAACGTCAACTCCATCCTGTTCAAGGAAGAAGAAGGTTCCTACCTGGTCGGCGTGGCCGCGGCCCTGGCATCCAAGTCCAAGAAGGTCGGCTTCGTCGGTGGCATGGACATTCCGCTGATCCGCGCCTTCAATTGCGGCTACGTGCAGGGCGCGAAAGCGACCGATCCGAAAATCGAGGCCTTCGCCAATATGGTCGGCACCACCGCGGCAGCCTGGAACAATCCGGCCAAGGGCGGCGAGCTGGCGCGCGCGCAGTTCGACCGCGGCGTGGACGTGGTGTTCGCGGTGGCCGGAGGCAGCGGCATGGGCACCATCCAGACGGCCAAGGACAAGGGCAAGCTGGCCATCGGCGTGGACTCGAACCAGAACTATATCCACCCGGGCACCATGCTCACTTCTATGGTCAAGCACGTCGACCTGGCCGTGTACGACTCCTTCATGCAAATGAAGAACGGCACTTGGAAGGCGGGCATTTCCTACAAGGGCCTGAAGGAAGGCGGCGTGGAATGGGCGCTGGACAAAGACAACCGCAAGGTCGTCACGCCGGAAATGGAAAAGCGCATCAACGAAGCCAAGGCCAACATCATCAGCGGCAAGATCAAGGTTCACGACTACCGCGTGGCCAGTACCTGCCCGGTCTGATTTTTCGTCGTCATTCAAAAAGCGCGCCGCGCCGGCATTCCGGTCCGGCGCGCTTTTGAACACACCAAGCTAAAAAAATATGCAGCCAGCTGTAGAATTTCGCAACATAAGCAAGGCCTTCGGGGCTGTGCAGGCGAACGCCGATGTCAGCTTCCAGATCGCCAGGGGATCCATCCATGGCGTGATCGGCGAGAACGGCGCCGGCAAGTCGACCCTCATGAGCATCCTGTACGGCTACTACAATGCCGACAGCGGCCAGGTGCTGATCGACGGCGCACCGCAGGACATCCGCACCAGCCACGAAGCGATCGCGCTCGGCATCGGCATGGTGCACCAGCACTTCATGCTGGTCGAGAACATGACCGTCCTCGACAACATCATGCTCGGTTCCGAAGGCGCCTTCCGGCTGGCCACGCAACGGAGCAAGGTGGAAGCGCAGCTGCGCGACATCTGCACCCGCTACCGGCTCGACGTCGATCCGCTGGCCGTCATCGATGACCTGTCGGTGGGCGCGCAGCAGCGCGTCGAAATTCTGAAACAGATCTACCGCAGCGCCAACATCCTGATCCTGGACGAGCCGACCGCCGTGCTCACCGCCCAGGAAACCGCATCGCTGTTTGAAATCCTGCGCCTGTTCAAGGAACAAGGCAAGACCATCATCCTGATCACCCACAAGCTGGGCGAGATCATGGAAATCACCGACGAAGTATCCGTCATGCGCGCCGGCCGCCTGGTGGGCGCCGTGCACACGGCCGCCACGTCGAAGGAAGAACTGGCCAACATGATGGTGGGCCGCCCCATCGTCAACGAACTGCCGCGCGGGCCGTACAATCCCGGCGCCCCGGTGCTGGAAGTGGCCGGCCTGCAGCTGACCGACGCCAATGGCGTGCGCCTGCTGGCCGACATCGGCTTCACGCTGCGTGCCGGCGAAATCGTGGCCATTGCCGGCGTGTCCGGCAACGGCCAGAGTGAACTGATGCAGATCCTGGCCGGCATGCGCCTGCCCGGCGCCGGCAAGCTTTCCTTCCTTGGCAAGGACCTGCCTTTCGGGAGGCGCCACGACGCAGACGGCCTGCCCGCCACCTTCCGCGACCTGGGCATCGGCCACGTGCCGGAAGACCGCCTGCGCGACGGCGTGATCAAGGATTTCTCGGTCATGCAGAACACCGTGTTCGGCTACCAGGAGCGCGTGAAAAACCGCTGGGGCCTGTTCGACTTCAAGGCCATCGCGGCGCGCTGCGCGCACCTGCTGCAAGCGTTCGACGTGCGCCCGAATAACCCGGACCTGCGTATCGGCCTGCTTTCGGGCGGCAACCAGCAGAAGGTGGTGATCGCGCGCGAAGTATCGGCCAAGCCGAAGCTGATGCTGGTCGGCCAGCCTACGCGCGGGGTCGACATCGGCACCATCGAATCGATCCACACCCAGCTGCTGCGCATGCGCGACGAAGGCGTGGCGATCCTGCTGGTGTCGGTGGAACTGGAAGAAGTCCGGGCCCTGGCCGACCGCATCATCGTCATGTCGGGCGGGCGCATTACCGGCGAACTTAAGATCGAAGAATTCGACACCACGCGTATCGGACTGCTGATGGGCGGGATGCACAAATCATGAAAACAACCGAACTCCCACGCTGGGCCAGCGGCTTTGTCCTGCCCCTCCTGAACCTGCTGACGGCGCTCGTCATCGCCGGCCTGGTCATCAACCTGCTGGGCGAGAGCCCGGTCGAGTCGCTACATATCCTGGTCAGCAATTCGCTCATGCCCGAGCACCTGGGCTACACGCTGTTCTACGCCACCACCTTCATCTTCACCGGCCTGTCGGTTTCGGTGGCCATGAAAGCGGGCCTGTTCAACATTGGGACCGAAGGCCAGATGTATATCGGCGGCCTGGGCCTGACGGTGGCCATGCTCACGTTCGACGCCAGCCTGCCGGCCATCGTGCTCATTCCCGTCGCGATCCTGGGCAGCATGCTGTTCAGCGCCCTGTGGGCCTTCCTGCCCGGCTACCTGCAGGCCAAGCGCGGCAGCCATATCGTCGTCACGACCATCATGTTCAACTACATCGCGGCCAGCCTGATGAACACCATCATCGTCAAGCTGGTACCTGATGGCGCGCAAAACCCGGCCAGCCGCGCTTTCTCCGACAACGGCTCCCTGCCGCGCCTGGGCGAATGGATCCCGCAGCTGGCCGAAGGCCCGCTGAACCTGAGCTTCATCATGGCGCTGGCCGCCCTGGCGCTGTACGGCGTGGTCGTGTGGCGTTCGCCGTGGGGCTACAAGCTGCGCGCCACCGGCCTCAATCCCAACGCGGCGCATTACGCGGGCGTGTCGATCAGCCGCATGATCATCGTCGCCATGCTGATCTCGGGCGCGCTGGCCGGCCTGGCGGCGGTCAACTCCATCATGGGCTCGACCCACTACCTGTCGATCAGCTTTCCCGCCGGCGCCGGCTTCATCGGCATCGCGGTGGCGCTGATGGGCCGCCAGCATCCGGTCGGTATTTTCCTGTCGAGCGTCCTGTTCGGGGCCCTGATCCAGGGCGGCGGCGAACTGTCGTTCCAGAAGCCAGCCATTCCGGCCGAGACCTTCATCTTCATCCAGGGCCTGATCATCCTGTTCTGCGGCGCCATGGAGAACCTGTACGGTCCCGCGCTGCTTAAACTCCTCAATTCGCGCAAGGGATAAACCATGTTCGAAGACCTCCAGCTTGGCGGCATCGTCGTCTCGACCATCCGCAACGCGCCCGTGCTCATTTTCGCGGCCATGGCCGGCCTGTTCGCCGAACGCAGTGGCGTGATCGACCTGGCCCTCGAAGGCAAGATGCTGGCCAGCGCTTTCGCGTCGGCGGCGGTGGCCTTCTCCACCCAAAACGTCTGGTACGGCGTGGCCGCCGGCCTGGCCGTGTCGGCCGCCATCGCGCTGATCCAGGGTTTCGTCAGCATCACGCAAAAGGGCAACCAGCTGGTGGGCGGCATCGCGATCAATATCGCCATGAGCGGCCTGACCTTCGTGCTGGCCGAATACTTCTTCCACCAGGGCGGCCAGACGCCGAACCTGGGCGAAATCCGCCTGGCCGAGATCATCCTGCCGGGCACCGAAGCGCTCAAGGGCATTCCTTTCCTGGGCTGGTTCTACGGCAGCGTCCTGGGCGGCCACACCATCCTGGTGTACCTGGCCTTCGCGCTCATTCCGCTGGTTCACTGGGTGCTGTACCACAGCCGCTTCGGCCTGCGCCTGCGCGCCTGCGGCGAGAATCCGCACGCGGCCGATGCGGCCGGCGTCAGCGTCGAGCGCACTCGCTACCTGGCCATGCTCATCGCCGGCGTCCTGTGTTCGTTCTCGGGCGCCTACATCTCGATCATCCAGAGCGGCTTCTTCCTGCGCGACATGACGGCCGGCGCCGGCTACCTGGCGCTTACCGCCATGGTGTTCGGTAACTGGCGTCCCACTTACACGGCCATCGGCTGCGTCATGTTCGGCTTCTTCTCGGCCGTGCAGATCCAGATCGAAGGCGTCGAGTTGCCGGTGGTGGGCAAGATCCCGGGTTCGCTGATCCAGATGATCCCGTACGTGGTCACCGTGATCGTGCTGGCCGGCCTGATGGCCAAGTCGGTGGCGCCGAAAGCGATCGGCCGGCCATTCGTCAAGTCCCGCTAAGCGGCATGGCGAAGCGCGTATCGATCGCCTTCGCCGTACTTGCCGTTCTTTGCATCGGCGCCGTGTTCGGCGCCGGCGAATACCTCAGTTCCCCGGCGCCGCGCGCCGTCGGGGAAGCACCTCCTGAACTCTATGCCACGCCGCTCCTGATACCCTACCAGGGCGGCCGGGCCGCGGGCTGGATCGCGCGTGGCGCGGGCTCCGGCGCCGTCCTGCTGCTGCACGGCGTGCGCGCCGACCGGCGCCAGATGCAGGAGCGCGCCCTCTTCCTCAACCGCCTGGGCTACAGCGTGCTGCTGATCGACCTGGCGGCGCATGGCGAAAGCACGGGCAAGCGCATCACCTTCGGCGCGCGCGAAGCCGATGGCGTGCGCGCGGCGCTGGCCTACCTGCGGCGCAACCTGCGCGGGGAACGCATCGGGGTCATCGGTTCATCGCTCGGCGGCGCGGCGCTGCTGCTGTCGAAACCCGTGGTCGACGCCGTGGTGCTGGAGGCCGTGTATCCAACCATCGAAGACGCCGTGGCCAACCGGCTGCGCATGCGCGGCGGCGCCCCGGCGGCCCTGCTGGCGCCCTTGCTGCTGCACCAGCTGCCGCTGCGCACCGGTGTCTCGCTGGCCGCACTGAGGCCGGCCGACGCCATCGCGCACCTGGCCAGTCCGGTGCTGGTGGCAGGCGGCTCAAGCGACCTGCATACGGGCGCCGATGAAACCCGGCGCCTGTTTGCCGCCGCGCGCGGACCGAAAGAGCTGTGGATCGTGAAAGGCGCGGCGCATGTCGATTTCCATGCATTCGCCAAGGCCGAATATGAACAGAAGGTCGGCGCCTTCCTCGCGCGCCACCTGCGTCCCTAGGCCAGGGCGCGCTGCGACAGCAGCAGTTCCCTGAACTGCGCGATCGGCACCGGCCGCCCGTACAAATAGCCCTGGAAGGCGCAGCAGCCGATCGCCATCAGGAACTCGGCCTGCTCCGCCGTCTCCACGCCTTCGGCGATCACGTCCAGCCCCATGTGGTGCGCCAGCGCCAGGATGGTGCTGGCGATGGCGGCGTCGTTCGGGTCCACCGTCACGTCGCGCACGAAGGACTGGTCGATCTTGAGCTGGTCCAGCGGCAAGCGCTTGAGGTAGGACAGCGAGGAATAGCCGGTGCCGAAATCGTCCAGCGAAAACAGGACGCCGTGCGCTTTGAGCGCGTCCATCTTGCCGATGATTTCCTCGACGTCGTCCATCAGCAGGCTTTCGGTCAGCTCCAGCTTCAGGTGGCGCGCATTGGCGCCGGTCTCGCCCAGCACCTGCAGCACCTGCTCGACGAAATCGGGCTGGCGGAACTGGCGCACGCTGATGTTGACCGCCACCGACAGGTGCGCGCTGTGCTCTTCCTGGCTCCATGCGGCCAGCTGGCGGCAGGCCGTCTCCAGCACCCATTTGCCGATCGGGACGATCAGGCCCGTTTCCTCGGTCAGCGCAATGAACTGGTTGGGCGCCACCAGGCCGCGCTCCGGATGCTCCCAGCGCACCAGCGCTTCGGCGCCGGTGATGCGGCCGTTGACGTCGCGCTGCGACTGGTAGTACAGCACGAACTGGCCCAGCTGCAGGCCGTCGCGCAGGTCGTGCTCGAGCGCCACGCGCTGCGTCACCACGGTCTGCATGTGCGGGTCGAAAAACCGCAGCGTGTTGCGCCCCGCCGTCTTGGCGTTGTACATGGCCAGGTCGGCCCGCTTCATCAGTTCGTCGATCGAGTGATTGTGGCTGTCGAACAGCGTGATGCCGATGCTCGACGTGCTCTGGTGGTGCCGCCCGGACAGGTCGTACGGCGCGCTGAGCGCCCCCAGCACCTTGCGCCCGATGGCTTCGGCCTGGGCCGCCGCGTCGCGCAGGTCGCGCCCCAGGCCTTCGAGCATGACCACGAATTCGTCGCCGCCCAGGCGCGCCACGGTATCGCCTTCGCGGATGCAATGCACCAGGCGCGTGGCCACCTGCTGCAGCAGCAGGTCGCCCATGTCGTGCCCCAGGGTGTCGTTCAGGGTCTTGAAGTTGTCCAGGTCGATGAACAGCAGGCCGCCGATGCGCCCGCTGCGCGAAGAACTGAGCATCGCATGGCGCAGCCGTTCGAGCAGCAGGCGCCGGTTCGGCAGGTGGGTCAGCGGGTCGTAGAAGGCCAGGCTGCGGATCTCCTGCTCGGTCGCCGTGCGTTCGCGCTCGGACGCGGCCAGGGCGTCGAGCATGCCGTTGATCGATTCGCCCAGCTTGCCGATTTCGTCGGCCCGCACCAGGCCGGCGCGCACATTGCGTTCGCCCTGGTGCACCGCATTGGCCACCACCACCAGCTGGCGCAGGCCGCTGGTCAGGCCACGCGCGATCACCAGCCCCAGCAGAACGGCGCAGCCGATCGCAATACCGGCCAGGACATAGCCGCGCTGGGTGATTTCAGCCAGGTTGTCCGAGACCCGGGCGCGCCCCCAGCCGATGCGCACCCAGCCCAGGTGGCGGCTGCCGGCGAACACCGGTTCGGCCACATCGACCAGTTGTTCGTCGTCGACCAGCACGATCGCCTTCGGCACACCGCCATGCAGCAGGCGCCGGCTGACCGGATCGATGATCACCTGGCCGATGCTGCGCCCGTCGATCGAGGCGAGCACCTTGCCCTTGCTGTCGATGACCATCGCGTACTTCAGGTCGGGATTGCGGGCAATGCTGCGCAGCTCCATCTGCAGGCCGGTCACGTCGTTGGCGACCACCCAGGCGGTGCTGCCCACCGACAGCAGGTGCGCCAGCTCGGCGGCATTGCGCGTGCTTTGTTCCATCAGGAATTTGGACTGGTGCAGGATCACGCCATAGCCGAAGCCGAACATGACCAGCCCCGTCGCCAGCGCGAAGGCCAGCGCCAGCTGGCGCCGTATGCTGCCGCAGGCAAGATCGATGAACCAGTCCAGAAATCGCATGATGGCTAGTCCGCGGGGAAGGCTTTTTTGTACTTCTCCATGAAGGTGTGCACCACTTCATAGTCGGCCGTGCCGGCCGGCTCGAAACGCCGCACCGGCACCGCTTTGAGCAGCGCTCTCCCCTCCGGGGTCTGGTCCATGCCTTGCAGCAGTTCCGCCACGTGCCGGACCAGTTCGGGCGGCACGTCGTTGCGCGCCACCAGCCCCTGGTTGATCAGCGACGTAGTGGGAAAGCGCGCTTCGAGCTCCTTCGATTCTTCCGGATTGAGGCGCTGGAAATTGATCCATGCCAGCGGCCAGGTGGCGCCGGCCACTGCACCTTTAGTGTACACCTCCATGATCGAAGCATGCTGCGAGCCGACATAGGTGACGCTCACGTCGCGCAGCGGGTCGACGCCGTTTTCGCGCAACTGCATGCGGGTCATCATGGTGGCGGCCAGCGCCGACTTGGGCGGGAAGCAGATCTTCTTGCCCTTCAGGTCGGTGAGCGACTTGATCCCGCTATCCTTGCGCACGATCCAGATGCCGCGGAAGTTCTCGTTGTCGGAAAATTTGCCGAAAATGGTGTAGCCGCCGGTCTGCGCGGCGCGCCAGGTATGCCAGGGATTGGACAGGGCGAAGGCGAAACGGCGCGCCGCGAGCTGGTGGTCGTGCTCGTCCAGGCCGCGCGGCACTTCCAGCACCAGGCGCGCGCCCGGCAGGCGCGCATTCATGTAGTCCATGATGGGCTGGAACACATCGTACACATCGCGGAAATTCGACATCGGGGTCACCGCGAAGGTGTATTCGGCCAGCTTGGCCCTGGCCGGCGCGCTGGACAGCGTGGGGGTGTACGCGGGCGGCGCAGCCGCCTTCTCGCACGACGCCAGCAGGAGCGTCGCTGCGAGGATCACAATCAGCCGGCTTTTCATCTCGTCCCCCGTCAATGCACTAGGGAAAGTATCCCTAGTGTTCGGGCACAAGTCAACCGGATGCCGTCAAGGCCAGATGGTTTGCAACAGCGACGCCAGGTGGTAGCCGCCCTTGATCAGCTGGCTCTTGGCCAGGGCCGAACTCGGCACCGGGTAGTTCTGCCCCATTTCCAGGGTAAAGTTGTAATAGACCTCGCCCTTGCTGCTGGTCTGGCTGCTGCGGGCGCCGACCGAAACGTCCGTGTAGGCGTGCTTGGAGGCGGCCAGGGCGTCGTCGGCCCACTGGTAGGGCCAGGTGACCGGGTCGCCCGAATTCATGACCACCACCGGCTTCGAATCGATCGCCTTCTGCGCGAACTGGTCGGGGAATTTGGTGCTGACGCGGCGCATGGCGTAATCGACCACGGTGCCGTCCCAGTACGAATGGAAGGGACGCGTGCTGCGCTTTTTCTCGTTCGGACCGGGCACGCGGCCTTCGCCGGGAATGAGCGACTTGGACAGGCCCTCGATTTTTTCCTCGTCCAGCAGCAGGTTGTTGCCCCCGCGCGATTCGAAAATCTTGACGGCATCGACGTCGCCCTGCTTCGGCGGCACCACGAACTTGCCGTCGGCGCTGACATAGGCCGACCCGATATGCAGCGGCTGGTGAATGTCGCCGACCATGTGGGCGACCAGCAGCAGCGCCTGGCGCCGGGTGAAATTGAGCGGATTGTGCTCCGGTCCCGTCTTGCCCTGCAGGACGGCGATGGCGCGCTTGAGGGTCTGGACGATGTCGTTCTTGCTGGTGCCGACCGCGTCGTCATGATAGTGGGCGTGCTGGAACGGCAGGTTGGCGTAGTGGTACTCGTTATGCAGCGGATTGACCGCGGTATAGGCCATCTGCTCCGGCGTGGCCGGGGTGTAGCCGACCCCGCCCTTGGCGCTGTCGGCCCAGGTGGAAATGCTTTCCAGGCTTTCGCCGGGCAGCAGCAGCGCCGCGACCTGCTTCTCGGCGTTGCTGCCCTTGAGGAGCTTGTCGGCCATCGCGCCGACGGCGCGGTGGCCCTCATTGCCCCATGCCAGCGCGTCGAACGATGCGAAAGCGCCGGTCAGCGCCAGTACACAAGCCAGTTTCTTCATTTTTCACTTCCCTTGTTCGGTGTTGGATAGTCTTTGTTGATCTCGAGCGGCCGGGCGTAGACCGAGGTCCAGGTGTGCTCGTGCTGCTCTGCCAGGCGCTGCGCCATTTTCTCGCTGCGCAGTATCACTTCGAGGTTGCGCGAGGCGTCGAAATAGCCGCCGGCCCAGTTGCTGGTGCCCACCCAGGCGACCTGTCCGTCGATCGACATGGTCTTGCTGTGGATGACGCGCGCGAACGGAATGAAGCCGGTCGAGGCCTGCGGCAGCGTCACGATCCGCACCTGCACATTGGGCAGCATGGCCAGGCTTTTCAGGTAGTCGATGCCCGGCTTTTCCGTGTTCCAGTGCGAGACCATCAGCTTGACGCTGACGCCGCGCGCGGCCGCCGCGCGCAGGGCATTGTCGATCACGGGATAATAGGCGCGCGGCTTGGCGTAGGTCAGCGGCACGTAGTCGAGCAGCTGGACCCGGATCTCGCGCGTGGCCGCCGCCAGCAGCGCCGGCAGCGCGCGCTCGGAGTCCGGTACGCCCGCCGGGTTCAGCGCCGCGGGGCTGGCGACCAGGTGGCCGGCGGGGACGTCCCGGCGCACAGGCTTGCCGTGCCAATCCTGTTCGAACACGGCCAGGACCTGCCGCACGGTCCGGGGCTCGGTGACCAGCAAGCCCGTCTCGAAAATATGGCTGAATGCGCGCCAGTCGAAATTCTGGCTTCCGATGAAAGCGCTCTTGCCATCGACCACAAGGTATTTCGCATGCACGATGCCGTTCGCGCTGCGCTTGGCAAAATCGATGTGGCGCAGCTGCAGGTTGGGAATCGCGCGCAGGCGTTCCACCGTGGCCGCCTCGGACAGGGCGATGCCCTTCACGTCGAGCAGGAAGCGGATCTTCACGCCGCGCCGGCCCGCCGCTTCCAGGCGTTCGATCACGGTCTCGAAGGGCGTGCCGGCCTTGCCGGCCGCGTAGAACTGGCCGATCACGATCTCGCTGCGGGCCCCGTCGAACAGCTCCGACCAGACCGTGGCGGCGTCGCGCACGTCGGCGCTTCCCAGCGCCGTTTCCAGCGGCACGGTCTGCACCAGTTCGAAGCCGGGAATGGCGAAATCGGCGCGCGCCCACGGGGCGGCGCACAGGGCGGCGATGAGAAGAAGGCGGCGCATCAGTCCACCTTCTCGACGCGGCCGGCCGGCCGGTTGCTGCCCGCGGGCGTGCCGGCGCGTTCATTGCGCGCCAGGTAGGCGATGAACGAATCGAGGTCGAGGATATGCGTGTCGCGCACGTTCCGGCCGTCGCGGAACAGCGGAAAATTGTCGCCCCCTTCGGCCAGGAAGTTGTTGACAGCGACGCGGTAGACCTGGGTGTCGGACAGCGGCACCCCGTCGAGCCGGATGCTGCCGGGGACCACGCGCTCACCCTTGGGCCGCGCGGCGCTCCACTGGTAGGAAAAGCCGCGCGATACCTGCAGCATCTGGCGGTCGAAGTCTTCGTTGGTGCGCAGCCATTGCTGCTCGAGCACTTGGCGCAGCTGGCGCCCGGTGAGGTCCATCACCACCAGCGTGTTCGCGTACGGCAGCACGACCTGGGTCTGGCCGTAGCTGGCCGTCAGGCCGGCGCCGGTATCGAGGTCGCGCCGGATCCCGCCCTGGTTCATGAAGGCGATCTGCACGCCCTCGGCGCGGGTCGCTTCCAGCATGGCGTCGGCCACCAGGTTGCCGAGCGCCGATTCGCCCGCGCTGCTCGACTTGCGCGACAGCGGCGAGATGGCCACCTTCGCCACCGGGCGCGCCAGGGCGGCGTCGCTGCGCGCCTTGACCAGCTTCAGGTAAGCGTCGACGGCCGGGTCGGCCGGCCAGGTGCCCGGCTTCATGACCACATTGCGGACACGGATGTCGCGCACGGCGTGGGTGGCGGGATCGAGCAGCAGCTTGATGCGCGACAGGACATGCCCGCCCACTTCCGCCTGGGTGACCACGCGCTCGTCCACCTTGCACTGGAAGCCCTTGTGGGTATGGCCGCTGACGACCAGGCGGATGGCCGGATCGAGGCGCCTGGCGATGCCCACGATGGGGCCGGTGAGCTTGCTGCAGTCCGGCTGGTCGATCGCTTCCTCGGTGTGGCCGCCTTCGTGGACCAGGGCCACGAACACCGTGGCGCCGTCGGCGCGCGCGCCGGCCATGGCCCGGTTGATGGAATCGGCCTCGTCGCGGAAATCGAGCCCCGTCACGCCGGACGCGAGCACCATGGCGGGCGTGTTGCGGATCACGGCGCCGATGAAGGCCACCTTGACGCCGTGCGCCTGTTCGATGCGGTAGGCCGGCAGCAGGGTCTTGCCGGTGTCGGCATCGACCACATTGGCGGCAACGTAGGCGAAGCTGGCGCCGCGGTAGTCGGGCGTGAACTTGCACGCCACCTCGGGACGCACCGATGCGCAGCCGCCGTGCTGCTGGCGCAGCAGCTCGGCGCGGCCGACATCGAATTCATGGTTGCCGGTGGCGCTGACCCGCATGCCCAGCATGCCCATGGCGGTCAGGGTCGGCTCGTCGGCCCACATGGAGGAAATGGCGGGCGATGCGCCGATCAGGTCGCCGGCGCCGACGAACATCAGCTGGCGGTCTTCCTGGCGCCATGCCTGCAAGGCGGCGGCGATGGTGGAGATGCCGCCCGCATGGAGCGTCTGCGGCTGCGTGGTGCCGGCGGCGGTGTAGCTGAACCTGCCGCCTTCGAGGTAACCGTGGAAGTCGTTCAGGGACACGATATTGAGTTCGAGCGGCACTTGCGGGCGCGAGGCGCATCCGGCAAGCAGGGCCGCGCTGGCGAGAGCGGAAACGATCGAACGTAAGCTGTTTTTCATAGTGTTCAGGATAACCGAAGAGCGCGCCAGGCGATATCCTTACAGGGCGTCGGCGGGTGTCGGGCGTACCAAAAAAAACGGGCCCGAAGGCCCGTTCTGTCGCGGCAAAGCGCCCCGTGAAGGCGGCGCACCTGCCAGTCTTAGAAGTCTACCGACAGGGTGGCCGACGCGAAGCGTGGTGCACCGAGGTAGTAGCGCTGGGTACCTGGCGCCACACCGTTGGTGATGGTGGTGTGGGTAACCGTGGTCGACGACGGATTGCGGTACTGCTTGTCCGTCACGTTGCTGATGTTGACGCTCAGCTTTGGACGCTTGAACATGCCAAAGTTCGGCAAGGTGTAGCCACCGTCGATACCGTAGGTGGTGTAGCCTGGCGCCCACTCGTCGTTGGTGTACGACGCAGCCTGCTTGCTGGTTGCCTTGGCCTTCACGCGGACCCAGAACGCTTTGTACTGGTACTCGGCCGACAGGCTCAGCTTGCGGCGTGGCGTGTTGATCATTTCCTTGCCTTTGGTCGGCAGGTAGACGCCCGAACGTGCCAGCAGGTCGCTCTTGATTTCGCTGTCGTTGAAGCCGAACGAACCGTAGAACGAGAAACCGCCGACCGGCATGTTGCCCATCTCGATTTCGAAGCCGCGGTTGGACACTTCGCCTACGTTGGTGAAGGTGCTGGCGTTGGTGACCGGATCGAAGGCGGTAGCCTGGCGATTGCGGAAGTCGACGTTGAAGACCGTGAACGTGGCGATGAACTTGCTGTCCTGGTGGCGATAGCCGATGTCGGTATTGTACGAGGTTTCTTCCTTGACGTCGCCGCGCAGCTCAGGCACGCCGTTGACCAGGAACACGTTCGAACCGACGTTCGAGAACACGAAGTTAGGCGGCGCCTTCATGTTTTTCGCGACCGATGCGAAGAACTGGTCGTCCGGAGTCAGGCGGAAACGCGCGCCCAGCTGCGGCAGTACGTCCTTGTAGGAACGCACGATGTTGTAGGTCGGGTTCTGGTTGCCTTCGCTGGCGTAGTTCGTGAAGTCACGCTTGATGTCCGGGGTACGCACACCGATGTTGATCTTCAGGCGGTCATCCATGAACGACATGGTGTCTTGCAGGAAGAGCTGCCTTGCGGTGGAAATGGTGTTCCAGTCGCGGCTCTGGAACAGCGTGCCGTTGGCGCGCGTCACAGCGTTGTCTTGCAGGAAGTAATCGACTGGCTCGCCACCCTGGGTGACAGGCACCATGGTGCCGGTCTGCTGGTGACGCGCGCGCTCGATCCAGAAGCCGCCGAGGACTTCGTGGTTACCCAGGGTCCAGGTCAGCGACGAGGTGATACCAGGACGGTAGGTCTTGGTGACCGAGCTGTTGGCCATGATGACGGTGTCGAGGGTATCGCCGTCGCCGTTCAGGTCACGGGCACCGGTGGTGCGGTTGGTGACCGGGTTCAGGAAGCCGCTCGCTTCGGACTGGCGGCGCTGCTGCAGGCCGCCGGTACCGAAACCGTACCAGATGTATGGCAGGACCTTGACGTCCAGGTTAGGCGTGAGGCGGAACTTGGCGGTGGCCGAGAAAATCGCGTTCTTGAACGGGTTGGTGGCCAGCTTGTAGTAGTTAGGCGACTGCACAGCATCGGCTTGCGCGGTGCCGCCGACCGGGGTCACGTGACCCGGGAAGGTTTCGTTGAAGTCGAAGTAGTAACCGCGGGTTTTGATTTCGGTCAGCGTCAGGTTGTTGATGTTGTTGTTCAGCGCATCGTTGTACAGCAGCGTGGCGTGGACGTAGTTGAAACGATCCCAGTCGTAGTTGAAGCCGGCGTCGATGTGGTCGCGCTTGGCGCCGCCCTTGCCTTTCCACTTGTCGGTCTCGGCGTGCGACAGCGACACGAAGAACTTCGATTTGCCGCCGAACAGCTTGCCCGAATCGACGCGCACGAAGGTCTTGAACATGTTCAGCTGGCCCATCGTGTGCATGACACGGGTGCGCTGCTTGTTTTCTGGATTGCAGGTGTTGATGCCGAAGTTACCGCCCGTGGCGCCAACTTGCGGGGAGTCGACGTCGGTCGAACCCTGGGTCACGAACTGCGAGCAGGTGTTTTCCTGGTCGACGTATTCTTGCGGGAATACCGAGAACGAACCGGAGTCGTTCACTGGCACGCCGTTGATGGTGGCGCCGATCTGGTCGGAGTTGAAGCCGCGCAGGGTCAGGCCGCCGCCGAACAGGCCGGTTGCATCGTGGTTGTAGCTGTTAACTGCAGGCAGCATTTCCAGTGCTTCGTACGCGTTACCGGTAGGACGCTGCTTTTCCAGTTCTTCCGCGGTAATGGTCGAACGCGCTTTCGGCGTATCTTCGGTGACCATCAGGCCCATACCGAGCTTTTTGCCGGTAATGATGACCTGGGCGCGACCTTCGACGGTCGGCACTGGTGGTGCGATTTCCGACGCCGTTTGGGCGTATGCGCTACCGGCCGCGATACATGCAACGTGGCAGGCGACGGCCAACACGCTCAGACGCAGGATAGGCTTTTGTTGTACTGACATTGAAATTCCCCTAGAGTTTATTGTAAAACTGAACAGCATACTTTCTTGGACGAAACTAGCTCAACGTGCAATTGTAGACCTTGGATATGACGCTTCCGTGACAGGGCTGGCAGGGACGAAGGCTAAGCTTTGTTGACTATGCATCAAGCAAGAATGTGTGACAAATACGATTTCTTTTCTTTATTTATACGGCAAACATATAAATAGCTAAGAAAATGAATAAAGTGTGTGACTCGCGCCCTGGATACCAATGAGCGCGCATGGGGAGCGATTATAAAGGAGGCATTCTTGAGTGAATTCCTTTCAGGCCGAAATACAACAAAGGTTTATGCGAACGGCCAAATGTGTAGCAAGATGGCCACACTGGCGGCATAAACGGAAATATTTCAGCGGGAATGTGACAGGAATTCGGCGTTGTGTGGCAGTCACACAAATGGGATGCGCGGACGAAAAGGAAGTCGTCCGCGCCTGAGAACTAGCGCTTGCGCGCGACGGCAGGCTTGGCCGTCAGGGCGGCCATGGCGGCTTCAAAGCTGGTGAAGCGGCGGTCCAGGTCGGCGACCAGGCGCTTCTTGTCGGCGTCGGCCAGGAAGGCATAGCGCAGGCTGTTGTATGCCGCCTTCTTGACCTCGGCGTAGTCCGGCTTGTAGCGGCTGGCAAACAGCACATACTCGTTGGCCAGGGTATGGCGCGTGACGCCGGCATCATCGGTCGAGATCACGTACGGCACTCCGTACTGGCGATACAGCGTGAGCGGATGGTTTTCGCCCGTGATGCCCGAAATGAAGCCATTGCTGGTCAGGTTGATTTCGACCGGAATATCACGCTCGCGCATGGTTTTCATGATGCCGATAGCATTCGATTCATGCGCCAGATCCAGGCCGTGGCCGATGCGGCTGGCGCCGGCCGTGTCGATGGCTTCCTCGATGTGGCTGCGCAAGCCGTCCGGCGGCACGTCGCCCAGCGCCAGCTCGCCGGCGTGCAAGGCCAGCTTCACCTTGGGATACTTGGTGCGCAGGAACTTGAACATCTTCATGTGCAGCGTGTAATCGCGCATCGAGACGTAGTTGCTCTCCTGCCCCACGATATTCAGGCCCACCAGCAAGGGATTGCTGTCGGCAGCCTTGAAGCCGGCCACCATCGACGAGAATACCCACGAAGGGTTGAACAGGCGCAGCACATAACCCTGGTAGCGCATGGTGAACTTGTCGTCATCCACGCCCGCATGGGCGGCGTTCACGCTGGCCGAATAGTCGGCGACGCGCTTGGCGAAACCGGCATCCTTGTCCAGCGCGGCCAGCCAGTTGCCCATCGCTTCGTCCAGTTCCAGGTCGGATACGCCCGCCTTCGACACCTTGGCGTCGAAGTCGCCGTTCGGGGTGAATGGCGCCAGCTCGAAAATGGTCTCGATGTAGGACACGTTTTCCTGGATCGCGCGCTTCTTCAGTTCCAGCACGCCGGCTTTGTTGTTCGATCCCGACACCGCCAGCGCATAGCCGAAGGTCTGGAAGAAATGACGGTCCGGCGGCGCCTGGATGGCGCCGTGGTTGTAAAAGTCCTTGGTCGACCAGCGCTGCAGCAGTTCGCGGTAGGTGTAGTCGTCGGCCAGGATCTCGCCCGACGACAGGCAGCTGCGGTCGGCCGGCTGCTTGGCGCGCTGGGCGGCCACGGCCTTGGCGTCGGTCACCAGCTGGTAGTTGTGCTTGTCGAGGCAAAAGCCCTGCTGGTCGATCCAGCTGATGAACTGTTCGGCGTAGATGGCGCCGGTGTAATGGTGATGCAGGTCGCCGCCCTTGGGCATCTGCGAGAAGAACAGGGTCAGTCCGGCTGACTTCGGTTCACCGGCGACCAGGGTCGCGAAATGGCGCGCGGTGGCCGCCTCGTTGGCGCGGGCCTTGGGCGCGGCGGCATGCGCGCTGCCCGCGATGGCCAGGGCGATCAGGAGGCTGCTCTTCTTGAGGATCATTGGTCTACTTTCAGTGAGGTTCAGGACGAGCGTTCGTGCACCTTGTTCCCGGCCGCATACGTGGCCTTGACGGCGCGGTCGTCGCCCAGCAGCGCCAGCGCAAACAGCAATTCCTCGAGGCTGTCGCAGCGCCCCGTGCGGCGCGCCAGCAAGGGCGTCGACTGCGGGTCGAGCACGATGAAATCGGCCTCGGCGCCCGGCGCAAAATTGCCGATGGTGCCTTCGAGTTGCATGCTGCGTGCAGCGCCCAGCGTGGCCAGGTAAAACATGCGCACGGCGGGCAGGTAGCTGCCTTTCAAGCGTGCTACTTTATAGGCTTCATTCATTGTTTGCAACATTGAAAAGGAAGTACCGCCGCCCACGTCGGTCGCCAGCGACAGCGCCACGCGCGCCGCGTCCGCCTTCTCGAAGTCGAACAGGCCGCTGCCAAGGAAGAAATTCGAGGTCGGGCACACCGCCGCGGCCGCGCCCGATTCGGCCATGCGCGCGAAATCGCGGTCGTCGAGCCAGATGCAATGGCCGTACATGGCCCGTTCGCGCATCAGGCCGAAACTGTCGTACACGTCCAGGTAGCTGCGCGCCCCCGGAAACAGCGACGTGACCCAGGCGCATTCGTCCGGGTTTTCCGACACGTGGGTCTGGATGAAGGTGTCCGGATAGGCCCTGGCCAGCTCGCCCGCCATGCGCAGCTGCGCCTCGGTCGAGGTGGGCGCGAAGCGCGGCGTGATCGCGTACAGGTTGCGGCCCTTGTTGTGCCACTTGTTGATCAGCTCTTCGCTGTCGCGGATGCCGCCTTCGGCCGTGTCGCACAGGAAATCCGGGCAATGGCGGTCCATCAGGATCTTGCCGGCCGCCATGCGCAGATTGCGCTTGCTGCTAGCCTCGAAGAAGGCATCGACCGATTCCCGGTGCACCGTGCAATACACCATGGCCGTGGTGGTGCCGCAGCGCAGCAGTTCGTCGAGGAAGAATTCGGCCACTTCGCGCGCGTGGGCCGGGTCGCCGAACTGGCGTTCGGTCGGGAAGGTATAGCTTTCCAGCCAGGGCAGCAGGCCGGGCGCCGGCGAAGCGATCATGTCGGTCTGCGGGAAATGCAGGTGGGTGTCGATGAAGCCCGGCATGATCAGCTTGCCGCGATAGTCCGCCACCGGCGTGCCTGGCGGCAGCGCGGGGGCCAGGGCGGCATAGTCGCCGGCGGCCCTGACCTTGCCATCCTCCACGACCAGCAAGCCGTCTTCGTGCCAGGCGTGGGCCTGCTCGCTGAAGGCGGGATCGGCGTGGAAGTGCAGCAAGCTGGCCCGGTAGGCTTGCACTTGGGCGGGTATTGCGTTTGACATCAATATCTCTCGGATGAGGTTCTATGTGAGGCTACCAGCCTTAGGGGCGGCACGCCAGCGGCCGCGTGCGCGGCCTGTTCCCATACAGTAAGCAGCTGGGCGCAGACCGAGGCGGCAATCACCGCCGGCGCCTTGTTGCTGATGCCGGGCAGGCCGATCGGGCAGACCATGGCCGCGATGCGGGCCTCGTCCACGCCGCGCGCGCGCAGCCGGTGTTCGAATTGCTTGCGTTTGGTTTTCGAGCCGATCAGGCCGAACCAGCCAACATCGGGCCGCGCCATGATGGATTCGGCCAGGCGCTGGTCGAGCGCATGGCTGTGCGTCATGACCAGGTAGCTGGCGCCGGGTGGCGCGCAGGCCACCAGCGCTTCGGGCACGTCGGACGCTTCGACCGTGACGTTGGCCGGAACCTGTGGCGGGAACATGTCCTCGCGCTCGTCCACCCAGGTCACATTGCACGGCAAGTGCGCCAGCGCGCGCACGATGGCCGCGCCCACATGGCCGGCCCCGAACAGCACCAGGTGGTCGCGCGGCGCCAGCACCGGGTCGACCAGCCAGCGGCGCCCGTCCTGTTCCTGCATGACGTGGGCGCCGCGGTCGCGCGCGAAGACGGGAGCGTCTGCGCCCGCCAGGCGCACGCCATGCTCGTCGAACAGGGCGCTGTCGGGCGCACCGTCGATGGCGACCACGCGCCAGCTGTCCTGCTGGCGGCGGTTGGCGAGCATCCTGGCCTGTTCGGCGTCCTGCAGTTCGAACGCCAGGTGCACCACGCCGCCGCAGCACTGGCCCAGGCTGGGGCCGAGCGCAAAGCGTTCGAAGTGGCGCGCGCGGCCCTCAATCAGCATGGCGCGCGCGATCTCGATGGCGCGCAGCTCCAGGTGGCCGCCACCGATGGTATCGGCCACCGATTGCGGCCCCACCAGCATCCTGGCGCCCTGCTCGCGCGGGCCGGAGCCTTCGACGATGGCCACGGTCACCAGTATCATGCTTGCGCCTCGACCGCGCCGATCGCGGCCAGGATTGCCTCGCTGGTCGCCGGGGCGTTCAGGGGCGGATGAACCTTGTGCCCGCCCACGCTGGAAATGGCGTCGCGGATGGCGAAAAATACCGAGAATGGCAGCAGCAGCGGCGGCTCGCCCACGGCCTTGGAACGATGGATGCTGTCTTCCACGTTGGCGTTGTCGAACAGGCGCACGCGGAAGTCCTCGGGACAATCGGACACGCCGGGAATCTTGTAGGTCGACGGCGCATGCGTCATCAGCTTGCCGGCCGGGTTCCACCACAGTTCTTCGGTGGTCAGCCAGCCCATGCCCTGGATGAAGGCGCCTTCGACCTGGCCGATATCGATGGCCGGGTTGAGCGACTTGCCGGCGTCGTACAGCGCATCGGCGCGCAGCAGCTTCCATTCGCCGGTGAGCGTGTCGACCACCACTTCGGCCACCGCCGCGCCGTAGGCGTAGTACGAAAACGGATGGCCGCTCATGGTCTTCGGATCCCAGTGCAGGTGCGGAGTGGCATAGAAGCCGTCGGACCACAGCTGAACGCGCGCCAGGTAGGCTTTCTGGACCAGTACCGGGAATGGCACTTCATGGCCATTCACGTACACGGTGTCGGCGGCAAACACCACCGCGCCCGTGTCGCCGCCGTACAGCTTGACGGCGTAGGCGGCCAGGCGTTCGCGGATCTGGCGCGCGGCGTCCTGCGCTGCCTTGCCGTTCAGGTCCGCACCGGTCGACGCCGCCGTGGCCGACGTGTTGGCGACCTTGCTGGTATCGGTGGCGGTGGCGCGCACGCGCGCCATGTCCACGCCCAGTTCATGCGCGACCACCTGCATGACCTTGGTGTTGATGCCCTGCCCCATCTCGGTGCCGCCATGGTTGACCAGGATCGAACCATCGACATACACGTGCACCAGCGCGCCGGCCTGGTTCAGGTGGGTGACGTTGAAGGCGATGCCGAACTTGACCGGCGTGAGCGCCAGGCCTTTCTTCAGCACCGGGCTGGTGGCGTTGAATGCATCGATCGCCGTGCGGCGGGCGCGGTATTCGCTGGTCTGTTCCAGTTCGGCCGACAGCGCGTGGATGACATTGTCGACCACCACCTGGCCGTACGGGGTGACGTTGTCCTTGTCGGTGCCGTAGAAATTCAGGCGCCGGATGTCGAGCGCGTCCTGCCCCAGGTTGCGCGCGATTTCGTCGATGATGTATTCGATCGCGATGGCGCCCTGCGGCCCGCCGAAGCCGCGGAAGGCAGTGTTCGACTGCGTGTTGGTCTTGCCGCAGGCGGCGCGGATATCCACGTCCGACAGGTAGTAGGTATTGTCGAAGTGGCAGACCGCGCGCGTGGCCACGGGCCCCGACAGGTCGGCCGAATAGCCGGCGCGCGACACCATGTCGACCTTGGCCGCGACGATCTTGCCGGCGTCGTCGTAGCCGACTTCGTATTCGTAGTGGAAGCAATGGCGCTTGCCGGTGACGAGCATGTCGTCGTCGCGGTCGGCGCGCAGCTTGACCGGGCGCTTGAGCTTCGAAGCGGCGATCGCCGACGCGGCGGCCCACATGGCCGACTGCGATTCCTTGCCGCCGAAGCCGCCGCCCATGCGCCGGCATTCGACCACGATGTTATGCGAATGCACGCCCAGCGCATGCGCCACCACGTGTTGCATTTCGCTCGGGTGCTGGGTGGAGCACAGCACCAGCATGCCCTTGTCTTCCTTGGGGATCGCGTACGAGATCTGCCCTTCCAGGTAGAACTGCTCCTGGCCGCCGACATACAGTTCGCCCTTGACCGAATGCGGCGCGCGTTCGAAGGCCGCCTGGTAGTCGCCGCGCTGCAGGCGCATCGGCGGCAGCACGTACGACTGCGCCGCGCGCGCGGCCTGCGGCGTCAGGATGGCCGGCAGTTCTTCGTAGCTGACCTTGCCCAGGCGCGCGGCGCGGCGCGCATGGTCGTGGGTGTCGGCCACCACGATGAAGATCGGCTGGCCCACGTACATGACCAGGCCGTCGGCCAGGATAGGATCGTCGTGGATGATCGGTCCGCAGTCGTTGGTGCCGGGGATATCAAGCACCGTGAGCACGGCGACCACGCCGGCGCTGGCGCGCACGGCGTCCAGGTCGACGGCGATGATCTTCGCATGGGCCTTGCTGGACAGGCCCAGCGCAGCATGCAACGTGCCCTGGACTTCGGGAATGTCGTCGGTGTAGGTGGCCTGGCCCAGCACATGGAGTTCGGCCGATTCGTGCGGGCGGGACTGGCCCACGCCGGTCCACGCTGCGGTATTCAAAACGGTTGCGCCTGCGTCGTTCATGGTGTTCTCCTCAGGCGCGCATGGCGAAAGCGTTGACCGCGCCGGCAGGCAGCGGCGAATCCTGGCGCGTTTCGAACCAGAAGCGGCGCAGCAGGTTTTGCGCGGCCTTCATGCGGTAGGTGCTTGACGCGCGCATGTCGGACAGTGGCGCGTAGTCCCGGGCCATGGCGGCCATCGCATCGGCCACGGTTTGCTCATCCCACGCTTTCCCGAGCAGCAGCGCCTCGGTGGCGCTGGCGCGTTTCGGGGTGGCAGCCATGCCGCCGAAGGCAATGCGCGCCTCGCTGACCACGCCGCCGTCGAAACGGAAGGCAAAGGCGGCGCAGACGGCCGATATATCCTGGTCGAAGCGCTTGGCCAGTTTGTAGGTGCGGAACTGCACGCCGGCGCGCGGCAGCGGCACGCGCACCGCCTGCACGAATTCGCCAGGCTGCATGTCCTTCTTCTGGTAGGCCAGGTACAGGTCTTCGAGCGGCATGACGCGTTCGCCGCCGGGGCCGCGCAGCACGACGCGCGAACCGAGCGCGATCAGCCAGGGCATGGAGTCGCCGATCGGCGAACCGTTGGCCACATTGCCGCCAAGCGTACCGGCATTGCGGATGGGGAGGGAGGCGAAGCGCTGCCACATCTCGGACAGTTCGGCCGGATAACGGGCGGCCACCGCCTTGTAGGCGTCTTCCAGCGTGACGGCGGCGCCGATGTCGAGCATGCCGTCGGCCTCAAGGACGTTCTTCAGGGCGTCGACGTGGCCGAGGTAGATGATCTCGCCCAGCTCGCGCATCTGCTTGGTGACCCACAGGCCGATGTCGGTGGAGCCGGCCAGCAGCGTGGCGTCGGGTTTCGCGGCGCGGATGGCCACCAGTTCGTCGAGCGTGCGCGGTGCGTGGAAGTGCTGCCCCTGCGCGCTGTAGGTCGCCATGGCAGTGCGCTGCAGCGGCGCCAGTTGGGCGGCCACGGCATCGCGGTCGAAAGCCACGGCGGGCAGTTCGCCCATGCGCATGGCCGCATCGATGATCGGGCGGTAGCCGGTGCAGCGGCACAGGTTGCCGGACAGGGCATCGTCGACCTGGCAGCGGGTAGGCGTTTTGCCTTGCTGTTTCAGGTACATGCCCCACAGGGACATCACGAAACCGGGGGTGCAAAAGCCGCACTGGGAGCCGTGGCATTCGACCATGGCTTGCTGGACCGGGTGCAGCAAGCCGTTCGGCTGCTGCAGGTCTTCCACCGAAAACAGGGCCTTGCCGTCCAGGGTAGGCGTGAGCTGGATACAGGAATTGACGGCCTTCATCTCAAGCTGGCCATCCTGCATGGAGCCGATGACAACGGTGCAGGCGCCGCAATCGCCTTCGGCGCAGCCTTCCTTGGTGCCGGTGCAGTGCAGGTCCTCGCGCAGATGCTGCAAGATGGTCTGCGTCGGCGCGGCATTGCTGACCTCGCGCACTGCGCCCTGATAGTAGAAACGAATCGGTTGTGACATTCTTGCCTCGGCTTTATCCCAGTCTGCAAGGTTAACACCAGGACTACGCTTGCATATACAAATTCGCGTATGTCCGCTATCGCCGAAATGCAATACCGGGGTCAGACCCCAAATTCATTATAGGCAAGGGTGGACGGCCCGCCAATGCCGGGCAATGTCGATGCGGCGCGTGATCCAGACCTTGTCGTGCGCCTGAACGTAGTCCAGGAAGCGCGCCAGCGCCGCAGCCCGGGCCGGACGACCCACAATGCGGCAATGCAGGCCGATCGACAGCATTTTGGGCCGGTTCAAGCCATCCGGGTCCCCTTCCGCGTACAGGACGTCGAAGGCATCCTTCAGGTAGTCGAAGAACTGGGTGCCCGAGTTGAAGCCCTGCATGGCGGCGAAGCGCATGTCGTTGGTGTCGAGCGTATAAGGCACGATCAGCTGGGGCGTCACCGCCGGGGCGCCATGCGCGTCCAGGTGCGCCACCTTTTGCCAGAACGGCAGGTCGTCGCCGTAATGGTCGGCATCGTATTCAAAGCCGCCGTGTTCCACCACCAGCCGCCGCGTGTTGGGCGAATCGCGCCCCGTGTACCAGCCTTGCGGCGCCGCGCCCGTCAGTTCGCGGATGATCTGCACCGCTTCGGCCATGTGGGCGCGTTCGGTCGCTTCGTCCATGTTCTGGTACGAAATCCACTTCAAGCCGTGGCAGGCGATTTCATGGCCCAGCTGGCGGAAGGCCGCCACGGCGTCCGGATTGCGCTTGAGCGCCATCGAAACGCCAAAGATGGTCAGCGGCAGCTTGCGGTCCTCGAACATGCGCAGCAAACGCCACAGGCCGGCGCGCGAACCGTATTCGTAGAGCGATTCCATGCTCATGTGGCGCATCGGGAAAGCTGCCGCGCCAATGATCTCGGATAAAAAAGTCTCCGATGCCGGATCGCCGTGCAGCACATTGTTTTCGCCGCCTTCTTCGTAGTTGAGCACGAATTGCAGCGCCACGCGGGCCTGGCCCGGCCATTGCGGATGGGGCGGCGTGGCGCCGTAGCCGGTCAGGTCGCGCGGATAATTGTCGTAAGTGGTCATTGGCAGGCTTTGGAAGCGGGTATATCTCGCATCATATATTGAGGCACGCACATGGGTATATGATCTCGGAGATAAGCACGGTCTTCGACAACATATAGGAACATCATGGGAAAACTCAGCACGCACGTACTCGATACCACGCAGGGCAAGCCGGGCGCCGGGGTCGGGGTGGAACTGTACGCCGTGGACACGGCAGGCCGCAGGCTCATCAAGACTGCCACCACCAACGCCGACGGGCGCTGCGACGCGCCGCTGCTCGAAGGCGAGTCCATGCGCCCGGGCCGCTATGAACTGGTGTTCGCGGCCGGCGACTATTTTTCCGCCCAGGGCGTGGACCTGCCGGAGCCGCGTTTCGTGGACCGGGTCACCATTGCCTTCGGGATTGCCCATGCCGACCAGAACTACCATGTGCCGCTGGTGGTCACGCCATGGTCGTACGCGACCTATCGCGGCAGCTGAAAGTGCTATCCTCGATGTAAGCAAATGTCAGGAGCAAGCCGATGTCGCTGCACATTGTTCATTTCATCGGGCCGATCAACCACAGTTCGGCCTCCACGGTCCGCAACCTGTGCCTGCAGGCGCTGCAGAACGGCGCCAGCGAGATCGAGCTGCACATGTCCACCGAAGGCGGCAACATGACCGCCGGTTTCGCGCTGTACTTCTTCCTCAAGTCCCTGCCGCTGCCGCTGACCACCTACAACGTGGGCAGCGTGGAATCGGTGGGCGTGGTCATTTTCCTGGCCGGGCAAAAGCGCTACGCCTGCCCGCACACCCGCTTCCTGGTGCACCCGCTGCACTGGGGTTTCGGCGCCCAGGTGGCGGCCGACCATGCGCGCGTGAGCGAATGGCGCGACTGCCTCGATTTCGATGCCGAACGCTATGCCTGCATTTTCGAGGAAGCGACCAAGGGCGCCGGCATGCAGGGCGATATCCGCACCCACTTGTTTGGCAACGCCCGCATTTTCGATTGCGACCAGGCGCTCCAGGCCGGCATCATTCACAAGTGCCAGCAGGCACGGCTGCCGGCTGCGGGAGCGACTTCACACTGGTGGAATGGCTAGTGGACTGTAACGGATGAATCGGGAGTGAAGGACGCGTGCATGCAGCGCAGGGCAAGGCGCAAAGCGCAGCAATAGCTAGCTATTGCGAGCATTTGCAACGCAGCCATGCGATGCAGGCACGCGGCAGGCACTCTCGATTTATCCGTTACAGTTCACAAGGTTCACACCGTGCCGAACTTGCATGGATGGGGTCCATGACTTAAAATCCCTAGCTCTGCGGTTGCCATTTTGGCAGCTGCCCATGCAGTTTTCTTAACGGTGAGCCTTGGATACCGTGCCACTCGGGGTGCTTGTTGCGGCCCTCATCTTCCTGATTTTCTGTTCGGCTTTTTTCGCAATGGCGGAAACGGCGCTGATGGCGGCCAACCGCTACCGGCTGCGCAGCCTCGCCAAGCGCGGCATGCGCGGGGCCATCACCACGCTCTGGCTGCTCGAGCGCACCGACCAGCTGCTGTCCCTGATCCTGATCGCCAACACGCTCGTCAACGCGCTGGCCACCGCCCTGGCCACGGCGATCGCCATCATGGTGTTCGGCTACGAAGAAACGGCGGTCATCATCGCCATCGCCCTGCTGGCCTTCGTGCTGATCGTGTTCGCGGAAATCGCCCCCAAGTTCATCGGCGCCAGCTACCCGGAAAGCATTTCGCTGGGCGCGGCCGTGCTGCTCAAGCCGATGATGGCGCTGGCCATGCCGCTGATCTGGTTCGTCAACCTGTTCGTGCGCGTGATCCTGGCCGTGCTGCGCGTGCGCCCCGCCGACGCCGCCAAGCGCAATCGCGTATCGCCCGAGGAACTGCGTTCCATCGTGCTCGAAGGCGGCAATTTCATTCCGCAAAAGCACAAGAGCATCCTGCTCAACCTGTTCGACCTGGAAACCATTTCGGTCGAAGACATCATGACCCCGCGCGCCCAGATCGAAGCCCTGAACCTGGCTGTGCCGGTGGCCGAAATCCTGCAGCAGCTCACCACCTGCTTCCACAACAAGCTGCCGGTCTACGAAGGCGAGATCAACCAGGTGCTCGGCATCCTGCACGTGCGCCATGCGGTGGCCCTGCTCAATGACCGCGAAGAGTTGACAGTCGAACACTTCCGCACACTGCTGACCCCGCCTTATTACATTCCGCAAGACACCAGTGTGTTTACCCAGCTACAAAATTTTCAGGAAAATAAAGAACGCCTGGGCATCATCGTCGACGAGTACGGCGAGGTGCAGGGACTGGTCACGCTCGACGATATCATCGAGGAAATGATTGGTGAGTTTACGACATCGGTTCCCGGCGCCGCCCGCAGCGAAACGTTCGACTGGGATGCGCGCGGCGAATGCCTGCTCGAAGGCACCACGCCTTTAAGGGACATCAACAAGCGCCTGGGTTTGCTGTTTCCGCTCGATGGTCCCAAGACCCTCAACGGCTTGCTGCTCGAACGCCTCCAGGACATCCCGGACGCCCCCATCAGCCTGAAGATCGGCCCCGTCGTGATCGAGGTCATCCAGGTCAAAAACCAGGCCATCAAGGTCGTCAAACTGAGCCGTCCCCCCACCCGGTTTTTCTCCTAGCGGCGTAAAGCGACGCGTAACTTACACGTAAAGCGGGACCCTGCTGGTTGCCTACGTGGTAAGGATGCCTCTTTCCCTGTGACAAACCCTTTACAAATGTGATGCTCGGAGGCATGATCCAAGGCAGTTACGCCGTTAAACCGGCGCCTTTGTCGTTCCCGACTCCTTACACTGACGCATTCAATATGGCAGCAGTCCTTCCGAACACGGCCACAGGCACACCGATGTCGGGATTGGCACGCGCCTTGATGCAGGCCGGGCGGCTGAGCATGCCGCAAGCCGATGCGCTGCAAAAGAAGGCCGTGGCCGACAAGACGCAGTTCATCGATGCCCTGCTCCAGGGCGGCATCATGGATGCCAAATCGCTGGCCACGTTTTGCGCGGAAACCTTCGGCTATCCGCTGATGGACCTGGCGGCCTTCTCGCTCGAATCGCTGCCGCCGGGCGCGATCGATACGAAGCTGATGCAGGGCCAGCGCGTGATCGCCCTGGCCAAGCGCGGCAACAAGATGTCGGTCGCCATCTCCGACCCCACCAATACCCAGGCCCTGGACCAGATCAAGTTCCAGAGCGAAGCCTCGGTCGAACCGGTGATCGTTGCCCACGACACCCTGCTCGCGTGGCTGGCGTCGCTGAACAAGACGGCCGAGCAAAGCATTTCCGAACTGGTCGGCGACGAAGAAGATATCGAGTTTGCCGAAGATGCGGGCCCGGCCACGGTGATCGACGCCGGCCAGAACGATATCGAAGACGCGCCGATCGTCAAGTTCCTCAACAAGATCCTGATGGATGCGATCAACCTGGGCGCCTCGGATATCCACTTCGAACCGTTCGAAAAGTTTTACCGGATCCGCCTGCGGGTCGACGGCGTGCTGCGCGAACATGCCCAGCCGCCGGTGACGATCCGCGACAAGCTGGTCTCGCGCATCAAGGTGCTGGCCAAGCTCGACATTTCCGAAAAGCGCGTGCCGCAGGATGGCCGCATGCGCCTGGTGCTCTCGCCGGTCAAGGCAATCGACTTCCGGGTCAGCACGTGCCCTACCCTGTTCGGCGAAAAGACCGTCATGCGTATCCTGGACGCGACCCAGGCCCAGATGGGTATCGACGCGCTCGGCTACGACCCGGACCAGAAGGAAATGCTGATGGAAGCGATCCAGCGTCCCTACGGTATGGTGCTGGTGACCGGCCCGACCGGCTCGGGCAAGACGGTGTCGCTGTACACCTGCCTGAATGTCATCAACAAGCCCGGCATCAATATTTCGACCGCGGAAGATCCGGCCGAGATCAACTTGCCCGGCGTGAACCAGGTCAACATCAACGAACGCTCCGGCCTGACTTTCCCGGTGGCCCTGAAATCCTTCCTGCGCCAGGATCCGGACATCATCATGGTCGGCGAGATTCGAGACCTGGAAACGGCCGACATCGCGATCAAGGCCGCGCAGACCGGCCACATGGTGTTCTCGACCCTGCACACCAACGATGCGCCGTCCACGCTGACGCGCCTGATGAACATGGGCGTGGCGCCCTTCAACATTGCCTCCTCGGTCATCATGATCACCGCGCAGCGCCTGGCGCGCCGCCTGTGCACCTGCAAGAAGCCCCTCGAGACCGGCAATGAAATCCTGCTGGCGGCCGGCTTCCTGCCGGAAGAACTCGACGGCAGCTGGAAGCCGTACGGCCCGGTCGGCTGCGACCGCTGCCTCGGTGGCGGCTACAAGGGCCGGGTCGGTATTTACCAGATCATGCCGATCACCCCGGCCATCGAAAAAATCATTCTCGCCCACGGCAACTCGATGCAGATTGCCGCCCAGTCGGAATCGGAAGGCGTGAAATCCCTGCGCCGCTCCGGCCTGATGAAAGTAAAGCAAGGGCTGACCAGCCTGGAAGAAGTTCTCGGCTGTACAAACGAATAGGAAAACCATGGCAACGAGTCCACAAAAAACCGCCAGCGCGGTCAAGGAAAGCATCTACGCGTGGGAAGGCAAAGACAAGTCCGGCAAGACCGTGCGCGGCGAATTGCGCGCCGGCGGCGAAGCCGTGGTCAATGTCACGCTGCGGCGTCAGGGCGTCATGGTCACCAAGGTCAAGAAAAAGGTCATGCGCAGCGGTAAGAAGATTACCGACAAGGACATCTCGATGTTCACGCGCCAGCTGGCCACCATGATGAAGGCCGGCGTGCCGCTGCTGCAATCGTTCGATATCGTCAGCAAGGGCCACGCCAATCCATCCATGGCCAAGCTGATCATGGACTTGCGCGGCGATATCGAGACCGGTACCAGCCTGAACAACGCGTTCCGCAAGTACCCCCTGTATTTCGACCCGCTGTTCTGCAACCTGGTGGGCGCCGGCGAACAGGCCGGTATCCTGGAGGACTTGCTCACGCGCCTGGCGATCTACAAGGAAAAAACCCTGGCCATCAAGGCCAAGATCAAGTCGGCCCTGATGTATCCGGTCTCGATCCTGGCCATCGCCTTCGTGGTGACCGCGGTCATCATGATCTGGGTGGTACCGGCCTTCAAGTCGGTGTTTTCCAGCTTCGGCGCCGACTTGCCGGGTCCGACCCTGTTCGTGATGGGGATTTCCGAATTCTTCGTGGCCTGGTGGTGGGCCATCTTCGGCGGCCTGTTCGGAGCGATCTACTTCTTCTTCCAGACCTGGCAGCGATCGGCCAAGATGCAGCGCTTCATGGACCTGGCCCTGCTCAAGGCGCCCATTTTCGGCAGCGTGATCCGCAAGGCCGCCATCGCGCGCTGGACCCGGACCCTGGCCACCATGTTCGCGGCCGGCGTCCCGCTGGTCGAAGCGCTCGATTCGGTGGGCGGCGCGGCCGGCAATGCGCTCTACCTCGATGCAACGCGCAAGATCCAGAACGAAGTGAGCACCGGTACCAGCCTGACGGCGGCCATGCAGAACGCCAATGTGTTCCCGCCGATGGTGACCCAGATGGTGGCGATCGGCGAGGAATCGGGCGCGCTCGACTCCATGCTGGGCAAGGTGGCGCAATTCTTCGAAGACGAAGTCGACGAAGCCGTGGCCGCCCTGTCCTCGCTGATGGAACCGCTGATCATGGTGGTGCTGGGTGTGCTGATCGGTGGCCTGGTCGTCGCCATGTACCTGCCAATCTTCAAGCTCGGCTCGGTGGTCTAGACTCAGGCATGCAGGCATAGCTTTGCAGCAGGCGCTCACGCAATGTGTAGCGCCTCTGCAAAGTTGCACCTTGCCTGGTAGCGTCTACTGCAGTCGCTCTGCCAGGTTCAACGGCTCGCCCGTCCGAACCTCTGTCGCCAGAACGGCAGCAAAAGCGTGACAAGGCCGATCGATATTGGTCCGATCGTCAAGATTGCCATGACCCAGTCGGCATCGGAGGATGAGGAGTCGTAGACTCCCAATGGTCCGAACGTTACCAAAAGAACCAAGGTCAAGATCAAGCACGTCAGCAACCACTTCCGGCCGATCAGGGTTGAGCATATGCAGGCCGTGATCAGCGTAGCGGCGGAGAGTGCCCAGCCCAAGCCCGGCGCTCCGAGACTGACGACGATCGAACATAACGACAGGCTGACGAGAACGGATCCCGTGATCCACCGGCCCAACCTTGCGCTGGTCATAAAGTCCTCATTTGACGATGGATTCCGATCACGATGTGGTCGTGTCACAGAAGATTGCGACGAAGGAAGGATGGCAGAGTATTAATATCTTCTATTGTGATCAATCATGGAGTACACCACTGTGATCGTGAGTTGCACCTGACATAGAACTGACGCAACGGAGAGCTAAATGGCGAAAAAGCAGGGAACTTTGTTCGGCTCGTCGTGGTCGCGTGCAACACACAGCACCGCAACGGTGCGTTTCTGGTGTTTTTTATTTGCATCTCCGGTAAATGCCAGTACCATCCGTCGCTTGACCATATTTACACGACGGACACCCTCCCATGATCATGTTGGGTATCAAGTTTTGCACCGCGATGCTGGGCATGTTCATCGCCGTGCCCTTGTTCGTGCTGGCGCGCAATCGCAGCGCCAACATGTGGCTGGGCATGTTCGTATTTTCGCTGGCAAGCCTGTGCCTGGCCGAGTTGTACATGGACCAGGAACAGCTGTTCGGCTGGTTCGACTGGCCGCTGGCATTGCTCGGACCGAGTTTTTACTGCTATGTGCGCAGCATGGTCGGTCTCGGTGTCAGCCGGCGCCATGCCTGGCATTTCCTGCCCTTGCTGCTGTGGGTCGGCTTCCTGCTCTATATGCGCCTGACCATGCCTTTCGGCTACCGGGGGCCATTCATGTGGGGCATGTTCAGCCTCGCGCTGCTGGCCTTCCAGCTAGGCTGCTTCGCCTATGCCTTCGCCACCCTGTACATGATGTTGCGGCACCGGCGCCGCGTGCGCGAGAATTTTTCCTCGGCCAGGAAACGCGACTTGAACTGGCTGACCTGGCTGTCGGCGGCGATCCTGTTCCTGCTTATCGTCTGGATCCCGGCGATCAT
This sequence comes from Pseudomonadota bacterium, assembly GCA_040388805.1. Lineage (GTDB taxonomy): Bacteria > Pseudomonadota > Gammaproteobacteria > Burkholderiales > Burkholderiaceae_D > Telluria_A. Next base: position 39,866 of record JAZKBE010000035.1, read on the forward strand.
GATCGGCGGCATTTTTTCCTGGTTGCTCGGGCTTGGCCGCCTGGGACTGCTGTATCTCCTCGGCTGGTATGGCTTGCGCAGCTTGCCCGTGTTCATGCCGCAACTGAATCCGCCGCCGCCAGCCGCGCCTGCGCCCGGCGCACCGGCGCCCGTGCCGGAAGAAGCGGAAAAATACGCGCGCTCGGGGATGACCGACAGCGTCAGCGACATGATCGGCGAACGCCTGCAGCGCCGCATCGCGCAGCATCGCGATTTCCTGGCCACCGATATCAGCCTGGCCGAGCTGGCCGGGCTCATCGGCACGACCCCGCAATTGCTGTCGCAATACCTGAACAAGGTGCTCGGACTGAACTTTTTCGACTATATCAATGGCTTGCGCGTGGCCGAGGTGCAAAAACGCATGCTGGAACCGGCGCACGCCGGCATCACGCTGCTCGACCTGGCGCTCGCTTGCGGCTTCAACAGCAAATCGACTTTCAACGCTTCCTTCAAGCGGGTCAGCGGCCTGGCGCCCTCGGCCTGGCGCGCCCGGAACGCTGCCTGACGCGTTCCGGACGTCCGTGCCGATCCGCAAGGACGACCCGGACCCTGGCCGAACCGATACTTTGGGTCAGTCCGGGGCCTCGCTGCACCCGGTTTCCACCCAATCGCGTTCAGTCGAGGAATTTTCCATGTCGTTGTCCAAGTTTATGCTCTCCCTTTTCATTTGCAGTGCCCTGGCCGCCTGTGGCGGCGGCGGCGACAGCACGCCGCCGAAACAGCCTGACATCGGCGGCGGCGGCCAGTTTGCCACCGCCGGCATCTTCGACGTCAACTACGGCCAGTTCCGCGGCACCTATGCCTTCCTCGACAATGGCGAGTTCTATGGCCTGCATTTCGTGGGCGACTCCGAACTGGCCGGCCATCCGCGCGGCGTGCTCACCAGCGCCAACTCGGCCACCAACCGCGAAGCGATCGCCTGGGCCAACTTCATCGACGATGCCCAGCAGGTAGGCAAGCAGGAAGCGGCGGGCCGCTTCGGGCGCACCTTCGGCGCCGCCGACCTGCAAGTGTCGATTGCCGGCTCCATGGGGACCTTCACGGCCCGTACCAGCACCCGCAAGACCTGGGGCGACGGCTCGACCAAGACCGTGTATGCGGATCCGATTGCCCTGGCCAGCCTGGCCGGCGCCTACAACGGCCAGGTGCGCACGGCCGGCATCGGCATGCCGAAAGATGCGGTCGGCGCGTTCGCCATCGATGCCGGCGGCACCATCACGGCCAGCGCCCTGGCGTGCACTTTCACCGGGAAAATGGTCCAGCATGGCACGACCGGCGTGTTCGACCTGCAACTGGCAGCGGCCGGCCCGGCCTGCAAGCTCAATCCGGCGCTCAAGGGCGTGGTCATGCCGATGTCCTTTGTCAGCGGCGCCGCGCAGCTCGCCGTGATGGTCAACAGCGCCGACAAGCTGCACAGCGCCGTCTTTATTATCAGCAAGTCCTGATCCGCCCCGCATCGAACCCTTTGTGCTTTCAAGGCGGCGCCCCGGCGTCGCCTTGTTTTTTCGGGGTGGTTTAGTTGCTCTGTCGTATATACTGCGCATGAGCAATTCGGACCACTATGAAAATCGACAGCCATCTTCCCGGCCCCGGCATTGCAGGGGCCAGCGCACTGCCCCACCCGGCTTATCGCCCCGATATCGACGGCTTGCGCGCCGTGGCCGTCCTGGCCGTGGTCGTGTTCCACGCCTTTCCCGCATTCTTCCGCGGCGGCTTCATCGGCGTCGACATATTCTTCGTCATTTCCGGCTTCCTGATTTCCAGCATCCTGCTGCAAGCGCTGGCGCAAGGCAGCTTCAGCTTCCGCCAGTTTTACGCGCGCCGCATCAAGCGCATCTTCCCGGCCCTGCTGCTGGTGCTGGCCGGCTGCCTTGCCTTTGGCTGGTTCGCCATGTTCCCCGACGAACTGAGCCTGCTGTCCACGCACGTCATCGGCGGCGCCGGCTTCCTGTCGAACATCCAGTTCTGGTTCGAAGTCGGCTATTTCGACAAGGCCGCCGAAACCAAGCCCCTGCTGCACTTGTGGTCGCTGGGCATCGAAGAACAGTTCTATATTGTCTGGCCCATCGTCCTGCTGGCCGCCTGGCGCTGGCGCATGAACATGCTGGCCGTCACGCTGGGCCTGGCCGCGCTCTCCTTCCTGGTCAATGCGCTGGGCATCGCCGCCCATCCGATCGCCACCTTTTATTCGCCCGCCGGGCGCGCCTGGGAACTGCTGCTGGGCGCCGCCCTCGCCTGCCTGGCCTTGCGCGGCGGCGCCACGCCGTTCGGCGCGCGCGTGCCGCCCAATGCCATCTCGGCCGCCGGCGCCGTCCTGCTGGCGCTCGGTTTTGCCATCATCACCCGCAGCGATCCCTTCCCCGGCTGGCGCGCGTTGCTGCCGGTGCTGTCGTATGCCCAGATCGTCGAATCGCAGGTGCCGGCGCCCCACATCCGCGCCGCGATGGTGGCCCTGGCCCTGGTGCTGGCCACCCTGACCTACTTGCTGGTCGAACGGCCGCTGCGGCGCCGGCCCGGCCCGCGCCGGGTCGCCGTGCTGTCCGGCCTGATGCTGGGCACCGTGGGCGTGGCGGCCGTGTTGGTCCTGCTGGACGGCGCGCCGCAGCGCAGCGCCATTGTCGAAAGCAAGGCCAACCAGCAAGCCCTGGTCACCTATGAAGACAAGGACAACGCGGCCGCCTGCAAGAAGCGCTTCGGCTTCGATTCGCTGTACGAATATTGCCTGATGGCCGACGCCCGCAAGGACCCGACCGTGGCCCTGATCGGCGACAGCCACGCCTACCACATCACCTACGGCCTGATGCAGTACTACAGCGCCCAGGGCGATAACCTGGTCAACTTCGGCACCCGCCTTCCCTTCTGGAAGCTGCCGGTGCCGCCCCTGGACGAGTACCAGAAGGCCACCCAGCCGATGCTCGAGCTGGCGCTGGCCACGCCATCGATCCGCACCGTCATCCTCACCACCGCGATCCGCCTGCACCGCGCCAATCCGGAAGGCGTCGCCATCGTCGAGGCCGCGCGCGAAACCATCCGCCAGTTCCAGGCGGCCGGCAAGAAGGTGATCTGGATCGACGACGTCCCGCACCTGTTCTTCGATCCGCGTTCCTGCATCAGGCGCCCCGGCATCGCCTCGTCCGCGACGCGCAACCCCTGCGCCGTCACGCTGGACGTGGTGAACAAGCACAATGGCGAGCATCCCGGCGTGATCGCCGACCTGATGCGCGAATTCCCGGCGGTCGAACTGTTCCAGCCGGCCCGTTTCCTGTGCGGCGAACGCTACTGCCATGCGATGCGCGAAGGTCGCCTGATGTACCGCGACATGCATCACCTGAGCTATGATGGCGACCTGTATATCGGGAAGAAATTTGCCGAAAGGCCGAAGCACCCTTAACACCAGGAATGTATGGTAGCTGACCTCCTCTTCTTTTCCGCGCCAGGATCGCTGTTCCCCACCGTGATCGCGGCCGTGTTCGGCCTGCTGATCGGTAGCTTCCTGAATGTGGTGATCTACCGCATGCCCAAGATGATGGAACGCGAGTTCGAAAATGCCTGCGCCGAACATGCAGGCGGCGAACCCATCCACACCGACACCTTCACCCTGTCGGTGCCGCGCTCGGCCTGTCCCTGCTGCGGCCACAAGATCACGGCCATCGAAAACATCCCGGTCCTGAGCTACCTGGCCCTGCGCGGCAAGTGCCGCGGCTGCAAGGCGCCGATCTCGGCCCGCTATCCCCTCATCGAAATGGTCGCCGCCGGCCTGTCGGCGCTGATGGTCTGGCAGTTCGGCAGCGGCTGGGCCGGGGTGGGCGCCATGGCCTTCGCCCTGTTCCTGCTGGCCATGACCATGATCGACTTCGACACCCAGTTCCTGCCGGACGACCTGACCTACCCGCTCCTGTGGCTGGGCTTGCTGATCAACCTGAACGCCACCTTCGTGCCCCTGCGCGAGGCCGTCATCGGCGCCGCCGCCGGCTACCTGGTGCTGTGGTCGGTCAATGCCTTGTACAAGCTGGTGCGCAAGAACGATGGCATGGGCAATGGCGACTTCAAGCTGCTCGCCGCGCTGGGCGCCTGGATGGGCTGGACCATGCTGCCCACCGTGATCCTGCTATCCTCGGCGGTGGGCGCGGTGGTCGGGATCTCGCTGATCGTGTTCGGCAAGAACGGGCGCGACACCCGCATTCCTTTCGGGCCCTACCTGGCCGGGGCCGGCCTGCTGGCGATGCTGTACGGCGAACGCATCAGCGTTCTGTCGCAGCAGATGCTGCTCGCTTTCTAGCGGGCCGGGCACATGGACCAGCCGCTCCCTTCCAGGTTCTCGGTCGGCCTGACCGGCGGCATCGGCTGCGGCAAGACCACGGTCGCCAACCGCTTCGGCGCGCTGGGCGCTTCCCTGGTCGACACCGACGACATCGCCCATGCCCTGACCGCCCCCGGCGGCGCGGCCATGCCGGCCATCATGGCCGCCTTCGGCGACGACTTCGCCACCCCGGACGGCGCCCTCGACCGCGTGCGCATGCGCCAGCTGGTATTTACCGATCCCCAAGCCAAGCACCGGCTCGAGGCAATTTTGCATCCGCGCATCAGCGCCGCCGCCATGGCCGCGGCCGCGGCCGCCACCGGCCCCTACCTCATGTATGTGGTGCCCTTGCTGGTCGAATCGGGCACCTGGAAATCGCGCGTCACGCGGGTGCTGGCCATCGACTGTCCGGAAGAAGTCCAGGTCGCGCGCGTGATGGCCAGGAACGGCTTATCGGAAAAGCAAGTTCGTGACATCATGGCCAACCAGGCCAGCCGCGCCGAGCGCCTGGCCGCGGCCGACGATGTCTTGACAAACGATGGCGCGCTGGCGGCCCTGGAACCGCAAATCCAGCGATTGCACGGGATTTATATGGCATTTTCCGAGAGAATGTCACGAATACCAAGGGAGCGTTTGTAATTTTGCTTCGCTTGGTTCAGAATCACGGAATTCTTCTCCTGCCAACAATGTAAAGGGATGTCATTTTGATCGTCTACGAATACCCTTTCAACGAGCGCATTCGCACGTTGTTGCGGCTGGAAGACCTGTACGAAAAATTCAAGTTCTTTGTCCATCAAGAACATGCAATGCAGCATCACGTCGCCCTGGCCACCATCTTCGACATGCTCGAAGTGGCGGGCCGTGCCGACCTCAAATCGGACCTGCTGCAGGAACTGGAACGCCAGAAGCAAAGCCTGCTGAGCTACCGCTCGAACCCGAACGTCGCCGCCGACATGCTCGACCAGGTGCTGGGCGAACTCGAAACGGTCAGCAGCGCGCTGGTCGCGGCCCAGGGCAAGACCGGCCAGAACGTGCGCGACAACGAATGGCTGATGAGCATCCGCGGCCGCACCATCATCCCGGGCGGCGCCTGCGAATTCGACCTGCCTTCCTACTATGCCTGGCAAAAGCGCCCGCCCGAGCAGCGCTTCAACGACATCATCACCTGGTTCGCCCCGCTGGCGCCCCTGTTCGATGCCCTGGCCCTGGTGCTGCGCCTGCTGCGCGATTCGGGCGGCCCGGTCAAGATGATCGCCATCGCCGGCAGCTACCAGCAAATGCTGCAGGGGAAGGTCTACCAGATGCTGCGCCTGACGCTCGACGAGCAGACCGGCGCCATTCCCGAAATTTCCGCCAACAAATACATGCTGTGGGTGCGATTCACCACCCAGGGCGGCGACCTCAAGCCCAAGCCGCTGGAAGACGACGTGCCCTTCGAACTCACGCTATGCAACTTTTAACCGAATGAATCCCGTGCCATGCCAGTAGTCAATTGCCCCACCTGTAGCAAGAAAGTCGAATGGACAGAGTCCAGCCCCTTCCGCCCCTTCTGTTCCGAACGCTGCAAGCAAATCGACCTGGGTGCCTGGGCCGAAGAAAAATACACCATTCCTGGCGCCCCCGCCGACGACGACCTGCTCCCGGACCAGGACAACCACTAGCATCGAATTTTTCCTACTGGTAACTAAAAGGCTGTTAAGATAGTCTTTTTACTAAGTTTCCATTGGAAAATCCATGCCTCTGCGACTACTCGCCAGCTGCGCTGCCGCGCTGCTGCTATCGGCCTGCGCCACGCCCTACCAGAGCGCCGGCCTGACCGGCGGCCACATCGATCAAAAAGGCGCTGCCAGGCTCGAGCCGGTGATCTTTGCCGCCAACGGCTTTACCTCGTCCGACATTGCCCAGCAATATGCCCTGTACCGCTGCGCCGAAATGGCCAAGTCCAGGAACAAGCCTTTCTTCCTCCTGTACAGCAGCCTGCTGGCCGCGGCCCACGAGCAGCCTTCCACCATGCCGCGGGTCGGCACGGTCCAGAACAAACCGGTCGCCACCGCCTTCATCCTGATGCTCGACGGTCCGCACCGCGGCGCCCATAACACCCAGGATGTGATGGAAGACCTGGCCCAGGTCATCGCGACCGGTTCCACGGAGAAGAAATGATGCGCACACTGACTATCGCGGCACTGGCCGCCACCCTGGCGCTGACCGGCTGCAGCACCATGCCCATCTATGAGGCCAAGCCGGCCGACGTGCGCATCCAGCTGCTCGGCATGGGCAAGCCCGGCATGTGCGTGGGCGGCACCCATTACCAGCTCCCCGTCACCGAGGAAAAAGGCATCCGCACCGTGCGGGTCCCGACCGGCAACCGTGTCATGTTGTGGAGCACCATGGTATTTCAAGGCTACAACGTGATGAGCAGCTGCCAGCCGCTGCTGGCCTTCGTGCCCGCGGCCGGCCACAGCTACGTGTCCAACGCCGGGCTGACCGATGGCAAGTGCTTCATCGAGCTGGTGCGCGAAGACAGCCTGCGCGCGACCGGCGTCGCCCCCGAACCGACCCTGCAGAGGCCCAAATGCTGATCCGCCCCGCCCTGGCCCTGCTGGCCATGCTGGCGGCGCTGCCCGCGCTGCCTGCCTGCGGCGCCGAGCTGTCCGTGAAGGATTGCCCGCCCCTGGCGGCATCGCCCGAAGCGGCGCGCTATGCGCTGCAAGGCAGTACGACGCTGGAAATCAAGCGCGCCGCCAATGGCGTACCGGCCAGCGTGCGCCTGCTCGCGGGCAGCGGCTGGCAACGGCTCGACGACGATGCGCTGGCCCACGCGAAAAACTGCCGCTTCGCCCAGCCGCCGCACGGCAAGGCGGCCGACGCCGATACCCTGACCATCACCTGGCCGGCGGCGCCCCAGCCGGCGGGCGCGGTCGCCCCCAGCCTGGTCGACGACAGCTGCCGCAAGTCGGCCGTGTTCCGCCCCGGGCCCGCGGCCAGGGGGGCCGATACCTTGCGCGTGCGCTTGCTGGTGTGGACCGACGGCCAGGTATTCTCGCCCAAACTGGCCTCGTCCAGCGGCGACGTGCAAGTCGACGAGCTGGCGCTGGCCTGGGTGCAAAGCTGCCGCTATGCGCCGGCGCTGCGCAATGGCGCAGCGGCGCGCGGCAGCGCCATTCTGGAGGTGACGCTGCTGCGCAAGGCCTATGACGAAGATGCCTTGCGCGCGGTGTACGAGCGGGTGTTGCCGCTGCTGCGCAGCCACGCTGCCGGGCGTACCGAGCACAAGCTGGCCCACATCCTGCTCGCCGAGGAAGCGAACGCGCGCGCGACCCATGCGGCGATCGTCAAGGGTGCCTCGTTCGCCGAGCGCGCCAGGCAATTCTCGCTGGACCGCAGCGCCAGGGAAGGCGATCTCGGCTGGGCCGACGCGCATGACTTCGGCCCGGAATTTGCCGCCGCCGTGCTGGCGGCCAAGGGCGAAGGCTTGCTGCCGGACGTGGTCCGCACCGAATACGGCTGGCACCTGATCCGCATCGACGGCAGCCGGCGCGCCGCGCCTGCGCCGTTCGTGAAGCTGCGCACGGCCATTCGCGGCTGGATCCTGCGCGACGAATTGGACAAGTTCGAGGAACTGGTCCGCACTCAGCGATAGCGCGCCATCAGCAAGCCTTCCAGGCTGATCTCGGGCGTCCTGCCCGAGACGATATCGGCCAGCACGCGCGCAGAACCGCAGGACATGGTCCAGCCCAGCGTTCCATGGCCCGTGTTGAGGAACAGGTTCGGATAGGCCGTCGGCCCGATCACGGGCGTGCCGTCCGGGGTCATGGGGCGCAGCCCGCACCAGAACTTTGCCTGCGACAGGTCGCCGCCATGCGGGAACAGTTCGCCCAGCGCGTGTTCCAGCGTGGCCTTGCGCTGCGGCCGCAAGCTCAGGTCGTAGCCCGTCAGTTCCGCCGTGCCGCCCACCCGGATCCGGTCGCCCAGGCGCGTGATGCCCACCTTGTAGGTTTCATCCATGACGGTCGATTCCGGCGCGCCGGCCGCATCGGTCACCGGGATCGTGATCGAATAACCCTTGACCGGATAGACGGGAATGCGCACGCCCAGCGGCGCCAGCAGTAGCGGCGAGTAGCTGCCCATCGCCATCACGTAGGCGTCGGCCTTCATCGTTCCCTGCGACGTCACCACGCCGCTGATGCGCCCGCCTTCGCTGTCCAGGCGCAGGATATCGACCCCATTGCGGAAGGTCACGCCCAGCTGCGCCGCCATGGCCGCCAGGGCCTGGGTGAACTTGAAGCAATCGCCCGTTTCATCGCCCGGCAGGCGCAGGCCGCCGACGATGTTGCCGCGCACGCGCGCCAGGGCCGGCTCGGCCTGTTCGCAGCCGGCCACGTCGAGCAGCGCATGGGGCACCCCGAAGCGCTCGAGCACGGCGATGTCCCAGGCCGCTTCGTCGAGCTGGCGCTGGTCGCGGAACACTTGCAGCGTGCCCTTGCTGCGTTCGTCGTAGGCGATGCCGGTGGCCGCGCGCAGCTCGACCAGGCGGTCGCGGCTGTATTCGGCCAGGCGCACCATGCGCGTCTTGTTGGTCTCGTAGCTGCGCACATTGCAGTTCATCAGCATGCGGGCCAGCCAGCGCCACATGGCAGGGTCCAGGCGCGCCCGCACCACCAGCGGGCTATGGCGCGCGAACAGCCAGCCCAGGGCCTTCAGGGGCACGCCAGGGGCGGCCCAGGGCGCCGCCATGCCGGGCGAAATCTCGCCGGCGTTGGCGAAACTCGTTTCCAGGCCCGCCCCGTCCTGGCGTTCGATGACGGTGACCTGGTGCCCGGCCTTGGCCAGGAAATACGCGGACGTGGTGCCGACGACACCACTTCCCAGTACGATGACATTCATGTGGACTTTCGGTGTGGGTCGCGCAAGCGCCGCTCAGAGCGGCGGGTAGCGCAACTGGTCCAGCCACGCGAGCAAGGGGATGGTGGCCGGCAGCAGGGGCGCGACGCCCACCGTGCCCTGCCACGCGAACGCTTGCCCTTCCAGGCTTTGCGGTTCGCCCCGCCATGCGCGGCTGATGAAAAAATGCAGGCGCACGTGCGCATGTTCGTACACGTGCTCCACGCCACACCATTCGCTCGCGTCCAGGATATGGACGCCAAGCTCCTCGACAAATTCGCGCTTGAGCGCGTCGAGTATGGCTTCGCCGGGTTCGACTTTCCCGCCCGGGAATTCCCAGTAGCCGTCGTAGGGCTTACCAAAGGGACGCTGACCGAGCAGCACATCGCCGTTCGGTTTCATGAGGATGCCGACCGCGACATCGATCGGTTTTTTTTGCGCGCCGCTCAAGGCGCCAGCTTTCCCGCGTAATCGCGGGCGAACTGCCAGGCCACGCGGCCCGAGCGCGAACCGCGCGCCAGCGCCCAGCGCAGCGCGTCAAGCCGCGCCGCCTCGACCTGCTGCGCCGTGCAGCCGAAGCTGCCCAGCCAATGCGCGACGATGTCCAGGTAATCGTCCTGCTTGAAGGGATAGAAGGACAGCCACAGGCCGAAGCGCTCGGACAGCGCGATTTTCTCTTCCACCGTTTCGCCCGGATGCAGGTCGCCGTCGCTGCCGTGCGTGTAGCTGGCGTTGTCGCTCATCCGCTCGGGCATCAGGTGGCGCCGGTTCGAGGTCGCGTAAATGATCACATTGTCCGACTGCGCGGCGATGCTGCCGTCCAGCGCCACCTTGAGCGCCTTGTAGCCGCTCTCGCCTTCTTCGAACGACAGGTCGTCGCAAAAAATGACGAAGCGCTCGGGACGGCCCGCCACCAGCTCGACGATGTCGTGCAGCTCGGCCAGGTCGGCCTTGTCGACTTCGATCAGGCGCAGGCCGTCGGCCGCGAACTGGTTCAGGCAAGCCTTGATCAGCGACGATTTGCCGGTGCCGCGCGCGCCCGTCAGCAGCACGTTGTTGCAGGGACGTCCCTGCACGAACTGGCGCGTGTTCTGCTCGATCTGCTGCTTCTGCTTGCCGATATTGTGCAGGTCCGACAGCGCGATGCTGGCGGCATGGACCACCGGCTGCAGGTAGCCGGCGCCGCCCGCGGCGCGCTTGCGCCAGCGGAAGGCGAAGCTGCGCTGCCAGTCCGGTTCGCGCGGATGGGCCGGCGGCAGCACCGCTTCCACCCGCGCCAGCACTGCCTCGGCGCGCAGCAGGAACTGTTCGAGCGGCGACATCAGGAGCGGTAGTCGGCGTTGATGGTCACATAGTCGTGCGACAGGTCGCAAGTCCAGACGGTGGCCGACGCGGCGCCGCGCGCCAGCGTGACGCGCACCATGATTTCGCTCTGGCGCATCACGCGCTGGCCGTCTTCCTCGCGGTAGTCGGGATTGCGCCCGCCGCTCTTGGCCACCCACACGTCGTCCAGGTAGAGATCGAGCTTGCTGACGTCGAGGTCGTCCACGCCGGCGTAGCCGATGGCGGCCAGGATGCGGCCCAGGTTGGGGTCGGAGGCGAAGAAGGCGGTTTTCACCAGCGGCGAATGGGCGATCGAATAGGCGATTCTCCGGCACTCTTCCACCGAGCCGCCTTCGTCGACGCTGATGGTGATGAACTTGGTGGCGCCTTCGCCGTCGCGGATGATCTGCTGCGCCAGGTTGCGCGCGATGTCGGTGACGGCGTTCCTCAGTTCCAGGTATTCGGTCGAATCGGTGTTCCCGATGGCCAGGCTGCCGGTGCCGGTGGCGATCAGCATGAAGGAGTCGTTGGTCGAGGTGTCGCCGTCGATCGTGATGCAATTGAAGGAATGGTCGGCCGCGTGCCTGACCAGTTCGTCGAGCACCGGCTGCGCCACCTTGGCGTCGATCGCCAGGTAGCCCAGCATGGTGGCCATGTTCGGCTTGATCATGCCGGCGCCCTTGCTGATGCCGGTCATGATGACGCTGTGGCCGCAGATGTCGACCGTGCGCGACGCCGCCTTGGGCTGGGTGTCGGTGGTCATGATGGCTTCGGCGGCGTTGAACCAGTTGTCGGCCTTGAGGTTGGCGATCGCGGCGGGCAGGCCGGCCACGATTTTATCGACCGGCAGCGGTTCGAGGATCACGCCCGTGGAAAACGGCAGGATCTGCTGCGCCGAGCAGCCGAGCAGCTGGGCCAGCGCGGCGCAGGTGGCATTGGCGTGGGCCAGGCCGCTCTCGCCGGTGCCGGCGTTGGCATTGCCCGTGTTGACCACCAGCGCGCGGATAGGCGCGCCGCCGGCGGCGACCGCTTCCAGATTGGCCTTGCTGACCTGGACCGGGGCGGCGCAGAAGCGGTTCTTGGTGAACACGCCGGACACGGTGGCGCCTTCGGCCAGTTTCATGACCAGCACATCCTTGCGGTTGGGCTTCTTGATGCCGGCTTCGGCATAGCCGATTTCAATACCGTTGACGGGTTTCAGGTCGGCGGCGACTGGAACGGGGGAATTGACGGCCATGGCGGCTCACTTTCTGGGCTAGGAATGCGGAGCCGCTATTGTACCGCCAGACAAAAAAAGGCGCGTGGCGGATCACTTCGCCTTGTCGGGCGTGCACAGGCCGGCGATGCGGGTCCATTTCTGGAGCGCGCTGGTGACCCAGGTGGTGTCGTCGACCGGCACCGGCACCCCTTCGCGGCGCGCGTCTTCCTTCATTTTTTCGATCTCGGGCTGCATGGCCTTGACCTGCGCCGCCTGGCGCGTCATCTCGGCCTTGTAGCGGTCGAAATCGGCCAGCTGGTCGGCCGCCTTCTTGCGCTCCGCGGCCGTCGGCGCACTCTTGGCGGCATGCTCGAGCAGCGCCTTCATCTGCCCGATGGAAGCGAGCATGGCGTCGGCCTGGCCGCCGGATTTCTGGCGCGTCTGGGTATGGGTTTCATAGCTTTCGGCGTCGATTTTCCGGATCGTCATCTTGACCTCGATCGACGGACAGCTTTGGGTGTAGGTCATGCGCTCGCCGTCGACCACGCCCTTGCTGGCGGAACAGCCGCTCGCTTTCTGGATGGCGACCAGCGCCTTCGCATCCTGCCCCTTGCCGATGCACACCGTCTGCGGGCCGTCGCCCTTGTAGGCTTGCTGCGCGGTCTGCCCGCCCGCGCGCTGGCGGAACACCTGGTCGCCGGTGCGGCCATCCTGGCGCGTTTCGATCGAGATCGGATGCTGGGTCATGGGCGCGGCCACCATGGTGGCGTCGGTATCCACGCGATACAGGCCGGGCTGCGGTACGAAGGTGGCCGCCGGATCGGCAAGGGCCGCCAGCGGAAGGAATAATGCCAGGACAGGAAAACGCAAGGCCATCGCCGTACTCCGGGAGTGTGATCTGATGCCGATTATATCGACATCAAGCTTGCCATAGCGTCACGGCTTGTAATAGCCGACGATGTCGAGCTGGCGCGCGGCGTCGGCCAGGTCTTTCCCGGTGGCAGTACGGCGCGTCACGCTGCCCATGGCGTAGTTGCCCTCGATGATGGTCAGGGAGTTCTCGCCCACCGCTTCCACCACCGCCACGCGGCCGCCCCCGCGATGTTCGATGAAGGCCACGCTGCCGGGCGCGGGCACGGCGAGGCTGACCGCCTTCACCTTGTACGGCAGCGGCGGCGCCGGCAGCACCACCACGCGCGGCGCCTTCGGGGCCGGCATCAGGGACCACCAGGAGAGCGTCAGCAGCAGGCTGCCTGCAAGCACGGCGATGAACGATTTCATGGCAAGCCTCCGTCCGGGGATCAGGCTTTACCATTGCAGGAGGCGCGCGGGCTCGCGTTGCGGGTGGTCAACTCGGCCACGGCGCCACATCAAGCGCGCAAGCGAAAAAAAACGGAACCGAAGTTCCGTTTTCTTGTCGCTGGCTTTTAGCTTATGCCAGCTTGCCGTGGCATTGCTTGAACTTCCTGCCGCTGCCGCAAGGGCATGGATCGTTGCGGCCCACCTTCAGGCCCAGTTCCTCTTCCGAGGCCAGGCGCGGATTGGCGTTGGGCGCCAGCAAGTCTTCCGGCGCCGCGTCGGGATTGAAGTCGGCGTGCTGGTAGCTCAGGTTTTCCACGTGCGATTGCTGCAGCGCGGCTTCGGCGGCATCGATCTCTTCGCGGGTCTGGATGCGCACGGTCATGACCATGCGGATGACTTCGTTCTTGATCTGGTCCAGCATGGAACCGAACAGGCCGAAGGCTTCGCGCTTGTATTCCTGCTTCGGATTCTTTTGCGCATAGCCGCGCAGGTGGATACCCTGGCGCAAGTGGTCGAGCGCCGCCAGGTGCTCACGCCAGTGGCTGTCCACGCTTTGCAGCATGACATTGCGCTCGAAACCGCCGAACGATTCCTTGCCCACGATCTCGATCTTGGTATTGTAGGCAGCATCGGCCGCGGCCAGCACCTTGTCGAGGATGTCTTCGTCGGTCAGGTTCGCTTCGGTCGCCATCAGCGATTTCAGGTCCACGTCGAGCTGCCATTCGCTGGCCAGGGTGTCTTGCAGCCCGGGCACATTCCATTGCTCTTCCACCGACTCGGCCGGCACGAAGGAGCGCACCACGTCGTGGAACACGCCGGCGCGCAGCGAGGCGATCAGTTCGGAAATGTCTGTCGTTTCCAGCAATTCGTTACGCTGGGTGTAGATCACCTTGCGCTGGTCGTTGGCCACGTCATCGTATTCGAGCAGCTGCTTGCGGATGTCGAAGTTGCGTGCTTCCACCTTGCGCTGGGCCGATTCGATCGAGCGCGACACGATGCCCGCCTCGATCGGTTCGCCTTCCGGCATCTTGAGGCGGTCCATGATGGCGCGCACGCGGTCGCCCGCGAAGATGCGCAGCAGCGCGTCGTCGAGCGAGAGGTAGAAACGCGAGGAACCCGGGTCGCCCTGGCGGCCCGAACGGCCACGCAACTGGTTGTCGACGCGGCGCGATTCATGCCGTTCGGTGCCCACGATGTGCAGGCCGCCGGCGTTCACCACATGGTCGTGCAGCGATTGCCATTCGTCGCGCAGCTTGTGCGACTGGGCTTCCTTGTCGGCAGGGGCCAGGGCATCGTTCGCTTCGATGATCTGGATCTGCTTCTCGACATTGCCGCCAAGGACGATGTCGGTACCGCGGCCCGCCATATTGGTGGCGATGGTGATCATTTTCGGACGGCCGGCCTGGGCGATGATTTCCGCTTCGCGCGCATGCTGCTTGGCATTGAGCACATTGTGCTCGAGCTTGGCGCGGGTCAAAATGCCCGACAGCATTTCCGAATTTTCGATCGAGGTGGTACCCACCAGTACCGGCTGGCCGCGCTCGTAGCAATCGCGGATATCCATCAGCATGGCGTTGTACTTCTCTTCCGACGACTTGTAGACCTGGTCCTGGCGGTCCTTGCGCTGCGAAGGACGGTTGGGCGGGATCACCACCGTTTCGAGGCCGTAGATTTCCTGGAATTCGTAGGCTTCGGTGTCGGCCGTACCGGTCATGCCGGACAGCTTGGCGTACATGCGGAAATAGTTCTGGAAGGTGATCGAGGCCAGCGTCTGGTTCTCGTTCTGGATGCGCACCCCTTCCTTGGCTTCGACCGCCTGGTGCAGGCCATCGGACCAGCGGCGGCCCGTCATCAGGCGCCCGGTGAATTCGTCGACGATCACCACTTCATTGTTCTGCACCACGTAATGCGTATCCTTGGAGTACAGCGCGTGGGCGCGCAGGGCCGCGTACAGGTGGTGGATCAGGGTGATGTTGGCCGAGTCGTACAGGGAAGCGCCTTCCGGCAGCAGGCCCATCTTGGTCAGGATCGCTTCCGCGTTTTCGTGGCCGCGTTCGGTCAGCAGCACCGAGTGGGCTTTTTCGTCCTTGGTGTAGTCGCCAGGCACCGAAACGACACCCTTGCCGTCCGGCGTTTCTTCGCCGACCTGCAGGGTCAGCATGCGCGGCACTTCATTGATCTTGTGGTACAGGTCGGTATGGTTCTCGGCCTGGCCGGAAATGATCAAGGGGGTGCGCGCTTCATCGATCAGGATCGAGTCGACTTCATCGACCACGGCAAACGACAGGCCGCGCTGCACGCGTTCCTTCGCTTCGTAGACCATGTTGTCGCGCAGGTAGTCGAAACCGAATTCATTGTTGGTGCCGTAGGTGATGTCCGCGGCGTAGGCGGTCTGCTTGATGTCGTGGTCCATCTGCGACAGGTTCACGCCCGTGGTCAGGCCCAGCCAGCTGTACAGGCGGCCCATCCACTCGGCATCGCGCTGCGCCAGGTAATCATTGACGGTAATGACGTGCACGCCCTTGCCGGCCAGCGCGTTCAGGTAGGTCGGCAGGGTCGCCATCAGGGTCTTGCCCTCGCCCGTGCCCATCTCCGCGATCTTGCCGTAATGCAGGACCATGCCGCCTATCATCTGGACATCGAAGTGGCGCATCTTGAGCACGCGCCGCGCGGCCTCGCGGCACACCGCGAACGCTTCCGGCAGCAGATCGTCCAGGGTCGCGCCCTTGGCAAGGCGGTCCTTGAATTCGGGGGTCTTGGCCTGGAGTTCAGCGTCCGACAGCTTTTCGATCTGCGGCTCGAGGGCACTGATCTCGCGAACCGTCTTTTGATATTGCTTGAGCAGCCGCTGGTTGCGGCTACCGAAAATCTGGGTCAGTAATGACATGCTTAAATTCTAGAAAAAAACGCCGCAAAAGGGAGCCGTGATGATAGCAAAATGTTATCAAGCCCGGGCTGACTATGGCAAAAAGACGGTGATTTTATCACGCGATCCCGCCACAAATGGGGTTATTGGTCAAGATAACAAGGGCCGCGTCCACCACCTCAGGGCGCGAAGAATTGCATATCGCCCAAAACGCGGCTCGAATACACGGTCGCGTCGTGGTAAAGATACAACAATTCATCCTTGCTATCGGGGCGGAACACGAAGGCGCGCAGCCGCGCTTTTTCCGCCGCATCGAGCAGCGGCATATTGTTGGTGCCGATCAGGACCACTTCTTCGTGGAAGCGCGCGAACCGGGGCAGCGCGTTCGGGCCGAAGGAGTCGGACAGGATCACCAGGCGCGGACCCAGTCCCGGCGCGCTGTTGCGGTAGCGCGCCACCATGTGCAGCCTGGCGGCCGCGCCGGCCAGTTCCGGCAGGCAGGCCGGTCCGTCGCACGCGGTGATGCTGCTGCCGGCCAGCACCGGCGTGCCCACCGTGCGGATGATCTCGATGCCGGGGTAGAGCGACTGGTAGTCGGACGGGCCGGGCGCGTAGGCCGTCGCCAGGGGGCTCGCGACCGAGGCGGCGCGGCCCCAGAAACGCTGTTCGGCGGCCTCGGCCACCGCGCGCGGGCCATCGCCGGACCAGTGGAAATAATGCTGCGGCTGGGGCGGCGTGTCCGGGCCAAGCGCGCGCAGCACGTCGAGCGGGAAATAGCTCAGCGCGCGCGCCGCCGGCTGCAGCCAGGGCGACGCGAGGATGGCCAGCGCCGGCGCCGCGTGGTCCGGGCAGCGCGCGGCCATCCAGGCCGGCAGGTGGAGGTTGTAGACCAGCGGGCCGGACGGCACGATGAGCAATTTCGGCTTCAGGCCGCGGCGCGCAAAAAACTTTTCGAAATAATTGATTTCCTGGACGATCCGGTCCACGCCATCATAGCCGTCGCCGCAGGCGATGCGGATGGCGCCGTAGGGCGCGCCTTGCACGGTATGGTTGGCCAGGAACATATAGCCGTCGCGTCCGGCCGCCACCTGGATGGTCGGGAACTGGCCGAACAGCGCATGGCGCAGGCGGGTATTGCTGCGCACCAGGGTGGGCCGCAGCGGAAAGCGGTCATTGATGCCCGCTTCCATGGCCCCAGGCCACAGCAGCGACTGGCCGACGCCGGCCGGCAGCGGCGGTATCGGCGCCAGGGCGCGGTTTTCCGCGTTCGGCTGCAGGCCGGGCAGGTAGACGCCAAGCACGGGCAGCGCGAACAGCGCCACGGCAAAGAGTTTGGCGAGATGCTCGCGCATCGGCATCAGAAGCGGTAGTAGATGAAGGGGTTGTAGGTGCCGCCGGCCAGGCTGGCCGCGCACAGCGCCAGGCCCGCCACCGCCAGCGGGGCATGGCGCCAGCGGCCCGCGACCCGGCTGGCGGCGCCGTGGCGCGTGAGGGCGCAGGCCAGGGCCACCAGCAGCGCCGTCAGTTCGGCCGGGCCGATGTCCACTTGCCACGGCCGCCCTTCGGCCCTGGCGGCCTGGCCGCCCAGGGCAATGTAGTAGCCGGCGGCGGCGGCCATGTCGTGGGCGCGGAACAGGACCCAGCCGGCCATCACGGCCAGCAGGGTCCAGCCCTGCGCCAGCCGGCGCGGCAGGCGGGCCAGCAGGGCGAGCACGCCCATCCGTTCGATGACCAGCAGCGCGCCATGCCAGAAGCCCCAGGCCACGAAGGTCCAGGCCGCGCCATGCCACAGGCCGCACAGCAGGAACACGATGGCCAGGTTAGCGTAGGTGCGCAGCGGCCCGAGCCGGTTGCCGCCCAGCGGTATGTAGACATAGTCGCGGAACCAGCTCGACAGGCTCATGTGCCAGCGCTGCCAGAATTCGGTGATCGAGGCGGCGCTGTAGGGCTTGTCGAAATTGCGCGGATAGCTGAAGCCCGTCATGTGGCCGATGCCGATGGCCATGTTCGAATAGCCGCAAAAATCATAATAGATCTGCAGCGTGTAGCAGAGCAGGCCGATCCAGGCGGTGGGGGCCGACAGCGTCACCGGATCGAGGCCGAAGATGCGGTCGGCCGGCACCGCCAGGGTATTGGCCAGCAAGACCTTCTGGGCCAGGCCCAGCACGAACTGTTCGAGGCCGGCCAGTACGCGCGCGTTGGGCAGCTGGCGTGCGCCGATCTCGGCGGCGATCTGCTTGTAGCGCACGATGGGGCCGGCGATCAGTTGCGGGAACATGGCCTTGTAGGTAGCGAAGCGCCAGAAATCGGGCTGGGCCTCGACATCCTTGCGGTAGACGTCGATCAGGTAGGACAGGCCCTGGAAGGTGAAGAAGGAAATACCCAGCGGCAGCACCACCGGCGGCAGGCTGGCGTCGATGTGGAACAGTTGGCCCAGCGCCTCGCCCAGGAAGGCCAGGTATTTGAACCAGGCCAGCATGGCCAGGTTGGCCGCCACGCCCACCACCAGCCACAGCTTCCTGCGCGCGCCGGCGCGGGCGATGGCCAGGCCGGTGCTGTAATTGAGCAGGGCCGACAGCAGCAGGATGGGGACGAAGCGCGGCTCGCCCCAGGCGTAGAACACCAGGCTGGCCACCAGCAGCACCGCATTCTTCCATGGAAGGACGTAGTACAGGCAGAGGAAAATCGGGAAGAAGTAGAACAGGAAGAGGATCGAGGAAAATACCATGCGGGGATTATGCATAGAAACCTGCGACCGGGCAATGTGCTATCGTGACGCCCATGCACATCTACGGCACCAAAACGCGGAAAACCTCGCTCGATGCGACGGATTTCCTGAAACGCAACGACAAGATGGCGGCCCTCTTGCCTACGGCAATGCGCATGGCCAGCCTGCAGACGGACTGCGCCAAATCGCTGCCGCCCATGTTCGCCCAGTGCGATGTGCTGTCCTTCCAGGACGCCCAGCTGGTGCTGGCCACGCCCACCTCGGCCGTGGCCGCCAAGCTCAAGCAGCAGATTCCCAAGCTGATCGCGGCGCTGCAAAAGCGCGGCTGGCAAGTGGTCGACATCAAGCTGAAGGTGCAGGTCACGCGCAGCATCCCGCCCGTGGTGCACACGCGCCAGCTGGTGCTGCCCGATACCGCCAAGGCGGCGTTCGAGGAACTGGGCAATACCCTGCCCGAGACTGCCCAGAACGCCACCCTGATTGCCGCTCTGAAGGCGATGGCGGCGCGCAGGCGCTGAGCTGGATTACGCTAAGTTAGCGCCCACTCACGCTCCATCTGGCGCACATAGGACGCCGGCGCGCTGCCGGGCTGGGCGAAGGATACGATGTCGTAAGCGTCCGGGTGCTTGAGCAGTTCGAGCAGCAGCAGGTTGTTCAAGCCGTGGCCCGATTTGTGCGCTTCGTAGCTGGCCAGCAGCGGATGGCCCACCAGGTACAGGTCGCCGATGGCGTCGAGGATCTTGTGGCGCACGAATTCATCTTCGTAGCGCAAGCCGTCCGAATTGAGGATGCGGTATTCATCCATCACGATGGCGTTTTCCAGCGAACCGCCGCGCGCCAGGCCCATGCCGCGCAAGCTTTCCACATCCTGCATGAAACCGAAGGTGCGCGCGCGCGCCACGTCGTGCACATAGGACACGTCGCCGAAATCGACGAAGGCGCGCTGGGTGGTGCCGTCAACGGCCGGATGGTTGAATTCGATGAAGAAGTCGAGCTTGAAGCCGTCGTAGGGCGACAGGCGGGCCCATTTTTCATTGTTGCCGCTGCCCTGGCGGATTTCCACGGGCTTGAGCACGCGGATGAACTTTTTCGCCGCTTCCTGCTCCAGCACGTCCGCCTGCTGCAGCAGGAACACGAAGGACGAGGCCGAGCCATCCATGATGGGAATTTCTTCGGCCGAGACGTCCACGTACAGGTTGTCGATGCCCAGGCCGGCGCAGGCCGACATCAGGTGTTCGACCGTGGACACGCGCGCCGCCCCGTTGATCAGCACGGACGCCATGCGGGTGTCGCCCACCACGCCCGCGCTGGCCGGAAACTCGACCACGGGGTCGAGGTCGACGCGGCGGAACACGATGCCGGTATCGATGGCGGCCGGGCGCAGCGTCAGCACGACCTTGGTGCCGGAATGCAAGCCGACGCCCGTGGTGCGCACGAGTTTCTTGAGGGTTCTTTGTTTAAGCATGGGCAGATTATACCGCTCTAGGGATGCTCGGCCTTGGCATGGTCATGCTCGTGGCGGATCAGGTAAATGCCGCTGCCGATGATGATGGCCGCGCCCAGCATGGTGTAACGGTCCGGCAAGGCTTGCCACAGCAGCCAGTCCAGTCCCACGCCCCAGGCCAGGGCCGTGTATTCCAGCGGCGCAATGCTCGAGGCCTCGCCCTTGCTGAACGCTTCGGTGATGGCGATCTGGCCCAGGAAACCGGTCACGGACAGGGCCAGCAACAGCAGGAAGTCGCTGGCGCGCACGGCCACCCAGTCGGGCGCGGCCAGTGCGCTGGCGCCGGCCGACATCATCAGCATCAGCCACAGGATCATGTGTTCATTGCTGTCGGTGCGACCCAGCACGCGGTTGGTGATGGCCGACACGGCGTAGCAGGCGGCAGCGGCCAGGATGGCCAGGCCGCCCAGGGTCAGCAAGCCTTCACCGGTGGGGCGCAGGACCACGATCACGCCCAGCAGGCCGACCGCGATCGCGATCCAGCGGGCGGCATTGACGCGCTCCTTGAGGAACACGACCGAGAGCGCCGTGATCAGGGCCGGGGCGATGAAGAAAATGGAATAGGCTTCGGCCAGGGTCAGGTTTTTCAGGCCGAAGGCGAACAGCGACAGCATGGCGACGCCAAGGATGCCGCGCAGGATGTGCAGCGGCCAGCGCACCCTGAAGGCCGACTTGAAAGCGCCGCGCCAGCCTATGTAGACCAGCACCAGCGGCAGCGAGGCCAGGCCGCGCAGGGCGGCCACCTGCATGGCCGGATAGTGGGCGGCGAGCAGCTTCATGGCCGTGTCCATCAGCGAGAACATGGCGACGGCGAACAGCATCGCATAGATGCTGCGCATGTTCTTCACAGCGGCTTCTCCATGAAGATCGAGAGCGGGTCTTCAAGGTAATCGCCGAACGGCGCGATGCGCACGAAGCCGTCGCGCTCGTACAGGCCGATCGCGTCAAGCTGGCTGATGCCCGTTTCCAGGCGCAGGCACGGCAGGCCGGCTGACCTGGCGCCGTCAATGATGGCCGCCATCAGCAGGCCGCCCACGCCCTGCCCGCGCTGCGACGGATCGACGTACATGCGCTTGACTTCGGCATAGCCGCCGCGGTTGACGTAGGCGCCGCAGCCGACCGCCGCGCCGTCGCCATCGCGCGCAACCAGGAACACGACGTCCGGCTGCGTCAACGTGGCGACGTCGAGCAGGTGGTTGCTTTCGGCCGGATACAGCGCGCCGAAATAGGCATCGAGCTGCTCCAGCATGGCAATGATCTCGGGCTGGTTCGGGGATTCTTTTTTGATGTTCATGACGCTGACCGTAAAAAACGAAAACGCCTCGCACCCTCTCGGGTGAAGGCGTTTCATGATGCCGCTGTGACTGTTTAAGCCAACTGCTTGAGCATGGTTTCTGCATTCGACACTTCGAACGCGCCGCCCTGCTCCAGGTTCAACTGGGTGACCACGCCGTCGTCAACCAGCATCGAGTAGCGCGCCGAGCGCGTGCCCATGCCGTACTTGGAGAAGTCGGCGTCCAGGCCCAGGGCACGGCTATAGGCAGCGTTACCGTCGGCCATCATGCGCACGATGCCGGTGGCCTTCTGGTCGCGGCCCCATGCGCCCATGACGAAGGCGTCGTTGACCGAGATGCACCAGATTTCGTCAACGCCCTTGGCCTTGAGTTCGTCCGCGTGCTTGACGTAGCCCGGCACGTGCTGTGCGGAGCAGGTCGGGGTGTAGGCGCCTGGCAGGCCAAAGATGGCGATCTTCTTGCCCTTGACCAGGTCAGCGACCTGGAAGGTATTCGGGCCGAGCGAGCAGCCTGCGGTTTCGGTCTCTACGAATTCGGAGAGGGTGCCTTCCGGGAGGCTGTCGCCGATTTTGATAGTCATTCGAGGCTCCTTGAGTGTGTGGTTGAAAGACGAATAGTATGCCTGAAGCCGGCCAAATCTGCTGGCCATAAAAAAACCGGGGCAAGCCCCGGTTTTTCCTGGCTGACCGAAAAATCAGTCGGCTTGCTTGCGCAGGAAGGCAGGAATGTCGTAGGTTTCCACGCCATTGCGCTGCATGGCCTGAACCTGCTCGGAAGCCTGTTCACGGCGCCATACGGCTGGCTGCTTCATGCCGTCGAGCGACTGGCCCAGGCCCGACGCGGCGCCCATGGTCACGCCGGAGGACGCGGCCATGCCGGTACCGGACGCCATCATCGGCGCGTTGTGGGTACCGGTGCGCAGCATAGGCGTCTGGACCAGCTGCATGGCCTTCTTGGCTTTGCCCAGGCCCGTGGCCACCACGGTCACGCGGATGTCGTCGCCCATGGTGTCGTCGTAGGCGATGCCTTGCGCGATCGACGCATCGGGCGCCGCGAAGGCGCGCACCGCGGCCATGACTTCCTTGATTTCCTTGCCCTTCAGGTTGCGGCTGGCGGTCACGTTGACCAGCACGCCGCGTGCGCCCGACAGGTCGATACCGTCCAGCAGGGGCGAGGCCACTGCCTGTTCGGCGGCGATGCGCGCGCGGTCCACGCCGGACGCGGTGGCCGTGCCCATCATGGCCTTGCCCTGCTCGCCCATGATGGTCTTGACGTCGTTGAAGTCGACGTTGATGTGGCCAGGCACGTTGATGATCTCGGCGATACCGGCGACCGCGTTGTTGAGCACATCGTCGGCGTGCTTCATCCAGTCGATCATGCTTTCGTCTTCGTAGATCTCTTCCAGTTTTTCGTTCAGGATGATGATCAGCGAATCGACGTGCTGGGACAGTTCTTCCAGGCCGCTCTCGGCGATGTCCATGCACTTCTGGCCTTCGTACGAAAATGGCTTGGACACGACGGCAACGGTCAGCGCGCCCATGCTTTTGGCGATCTCGGCGACGATGGGCGCAGCGCCCGTGCCGGTGCCGCCGCCCATGCCGGCAGCGATGAAGACCATGTGCGCGCCGCGCAGCGAATCTTCGATGCGGGCACGCGATTCTTCGGCCAGCGCGCGGCCGACGGTCGGCTTCATGCCGGCGCCGAGACCCGAATCGCCGATCTGGATGATATTGTGGGCCGACGATGCCGCCAATGCCTGGGCATCGGTGTTCGCGGCGATGAACTCAACGCCGGACACGCCCTTGTTGATCATGTGCTGAACCGCATTGCCACCTGCTCCGCCGACGCCGACGACTTTGATGACGGTTCCGAGTGCTGCGTTATCGACCATATCAAACTCCATGATGTACTCCTAATCAAAGTGCGGTTTCCAAGCGCCAGGGCTCATATTCATATGAAACCTGGAGATTGAAAACTGCGGTTAACCATAAAAAATTAAAAATTCCCCAAAAACCATTCTTTCATGCGCTGCCACACTGCTTTTACCGAGCCGTCCTGCCTGGTGACGATGTGGCCCCGCAAATACTGCTTCTTCGCTTCCAGCAGCAGGCCGAGGACAGTCGCATAGCGCGGACTGCGCACGACGTCGGCAAGCTGGCCGCGATAGTCCGGCGTGCCAAGGCGCGCCGGCTTCAAGAATATGTCTTCCGCCATTTCAACCATGCCGGGCATGATCGCGGTGCCGCCGGTGAGCACGATGCCCGACGAGAGCACGCCCTCGTAGCCGGACTCGCGCACCACCTGGTGCACCATCGCGAACAGCTCTTCGACGCGCGGCTCGATCACGGCGGCCAGCGCCTGGCGCGACAGGTTGCGCGGACCGCGGTCGCCCAGGCCCGGCACTTCGAGCGACTCGTGCGGATCGGCCAGCACCTGCTTGGCCACGCCGTAGCGGATCTTGATTTCTTCCGCTTCCGAGGTCGGCGTGCGCAGCGCCATGGCGATGTCGTTGGTGATCTGGTCGCCGGCGATCGGAATGACCGCCGTGTGGCGTATCGCGCCGTCCGAGAACACGGCGATGTCGGTGGTGCCGCCGCCAATGTCGATCAGAACCACGCCCAGCTCTTTTTCGTCGAGCGTGAGCACCGCGTCGGCCGAGGCCATCGGCTGCAGGATCAGGTCCGACACTTCCAGGCCGCAGCGGCGCACGCACTTGACGATGTTCTGCACCGCCGACACCGCACCGGTGACGATGTGCACGCGCACCTCAAGGCGGATGCCGCTCATGCCGATCGGCTCGCGCACGTCTTCCTGGCTGTCGACGATGAATTCCTGCGGCACCGTATGCAGCAGCTGCTGGTCGGTCGGGATGTTGACGGCCTTGGCCGTTTCTATCACGCGCGCCACGTCGGTGCTGGTCACTTCCTTGTCCTTGATGGCGACCATGCCGCTCGAATTGAACGAACGGATATGGCTGCCGGCGATGCCCGCATAGACGTTGCGGATCTTGCAGTCCGCCATCAGCTCCGCTTCTTCAAGCGCGCGCTGGATCGATTCGACGGTCGCCTCGATATTGACGACGACGCCCTTCTTCAGGCCTCGCGACTCGTGCTGACCGAGTCCGATGACTTCGTGGCGCCCGTCGGGCATCACTTCGGCCACCACCGCCACCACCTTCGAGGTGCCGATGTCGAGTCCGACGATCAGGTTTTTCGCGTCTTTTGTCATGTGCTGTCGCCTACTGTGTTTTCTTGGTTTTGCCGCTGGTTGAATGAGGTTCTTTTTTCACTACCGCCTTCACAGGCTTTGTTGCATCACTCGGTACCTTGAGGCCGGCGGCGGAAAGCGCCAGGCCATTCGGGTACCGCATGTCGATCGTGCCAATCCCGTCGGGGATCAGGCGGACCAGTTGCGGATAGATTTTCACCAGCCGGTCAACCCGGTTCCTCAGTGTCGTCTTGTCCTGCTCCCGGCCCAGCGCCACGCTCATTCCGTTATCGAGTCCGACGGTCCACGCATAGCGGGAGGACAGACTCAGCTTCCCTGGCGCGAGCCGCAGCGGCGCAAACCACGCCCGCAATTCGGCAAACCGCGCCAGCACTTCCTTCTCGCTTCCCTCCGGCCCGTCGAGCGCCGGCAGCGCGTGGTCTTCGTCCGCCTCGGCCAGGTTGGCGGTGAACACATCGCCCTTGACCGACAGCAGGCGTCCATCTTCGCCCCAGGTGCCGAGCGGTTCGTGCTCCTCGACTTCCACGATCAGCTGGTCCGGCCATTCGCGCCGCACCGTTGCCTTGCGCACCCAGGGCACCGATTCGAAGGCCGTACGCACCTGCTCCAGGTTGGTCGTGAAAAAATTGCCCTTGATCCGTCCGACCACGCCCGCGCGCAGGGTCAGCTTGTTCACATGCTTCAGTTCCATGCCGTACATGCTCTCGACGCTCACCGTACGCAGGGTGAACATCGGCCGCTGCGACAACCACCACACGCCCGACGCCAGCAAGGCCAGGACTACTGCGGCAACCAGGCCGCTGGCGCTTGCATTCAGAGCTCGGACGTCATGCCACATTGCGTAATCAGCCCTTGCCCATCTTCAGCCGCGCCGAACGCAGTATCTCCACGCATAAATCTTCATAACTGATACCGACCGCATTGGCCGCCATCGGCACCAGCGAATGGCTGGTCATGCCGGGCGATGTATTGGCCTCGATCAGGAAGGGCTTGCCGTCGCTCGCGCGCAGCATGAAATCGATCCTGCCCCAGCCTTCGCAGTCGAGGGCGCGGTAAGCTGCCAGCGCGGCGCTTTCCATTTCGGCGCGGGTTGCCTCCGGCAGGTCGGCCGGGCAGAAATACTTGGTCACGTCGGTGAAGTACTTGTTCTGGTAGTCGTAATTGCCTTCCGGGGCCACGATCTCGATGATCGGCAGCGCGCGCGCGGTGGCGCCGCGGCCCAGGATGGCGACCGTAAATTCGCGGCCGGTGACAAATTCCTCGGCCAGCACCACGTCGTCGAAGGTCGCCGCCAGTTCGTATGCCGCCTTGAAATCGGCGGCGTCCGACACCTTGGTGATGCCGATGGTCGAGCCTTCGTGCGGCGGCTTGACGATCAGCGGAATACCGATGTCGGCGGCCACCGCTGCCAGGTCGGTGCCCGGGGTGATCGACGCGTAGCGCGGCGTGGTCAGGCCCTTCTGCAGCCAGATCATCTTGGTGTAGATCTTGTCCATGGCGATGGCGCAGGCCATCACGCCGCTGCCGGTGTACGGGATGTTCAGCTGCTCGAGCGCGCCCTGCAGGCTGCCGTCTTCGCCGAAGCGGCCGTGCAGCGCAATGAAGACGCGGTCGAATTTTTCAGCCGCCAATTCGGCGATGCTGCGCTGGCCCGGATCGAAGGCGTGGGCGTTGATGCCCTTGCCCGTCAGCGCGGCCAGCACGCCGCGGCCCGACATGATCGACACGTCGCGTTCGGCGGAACGGCCGCCGAACAGCACGCCAACCTTGCCCAGTGCCGCTGCATCTGCGGGAGTAAATGTGCTCACTTCAAGCCCCAGTATAGGTTGTCAGTTTTTGTGGAATGCCGCTGATCGAGCCGGCGCCCATGGTGATCACGACATCGCCGTCCTGCACCAGGCCCATGATGGTGGCCGGCATGTCGGCGATGGCTTCGACAAAAATCGGTTCGACCTTGCCGTTCACGCGCAGCGCATGCGCCAGCGAACGGCCGTCGGCGGCGCGGATCGGCGCTTCGCCGGCCGGATACACCTCGGACAGCACCAGCACGTCCGGCGTTCCCAGCACCTTGACGAAGTCTTCGAACAGGTCGCGCGTGCGGCTGTAGCGGTGCGGCTGGAAGGCCAGCACCAGGCGGCGGCCCGGGTAGGCGCCGCGGGCTGCGGCCAGCGTGACTTCGGTTTCGAGCGGATGGTGGCCGAAATCGTCCACCAGCGTGAAGGTGCCGCCGCCGGGAATGGCGACGTCGCCATAGCGGGTGAAGCGGCGGCCCACGCCGTGGAATTCGGCCAGGCCCTGCTGGGTTGCGCTGTCTTCGATGCCGATTTCGCGCGCGATCGCGATCGCCGAGCAGGCGTTCAGCACATTGTGCATGCCGGGCTGGTTCAGGATGAACTGGGTGTCCGGGTAGCCTTCCTGGATCACGGTAAAGTGCATCTGCAGGCCGATGGCGCTGGCGTTCACGGCGCGCACTTCGGCTTCCGCGGAAAAGCCGTAGGTGGTGATCGGCTTGGTCACCTGCGGAATGATGGCGCGCACATGCGGGTCGTCGATACACAGCATGACGCGGCCGTAGAACGGCAGGCGGTGCGTGAAATTGACGAAGGCCGACTTGAGCTTTTCGAAATCGTGCTCGTAGGTTTCCATGTGATCGGCATCGATGTTGGTGATGACTTCGATCATGGGCGACAGGTTCAGGAACGACGCATCCGATTCGTCCGCTTCGGCGACGATGTATTCGCCGGCGCCCAGCTTGGCGTTGGCGCCGGCGCTGTTCAGACGCCCGCCGATGACAAAGGTGGGATCCAGACCGCCCTGCGCCAGCACCGATGCGACCAGGCTGGTGGTGGTGGTCTTGCCGTGGGTGCCGGCGATGGCGATGCCGCGCTTCAAGCGCATCAGTTCACCGAGCATGATCGCGCGCGGCACGATGGGCGTCTTGGCGGCGCGGGCGGCGATGACTTCCGGGTTGTCCTCCTTGACGGCGGTCGAGGTGACCACCGCGTCGGCGCCGGCCACGTTGCCGGCCGCGTGGCCCAGCATGACTTTCGCGCCCAGGCTTTCCAGGCGCTGCGTGGCGGCATTGCTGCCCAGGTCCGAACCCGACACCACGTAGCCGAGGTTGAGCAGCACCTCGGCGATGCCGCTCATGCCGCTGCCGCCGATGCCGACGAAGTGAATATTCTTGATTTTATGTTTCATTTGTTTGCCGATCCTGCCAATTGTTCGATGACTTCTGCGATTGCCTTGTTCGCATCGCGCTTGCCGACCTTGAGCGCCGCTTCCGCCATGACGCGGCACTTGTCGCGCGTGAGCGACTTGATCAGCGCCGCAACCTTGTCCGGCGCCAGTTCCGACTGCGGCAGGTGAATCGCCGCCTGCTGCTGCGCCATCCATTGCGCGTTGTCGCGCTGGTGGCTGGTGGTGCTGGCCACGAAGGGCACCAGCACGCTGGCCACGCCGGCGGCCGTCAGTTCGGACACCGTGATCGCGCCGGCGCGGCAGATGACGATGTCGGCGCCGATGTAGGCGTTGGCCATGTCGTCGATGAAGTCGAGCACCTCGGCCTGCACGCCCGCTTCCGCATACGCCTTGCGCAGCGCGTCGATATTCTTCTTGCCCGACTGGTGGCGCACCAGGGGACGCTCCTTCAGGGGAATCAGGGCCAGCGCGGCGGGAATGCTTTCATTGAGCACCTGCGCGCCCAGGCTGCCGCCGACGACCAGTATGCGCAGCGGGCCTTCGCGCCGCTCGAAGCGCTGCGCTGGCGGCGCCATGGCCAGGATCTCCTGGCGCACCGGATTGCCGGTGACGACAGCCTTGCCGGCGGCGCTGCCGAAATCGGCAGGAAAACCGAACAGCACGCGCTGCGCGTACGGCGCCAGCGTCTTGTTCGACAGCAGCAGCGCGGCGTCGGCATTGACCAGCACCAGCGGCCGGCGGCACAGGCGCGCCATCAGGCCGCCCGGCACGCACACATAGCCGCCCATGCCCAGCACCACGGTGGGCCGGCGGCGCGCGAGATGGGCCAGGCAGGTGAAGAAGCTGAAAACCAGCTTGAATGCGCCGGTGATGGTATGGACCAGGCCTTTGCCGCGCATGCCGGAGAAGTTGATCGAATCGATCGCGATGCCCTGCTTCGGCACCAGGTCCTGCTCCATGCCGTGGGACGTGCCCAGCCAGCTCACTTCCCAGCCGCGCTGGCGCATGGTTTGCGCGATCGCGATGCCGGGGAAGATATGCCCGCCGGTGCCGGCCGCCATGATCATCAGTTTTTTCATGAGCGGCCACCCCGCATCATGACGCGGTTTTCATAGTCGATACGCAGCAAGATGGCCAGCCCCACGCAGTTGATGACGACCCCGGATCCGCCGTAGCTCATCAAAGGCAACGTCAGGCCTTTGGTCGGCAACAGGCCCAGGTTTACGCCCATGTTGATGAAAGTCTGCACGCCGATCCAGATGCCGATGCCCTTGGCGGCCAGGCCGGCGAAGGTCTGGTCGATGGCAATGGCCTGGCGGCCGATGTCGAAGGCGCGCTTGACCAGCCAGTAGAACATGGCGATCACCACCAGCACGCCGGCCAGGCCCAGTTCTTCGCCGATGACGGCCATGATGAAGTCGGTGTGCGCCTCGGGCAGGTAGTGCAGCTTTTCGACGCTGGCGCCCAGGCCCACGCCGAAAAATTCGCCGCGTCCGAAGGCGATCAGGGAATGGGTCAGCTGGTAAGCCTTGTCCAGGGCATTGCCTTCCTGCCAGGGATCCAGGTAGGCGAACATGCGCTCGCGCCGGAACTTCGACAGCGCGATGATGGCGCCGAAGATGGCTACCAGCAGCGCGCCGATGCCGCCGAACCAGATGGCGTTGATCCCGCCCAGGAACAGGATGCCCATGGCGATGCAGACGATCACGCCAAAAGCGCCAAGGTCGGGTTCGAGCAGCAGCAGCAGGCCCACCAGGCCGATGGCGCCCGCCATCGGCAGGAAGCCCTTGGTCAGCTTGTGCATGTATTCCTGCTTGCGCACCGTGTAGTCGGCCGCGTAGAGCACCACGGCGATTTTCATGATCTCGGACGGCTGCAGGTTGAATACCTTCAGGTTCAGCCAGCGCTGCGCGCCGTTGACCGAGAATCCGACGCCCGGCACCAGCACCAGCACCAGCAGCACCAGGGTGGCCACGAACATCAGCGATGCATAGCGCTGCCAGACCGCGATCCGGATGCGGAAGACGAACAGGCCGATCATCAGGGCCACGGCGATGAACATGGACTGACGCTGCAGGAAGTAGCTGTTCTTGTAATTGGCGTACTTCGGCGAATCGGGCAGCGCGATCGACGCCGAATACACCATCACCAGGCCGAACAGCATCAGCAGCAGGGTCACCCAGACCAACGGCTGGTCGTATTCCATCATTTTCGACGGGCGCAAGCGGCTGCTCGTCAAAGCATCCTTTGACGATCCCGAGAATTTGAATGGAAGCTGGAGCGCCATCAGAGGTCCTGTCCCTTGTCCAGCGCGAGTTCGCGCACGGCGTCGCAGAACACCTGCGCGCGATGCGCGTAATTGGTGAACATGTCCATGCTGGCGCATGCGGGCGAGAGCAGCACGGCGTCGCCGCCATTGGCCAGCGCCGCAGCGCGGGCCACGGCCTCGGGCAGGGTCACGCAATCGACCATGTCCACGCCGGACGGTTCGATGGCCGCGCGCAGCTTGGGCGCGTCGCGGCCGATCAGCACCACGGCGCGCACGTAGCGCGAAACGGGTTCGGCCAGCGGATCGAAGTCCTGGCCCTTGCCGTCGCCGCCGGCGATCAGGACGATTTTTTGCGACGCGCCGCCGAAGGCCTTGCCAAGCCCGTTCAGGGCCGCGACCGTGGCGCCCACGTTGGTGCCCTTGCTGTCGTCGTAGTAATCGACGCCTTCAATGGCGGCAATGAGTTCCACGCGGTGCGGCTCGCCCTTGTATTCGCGCAGGCCGTGCAGCAGCGGCGCCAAAGGCAGGCCGATCGCGCGGCACAGGGCCAGCGCGGCGAGCGCGTTGGAGGCATTGTGCAAGCCGCGGATATGCAGCGCATCGGCCGGCATCAGGCGGTTGACGATGCACGGCACCACTTCCGCCACTTCATTCTTCTTGCGCTTCTTTTCGCTTTCTTCGCCAGGCACGGCGGCGGCCAGCCACAGCACGCCGCGCTCGTTGACCAGGCCGAAGCAGTCGGCCTGTTTTGGCTCGTCGGTGCCGAAGGTGACCACCTCGCTCATGGGCGCGGCCATGTTCATGACCCGCGCGTCGTCGCGATTGAGCACGCGCACGGTAGCGGCGCCGAAAATGCGCGCCTTGTCGGCGGCGTAGGCGGCCATGTCGCCATGCCAGTCCAGGTGGTCCTGGGTCAGGTTCAGGACGGTGGCGGCGTCGGCTTGGAGGCTGAAAGTGGCGTGCAGCTGGAAGCTGGACAGCTCGAGGATCCAGGCCTGCGGCAAGTCGTCGGCATCCATCACTTCGCGCAGCACGTCCAGCGCGGCGGGGCTGATATTGCCGGCTACGCGCGTCGACAGGCCGGCGCGCTGGCACAAGAGGCCCGTCAGGCTGGTCACGGTGGTCTTTCCGTTGGTGCCAGTGATGGCAATGACTTTCGGGGTGTAGCCGCGTTCTTCCTTCAGCGCGGCCAGGGCCTGGGCGAACAGTTCGATCTCGCCCCACACGGGGATGTTCGCTGCGATGGCCGCCGGGGTGATCTCGGCCAGCTCGCGGTCCGGCATCAGGCCAGGGCTCACGGTGACGAAGTCGACGGAATCGAGCAAGGCGGCATTCAACGGGCCGCCAATGAACTGGGCGGCAGGCACGGAATCACGCAAGGCTTGCAGGCGCTGCGGCTCGTCGCGCGTGTCGGCAACGCGCACGCGCGCGCCGCAACGGGCGAGCCATTGCGCCATCGCGAGCCCGGATTCCCCGAGCCCCAGTACCAGTGCGTGTTTGCCGCTGTACATTCCTACCCCGTTCATTCTTAGCGCAGTTTCAGGGTCGACAGGCCGACCAGGACCAGCATCATGGTGATAATCCAGAAGCGCACGACAACCTGCGTCTCTTTCCAGCCTTTTTGTTCGAAGTGGTGGTGCAGCGGCGCCATGAGGAACACCCGCCGCCCCGCCCCGTACTTCTTCTTCGTATATTTGAACCACACCACCTGGATCATCACCGACACCGTCTCGGCGACGAATATGCCGCCCATGATGAACAGGACGATTTCCTGGCGCACGATGACGGCGATGGTGCCGAGCGCGCCACCCAGCGCCAGCGCGCCGACGTCGCCCATGAACATTTGCGCGGGGTGGGCGTTAAACCACAGGAAGGCCAGGCCGGCGCCGGCCATGGCGCCGCAGAAGATCAGCAATTCGCCGGCGCCCGGGATATGCGGAATGAACAGGTAGCGCGAATAGGTGGCGCTGCCGGTCAGGTAGGCGAACAGGCCCAGCGCCGAACCGACCATCACGGTGGGCATGATGGCCAGGCCATCGAGGCCGTCGGTGATGTTGACCGCATTGCTGGTGCCGACGATGACGCAGTAAGTGAGCGCAATGAAGCCCCATACACCCAGCGGATAGCTGATGGTTTTCACGAACGGCACGATCAGGTCGGCCTTGGGCGGCAGGTCCATCGAAAAGCCCGACTGCACCCATGCAAAGAACAGTTCCCACACCTTGGCGTTGTTTGGCGCGGAAACCGAGAACGCCAGGTACAGCGCGGCGGCGATGCCGATCAGCGACATCCAGAAATACTTTTCGCCCGAGCGCATGCCTTCCGGGTCCTGGTACACCACCTTGCGGTAGTCGTCGGCCCAGCCCACGGCGCCGAAGCCCAGGGTCACCACCAGCACCGGCCATACCAGGCGGTTCGAGAAGTCCATCCACAGGAAGGTGGAGACGCCGATCGCGAGCAGGATCAGCACGCCGCCCATGGTCGGGGTGCCGTGTTTTTTCAGGTGCGTTTGCGGGCCATCGGTACGCACCGCCTGGCCGACCTTCATCTCCACCAGCTTGCGGATGACGTAAGGCCCGGCGAACAGGCCGATCAGCGTGGCCGTGATGGTGGCGAACACCGCACGGAAGGTGATGAAGTTGAAAACGCGCAGGGGACCGAGGTCCTGCTGGAAGAATTGAGCGAGCCAGAGCAGCATATTAGTGGGCTTCCTTACCGATGTTTGTTGAACCAAGAAGGTGTTGGACCACGCGTTCCATTTTCATGAAGCGCGAGCCCTTGACCAACACAGTTGCGTCAGATTTGCTGCCCAGTCGTGCGTCCAGTGCTGCCAATAATTCGTCGAACTGCTCAAAATGTTGTGCCCCCGCGGCCACCATGTGGCGCGCCAGCTCGCCCGTGGCCAGCACGGTGCCGATGCCGTGGCTGGCCGCGTAGGCGGAAATCTCTTCGTGGAACTCGCGGCCCTGGGTGCCGACTTCGCCCATGTCGCCCAGTACCAGGATGCGCGGTTCCGGCGCCTGCGCCAGCACGTCGATGGCGGCGCGCACCGAATCCGGATTGGCGTTGTAGCTGTCGTCGATCACGGTGGCGCCGCAGGTCGCGCTCTTGCGCTGCAGGCGGCCGCTGACCGGCGCGAAGGCTTGCAGGCCGCGCTCGATCGCTTCGTCGGGCACGCCGGCCGCCACGCAGCAGGCGATCGCCGCCAGGGCGTTGCGCACGTTGTGCAGGCCGGCCGCCGCGAGGCGTACCGGAAACTGGCGCTTGCCGTGCGCGTCGCTGACGACCACCAGCAGCTCGCTGCCGAAGGTGCTCGCGCTGTGGCTGCAGGTGACGTTGCAGGCGGAATCAAGGCCGAAAGTGATGCTGCGGCGGCTGCCGGCCAGGCCGGCCCACAGCGCCGTATACGTATCGTCGCCCGGGTAGACCGCCACGCCGCCGGTCGCCAGGCTGTCGATGACCGAACCGTTTTCGCGGGCGACGGCCTCCACGGTGTGCATGAATTCCTGGTGCTCGCGCTGCGCGTTGTTCACCAGCGCGATGGTAGGAGCGGCAATCGCCGCCAGGCGCGCGATCTCGCCAGGATGGTTCATGCCCAGTTCGATGACGGCCGCCTGGTGCGACGGCAGCAGGCGCATCACCGTCAGCGGCACGCCGATTTCATTATTCAGGTTGCCACGGGTGGCCAGGCGCGCGTCGTCGCCATAGGCCGCTTCGAGCACCGAGGCGATCATTTCCTTGACCGTGGTCTTGCCGTTGCTGCCGGTGACGCCGATCACGGGAATGGCGAACTGCACGCGCCAGGCATTGCCGATCTGGCCCAGCGCGGCCAGGGTGTTGGGCACCACGATGGCCGGCAGCGTCCAGCCGTCGGGCAGCGCTTCGACAACCACGCCTGCCACACCCTGGGCGGCCACCTGGCCGAGGAAATCGTGGGCGTCGAAATTGTCGCCGCGCAGGGCGACGAACAGCGCACCGGCGCTCACCTTGCGGCTGTCGGTCGAGACGCTGTCGAACGAGGCGTTCGCGGTCATGCGCGCGCCGGTGAGCGAGTGTGCCAGTTGTGCCAGGGTGCCGCGCATCAGTTGGACCTCATCATGGTGGCGCGCGCGGCCAGCGCAAGCGCGGCGTGGTCGGCGTCGGAAAACGGCATCTTGCGGCCCTTGATTTCCTGGTAGGGTTCGTGGCCTTTGCCGGCGAGCAGGATCACGTCGGTCTTGGCGGCATGGCGCACGGCCGACAGGATGGCCGCGGCGCGGTCTTCGATGGCCTGGAAGCGCGAACTGGCGTGGGCGGCATCCATGCCCGCCACGATCTGGGCGATGATGGCCGCCGGGTCTTCGCTGCGCGGATTGTCGCTGGTGACCAGTACATGTTCTGCAATTTGCGCGATGGCGCCCATCTGCGGGCGCTTGCCCGGATCGCGGTCGCCGCCGCAGCCGAACACACACCACAGTTCGCCGCCGCGTTCGGTGGCGACCTGCTTGAGGGTTTCCAGCGTTTTTTCCAGCGCGTCGGGCGTGTGCGCGTAATCGATGACGACCATGGGCGCATCCTGGCCGCCGACCTGCTGCATGCGGCCCGGCGCCGGCGTCAACGCTTCGATCGCGTCGAGCGCGGTGCGCAGCACCGTCCCCTTGGCGATCAGTGCACCCAGCACCGCCAGCGCATTGCTGATATTGAAATGACCGACCAGCTGGGTTTTCACGTTGGCGCTGCCGTACGGCGAATCGAGATGGAAATCGGTGCCGATATGGCGGCTCTTGAATTGCGACGCGCGCAGGATGGCCACGCCGGCGATGTCGGGCCGGACCGCGGCATCGTGCAGGGTGTAGCCGATCAGGGGCAGCGCGCTGCCGAAGCGGGCGGTAAGGTGGCTGACCAGGCGCAGGCCAGCCGGATCGTCGAGGTTAAGCACTGCAGTCTTCAGTCCTGGCCACTCGAACAGCTTGCCCTTCGCTGCCTCGTAGCTTTCCATGTCGCCGTGATAGTCAAGGTGGTCGCGCGTCAGGTTGGTAAACAGCGCGACGTCAAAATGCATGCCCGCGGTACGTTCCTGCTCGAGCCCGATGGAGCTTACCTCAATCGCCAAAGAGGCAGCGCCCGCATCGCGCACGTCGGCCAGCTTCTGGGCCAGCAGCACCGCGTCCGGCGTGGTGTAGCCAGTGACGTCGTATTCGACCTCGCCCTTGCCGCGGAAAATGCCCACGCCCAGGGTGCCGATGACGGCCGCCGGTTCGCCCAGGCGCGACAGGGCCTGGCCCAGCCAGACGGCGCACGAGGTCTTGCCATTGGTGCCAGTCACGCCGACCGTGAACATGTTCGCGTCGGGCATGCCCTTGCACAGGTGGGCGATCGGGCCGGCGTTCTTTTTCAGTTCCGCCACGGCCAGGTGCGGCACGGTCCAGGCATCGTTCCAGGTGAAATCGCGCGCTTCATGGACGATGGCGGCGGCGCCCTGCTCGATGGCTTTCCCGATGAAGGCGCGGCCGTCGCCCGCTTCGCCCGGATAGGCGAAGAAAACGTCGCCGCGCAGCACGCGGCGCGAATCGGAAACGAGTTTGCCGCCCGGCGCTGCGGCGGCAATCCACTGGCAGATGTCGTGAAGGTTCATCACATCACATCTCCCGAACCGTCGGTCGGCACCACGATTTCGGTGACGGTCGAATCGGGCGGCACGTTCTGCGCGCGCAGCGCGTTGGCGGCCACTGCGGCGAAGGTGGGAGCGGCAACCTGTCCGCCGAAGTGTTCGCGGGTGGTCGGCTCGTCGATCATGACGGCGATGATGAAGCGCGGGTTCGACATCGGCACCATGCCGACAAACGATCCGATGTACTTGCGCGGCATGGCGTACTTGCCGTTTTCAACCTTGTATGCCGTGCCGGTCTTGCCGCCCACGCGGTAGCCGGGAACCTGGGCTTGCTTGGCCGTACCGTGTTCGCCCGACACCACGCGTTCGAGCATTTCGCGCATGTCGCGCGCGGTTTTCGGCTTGATGATCTGCTGGCCCACCGGCGCCTCGCTCACTTTCTGGAACGACAGCGGAATGGTGTCGCCGTCGCGCGCGAACATCATGTAGGCGCGCGCCAGCTGCAGCAAGGAGACCGAGATGCCGTTCCCGTAGCTCATGGTGGCCTGCTCGATCGGACGCCACGATTTGTACGGCCGCACGCGGCCGGCCACGGCGCCGGGGAAGCCGAATTTCGGCTGCTGGCCGAAGCCGACTTCGGTGAACATTTCCCACATTTCCTGGGCCGGCATGCCGAGCGCGATTTTCGAGGTGCCGATATTGGAAGACATTTCGATAATCTCGGACACCGTCATCACGCCGTGCGCCTTGGTATCGGAAATGGGCGCGCCGTTGATGACATAGCGCCCTTCCCCGGTGTCGATGCGGGTGTTCGGCGTAATGCGGCCGGTATCCATGGCCAGCGCCACCGTGAACGGCTTGAGGGTGGAACCCGGCTCGAAGGTGTCGGTGATGACGCGGTTGCGCAGCTGCGCGCCGGTCAGCTTCTTGCGGTCGTTCGGGTCGTAGGTCGGCCAGTTGGCCAGCGCCAGCACTTCGCCGGTCTTCACGTCCAGCACCACGGCGGCGCCGGCCTTGGCCTTGAATTTTTCCACCGCGGCCTTGACCTGCGAATAGGCGATGTACTGGATCTTGCTGTCGACCGACAGGGTCAGGTCCTTGCCGTCGTGCGGTTCCTTGGACAGGCCCACGTCTTCGACGATGCGGCCCAGGCGGTCCTTGATCACGCGGCGGCTGCCGGTGCTGCCCACCAGGGTCAGCTGCTGCGCCAACTCCATGCTTTCCTGGCCCGCGTCTTCGACATTGGTAAAGCCCACCAGGTGGGTCATGACCTCGCCCTGCGGGTAGAAGCGCTTGTATTCCTTGCGCGTGTCCAGGCCGTCGATCTTCAGTTTTTCAATCTTGGCGATCACGTCCATCTCCACCTGGCGCTTCAGGTAGACGAAGGTGCGGTCCGAATCGAGCTTCTTGCGCAGTTCGGCTTCGCTCATTTCCAGCAGCGCGGCCAGCTGGCGCAGCTTGTCCTTGGGCGACTCGAGCACGTCTTCGGGGATCGCCCACACGGCTTTGACCGGCAGCGACGAAGCGAGCACCTGGCCATTGCGGTCCATGATCTTGCCGCGCGTGGCGGGCAGCTCGATGGTGCGCTCGTAGCGGCTCTTGCCCTGCTTTTGCAGGAATTCGTTGCTCATGCCCTGCAGCCAGAGGGCGCGTCCGGCCAAGGCCAGGAAGGCGGCAAACAGCACAAACAGCACGACGCGCGAACGCCAGGTGGGCAGGCTGACCGCCAGCACCGGGCTTTTCGAGAACGACATCCCTTTCGAGGCTGCTACGCCGCGTTTCATTGTTCGCCTTCTTTCAGGTATTGCGTGCGCGCCGCGGTGAGCGGCGTCATGTTCAATTCGGTGCGCGCAATCTGTTCGATGCGCGCGTTCTTGCCCAGCGTGGACTGGTCGAGCTGGAGCTGGGCCCAGTCGATGTCGAGCTGGCGCGCCTGCTGTTCCAGCTTGCCCAGCTCGATGAACAGGTGGCGCGCCTGGTATTGCGCGTTCACCAGCGACAGGGCGCACATGACCAGCAGCGCCGTCAGCACCAGGTTGATCTTGCCGCTCATGCCGCCTTCCCTGCCGGCAGGCGTTCGGCCACGCGCATCACGGCCGAGCGCGAGCGCGGATTGGCGTCGACTTCCGGGTCGGACGGCTTCATCTTGGCGACCAGCTTCATCAGCGGCTGCGGCAGGTCGACCGCGCGGATCGGCAGGCGGCGGTCGGGCTGCTCCACTTTCGCCTTGCTGGCCAGGAACTGCTTGACCATGCGGTCTTCCAGCGAATGGAAGCTGATCACCACCATGCGGGCGGCAGGGGCCAGCATGTCGTAAGCTTCGGCTAGGCCTGCTTGAAGGTCTTCAAGCTCTTTATTGATGAAAATCCGGATAGCCTGAAAGGTACGGGTTGCCGGGTCCTTGCCCTTTTCGCGGGTTTTGACCGCGTGTGCCACGATACCGGCAAGCTGTCGTGTGCCTGAAATTGGTTCGACTGCCCGGCCAGCAACAATCGCCTTTGCAATCTGAAAAGCAAACCGTTCTTCCCCATAATCGCGTATCACCTTTTCTAGTTGTTGTTCCGGCACCAGCGCCAGCCACTCGGCCGCCGACACACCGCGCGTGGTATCCATGCGCATGTCGAGCGGACCGTCGTTGCGGAAACTGAAACCGCGCGCCGCGTCGTCCACTTGCGGCGAAGAGATGCCCAGGTCGAGCAGGATGCCGTCGACCTGCGTGACGCCGCGTTCGGCCAGCGCCGTTTTCATCGTGGCGAAGCTGTCGTGCACGATCTGGAAGCGGGGGTCGTCGATCTGGTGGGCCGTGGCGATAGCTTGCAAGTCCTTGTCGAAGGCGAACAGGCGGCCCTGGGGGCCCAGTTTCGACAAGATCAGGCGGCTGTGGCCGCCGCGACCGAAGGTGCCATCGACGTAGATACCGTCGGCGCGCGCGCCCGTCAGGTTCAGCGCATCGACCGCCTCGTCAAGCAGCACCGTCCGATGCTGAAAGTCCGGCACCGCCACAATAGTCATCGGCGCGCCCTAGAAGGAGAAATTGGATAAGACGTCGGGCATGCCGCCGGCGACGGCTTGCTGCTCGTCGGCTGCCAGCCTGGCGGCGTCCCAGATCTCGAAATGCGAGCCCATGCCGAGCAGCATCACGTCGCGGGACAGGCCCACGGCCGAGCGCAACTCGGGGGAAATCAGGATGCGGCCGGCGGAATCGAGCTCGACATCGCAAGCGTTGCCGAGGAAAATCCGTTGCCATGCACGGGCCGACATGGGCCAGGCAGCGATCTGGTCGCGGTGGGATTCCCACACCGGACGCGGGAAGAACAGCAGGCAGCCGTGCGGGTGGCGGGTCAGCGTGAGGCGGCCTTCGCACTGGACCGCAAGGGCGTCACGATGCTTGGCAGGGATGGACATCCTGCCTTTTGCATCGAGATTGATTGCTGACGCGCCTTGAAACACGGTGATCCTAGCTGGTTGGTTTTTATGAATTAGTCGTTTTGGGCGCTGGAAGCAGAAAAACCTCCCACAAAACTACACTTTTTCACACAGTTGCCCACTTTAGATGAAGCAATCTTGACGGTCAAGCGGTTTCAACCGTGCGAAATGGGAAATTTACTAATGAAGTCAAGGACTTAGCGCACATCGCTGAAGTGGCCTCCAGAGAAAATATGTCGATAAATTAGGTACTTATAAAAGACATTGAATGTGCTACCTTATCTATACACATGGGTTTTGCGCGCACAACTTGTCTTAAATTAAATGCACGTGGTTGAATTTATGCAACGTGATTGCAAGATTGTCGAAGAGTCAACTTCACAATCAAAAAAAAAGGACTGCCCCCGGGACTGTCCCGGGTTCTCAGGCAATGTTTCCTCATCCAAAACATCCAAATGGGGACTGTCCCAGGTTTTCAGGCAATGTTTCCTGAAAACCTGGGACAGTCCCCTAGGGAGAGGCAATTATTCTCTTGACGGGTTCAGGCGGCCCAGCCCCGTGTCAAAAGTGTCAAAATAGGGGGCTGTCCCGGGTTCTGGGTTCTCAGGCAATGTTTCCTGAGAACCCGGGACAGTCCCCTAGGGAGAGGCAATTATTCTCTTGGCGGGTTCAGGCGGCCCAGCCCCGGGAACGCTCGACGGCCTGGCCCCAGCGGGCCATCAGGGCGCTGCGCTGGTCTTCGCCCATGGCCGGCTCGAAGCGGCGCTCGGCTTGCCATTGGGCGGCGATTTCTTCCCGCGATTCCCAGAAGCCCAGCGCCAGGCCGGCCAGGCAAGCCGCGCCCAAGGCCGTCGTTTCGGTGACCCTGGGGCGCACCACCGGCACGCCCAGCAGGTCGGCCTGGAATTGCATCAGCATGTCGTTGCGCGCCGCCCCGCCGTCGGCCCGCACTTCGGCCACCGGGAAGGCGGCGTCTTTTTGCATGGCCAACAGCAGTTCCGCGCTCTGGTAGGCGATCGCTTCGACCGCGGCGCGCGCGATGTGGCCGCGCCCGGTTCCGCGCGTCATGCCCACCAGGGTGCCGCGCGCGTACGGGTCCCAGTGCGGCGCTCCCAGGCCCGTGAAGGCCGGCACCATGAATACGCCGCCATTGTCCGGCACGCTGGCCGCCAGCGCTTCGACGTCGCTCGACTTCTCGATGATGCCCAGGCCGTCGCGCAACCATTGCACCGTGGCGCCGCCCATGAAGACGCTGCCTTCGAGCAGGTAGTCGGTACGCCCGTCGATGCGCCAGCCCACCGTCGACAGCAGGCGGTTGTGCGATTGCGGCGCGTGCGATCCGGCGTGCATCAGCATGAAGCAGCCGGTGCCGTAAGTGTTCTTGACCATGCCGCGCCGGTGGCAAGCCTGGCCGAAAGTGGCGGCCTGCTGGTCGCCAGCGATGCCGGCGATGGGAATCGGCAGGCCGAACCAGGCCGCGTTCGCGTTGCCCACTTCTTCGGCGCTGGCGACCACCTGCGGCAGCATGGCCGCCGGGATCCGGAACAGGTCGAGCAAGGCCTGGTCCCAGCGCATCAGGTGCAGGTTGAACAGCATGGTGCGCGAAGCATTGCTGACGTCGGTGACATGCTTGCCGCAAAGCTTGAAGACCAGCCAGCTGTCGATGGTGCCGAAGGCCAGCGCGCCCCGCTCGGCCTTGTCGCGCGCACCCGGGACGTTGTCGAGCAGCCAGGCCAGCTTGGTGGCCGAGAAATAGGCGTCCAGTTCGAGCCCGGTATTGCTGTGGATGAGTTTGGCCTTGCCGTCGGCGCGCAGGGCGTCGCAGGCTTCGGCGGTGCGCCGGTCCTGCCACACGATGGCGGGTGCGATCGGCTGCCCGCTCTTCTTGTCCCAGACCACCGTGGTTTCGCGCTGGTTGGCGATGCCGATGCCGACAATGTCCGCCGCCCTGGCGCCATGCTCGCGCAGCACCTGGCGCGCCACGGCCAGCTGGCTTTCCCAGATGTCATTGGCGTCGTGCTCGACCCAGCCGGGCTGGGGGAAATACTGGGGAAATTCCTGCTGCGCGCTGGCGCAGGGATGACCGTGGCGGTCAAACAGGATGGCACGTGAACTGGTGGTGCCCTGGTCGAGGGCGAGGATGTATTTTTTCATTAGCTCGTCCCCAAGCTGGAATTCGTAAAGTGAAGCAAGCCGATAGGCCGGATTTTGTTACGGCAAACACCCTTGCAGGCATTCGCTATGACAGTCATTCCTCTAGGCGCAAAATTACTCCTGCGCTCAAGCTCCCTACCCGCACGCTCCGCGAGCCGCCTCAACGCGTGCCTATTTGGGATTGCTCCAGGTGGAGGTTACCGCGTTTCACCGTAACTTAATACGCTCGTCTCTGTGGCCCTATTCCTCGCCTTATACCCCCGGCTTGCGCCGGAAGGCTTTCGGCGGACGGCCGTTAACCGTCACCCCGCTCTATGGAGTCCGGACCTTCCTCCCGCCGACGCATTACGCGCCAGCCAGCGACTGTCTGGCCTGCTTCACCCCCGCATTGTACCGCGCCGGGGCCCGAACGGCCAAAACTGAAATTTGGTGTCGTTATTTCAAAAGCTGCCCGCAAAGCCCTCGCATAGAATGAGGCACACCCATCATTCTTGCGAGGCGACATGACGCACCCCATCCGCAGTGGCGGCCAGATCCTGGTCGATGCGCTGAAAATCCACGGCGTCGACACCGCCTTCGGCGTGCCCGGCGAGAGCTATCTCGACGTCCTCGATGCATTGCACGATTCGGACATCCGCTTCATCATCAACCGCCAGGAAGGCGGCGCCGCCTTCATGGCCGAAGCCTACGGCAAGATGACCGGCCGTCCCGGCATCTGCTTCGTCACCCGCGGCCCGGGCGCGACCAATGCGTCGATCGGCGTGCACACCGCCTTCCAGGATTCGACCCCGATGATCCTGTTCATCGGCCAGGTGGGCAACGACTTCATGGACCGCGAAGCTTTCCAGGAAATCGACTACCGCCGCATGTACGGCCAGATGGCCAAGTGGGTCACCCAGATCGACCGCGCCGACCGCATTCCCGAATACCTGGCGCGCGCCTTCCAGGTGGCCACCAGCGGCCGTCCCGGTCCCGTGGTGCTGGCCCTGCCGGAAGACATGCTGATCAAGACCGCCGCCGTGGCCGACACGCGCCGCTACACGCCGGTACAGGCCTCGCCCTCCGCTTCCCAG
This sequence comes from Pseudomonadota bacterium, assembly GCA_040388805.1. Classification (GTDB taxonomy): domain Bacteria; phylum Pseudomonadota; class Gammaproteobacteria; order Burkholderiales; family Burkholderiaceae_D; genus Telluria_A. The sequence goes on from JAZKBE010000035.1 coordinate 82,243, forward strand.
ATCGATGCCCTGCGCGCCATGCTGGCCGAGGCCAAGCGTCCCGTGGTGCTGCTGGGCGGCGCCACCTGGAATGGACAGGCCTGCGCCGACCTGGCCCGTTTCGCCGAGGCGAACCGGCTGCCGGTCGGTTGCACCTTCCGCTTCCAGGACCTGCTCGACAACGCCCACCCGAACTACATCGGCGACGTCGGCATCGGCATCAATCCCAAGCTGGCCGCGCGCGTGCGCGACGCCGACCTGCTGATCGCGATCGGCCCGCGCCTGGGCGAGATGACCACCAGCGGCTATTCGCTGCTGGCCTCCCCGGTACCGAAGCAGCGCCTGGTGCATTTCCATTGCGACGCCGAAGAACTGGGCAGCGTGTACCAGGCCGAACTGATGATCAACAGCGGCGCGCCACAGGCTTGCGCCATGCTCGCCGCCATGGCCCCGGTCGACGCCGGCGCCTGGCAGCACACGGTGGCCGAGGCCAAGGCCGAACTGGCCGCCTACCAGGAACAGCCGCCCATCTTCAAGGATGGCAAGGCGCCGCTCGACCTGTGGCAGGTCGTGCAGGACCTGATGCAGGCCACGCCGAAAGACACCATCATCACCAATGGCGCCGGCAATTATGCGTCGTGGGCGCACCGCTTCTTCCGCTACGGCGGCATGCGCACCCAGCTCGCTCCGACCAATGGCGCCATGGGCTACAGCGTGCCGTCGGGCGTGGCGGCCAAGATCGTGGATCCGGCGCGCACCGTGGTCACCTTCGCCGGCGACGGCGAATTCATGATGAACGGCCAGGAACTGGCCACGGCTGTCCAGTACAAGGCCGGCGTGATCATCATCGTCTTCAACAACGGCATGTTCGGGACCATCCGCATGCACCAGGAACGCGATTATCCGGGCCGCGTATCGGGCACCAGCCTGGCGAATCCCGACTTCGCCGAACTGGCCAGGGCCTACGGCGCCCACGGCGAAGTGGTCGACGCCACCGAGCAATTCGCCCCGGCGCTGGCGCGCGCGCTGGCGCACACCCGCGAACAGTCGCTGCCGGCCATCATCGAGCTGCGCTACGACGGCAACCTGATCACGCCCAATGCCACGCTCGAGACCATCCGCAAGACGGCCGAAGCGGCCAAGGCCGCCAGGTGAGGCGACTTGCCTGCTTCGCGCTGCTGGCAGCGCTCGTCCATGCCGGCGCCGCCGGCGGCGAGGCGCCGCCGGCGCCCATCTTCATCAACGCCAGGATCAACCCGGGCAACTTGCCCTATGCCGACTTTTACGCGACCCAGCAGCTGCTGCGCTCTTACCTGCCCGCCGAACCGCGCGTGATCGACTTGCGCCTGCGCCTGTCGTTCACCGAACTGGCCGGCGAGCAGCGCGATGAATACGCGGCGGGCGACTGGGGCGTGGCCATCGTTGGCGATACCGTCGACCATACCGTCGCGATGGCGAAAGGGGGCTATTTCCTCCTGCCCGACCTGCCCCGGGCGGTGGACGAACATGCCACCGTCATGTTCAAGACCCAGACCCGCAAGAATTATGTGGAAGCGGCCTGGATGCTCAAGGAGGGGCCGGGCAACACCCTGGCCTATGCCGATTTCGCCAGGGCGCTGGACGAAGTGGCTGCGCTCCAGAAGAAAATCCCGTGGTACCGGCCGGAGCTGCGCGACGAACGGCTGGCGCGCTTCGATGCGCTCAAGGCGTGCTTTGCGGATGCGGGCGGGCGCATGGAGATCGATGGGAAACCGGTGCCGACCACGCGCCGCGGCCGCTGTGCCCTGCTCCGCTTCGATCCTGCGCAGGCTGGAAAGCACGCTTCGGCCATCGCGTTTGTCGGCAAGCTCGAAAACCTATCGCTTGGCTTGATCGACCCGGCCAGCCCGGCGCAATGATCGCCTTAGCGACTGACCAGACGCTTGAGCCAGCGCATGAGGGTCCCCACTAGCGGCAGCTTTTCGTAGAGTTCTTCGGCCGCATCCCAGTAATCGCGATGCCGGCTCACCTTGCCTTCGACGTCAAACACGATATGGGTGGCGCCGCGGATGCACTGTGGCGCCGTCGAAAAGCGCTTCAGCTTAAATTGAAATTCCCAGGTCAGGAATGCTTGCGCGCCCTGGCTCACATGGCCCGTCACCACGAAGCGCGGCGCCTCCAGCTGGTCGAACATGTGCGTAAAAATGGCGGCGATCGGCGCCAGGCCACGCACCTCGTTGAACGGATCCTTGAAGTAGGCATCGGCCGCGTAGATGCCCGCCAGCTGCTGCGCCAGCGTGGCCGGCGTCAGGCCTTCATAAAAGCGCACCAGGCGCGCCAGGCTGCGTTCGGCGTTCATAGACCCGTCACCCGGTGGACCAGCCAGAAGTACAGGCGGTATGGCAGCAGGCGCGCCAGGCGCATGCTGTTGCTCAGGCGTTTGGGGAAGTGGATATGGAATTGCCCGCGCTCCATGCCGTCGACCATCTCGAGCGCGGCATCCCGGGCCGTCATCAGCGCCGGCATCCTGAATTTGTTGTTGGCCGTCAGCGGCGTGTCCACGAAGCCTGGATTGATCTGGTACACGGCAATGCCGCGCGGGCGCAGGTCGAGGTATAGCGATTCGGTCAGGTTGATCAGGGCGGCCTTGGTCGCGCCGTACACCAGCGCTTTTGGCAGGCCGCCGAAGCCAGCGACCGATGCCACGATCCCGATGCCGCCGGATCCCTGGCCGATCAGCCCTGGCAGGGCCACGTCGAGGCAGTTGAACACGCCGCGCAAGTTCAGGTCGATCATGCTGTTGGCGGCATCGATGTCGATGCCGTCGGCGCGCATCTCGTTGTAGCCGCCTGCCACCACCAGCACCAGGTCAAGCCCCCCCCATTCCGACACGATCCATTTGTGCGCGTCCGCTACCCGGCTATGCTCGATGACATCCAGCGTCACTGCCAGCGCGCGCAGCTTGCCGGCCGTGGTCTGGGCCAGCCTGGCGCCATCGCGCGCGGAAAACGCCACCCGCGCCCCCAGCTCCAGCAGCAGGTGCGCGCAGGCCTCGCCGATGCCGCTCGAGGCCCCGATCACCCACACCCGCTTGCTGCGCCAGTCGCCGATGGTCGGATTCATGGGGCCGCCTGCCGTTTGCGGAAGGACAGTGTGACATGGCCCAGCCCGACGCCGAACTTGCTCATGGCGGTGCGGTTCAGCATGACCTTGTCGTCGACCAGGAACATCCAGTCGTCCATGTCCACATGCACGATCCTGCCATCGACCGGCAGCGCCAGCACGTACTGCCAGCGCAAGGCATTGCCCGCCACGCTGCCGCTGGCGCTGCCGATCACGTCCGGGGCCGTTGCGCTAAAGCGTCCCGGCCCCGTTTTCTTCAGTGTCCAGACGCGCTTTTGCTGCGTGCCGTCGTCATACACGAAGTCTTCGTCCAGGGTACCTGTGTCGCCATTCCAGCTGCAGCGCATAACGACCACGAAACGTTTGATGACGGCGCCGGAACGGTCCTGGAACATGCCGTGGGCGTCCAGCGTGCCGCTGAAGTAAGTCTCGACATCGAGGGCCGGCGTGGCGCCGGCGTACTGGCCGATGTGCGGTGCGCCGCAGCCGGCCGCCAGGGCCAGGGCCGCGCCCGCGGCGATCAGTTTGAGTATGTGCATGTGCTCTCCTTGTCAACAATCGTGCAGCGGGGCGCGCCACAACATTGCGGCGGCCACCAGTTTCAGGGCGCATGGCAGCAGCGCGTAGGCCGTCACCAGGGCGCCGGTATCCGTCGCGCCCGGCGCATAGCCCCACCATCCAAGCAAGGGCAAGGCAATGCCGGCCGCCAGCGCCAGCGTCAGGTGCACGCCCCAGTTCCACAGGCCGAAGTAGGCAGCTTCGCGCTGCCCGGCATGCCCGGCCTTCGCGATGACGCCGGCCAGCAGAGCGGGCGGCAGCGCCAGGTCGGCGCCAAGCGCCAGGCCGGAGGCGGCGCAGATCGCCCCGAAGGCAAGTGCGGCCCCTGCGTCCAGCGCGGCGCAGCACACGAAAACGAGGCAGGACAGCAGCATGCCGCCGACCCAGGCGCGCGCCTCGCCAAACCGCCCTGCGGCCGCCACCCAGAACGGCATCGACAGCGCCGCAGCGCCGAAATACAAGATCAGGAACACGCCCGCCAGCGATGGCAGGCGCAGGTGGTCGCTGGCGAAGAACAGGAACAGCGTGGCGGGAATGGCCGACGCCACGCCATTGACGATCAGGACCGCGAACAGGGCCCGGAAGCGCGGGTTGCCGCACGGCGCCCACAGGGCGCGCCAGTCCGGCACCAGGTCGGCGCAAGCAGGCCGCACGGCCAGCACCAGCAGCAAGGCGGCGCCCACCAGCAAGGCGACTGCGAAGACCAGCGAGAGCGCGCCGTAGCCAAGCGCGCCGGTGACGCCGGCGGCGAGCACCACGCCGGCCAGCGCGCACGCTTCGCGCATGCCGGTGATGCGCGCCCGCTCGCTGGCGGCCTGGGTCAGCGCAGCGCCCCAGCTCTGGTGCGCGATAGTGGCGATGCCCAGGCCCAGGTTGACCAGCATCAGGGTGATAAAGAACCAGGCTAGCGCGGCGCCCTGCCCCAGCACCGGAGGATGGAACAGCGCCACGAAGCCGGCCAGCAGGAGCGGAAGCGCCAGTCCGATAAAGCGCGCATAGGCGCCCTGCCCGCGCGCGATCCACCAGCCCAGCAAGGGGTCGATGAAGGCGGCCGCCAGGCGCGCGGCCAGCAGCACGGCGCCGATCATGGACAGCGGCAGCGCGGCGCGGTCGGCGTAAAACTTGGGCAGGTAAACATACACCGGCAGCGCAACCATCGCCAGCGGCATGCCGAACATGCCGTAATACAGCAGCAGCGGCAGCGACATGGGTTTCATCGGGGCGCGCCATCCTTGAGCAGGGCCGCGCGCAGGCCTGGCGCGCTGGTGGCCGGATCGAGCCAGATGCCGAAAAAGGCCTTGCCGAACGCGGGATCGGGTACGCTGGCCAGCGGCGCGCCGTCCAGGAAAAAACGCACGCCGCCGTCCGGCAAGCTGGCGCCGGCAATGCGGCTTCCTTTTTTCACGTCGGGAAACATGGCGCGCAGGCGGATCCGCCAGGCGGCGCGCTGGGCCGGGGTGCCTGCGCCCATTTTTTCCATCTGGTCGACGCTGGCGTCGGCGATCCTGCGTCCTTCCAGGGCGCGCGCATACCGCAGTTCCAGCACGAACGGCGCGCCCGCTTGGTAGCCCGGCTCGCCGACCCACAGTTCGGCGTCGTACAGCGTCAGGCCGAACCAGGTGTAGCTGCCCGTTCCGGCCAGCCGCGCCTGCGCCAGTTGCTCGCCGATGTGGGTGGGAACGGACAGGGAGAGGGCAAGCAGCAGCGCGGCCAGCATGTCAGGCTTTCACCAGCGTGAATTGCATGACGTCGGTATTGCGCTCCCTGAACGCGGCTTCGCAGTAGCACAGGTAAAACTCCCAGGTGCGTATGAAGCGATCGTCAAAGCCCTGGATGCGCACGTCGGCCAGGCGGGCGTGGAAGGCGTCGCGCCAGGCGACCAGGGTATCGGCGTAGTCGATGCCAAAGCAGAAGCGGTCCGTGACGGCCAGGCCGTGTTCGCGGGCCAGTCGTTCGAATGCCGACGGCGACGGCAGCATCCCGCCCGGGAAAATATACTGCTGGATGAAGTCCGTGCCCTTGCGATAGCGCTCGAACAAGTCGTCGGCGATGACGATGGTCTGGATGCAGGCGCGCCCACCCGGCTTCAGATTGCGCGCCAGGCAGGCGAAGTAGTCCGGCCAGTAGCGCTCGCCCACGGCTTCGAACATTTCGATCGAGGCAATCGCGTCGTATTGGCCCTCGCAATCGCGGTAGTCGCACAGGCGCAGGTCGGCCTGGCCTGCCAGCCCGGCCTGCTCCAGGCGCGTGCGCGCATACGCCAGCTGCTCCTGCGAGAGCGTCAGGCCGGTCACGTGCAGCGCATGGTCGCGCGCGGCCAGTTCGGCAAATCCGCCCCAGCCGCAGCCGATCTCCAGCACCCTGGCGCCGGCTTGCGCGCCCAGCTGCCCCAGGATGCGCCGGTACTTCGCTTCCTGCGCCAGGGCCAGGTTGCCGCCGGCGGCATCGCCAAACAGGGCACTCGAATAGCTCATCGACGGGTCCAGCCACAGCTGGTAGAAGGCGTTCCCGATATCGTAATGGGCATGGATGTTCTTGCGGCTGCCCGAGCGCGAATTGCGGTTCAGGAAGTGTTTGACACGGTAGGCCAGGCTGCCCCACCAGCTGCCGTAGACCAGTGTTTCCATGCTGGCGCGGTTGCGCACCAGCAGTGCAATGAGCCCGGTCAGCTTGTCGGTGTGCCAGCCGCCATCGATATACGATGCGGCGAAACCGATATCACCCGAGCGCAAGGCGGCGCTGAACAGGTCCCAGTTGTACAGTTCGAGCGCGATCGGCGGACTGGCGTCGCCGAAATGGCGCACGGCGCCGTCCGGCAGGGTCAGGCGCAGGGCGCCGTGGCGCAGGCCGCCGAGCAACTTGAGGATGATGTGTGCGGCGGCCGGGACCGGCAAGGCGGCGCGTCCGGCCGCGGTGCGGCCAGGCATGGTGTCGGTGCTCATCGGCTTACTTTCTGGTGAGGTGCTTCGGGTTTCGAAAAAGACGGGACGCGTTTGCACCACAGGCGCAGGGCCTGCAGGTGGATGCGCGCGACGACGCCAAACGTCATGAAGGGGCGCCCGAAAAAGGCGCGCGCCACGCTGGCGTTGGCCAGCGGCCGGGCCAGGCCCGCCAGGCAGGTCTGCAGCAGCACGCCGGCGGCGTCGTCATAATCGATGCAGGCGATGCTGTGCTCGTCCCGGCCCCGGACCAGGCGCGTAAAGCGAAAGCGGTAGCCGCCCTCGACGGCGCAAAAGGGCGACACATGGAATACCTTGCGCGCCGCCATTTCATTGCCATTGCCAATGCCGGCGCCATGCTCGAGCAGGTAGCAATGGCGCTCGCCGAAGGTGTTGCGCACGTCGCACAGCACGGCGCGCAGTTCGCCGCTGGCGCGATGGCAAAACCAGAACGAAACCGGATTGAACACGAAGCCCAGCACGCGCGGCATCGCTTGCAGCCAGATTTCCCCGTCCGCATCGTGGACGCCCTCGGCCTTGAGCACGCCATCAATCCAGGCCAGCAGCGGCTGGCGGCCATCGCCATGGTCGGCGTCGGCGAAGGACAGCAGGTTGAAGCGGTTGCGCGAAAACAGCGCACAGCCAAAGTCGCGATCGCCCAGCGTACGCAGCGGCAGGCGCAGGTAGTAGCTGCGGTAGGCGAATGCATGCCGCACCGGGCGCAGCCGCGTATGGCGCACCTGGCCGAAGCACAGCTGCGGTTCAGGCTGGAGCATGCTCACGCTCCTCCATCAGCGCGCGCAGCGCGGCGGCCACGGCCAGGCCGGATTTGAGCCCGTCTTCGTGAAAGCCGTAGCCGGTCCAGGCACCGGCAAACCAGGTATGGCGTCGGCCCTGGAGCGCCGGCAGGCGCGCTTGCGCGGCCAGCGCCGCTGCGTCGAACACGGGATGGGCGTAGTCGAAGCTGGCCAGCACATTGGCCGGCGCCGGCTCGTCGAGCGGGTTGAGCGACAGGATCAGGGGCGTCGTGCACGGCAGCGGCTGCAGCTTGTTGAGCAGGTAGTGCACACAGACGGCCGGTGTCGGCGCCGCATTGCTCTGGTAGTTCCAGGCCGCCCACGCACGGCGCTTGCGCGGCAGGCAGCGTGCGTCCGTATGCAGGACTGCGCGATTGGGCTGGTAGCCGATGGGGGCGAGCAGCGCGCGCTCGCCGGCGTCGCTGTCGCCCAGCAGCGCCAGCGCCTGGTCGCTGTGACAGGCCAGGACCGCGTGATCGAACCGTTCGGCGCCGCGCGCCGTTACCACCCGTACCGATGCGGCAGCGCCCTCGCCATGACGGGTGAGCCCGGTCACCGGCGTAGCGAGGCGCTGGTCGGCAATCGCGGCCAGCAAGGGCTTGACGTAGTTGCGCGCCCCGCCGCGCACGGTGCGCCAGCGCGGCCGTTCGCTCACCTGCAGCAGGCCGTGGTTGTGGCAGAAGCGGATGAAGGTCGACGCCGGGAAGGCCAGCATCTGGCCGGACGGGCAGGACCAGATGCAGGCCGCCATTGGCAGCAGATACCAGTCGCGGAACTGGCGGCTGTAGCCGTGCCGGTCCAGGAAGGCGCCCAGCGCCGTGGCCGGCATCGCGCCCGACCGCGCCATGGCCGTGGCCTGCGCGTTAAAGCGCAGGATCTCGCCCAGCATGCGCAGGAAGCGGGGGCGCACCAGGTTGGCGCGCTGGGCGAACACGGTGTCGAGATTGCTGCCGGCCCATTCCAGCGACCCGCCGTCAAGCGGCAGCCTGACCGAAAACGACATGTCGGACGGCGCCGTATCCACGCCCAGCTCGCCGAACAGGGAAATCAGTTGCGGATAGGTGCGTTCGTTGAAGACCAGGAAACCGGTATCGACGCCGAAATGGTGGCCATCGAGCGTGACGTCCACCGTATTGCTGTGGCCGCCAAAATACGTCCCTGCCTCGAACAAGGTCACTTCCGCCCCGCCCTGGACAAGACGGTAAGCACATGACAGGCCGGAGATTCCGGCACCTATGACAGCAATTTTCATGATGAGCACCACACCTTTAATTTGTCCAGGACAAACACTGTACAACACGGATGATCCGGTAAATAATGGACCTTGTCAATTATTTGTCCATGACAAATTCCATCCCTGTTGATTTATACGCGCGGGTATCGCAAATGGATTCAGGAAGTGGCCGTGAAGATAAGCGGCAGCAAGGTCACCGCCCATGGCATCATTCCTGTTTACTGTTCCAGGGCGCCTGGATACTGATACAAAGAGTAGTTGTCATATGATTTCTCGAATTTACAATGTGATGTATGTCCTGAACAAACCACGGGCCCAACCATGACGTCAATTGCCACGCCACCTGTCGGTGCGAGCAGCATCAGCGATGTCGAACGCGATACCGGGGTCGCCAAGGAGACCTTGCGGGTGTGGGAGCGCCGCTACGGTTTCCCCCAGCCGTTGCGCGACGGCAACGGTGAACGGATTTATCCGGCAGAGCAGGTCCAGCGCCTGCGGCTGGTCAAGCGCCTGCTGGACCTGGGTTACCGCCCCGGAAAAATCATGCAACACAGCAGCGATGCATTGAGCGAGCTGGTGAGCAAGGCCAGCCCCGACAGTCCGGCGCCCAATGCACAAGATCCGGAGCTGCGCCATTGCCTGGCACTGATCAAGGCGCACAAGACCTTCGAATTGCGCCAGCGCCTGTCCCAGGCCCAGCTCCAGCTGGGCCTGTATCACTTCGTGACCGACCTGGCCGCCCCGCTGACGACGCTGGTGGGGGACGAATGGTCAGCCGGCAACCTGGCCGTTTTCGAAGAACATTTGTTTGCGGAAATGCTGCAAAGCGTGATGCGCAATGCCATTTTTTCCGCCAGCCAGCTGACAGGCAGTCCGGATGCCACTCCGCGCATCCTGCTGACCACGGTGCCGCAGGAGCGCCACGGCCTGGGCTTGCTGATGGCCGAAGCCCTGTTCGCCATGGAAGGGGCGCATTGCGTCTCGCTCGGCACCCAGACGCCGCTGTCGGACATTGTCGCGGCAGCCCGCACCGAACGGGCCGATATCGTGGCGCTGTCGTTTTCTTCCGTCATCTCGCCACGCGCGGCGGTGGACAACGTGACCGAGCTGCAAATCCTTCTGGGCGACACGGCCACGGTCTGGGCCGGCGGCAGTTGCGCCAACCTGGTGCGGCGCCAGCTGGGGCCGCAATGCGTACTCAACCTGCACGATATCCGCGGCGCCGTTGCCCGCTGGCGCACCAGCCGCGACGCCGCACTGGCAGACTAAGCAGGAACGGGGCCGGCCGCACGGCCCCGCTCTGGTAAAATACGGGCATCCAATTCATCGTGCCCGGCAATGCCGTGCATGTGCATGCAGCGCCCTCCAGCCCATACCAATGTTTAGTTTTTTTAAGAAAAAACCGCCCGCTCCCGCGATTTCGCCACCGCCTCCGCCACCGCCGCCCCCGCCGGTAGAGCTGTCCGCTCCGTCTCCGTTGAACCTGCCAGAACCTGTCGTCGGCGCCGCAGCGACGCCCGTACCGGCGCCCGAACCGGCCTTCGTACCAGCACCGGCACCGCTGGCGCGCCGCTACGGCACCACGTCCACCTTCGTGGCGCCACAAGTGATGGCCCCGGTGATCGAACCCGAACCGGCGCCCCTGATTCCGGAAACGGCCGAACGCCTCGGCTCCGAAGCGGACCGCAAGAAATCCTGGATGGAGCGCCTGAAACAGGGCTTGTCCAAGACCTCGAGCAATCTGTCGCTGCTGTTCGTGGGCGCGCGCATCGATGAAGACTTGTACGAAGAGCTGGAAGCGGCGCTGCTGATGGCCGACGCCGGCATGGATGCCACCGACTTCCTGCTCGGCGAACTGCGCCGCAAGGTCAAGGAAGACAAGCTGCTCGACGCGGCCGACGTCAAGGCCGCCCTGCGGGTGCTGATGACGGACCTGCTGCGGCCCCTGGAAAAACCGCTCGAGCTGGGGCGCCACGAACCGCTGGTGATGATGATCGCGGGCGTCAATGGCGCCGGCAAGACCACCACCATCGGCAAGCTGGCCAAGCACATGCAGAAATACGAGCAATCGGTGCTGCTGGCGGCGGGCGACACTTTCCGCGCCGCCGCGCGCGAACAGCTGATGGTGTGGGGGCAGCGCAACAATGTGACCGTCATCGCCCAGGAATCCGGCGATCCGGCGGCCGTGGCCTTCGACGCCGTGCAGTCCGGCAAGGCGCGCAAGATGGACGTGGTCATGGTCGACACGGCTGGCCGCCTGCCGACCCAGCTGCATCTGATGGAAGAATTGAAAAAGATCAAGCGCGTCATCGGCAAGGGCATGGAGGACGCGCCGCACGAAGTGCTGCTGGTCATCGATGGCAATACCGGCCAGAATGCGCTGGCCCAGGTCAAGGCCTTCGACGATGCCCTGTCGCTGACCGGCCTGGTCATTACCAAGCTCGACGGCACGGCCAAGGGCGGCGTGCTCGCTGCCATCGCGCGTACCCGTCCGATTCCCGTGTATTTCATCGGGGTGGGCGAGAAAATTGAAGACCTGCAGCCTTTCAGCGCGGAAGAATTCGTTGAAGCATTGCTCGGCTAACAGATAAGAACAGGCCCCATGATCGAGTTCAAGTATGTGTCGAAGCAGTATTCCCCCGAGGCCATCGCCCTGCGCGAGATTTCGCTGACCATCAACAAGGGCGAACTGGTCTACCTGGCCGGCCCCTCCGGCGCCGGCAAGTCGACCTTGCTGAAAATGATCGCGGCCATCGAACGCCCGACCGCGGGCAATGTGCTGGTCAATGGCCAGGATATCGGTGCCCTGAAAAAAGCCAGCGTGCCCTACCTGCGCCGCAACCTGGGCCTGATCTTCCAGCAGCAGCGCCTGCTGACCGACCGGTCGGTGCTGGCCAATACCATGCTGCCGCTGCTGGTGACCGGCGCCTCGCGCGCCGAAGCCGAACAGCGCGCCCGCGCCGCCCTGGACCGGGTAGGCCTGGAAGAACGCGCCCATGCGCGTCCACAGGAATTGTCGGGGGGCGAACAGCAGCGTGTGGCCATTGCCCGCGCCATCGTCAACCGGCCCCAGATCATCCTGGCCGACGAGCCGACCGCCAATCTCGACCGCGCCAGCGCCAACAAGGTGCTCGATGCCCTGCGCGCCTTCCAGGCGGCCGGCGTGACCTGCATCATTTCCACCCACGACGAACAGGTGCTCGACCGCGCCGCGCGCGTGATCCATCTCGACCATGGCCAACTGGTCGGAGGTGCGGCATGAAAAGCTGGTTCCGCCAACACCGTTTCGCCATCGGCGCCGCGCTCGGCCATTTGTTCAAGGCGCCCGGCAGTTTCCTGTTCAATGTGATGGTCGTCGCCATCGCGCTGACCCTGCCTTTCGCCGGCCTGACCCTGCTGGAAAACGTGCGCCCCATGTCCGAGCAGCTGTCGGTCGATCCCGAGATCAGCCTGTTCGTGACCCCGGCCACCACGCGCGACGAAGCCAGGGCGCTCGAACCTGCCCTGCGCGCCATCCTGAAACATCAGCAGGCGGCGCGCATCGTGTTCGTCCCGCGCGAACAAGCGCTCGAGACCCTGAAAGCAAAGAGCGGCCTGTCGGACGTGCTCGACACCCTGGGCCACAATCCCCTGCCGGACGGCTATGTGCTGAAACTGGACAGTTTCAAGAGCGCGGCCGATGCCGGCATCGTCGACGCCATCGCCACCCAGTTGCGCGCCCTGCCCGGCGTGGACACGGTGCAAGTCGATTCGGCCTGGGTCAAGCGCCTGGCCGCCCTGCTGGGCGTGCTGCGCCTGGTCCTGCTGCTGCTCGCGCTCACCCTGGGCCTGGTGGTCATCGCCGTGGTGTTCAACACGATCCGCCTGCAAGTGCTGACCCAGCGCGACGAAATCGCCGTCAGCAAGCTGATCGGAGCGACCGACAATTTCATCCACCGCCCCTTTTATTACATGGGCGCCCTGCTGGGCCTGTGCGCCGGTGGCGTGGCGCTGGGCGCGGTCGCGCTGGCGCTGCGCCCGCTCAATACCGCCATTGCCGAATTCGCCCGCCTGTACGCGTCCGAATTCCAGCTGGCGCCCCTGCATCCGGCCGGCCTGGGCTTGCTGCTGGCCATCAGCGCCGCCCTGGGCCTGGTCGGCGCCCTGCTCTCCGTGCAACGCCACCTGGCCCGCCTGAACTAAATAGCCCACCGTGTGCGAACGAACAGACCACCGGTGGGTCTAAGCCTATCCTAAATGTTCCCGTCTACTATTGAGATGCTTGCGCTGCATCAAGGACAGTGGACAGGGCTGTCCCATAGTATGAGATGGCAGGTTTTTACATGCATTCGGGCAACTTATGCCCTATCAGCCTCATTTATTTCAGCAATTGGCACTCAGGCACGGAGAGTGCTAATATACGAAACTGCATGGCGGGGTGATAACAAAACCCACCGCCGGCAACCATGCCAACCTTTGCTGCACCCGACCACACGAGGAATACATGACTACGTTGTCCGCACAATCCGCCCTGGTTCCGACCAGCAATCGTGCTCTCGGACTCGGTTTTACTGGTAATCTTGGCAATATTGACGCCTATATCTCGGCCGTCAACCGCCTCCCGATGCTGAGCCACGAAGAAGAGATTTCCCTGGCCAAGCGCCTGCAGACGAATAACGACCTGGGCGCCGCCCAGGAACTGGTTCTGTCGCACCTGCGCCTGGTGGTCTCGATCGCCCGCGGCTACCTCGGTTATGGCTTGCCGCATGCCGACCTCATCCAGGAAGGCAATATCGGCCTGATGAAGGCGGTCAAGCGCTTCGACCCGAACCAGGGCGTGCGCCTGGTGTCGTACGCCATGCACTGGATCAAGGCGGAGATGCACGAATACATCCTGAAGAACTGGCGCCTGGTCAAGGTCGCCACGACCAAGGCGCAGCGCAAGCTGTTTTTCAACCTGCGCAGCAACAAGCAGGGCCTGGACGCCATGAGCCCGACCCAGATCGATGCGCTGGCCAAGCTGCTCGACGTCAAGCGCGAAGAAGTCATCGAGATGGAAACGCGCCTGTCCGGCCGCGACATCGCCCTCGAATCGCCAACCGACGACGAAGACGACAAGTTCTCGCCGATCGCCTACCTGTCGTCCGACCTGTCGGAGCCAACCAAGGTGCTCGAAGCCGAACAGGTCACGCGATTGCAATCGGAAGGCCTGGAAACCGCGCTGGGCAAGCTCGATGCGCGTTCGCGCCGCATCGTCGAAGCGCGCTGGCTGGCCAATGACGACGGTTCGGGCGCCACCCTGCATTCGCTGGCCGAAGAATTCGGCGTCTCGGCCGAGCGCATTCGCCAGATCGAAGCGGCGGCCCTGAAGAAGATGAAAACGGCGCTGACCGCCTTCGTGTAAGCGGCGGCGGCAACATGGAAAGGCACGCTGCGGCGTGCCTTTTTCATTGGCGGGCTGCTATCATTGCCTGATGAACCATCTTTCACTCCTGGCGCTGGTCCTGCTTTCCGGATGCGCCGCCGCGCCGGCCGACGATCCGGTGCAGGCCACCAGCATCACCCTGCTCCCCGCACAGAGCGCGCCCTTGAGCCGCAGCGCCACGCTGCGCTACGACCGGGTCGCCGACAGCCGCTGTCCGACCGACGTGCAGTGCATCTGGGCCGGCATGGTCAGCTACACGCTCACCCTCTCCACGGCGCGCGGCAAGCAATCGTTCACCCTGCACCAGGATGCGCCCGCAGCCACCATCAAGGGCCTGCGCATCGCGATCGGCACGGCGCTTCCCCCACCGCGCCGCGCCACCAGCGACCCGGCGGCGCCGCATCCGGTCACCTTCACCATCCACCCCGAGACGCCATGACGACCAACACGCCACGCCAGCTGTCCACCGCCCTCGCCTTCCTGCTGCTTGCACCCTTTGCCGTGGCCAAGACGCCCGTCGCCACCGGCACCGGCGGCGCGGTCGCCACCATCAGCGAAGAAGCGTCGAAGTCGGCCATGACGATCCTGAACCAGGGCGGCAACGCGATCGATGCGGCTGTCGCGGCGGCGGCCACGCTGGGCGTGACCGATCCGTTCAGCTGCGGCATCGGCGGCGGCGGTTTCATGGTGATCTACCTGGCGAAGGAAAAGCGCGTCATCACCATCGACCACCGCGAAATGGCGCCGGCCAGCCTTACGCCGGCCGTGTTCCAGGCCAACGGCAAGGCCATGGAATACGAGAGCGCGATCGCGACCGGCCCCGCCGTCGGCGTTCCGGGCACGGTGCGCGGCTGGCACGATGCACTGGACCGCTACGGCAGCATGTCCTTCAAGCAGGTGCTTTCGCCCGCCATCGGCGTGGCCACCAGGGGCTTCATTGTCAGCGACAACTTCCATCACTGGAGCACCGTCAACGAGAAGAAATTCCAGACTTTTTCCAGCGCCAGCGCGCTTTACCTGAAAAACGGGAAGGCGCTGCCGGTCGGCACCCTGCTGCGCAATCCCGACATGGCGCGCGCCTACCGCGAGATCGCCGCGCGCGGCCAGAAGGCGTTCTACGAAGGACCGATGGCCAGCGCCATCGTGGCGGCGGTCAACCAGCCGCCGGTGGCGCCGGGCTTTAGCGTGCGTCCGGGGAACATGACGCTGGCCGACCTGGCCAATTACGAGTCGCGCATCCGCCTGCCGGTACGCACGACCTACCGCGGCTACGAACTGGTGGGCATGCCGCTGCCGAGCAGCGGCGCCGTCACCATCGGCATGGCGCTCAATATCCTGGAAGGCTACGAACTGAAGTCGATGCCGCGCGCGCACGCCGAACACCTTTACCTGGAAGCGAGCCGCCTGGCCTTCGCCGACCGCGCGGCCTACCTGGCCGACCCCGAATACGTGGACGCGCCGGTGGCCGGCCTGCTGAACAAGGAATATGCGGCGCAGCGGCGTGCCTCGATCAGGCTGGCCAGCACCGCGCTCAGGGCCGACGCGGGCGATCCGTATCCCTTCCAGGATGACCAGAGCGTCCCGCTGCGCCCCGCGCCGAAGCCGCCGCTGCGCGAGAGCGCCCATACCACGCACCTGGCGGTGTCGGACAAGGAAGGCAATATCGTCGCCTACACCTATACCATCGAGGACTGGGGAGGAAGCGGCATCGTGGTGCCGGGCTACGGCTTCATCCTGAACAACGAAATGACCGACTTCGATTTCGAGGGGCCGCGCCCGAACGTGCCGGAAACCGGCAAGCGGCCGCGCAGCAGCATGACGCCCACCATCGTGTTCAAGGACGGCAAGCCGGTGTTCACGGTGGGCAGCCCGGGCGGCTCGACCATCATCACCACCGTGCTGCAAACGCTGGTCAACCACATCGACTTCGGCATGACCATGGAGCAGGCCATCAATGCGCCGCGCCTGTCGCAGCAGAACCGTGCGGGCAGCTATGCCGAGCCGGGTTTCGCCGGCAGCGAACAAGCCAAAGCGCTCGAACAGCTGGGCCATGGATGGGACAAGCTGGTCGAAGAAATCGGCGCCGCCAACGCGATCGTGTTCAACGCCGACGGCACCGTCACCGCCGTCAGCGAAGGCAAGCGCCACGGGGTTGGCAGCGCCCTGGTGCAGAAGCGCTAACCGATGCGGCCCGCCGGGAATGCCGGCGGCGCGGCCAGCATGGCATGCCAGCGCAGGCGCGCCAGCAGCAGCGACAGGGCAAGCGCGGCCACGCCCGTCGCGGCCCAGGCGGCAGGAGGGTATTTCCGCGCCATGGCGAGCAGCAGCATGAGCAAGGTCAAGGTGACCATGATCATCGCCGCCACCTGCAAGCCGGTACTGGTGACGCGCCAGCGCGCGTAATCATGCAGCAGCGCCGTCCCCGCGAGCAGCGGCAGGCAGTACACGGCCGCAAAGCGCAGCAGGTCGGCATAGCCGGTGCCGAACAGCGCCAGCAGCGCCAGCGCCACGGCCGACGTCAGCGCCCACGCCCTGATGAAGCGGCGCAGCAAAGCGCGTCCCAGGACCGCGTTCAGCATGGACGCTGCGGGCGCCAGCGGCGCCAGGCGCAGCAAGCCCTGCTCGCCCGGCACGAAGCGCATCGCGCGGAACATGACGAACAACGCGGCAGCCTGCAGGATCAATGGCAGGCAGGCGATCGGAAAGCGCAGCGCCATCCATGAAACGTTCATGCCGCCAGCCGCAAGCAAGGCCAGGCCGATGCCGGTGAAAACAAAGGGCGTCACCAGGCCGGCCAGCGAAGCATGCATGCCGGGACCGAGGCCATGCAGCAGCAGCGTTCCGGCGTCAAGTCCCGGACGCGCGTTGCGCGCCGCGACCGGCAAGGCGAAGGCGAAGGCAGTGCCCATGTCCTGCCGGAACATGCCGGCGAAATTGCCACCCTGGCGGCCCGCTTCCTGCATCAGGCGCCTGAACGCCAGGCTGGCGACGAGCGGAATCAGGACCAGGCTTGCCAGCACCTTGAGATCGTCGCTCGCGAGCGCAAACAAGGCGGCAAAGTCGATACCGCTCCACTTGTGGGCGGCCAGACCCAGCAAGTAGGCGCCGAAGACGATCGGAAAATATGCGAGCACGCACAGGATCGCGGCGGCAATCGCGCACGCCGCCAGCCAGGCAGTCACGAAGGACACGCCGCCAGCCGAGAACAGCACGCCGAACAGGGTGGCGCCCGCGAGGGCAAGCCCGGCCAGCGTGCGCGCCGAGCGCGCCCGGATGCCCGGCACCACCCCGGCGCCGGCATGATTCTGCTCGATGACCGAAATGAGCATGACGAACCACCAGAAAGCGGCCAGCATGGCGAGCGGGATCGCGCCAGTGCGCACTGCCTCGCGCGCGTCTCCGGTGGAGGCGAAGATGATTGCCGCAAGCAGCAGCGCTGCGCCCAGCATCATCGAGCTGGCCCAGTTGCGACCCAGGCTCGCGCGCCAGTGCAGGCCCGCGCGCACGATCGCCACGCTGGCGCGCCATTCCGCGCGCAGGACGTGGGCGCTCATGCGAGGCGCACCGCGGGGAAAGCGACAGGCGCTTGCATCATGCGCTGCCAGCGCATCCGGACATACAGGATGGCGGAACCGAGCATGGCGCTGAACATGATCCACCACGTCAGCTGCGCCTCGACCAGGATCAGGGATGAAAAGAGGATGATGGCGATCCAGGCGGACAGGAGTATTGCGCCGGCAATGGATACGTCGGCCTTGCGTGCATAGTCGTCCAGCGAGAAGCCGGCGGCGACCAGGCAGGCGGCCATCAGCATGGCGGTGTTCTGGAAGGCGAAGCGGTCGCCGCCCCATACCGCCACCAGCGCGAACGCCGTCAGGCAGACGACCGCCCATTCGGTCAGGGCGGTGCCAAGCAGGCGGCGCCCCAGTGCGCGGTTCAGCACAGGTTTGCGCGGCATGCCGGGAGTGAGCATCAGCAAGGCCTGCTCGCCCGCTGTGGCGCGGATCGTGATGGCGAAGCGAATCGCGGTCGTGGCGACCAGCCCCACCACGCCGCCCATCAGGTGTACCCCGAGGTTGTTGACGAGATTGTCGACCGGCAGCGAGAGCCGGACGGCGACCGGCTTGACCAGCAGACCAAGAACGACGGCAGTCAATACCACATAGCCGTAGTGGAAGCTGTGCATGCCCGGCCCCAGGCCCATCATCAACATGGTGCTCTTGCCGGCGCCGATACGTCCATAGCGCTTGAGCAGGAAGCTGTAGACTCGGTTGCGGCGCCCGTCCTTGGTCAGCACTTCGTCCCAGTTCGACAGGTTGTCGAGGGCGCTGGCCTTGCGCTGCTTGCCCAATAGCGCCCAGTGGGCGTCGCCGCCGCGCGGAAAAGCCGCCCGCAGCCCGAACCAGCCATAGGCCAGGCTGGCGGTCGCGCCGGCTGCCAGCAGCGGGGCGCTGGCCAGGACCGGGCGCAGGGATGGCCAGTTGACCGCGACCACATACAGCAGCATGGCCAGCACGGCGGCCACCAGGCCATCCTCGCGCCCGGCGCGGTACATGCCAACGCCGGTGACACCGATACTGAGCAGCACAAACGAGAGGACGCCGAGCCGCGACGAAAAACAGAAAGGCAGCATCAGCGCCATGGTCAGCAACCAGGCCATGATGGCCGCGCTGCGTGCATGGGACGTCAGGCGCGGCACCAGGGCGGCATTGGCCGGACTGTTCTGGGTGGCGGCGCCGGTGGCGAAGCGCAACCAGTAAAGGCCGGCGAGCGTTGCCAGCATCAGGCCGCTGCCTTCACAGGCCCCCAGCAGGCGCTGCTCATTGATCCAGGCGCCCAGCAGAGCGCCCACCCCGGCAAACAGCAGCAGGGTGATGGTGGCGGCCTTGTCATACTTGCCCGCATTGCCGAATACGGCCTGCCGGAAAATGGTCCTTGCGATCATGGCTTTCCCCCGGCAGCCCGGACTTCGGGCGTCGCCGGTTCACTGTAGGCGAGCGCGCCCAGCACGGCGCCGGACAGCACCATCAGCGCCATCAGCGGCACCAGCAGCAGCGAGACGCGCAAGCGCAGGCGGGGGACGCTCATTGCGTCACCTCGACGAACAGGTCTTCCAGCGTCATCGGCTCGATGCGCACGCTGCTCTCGCGCGCGGCCAGGGCTTGCAGGTCGGCGCCGGCGCCGCGCGTGATCAGCTGGGTGATGCCGTCGCGCCCGTCGTGGCGGCGCAGTTCGCCGCCGAAGCGCATCCCGGCCATCAGCGCGCTCGGGCCCACCACGCGCCGCGCATGCTCCATCAGTTCGTCCAGGGCGCCCTGCAGCGCAATCTTGCCATCCTTGAGGAAGGCCACGTCGAGCGCCACGCGTTCGAGGTCGGACAGGATATGGGTGGAAAACACGACCGTGGTATCGCGTTCGATGACGCCGTCGATCAGTTCGCGCAGGAAGTCGCGCCGCCCGACCGGGTCGAGCGCGGCCACCGGTTCGTCCAGGATCAGCAGCGACGGGTCGTGCGCCAGCGCGCGGATGATCGACAGGCGCTGCATTTCGCCGCCGGACAGCTTGCTGATCGCCTTGCCGCACTTGTCCTGGTCGAAGCCCCAGCGCGCCAGCAGGCCCTTGACCTTGGCATCGTTCCAGCGCGGGTACAGGGCCTTGAAATAGTCCAGCAGCTGGCGCGGCGTCATCCACTGGAACAGGTCGGATTTCTGCGGCACGTAGCCGATGCGCGCGCGCACCGCGTCGGACAGATTGTTCACGTCCTCGCCATAGATGGTGACGCTGCCATGGTCGGTTTCGCGCAGGCCCAGCAGGCATTCGATCAGGGTCGACTTGCCGGCGCCGTTGCGGCCCAGCAGGCCGACCACCTGCCCCGGCGCGATGGCCCAGTCAAGGCCGCTCAGGACTTGCTGATTGCCGAAATGCTTGCTGACGGAGCTGAGCTCGATGATGGGTGCGTTCATGACTTCTCTTTCATTATTTTTGCGAACAGGGCAAGGACGGTCTCGGGATCAAGTTCCAATTGGCGCGCTTCGAGGGCGGCGCGTTCGAGCGTGGGGCGCAGCAGTTCGGCCCGCGTGGCCACGCTGTGCGACTGCTGCGGCGCGTCGGCCACCACCATGCCCAGGCCGCGCCGGCGCGTGAGCAGGTGCTCCATTTCCAGCATGCCGTAGGCCTTCGACACCGTCATCGGATTGAGCGCCAGCGCCTGGGCGATGTCGCGCACCGACGGCATGGCGTCGCCCGGCGCTAGCTGGCCGCCGGCGATCAGGCGGCGCGCCTGCTCGACCAGTTGCCGGTATATCGGTTCGGACGATCCGGTGGCAATCGAAAACAGGCTGGCGGAGTGATTGGTCATTTAAACCTACTGTATTAATTAACTAATACAGTATATAAATACGCGGCCCGCGTCAAGCGGTTTGTTGAACATGGTGAAAGCCTAGCAGCCTGTCGGACTTAGGATCGTCGGCTGCAAAAATACCTGGGACGGTCCATATTTCGCCGCTTTCTCGGCCCATAGCTCGCTATGGGCACTGCGAAATCGTCAAAATCTGTCCTCGCCCAGCTATTTTTTCGCTTCGACTCCCCAAGTCCGACAGGCTGCTAGCGGCTGGCCAGGGTGCAGCCGCCCTCGCGCGTCTTGCCCAATTGCGGGCCCAGGCTGCCCTTGCGCGTGCGATACACGTCGTGCAGGCGCCATTCGTCGGCCCCGTCGCACCAGTGCCCCAGCGACAGGAACAGGAAGGAGCCGTTGCGGTCCTGTCCCAGGTCGGGAGACTGGAGCTGGAAGGCCGCCAGGTCGAGCCGGCTGTTGTTCAAGTTCCAGGCGCGCGGCGCGGTAATGCGCAGGCCGGTGGCGGCGATGGTGGAATTGGTGGCCTCCAGGGCCGTGCCGCTGGCGATGATTTCCACATTGACCAGGTCGACCGTGCTGCGTTCGACCACCAGTTGGCCAATGATGGCGTCCTCGATCCGCACCCGGGCGCAATGCTTGAGCCGGATCGAGCGCCAGTGGCCGCGATAGACCATGTCCTTGCGCTCGTCGCAAATGGCGTCGCCCTGCGACGCGCCCGGCGCCGGCGGGCCTTCCTGCGACAAGGGCCCTTGCAGCGAGGACAGCATCCATTTGACGGTCTCGTCCGTGGCTTCGGCCATCGGAACATGGCCCACGCCGGGCAGGATATCGAGTTCGGCCAGCGGCATCAGCCAGTCCAGGGCCAGCCCGGTGCGCACCGGCGCCACCGGGTCGCGTCCGCCCCACAGCATCCATACCGGCACCTTCACCTGGCGCACCACGGGGCTGAAGTCTTCGTTGACCAGGCCCAGGGCGGCATTGATGTTGCCGCTATCCTTGTACAGCAGGCTGCGGGCCTGGTCGGACCCGGCCAGGGCGGCCAGCATGCCGGCCTTGCCCGCGGTCAGGTCCTGCAGCTGGCGCGAGAAATGGTTGAGGATGCGGCTGCCCTCGGCGAACACGCCGCGCAGCATGGTGGGCGCGCCCTCGCCGTCCGGCACCGTGCTCAGGTGGCGCGCGAAGACCGTGGTTTGCAGCATGCCGGCGGCATCGATCAGCAGCAAGCGCTTCACCTGGGCCGGGTAGTCGTGGCTGTGGCGCAGGGCGATGGCGCCGCCCAGGGAATGGCCGACCACGAACACCGGTTCGTTTGCATTGTGCTGTATCAGCCAGGCCACCAGATCGGCATATTTGCGGGGCGACAGGGCGACATCGGGCCGCTCCGAGCGGCCGAAGCCCGGCAGGTCGAACATGAGCACCTGGTACTGTCCGGCCAGCGCCGGCAGCACGGGGATCCAGTCGCGCGAGGCTTGCTGGCCCAGGCCATGGATCAGCACTACCAGCGGCGCGCCCGGCTTGCCGCCCTTGACCAGTTGCACGGCCATGCCGGAAGCGGGATCGGTGAGCTGCGATTCGGTGAAGCCGGGCGGGAACGGCGCGGGAACGGGAGGGGGAAGGGTTTCGGCGCCGGCGAGCGGGGCCAGCAGCGCAAGGAACAGGGCAAGGCAGGGGAAGAGAATACGATTCATGGACGACATCGTATCCGATTGGCAAGATAAAAGGCGCACCCCCGCGCAGCTTTCCGCGCGGGGGTGGGTACAGCGATTACAGGTGCGGCGTGATCAGGGGCATCAGGTCGTCGAAGGTACGGCCACTGCCGTTTTCGCCGATCGCATGCATCTTCCACTCATTGTTGTGGCGGTACAGCTTGGCCATGATCTGGGCCGTGTGCGCGCCCTGCACCGACAGGTCGTAGCGTGCCACTTCCTTGTTGTCCGCATTGTTGATGATGCGGCAGAACGCGTTCTCGACCTGGGCGAAGCTCTGGCCGGTGAAGCTGTTCACGGTAAACACCAGCGACTTGACGGTGGCCGGGACTTTGGACAGGTCGACGATGATCTGTTCGTCGTCGCCGTCGCCGGCGCCGGTGCGGTTGTCGCCCGTGTGCACGATGCTGCCATCCTTGCTTTTCAGCTGGCGGAACCAGACGGTGTCGACCGGGCGGTTGCCTTCGTCGAACATGACCACCGAGGCGTCGAGGTCGACCGCTTCGGTCTTGCCGCCGAAGCCGAGGAAGCCCTTGGTCTTAACGGCGTCCCAGCCCAGGCCCATGGTGATCTTGGTCAGGGTGCCACCGGCTTCTTTGTCCAGCGAGATCTTCTGGCCTTTTTGCAAATTGACTGACATGGTATTTCTCCTAAGTTAGCGCGCGCCCTGCTGCATCCAGGCGCGGAACGATTCGCGGTTGCGTGAACATACATATACTTTGCCATTGCCGGAAAACTTCAGCACCATCCCCTCGCCGCTGGTCTGGCTGTTGATCAGGTTGCCGATGAAGCCGCCGCTCTGGCCCGTCGTGATCGAAATTTCGTAGCGCAGCGTGCTATCCCAGCACACCACATGCGAATTGTCGATCGTAATATCCTTGCCCTGTTCGACCACCAGTTCGGACATCGAGCCGAAGCCCGATACCACCACCTGGCCCTGGCCGGCCGTTTCCGTGACGAAGAAACCGCCGCTGTTGGCAAACAAGGCATTGCCGATGCTCTGGGTGCGCACCTTCAGGTCCACCTTCTGGCTGGCGGCGACAAAGGCGCCGTCGGACAGGATGTACTGGCGGGCACCGACGTCGACCACTTGCAGGGCGCCGGGCAGGGTTGGCGAGAGCAGGCAATCGCCGTCGCCGCGCACCGCTTCGATGTTTTGCTGGAAGAAGGACTCGCCATTGGCAAAGGTGCGCATCAGCGCGCTGCCCAGGCCGCCCCGCATCTTGCCCTTGAGGTCGAGCGGCGCCTCCATCATGACCATGGCGCCGGATTCGCAGTAAATCATTTCGCCGCGCGTCATCGAAACGTGCAGGAAAGGATCGACATCACCCGTGACTGTAAAAACTGGCATAAGAAATCCTTTCGTCGCGCAGCAAACTTACACGTTCACGCCGTAGTTTTTTGCCAGGGGGCCGAGGCCACCCTTGAAGCCCTGGCCGATGGCGCGGAATTTCCAGTCGGTGCCGGCGCGGTAGACTTCACCGAAGATCATGGCGCCTTCCGTCGAGCTGTCTTCGGACAGGTCGTAGCGGGCGATTTCGGCATTGCCCGCTGCATTGACGCAACGAACAAACGCTTTCGAGACCATGCCGAAGTTTTGCTTGCGCGCTTCGGCGTCGTGGATGGTGACGGCGAAAATGACTTTGTCGACATCGGCAGGCACCTTGGACAGGTCGATGGTGACGGTTTCGTCATCGCCTTCGCCGGCGCCGGTGGTGTTGTCGCCCGAGTGGACCACGGAACCGTCGGTCGATTTCAGGTTGTTGTAGAAAACGAAGTCGGCGTCCGAACGGACCTTGCCGCCGGCATTGACCAGGAATACGGCGCCATCCAGGTCGAACCCGGCGCCGTCGGTGGCGCGGGTGTCCCAGCCGAGGCCGACGATCATCTTGGACAAGCCGGGTGCTTCTTTGCTCAGGTTGACGTTGCCGCCTTTTTGCAGACTGATAGCCATGATGTGGATCTCCAATTCAATAAATAACAATGAACACCGGGTCTTACGGGCGCAGCAAACTGGTGTTCTTCCGTTTGCCGCGATTTCTTAAGCAGCGTTCAGCTGCAGTTTCTTGTGCCGCACCGACGACCACAGCGAGGCGACGATGAAGGCCACGCCGATCAGGCCGGTAAAGATTTCAGGTACGTGGAACTTCATGCTTGCAAGCATGATCAGCGCCAGGATACCGATCGCATAGTGTGCGCCATGTTCGAGGTACACGAACTCGTCGAGCGTGCCTTTTTTCACCAGGAACACCGTCATGGAGCGGACGAACATCGCGCCGATCGCCAGGCCCAGCATGATGATGACCACGTCATTGGTGATCGCGAACGCGCCGATCACGCCGTCGAAGGAGAACGATGCGTCCAGCACTTCCAGGTACAGGAAGCCGCCGATACCGCCGCGCTTGACCATGTCGCCCACATTGCTGCCATCTTCTTCCGACTTTTCCAGCAGCGAGGACAGCATGTCGACGCCGACGTAGATCAGGATGCCCCACAGGCCGGCCATCAGCACGATCAGTTTCTGGCCTTCTTCGACCAGGGTCATCGCGCCCATCAGGGTAGCGAGCGAAATCATGACGGCGATCGAGGATACCTTGCCCAGGGAACCGAGCTTTTCCTCGATATGGCCCAGCCAGTGCATTTCCTTCTCATCGTCGAGCAGGAAGTTCAGGAAAACCAGCAACAGGAACATGCCGCCGAAGGCCGCCACTTCCGCATGGTGGTTGGTCAGGTGGGTAGAGAACGCCTTCGGATCATTGATCGCCAGGTTCCACACTTCGCCCATGCCCAGGTCCGCGGCCACGGCCACGATCACCAGCGGGAACACCAGGCGCATACCGAACACGGCAATGATGATGCCCACGCCCAGGAACAGCTTTTGCCAGAATTCGTCCCAGTTTTTCAGAACCGAGGCGTTGACCACCGCATTATCGAAGGACAGCGACACTTCCATGACCGCCAGGATGGCGCAGATGCCGAGCGCCGTCAGCATGGATGTCACGCCGCCGTGTTCGAAGCCCCACCAGCCCGCCAGTACCAGGCAGACGGCGGTGACCACGAAGGACCAGGTGAAATGCTTCATATCTTGTTTCCCTTTCATTGTTAACAATTCGTGGATGCTAGTGTAGCCCCCGATGTTCAATTTAAAAATAGGAGATAATGAGAGAATTACTTCCGAAAAACAGAACAATGAAAAATACCGGGCTCAATTTCAGGCATCTCTATTATTTCTGGGTGGTGGCCAAGGAAGGCGGCGTCACGCGCGCCGCCGAACGGCTGGGGCTGGCCGTGCAAACCGTGAGCACCCAGCTGGCCCAGCTCGAGCAAGCCATGGGCAAGGCCCTGTTCATGGCCCAGGGGCGCACCCTGGCCCTGACCGAGGCCGGGCGCCTGGCGCTGGCCTATGCCGACCAGATCTTCCTGCTCGGGGAGCAACTGCAGGAAGCGCTGGGCGAGACCGACAGCGGCAAGACGCGCCTGACGGTCGGCATTTCCGATTCCCTGCCCAAGCTGACCGCCTTCCGCCTGCTCGAAGCGACCCTGCACCTGGACAAGCCGGTGCGCCTGGTTTGCTACGAAGACCAGTTTGAAGCCTTGCTGGCCGACCTGGCCCTGCACAAGCTGGACGTGGTGCTGACCGACCGCGAGGTCCGTTCCGGCACCACCTTGCGCGTGTTCAGCCACATGCTGTACGAAAGCGCCACCATCGTGGTGGGCGCGCCGGCGCTGGCCGCCATCTACGCCGAGGGCTTCCCGGGCAGTATAGCCGGCGCCCCGTTCCTGCTGCCGACCCGCAACAACGCCTTGCGCGGGCGCATCGACCAATGGTTCGAGCTGCACAATGTACGGCCCGACGTGGTGGGCGAATTCGAGGACAATGCCCTGCTCAACACCTTCGGGCGGCGTGGTGCCGGCCTGTTTTTCGCGCCGGCGGCGCTCGCTTCCGACCTCGAAGAGCAGTTCGGCGCGGTCCTGGTGGGCAATGTGCCCCAGGTGCGCGAGCAGGTGTACGCGATCTCGAACGAGCGCAAGATCAAGCACCCGGCGGTCGAAGCGATCCTTTCTTCGGTGCACCAAGGTGTGTTCAATTCGCCATGAAAGGTACAATGCGCATTCCGGCGTACCGAGCCAATCGAAGAACACCCCCCTTTTCATATGCAAAATGCCTTACTCGTCGTACTCGCCCTGTTCCTGGTTGTCCTGAACGGATTTTTCGTTGCCGCCGAATTTGGCATTGTTTCCCTGCGTAAGACCCGCGTGCGCGCGATCGCGAAAAGCCAGGGCTGGCGCGGGCGCATCCTGGGCAAGGTGCACGGCCAGCTCGACGCCTACCTGTCGGCCTGCCAGCTGGGCATCACGCTGGCCTCGCTGGGCCTGGGCTGGGTGGGCGAACCGGCCTTTGCCAGCCTGCTCGAACCACTATTCCAGGTGCTGGGCATCCATTCCGAGAAACTGCTGCACACGGTTTCCTTCATCTTTGCCTTCAGCGTCATTTCCTTCCTGCACATCGTGGTGGGCGAACTGGCGCCGAAGTCGCTGGCCATCCGCAGCCCGGAAGTGGTGGGCCTGTGGACCGCGCCGGCGCTGTATGTCTTTTACTGGGCCATGTACCCCGCCATCTATGTCCTGAACGGCAGCGCCAACGCCGTGTTGCGCCTGGCCGGGCTGTCTGGTGGCGGCAGCCACGATGCCCACTACTCGACCGAAGAACTGAAGCTGATCCTGCGAACCAGCCAGCCGGGCGAAAAATTCACGCGCGACGAGCGCCACATCCTGGCCCAGTCGCTCGACTTCAGCCAGCTGTCGGTGTCCGAGCTGATGCGCCCGATCAATGAAGTCATCGCCCTGCACGCCAACAAGACGCTGGAAGAAAACCTGCAGACGGTGGTGCGCAACCGCTTTTCGCGCTACCCCTACTTCGACGCCAACGGCGAAGACGTGCTGGGCGTGATCCACCTGAAGGACTTGTTTTTCGCGCAGCAGGCGGGCAAGGCCATCACCGACCTGAACGCCTACCTGCGGCCGGTGGAAACCATGTCGGCGCGCACGCCGGCGCAAACCATGTTCCGGCGCTTTCGCGACGGCGCGCCGCACTTCGCGCTGATCGGGGAAAAGGGCAAGCGCCCGGTCGGCTTCATCACGCTCGACAATTTACTGGGCGCCATGGTCGGAGAAATCCGCGACGAATTCCGGCTCAACGAAAACGACTGGCTGCGCCAGCCGGACGGCACCCTGGTGGGCAAGGCCAGCCTGCCGATCTTCTCGCTCGAGCGCATCCTGGGCCTGGACATCGACAATGAAACACTGGGGCTGGACGAAGTGGAATCGGTGGGTGGCCTGATCATGGTCAAGCTGGGCGACATCCCCAAGCAAGGTCAGAAGATCGAATTCCCCCGCTTCGACATCGTGGTCAAGAAAATGAACGGCCCGCGCATCGTCCTGGTGAAAGTCATCCCCCAATCGCGCCGCGGCGGCGACATCGACGAGCAGGACTGATCCACAACCGGGGTCAGACCTCCGGCGTGCAATGTTTCTCCACCGAGGTCTGACCCTGGTTCTGCAACTTGTTGCCGCAAAACCTGGGACAGTCCCCTGTAAAGGGGGGGGGATTTAGGATTTGGTGGTGGCGACCGTTTCGATGCCGGTCCATTCGCGGATCAGCGAGTAGCCCACCGCCAGCAGCACGGGGCCGATGAACAGGCCGACGAAGCCGAAGGCGAGCACGCCGCCCAGTACGCCCAGCAGCACCAGCAGGAAGGGCAGGCTGCTGCCCCGGCTGATCAGGTAGGGCTTGACGACGTTGTCGACCCCGCTGATCAGGACCAGCCCCCACACGAGCATGAAGATGGCCCAGCCCACCTGGCCCTGGTTGAACAGCCAGATCGTGGCACCGCCCCAGATCAGCGGCGGGCCCACCGGCACCAGCGACAGCACGAAGGTGCCGAAACCGAGCAGCAGCACGCCCGGCACGCCGGCAATCGCAAAACCGAGCGCGGCCACCAGCGCCTGCGCCAGCGCCGTGCCCAGGATGCCGTACATGACGCCGCGCACCGTCAGGCTGACGGTCTTGGCCACGCGCGGCGCGCTTTCGCCGATGATGCGGTCCATGGCCACCGAGATCGCACGCACCAGGGTCAGGCCGTCGCGGTACAGGAAAAAACTGACGAAGGCGGCCAGGCTCATTTGCGCCACGCCCACGCCCAGGACGATGCCGCCGCCCAGCAGGTAGTGGCGCGCCGGTTCCAGCATGCGCTTGGCCAGTTCCATCATCTGTTCGCGGCTCGACACCAGGTTGCGCACGTAGTTGTCCAGCGATTCGCCGACCATGGGCAAGGTGCGCAGCCAGGCCGGCGGTTCGACGTGCCCCGTCACCACCGCCAGCTTGATCTGTTCGTAGAAGCGGCCCACGTCGTCGGCCAGGTTGTAGGCCACCAGGGCGATCGGCACGATCACCAGCAGAGTCAGGCTCAGTGTCAGCGTCAGCGCGGCCAGCGTGCGCCGGCCTTTCATGCGCGCCAGCACAATCAGGTACAGCGGCCAGGATGAAATCACCACGCAGGCCGCGAACAGGATCGCGGCCAGGAAGGGCCTCAGGACATACAGGCAGCCGATGACCAGCAGTGCAATCGCGCCAAATTTGGCATAATTTTTACTGCTGTTCGTGTGCATGGGTCAGTCCAGCAGTTGTTGGATGTCTTGGGTGATCTGGGCGATGCTCTGGTCGGGCCGCACGTACAGGCGTATCTTGCCCTGGCGGTCGAACACATAGCTCGCTGCGGTGTGGTCCATCGAGTAGCTCCCGGGCGTGCTGCCCGCCACCTTGGCGTAGAAGACCTTGAATTCCCTGGCAGTGGCCGCGGTCGCCGCCGCGTCCCCGCGCAGGCCCAGGAAGGCCGGATGGAAGACCGGCACGTATTGCGACAGCAGTTCCTGGGTGTCGCGCTCCGGGTCCACCGTCACGAACAGCACTTGCACCTGCTCGGCCTTCGGCCCCAGTTCCTTCATCACGGCGGCCAGTTCGGTCATCGTGGTCGGACACACGTCGGGACATTGCGTGAAGCCGAAGAACAGGAACACGACCTTGCCCTTGAAGTCGGCCATGGTGCGCGGTTTGCCCGTGTGGTCGGTCAGCTTGAAGTCTTTGGCGTAGTCGGCGCCGGTCAGGTCGACGCTGCTGAAAACGACGGGCTTGGTGGACAGTTTGTCGCACGCGGCCAGCACCAGGGCCAGCGCGCACAGGGCGAGGATTTTTTTCATCAGAGCTTGATATAGTGGTCCACCAGCAGCGCCGCAAACAGCAGCGACAGGTAGATGATCGACCAGGTGAAGGCGCTGCGCGCCACTTTGTCGGAGTAATGCCTGTGCACCTGCCAGCTGTGCCACATGAAGACCACGTTCAGGACCACGGCCGAGACCAGGTAAATCAGGCCGCTCATGCGCACCGCGTAGGGCAGCAGCGTGGTGGCCGCCAGCGCGATCGAGTACAGCCACACATGGTAGCCGGTGAAATTCATGCCGTGCGTGACCGGCAGCATCGGCAGGCCGGAACGGGCATAGTCGTCGCGGCGGTACATGGCCAGCGCCCAGAAGTGCGGCGGGGTCCAGACGAAAATGATCAGCACCAGCAGCCAGGCTTGCATCGGCAAGTCGTTGGCCACCGCGGCCCAGCCCAGCGCCGGCGGCATGGCGCCCGACAGGCCGCCGATGACGATGTTCTGCGGCGTGGCCGGCTTCAGGATCATGGTGTAGATGACCGCGTAGCCGACGAAGGTGACGAAGGTCAGCCACATGGTCAGCGGGTTGACCAGGAAGTACAGGATGGCCATGCCGGCCCCGCCGATGATGGACGAGAACACGATGGTCTGGTTTTTGGTGAGCTCGCCGGTGGCGCTGGCGCGGCGCGCGGTGCGCGCCATGCGGGCGTCGATCTCGGCTTCGAGCAGGCAGTTGACGGCGAACGCCGCGCCGGCCAGCAGCCAGATGCCGAGCGTGGCGGCGAGCACGATGCGCCACGGCGGCAGTTCGTCGGTGGCGAGGAACATGCCGATCACGGCGCAAAATACGGCCAGCTGGGTAACGCGCGGCTTGGTCAGCGCCCAGTATTGGGCGATGCGGTTGCCCGGTTTCTGTGTTGCGGTCTGGGTTGTCATTGGATCGTTCGTGCCCGGTACTGTATCTGGTAGTTTAACATGGTCACCAGCAGCACCAGCAGGGCGGCGCCCGCGTTGTGCAGCACGGCGATGGTGAGCGGGAAGCTGAAGAAGACGGTGGCGATGCCGCTCAGGGCCTGCACGGCCAGCACCACGGCCAGCGCGCGCGCCTGCTTGCGCAGGCTGGCATGCGGCCAGGCGCGCCAGGCCAGCAAGCCGAGCACGGCCAGCACGACGAAGGCGAAGTTGCGGTGCACCCAGTGGATCGCGGTCAGGGCCGAAAACGGCAGGTAGTGGCCGGCCGCCGTCTTGCCCAGCTCGCGCCACAGGGTAAAGCCGTGTTCGAAGTCCATGTCCGGCACCAGCTTGCCATGGCACATCGGAAAATCAGGACAGGCCAGCGTGGCGTAATTGGTGCTGACCCAGCCGCCCAGGGCAATCTGGATGAACAGCACCACCAGCGCGGCCATGGCCAGCTTGCGCGGCGGATTGTCCCGCACCACGGGCGCGGCCAGCGCCCGGTCCTGGCGCGCGCCGGTCCAGCACAGCAGCGCGAACAGGGTCATGCCCAGGATCAGGTGGATGGTGACGATGACCGGCTGCAGCTTGAGCGTCACGGTCCAGGCGCCGAACGCGCCCTGCACGCACACGGCCAGCACCAATATGAACGGCAGCAGCGGGGCAAACTCGGCGCGCCTGCTCTTGCGCCACTGCACCAGCGCCGTGCCCAGCAGGGCCAGGCACAGCACGCCGACGCCCATGGCCAGGTAGCGGTGAATCATTTCGATCCAGGCCTTCACGACGGTGACCGGGCCGGTCGGCATCAGCGCCTCGGCTGCGGTAATCTGTTCATGAGCAATGAAAGGATTGGCGGCGCCATAGCAGCCCGGCCAGTCCGGGCAACCCAGGCCGGAATCGGTCAGGCGCGTAAAGGCGCCGAACACGATCAAGTCGAAGGTCAGGAACGCCGTCAGCCACACCAGCTTGCGAAACTTGTTGGCATCGGACGACATCCAGACCATCGCCAGCGGCAAGGCGGCAGCCAGCAGGCCGGTCACTGCCAGTCCTATGAGGGAAGACATTTGCATGACTCAGCCGATCGCGGACGCTTTGAGCAGCTTGGCGATATCCTTCTTCACCTTGTTGTGGTCGGCATCCTTGGGGAAACGCATCATCAGGTTGCCCAGCGGGTCGATCAGGTACAGATGGTCGGACACGGCGCCGCCCTGCTGCACCGGCAGCCAGGCATTCACGGCCGCCGGCGCCACGCGCAGCATGCGGGTGCCGTCGATCACTTTCATGAGCATGGTGTCGAGCGGGGTGTTGTCGGTCACCAGCCACACGCGTTCGATGCGCTCCATGCCCTTGCCCTGCATCAGGCGCAGCTGGCGCATGGCGACCAGCTGGTCCTTGCATGCCTGCTGGCAATCGCCGGGCGCCACTTGCAGCATGATCCATTTGCCCTTGTAGGCGTCCAGCTCGGCCGGCTTGCCGTCGAGCGCGCTGGCGCCGAGCTTGGGCATGGGGTGCTGGCGCGGGTCGATCAGGTCGCCGTAATTGGTGCGGCCGGTCGGCTTGATGACGTAATAGGTCAGGTAGGAAAAAATCATGGGCGCGGCGCACACCGCCACCACGGCCAGCAGTTTCCAGCGGCCCTTGCGCTGCACCTCGGTCGGTTTAGTTTGTTCCACGTCGAAATCCTGTCAAAACGAAAAAGAGAAACGCCATGAGCGCCAGCGCATACCACTGGAAGGCATAGCCCTTGTGCTTGTCGACGCCCAGCGAGGGCGCCGGCCAGTCGCGCACCAGCTTGTCGCCCGCCAGCACGGGGCCGGTCTGCTCGATGAAAAACGGTTGCACCGCCAGCTTGCCGGCCTGGGCAAACTGCTGCGGCTCGATATTCTGCAAGATGGCGTTCGGCTTGACCGCGGCCGGCTGCCCCAGCTGCATCACGCGGCCCAGGCTGGCCTTGGCCACCCCGCTCACGATGACGGTGCCGGCCGGGGTGTCGAAGTCCGGCAGGCGGTCGTGCTCGCCCGTGTAGCGCGGCAGCCAGCCGCGCGCCACCAGCACATGGGTGTCCGAGCCGGCAATCTTGAACGGCATGACCAGGTAGAAACCGGTCTTGCCCGCCAGCGGACGGTTGTCGAGGAACATGGGCCAGCCGCTGACGAATTCTCCCGCCACCGTGACCGGGCGGTATTCCACCTGCCCGGCCGCCAGCAAGGCGGGGCCGATCACCAGCGGGGCGGCGGCGCCGCGCGCGGCCAGCTTGTCCTGGAGCGCGGTTTTTTCCGCCGCGCGGCGGTCCTGCCACTGGCCCAGCGACACGCCGAGCGCGACCAGCAGCACCGTGGCCACAAAGGGAATTGCCCGAAACCGGAAGCGGATACGCATTACAATGGCGCCTTACTCATCAAACTGTGTACATCATGAATTATCTCGTCGCGATCGCATTCGTGCTCATCATCGCCTGCCTGGGCTTCGCCCTGTTTTTCCTGATGCGCGACAAGGGAAAAAGCAACCGTACCGTCAATGCGCTGGCCATGCGCGTGGGCTTGTCGATCACCCTGTTCCTGATCCTGCTGGCCTCGTACTACATGGGCTGGATCGCCCCGACCGGCATTCGCTGAAGCACCCGGCCTGATCGCCAAAAAACCGGGGACAGCCCACCGCATGGTGGCCTGTCCCCGGTTTTTATTCTTGAAGCTAGAGAGGGCTGCCCCTCCCCGCCTTACAGCCAGTAGACGACGACGTAGAGGCCGAGCCAGACCACGTCGACGAAGTGCCAGTACCAGGCCGCGCCTTCGAAACCGAAGTGGTGTTCCGCGGTGAAGTGGCCCTTCATGACACGGTACAGCACCACCGACAGCATGATCGCGCCGAGCGTGACGTGGAAGCCGTGGAAGCCGGTCAGCATGAAGAAGGTCGAACCGTAGATGCCCGAGGTCAGTTTCAGGTTCAGCTCGCTGTAAGCGTGCATGTATTCGTACACCTGGAAGCCCATGAAGACGGCGCCGAGCAGCACGGTGGCGGCCAGCCAGAAGGCGGTCTTGGCACGGTGGCCGGCGCGCAGCGCATGGTGCGAGATGGTCAGCGTCACGCCCGAGGTCAGCAGCAGCGCGGTGTTGATGGTTGGAATCGGGAACGGACCCATGGCCTGGAAGGCATCGATGGTGCCGGCCGGGGTATTGCCCCAGTGCGCAGCGAAATCGGGCCAGATGATCTTGTGGTCCAGGTCGCCCAGCCATGGCAGGCTGATCGCACGGGCGTAGAACAGGGCGCCGAAGAAAGCGCCGAAGAACATGACTTCGGAGAAGATGAACCAGCTCATGGACCAGCGGAACGACAGGTCGATGCGGTGGTTGTACTTGCCCGACTCGGATTCGCCGATGGCGTCGCCGAACCAGAAATACAGCACCACGATGGCGGCCAGGATGCCGGCGATGTTCATGGCCGGACCCCAGGACGCGCCATTAACCCAGCCCGAAGCACCGATCATGGTGACCAGCAGGGAAATGCCGGCTGCCAATGGCCATTTGGATGGACCGGGCACGAAATAATACGGTGCGCCTGCGTGTGGTGAACTCATCTTCATCTCCTAAAAACTGTATGCGGTGATTTGTGTACTGCTTAAAATTTTGCTGCGAATTCTGTACTGCTACTGCTACTGCGACACCGCCACCTTGACCAGCATCACCAGCATGCCGATAAACACCGCCACGCCGATCAGGGCCGCGATGATCACGTGGACCGGATTGAGGCTGGCCGAATCCTTTTCGTAATCACTGCGCTTGCGGATGCCGAAAAACGACCAGAACACCGCCTTCATCGTGGCGCCGAACGATGCCTTCCGTTCGCTCGCTTTCTTCAGTTCACTCACTGGCGACCTTCTGGGTGCCTGCAATCTCGAAAAACGTGTACGACAGCGTGATCGTCTTCACTTCGCGCGGCAGGGCCGGATCGATGAAGAACACGACCGGCATCTGCCTTGCTTCATGCGGTTTCATGGTCTGCTGCTTGAAGCAGAAACATTCCACCTTCTTGAAATGCGGTGTTGCCGACTGCGGTGCATAGCTCGGTATGGCCTGGGCCTGCACTTCGCGGTTCTGGGTGTTGACCACTTCATACATGACCGTGTTCAGCTCGCCCGGGTGCACCTCGATACTGCGCGTGGTCGGGCGGAAGCGCCACGGGCCCTGCGCATTGCCATCGAGTTCGACGGTGATGGTGCGCGACTTGTCCACTTGCGTGTTCTGGTCGTACGTCGCCATGCCATCGGCCTGGGTCAATACATTAATTCCCAGTACTTCGCACATCTGCTTGTACACCGGGACCAGGGCGTAGCCAAAGCCGAACATCAGCACGGCAATGACGACCAGCTTGCCCAGCATCCTGCGGTTCAATACCTTGTTTACCACATTACATCCAGATTCGCTTGATGAACACCATGGCAAAGAAGAACACGGCAAGTCCGCCGATGATCAGGCCGGTCTTGAGATTGTTCGGTTTCTTAGGATCTGACATGGTACTCACTTGCTGTTTCAAGGGGCGCGCACCGGCAGGCGCGCGCCCTGTGCATTACTTGACGGTCGGCGGCGTTTCAAAGGTGTGGAACGGGGCCGGGCTAGGCACGGTCCATTCCAGGCCTTCTGCGCCATCCCATGGCTTGTCGGCTGCCTTCTGGCCGCCGCGGATGCATGGCAGCACCACGAAGAACAGGAAGTACACTTGCGACAGGCCGAAACCGAAGGCGCCGATGGTCGCGATGGCGTTGAAGTCGGTGAACACGGCCGGGTAGTCGGCATAGCGACGCGGCATGCCGGCCAGTCCCAGGAAGTGCATCGGGAAGAAGGTGATGTTGAACGTGATCAGCGACAGCCAGAAGTGCATCTTGCCGCGGAATTCGTTGTACATGTGGCCGGTCCACTTTGGCGCCCAGTAGTAGAAGCCCGCGAACAGCGCGAACAGGGAACCCGCCACCAGCACATAGTGGAAGTGGGCCACGACGTAATAGGTATCCTGCAGCTGGATGTCGATCGGCGTGACCGCCAGGATCAGGCCGGTGAAGCCGCCCATGGTGAACACGAAGATGAAGCC
>JAZKBE010000036.1:0-139659 GCA_040388805.1 Pseudomonadota bacterium
ATTGAAAATAAATCATTTAACTGCACGTCAAACCGCTAACTTGGGTGGATTGGGCCATGGCCGGGCAGGACATCAGTACGAGGAAGAACAGTCTGGAAGGTGACACACACGCTCCGCGAGAGGATGTGCCGCCATTCTAGCAGTCTTAGCAGTCGTAATTGAGCTGGCTGTTGGGCGAAGCGATCGGATTGCGCAGCGACTCGATGGCGAAATCAAGGTCGAGCTCAGGCCAGTACAGGCGGGTGGAGCTGACATAGCGGACCGCGCAGATTTGCGGGACGGTAGCGTGTTCGAACCATGGAAACTCAACGAACGGCAGGTAAAGTTCTTCCTCGCCACACTGCATCCAGAAACCGTAACGATTGATGCTGGTGACTTTTGCTGATTTTAAAAAAATGCCTAACATGTAATACCCTCCAAAACGGACGACAGCGCGCTGCGGGCTACCAAAATAGCAAGAGCGCGCGTCCCGTAGTTTGACCTAAAACAAACATCTTGTAGAGTTTATTTACGTCCAATCGAAATCAGGTAGTTCTGCATTTGCGCTTCAGCAACAGAAGCCCAGGTATTCTGGTCTTGCCGAAAACGTTTCCACGGCTCGTACACCTTCTTGAATTTCGCATTCTTGGCCGCCTCTTCCTCCATGACGATCGTGGACAGCCTGAATGCCTCGTCCATGATTGGTTTCGAGAAATAATTCAGCTTGGCACCATTCTTGATCAGGCGTGCCAGCGCGGCCGGATTCTTGTTGTCGTACTCCGCCTGCATGACCACATGGGCCTCGTAGGTGGCCACCTCGATCGCCGCCTGGTATTCCTTAGGCAACTTTTCCCAGGCCTTCAGGCCGACATAGAACGACAGCTGCGGACCGGCTTCCCACCAGCCCGGCGAATAGTAGTAAGGCGCGACCTTGGCCAGGCCCAGTTTTTCATCGTCGTAAGGGCCCACCCACTCGGCCGCGTCGATGGTGCCTTTTTCCAGGGCCGGGTAGACGTCGGCGCCGGCAATCTGCTGCGGCACCCCGCCCATGCGTTCGATCACGCGGCCGGCGAATCCGGCGATGCGGATCTTGAGGCCCTTGATGTCGGCCAGGGTCTTGATCGGCTTGCGGTACCAGCCGCCCATCTGGGTTCCGGTATTGCCGCCCATGAAATTGATGACGCCGTAATCCTTGAAGAATTCGCGCATCAGCTCGCGCCCGCCGCCCTGGTCCATCCACGCCGTTTGCTGGCGCGAGGTAAGGCCGAAAGGCACGGCCGTATCGAAGGCGAAGGTAGGGTCCTTGCCGAAGTAGTAGTAGGACGCGGTGTGGCCGATTTCCACCGTGCCGGCCTGGATCGCGTCGAGCACCTGCAGGCCCGGCACGATTTCGCCGCTGGCGAACACGCGGATCTGGAACTTGCCGCCGGTGAGCGCGGCCACGCGCTTGCTGAAGGTTTCGGCCGCACCGTAAATGGTGTCGAGCGACTTGGGAAAGCTCGAGGCCAGGCGCCAGGTAACGGCAGGCTGTGCCTGCGCCAGTGCTGGTGCGGCAATGACGCCGGCGCCCGCGCCGATGGCGGTCTTGGTCAGGAAGGAACGACGCTGCATCAGTATCTCCGATTGTTATTGTGACGGTTCGTATTGACTGCGGAGCCCAATTGTAGCCGGTTGTCGAGTGCATGGCGACCTGCTATTCTCGCTGGGTTTCCTATTCGAAAGTAAGCCATGACCTTCGCCGCGCGCACCGTACTGACAACCGCCCTTGCCGCCCTTGCCCTCCTTGTTGCGCACAGCGCCTGGGCCGTCACGCTGGTGCAGGCCGGCGCCTTGCTCGACAAGCCGGGCCAGGCCCCGCGCGGCGCGTCGACCATCGTCGTCGACGGCGGCAAGATCATGGCCATCCTCGACGGCCACGTGGGCGCCGACAAGTATCCCGGCGCCACCGTCGTCGACCTGCGCCGCCGCTTCGTGCTGCCCGGCCTGATCGACAGCCATGTGCACCTGACGAGCGACCGCGGCGGCGCCGACGGCCAGCTGGCCGGCTTCACCAACGGCACCGCGGCCTTCGCGTATGAGGCGGCATGGAATGCGCGCAAGACCCTGAACGCCGGCTTTACCACCGTGCGCAACCTGGGCGACGGCGACGACGGCGTAACCATGGCCCTGCGCGACGCGGTGGCGCGCGGCTGGACAACAGGTCCGCGCATCATCGACGCCGGCACCTCGATCTCGGCCACGGCCGGCCACATGGACGCGCGCAACGGCGCCGCCGACTGGGTGCGCGAACACCTGCACACGGCCAACCTGTGCGACAGTGCCGAGAGCTGCCGGCGCGCCGTGCGCCTGCAGGTCGGGCGCGGCGTGGACGTCATCAAGATCGCCACCACGGGTGGCGTAAACAGCATCATCGGCGCCGGCGTGGGCCGGCAGATGTTCGACGACGAAGTCAAGGCGCTGGTCGACACGGCCCACATGTACGGCAAGAAGGTGGCCGTGCACGCGCATGGCGACGACGGCATCGACATGGCCCTGGCCGCCGGCGCCGACTCGATCGAGCATGGCACCATGACGGACGAAAAGTCGGTCAAGCTGTTCCTCAAGTCCGGCGCCTACTACGTGCCGACCCTGTCGACCGTGATCGGCTACCGCGAACGCCTGGCCAAGGATCCGAATGCCTACGCGCCGGCAGTGCTGGCCAAGATCAAGTGGCGCCTGGCCATCACCGGCAAGTCCCTGCGGCTGGCGCACGCGCGCGGCGTGAAGATCGCCTTCGGCACCGACGCCGGCGTGTCCAAGCACGGCGACAACGCCAAGGAATTCGCGATGCTGGTCGAATTCGGCATGACGCCGGCCGAAGCCATCAAGGCCGCCACCGTCAACGCAGCCGACCTGCTGGGGGTCTCGGCCATCGCCGGCAGCATTGAAGCGGGCAAGAGCGCCGACATCATCGCCGTCGCATCGAGCCCGCTGGAGGACGTGAAGCAGCTGGAGAAAGTCGGTTTCGTGATGAAGGAAGGCGCGGTCGTCAAGCACGAGTGACGGGTGAGGCGTATCATGGCGCCTCGGCTTACCGCCATTCATTCACGAGACAAGCAAGGACACACAATGTCTATCAAGATCAGCAGCGGCTTCGACGCTGGCGCCATCGACGTGGTCAGCGCTACCAGCGCCGGCGCCATCGACCTGAACATCCGCAAGGATTCGCACGCCGACATCACCCAGTGGTTCTATTTCCGCCTGCAGGGCGCGCAGGGCGAAGCGTGCACGATCCGCTTCCTCAACGCCGGCAAGACGGCCTACCCGGACGGCTGGACCGACTACCAGGCCATGGCCAGCTACGACCGCGTGGACTGGTTCCGCGTGCCGACCAGCTTCGACGGCGACGTGATGACGATTACCCACACGCCGGGCATGGACAGCGTGTATTACGCCTACTTCGAACCGTATTCGTGGGAACGCCACCTGGAACTGCTGGACCGCGCGCAGATGTCGGAACACGTGCGCATGCTCGACCTGGGCAGCACCGTGGACGGGCGCGACATGAATGTGCTGGTCGTCGGCGACCCGGCCGCGCCGAAGAAAGTATGGGTCATCGCGCGCCAGCATCCGGGCGAAACGATGGCCGAATGGTTCGTCGAAGGCATGCTCGACGCCCTGCTCGACCCGGCCGACGCCCATGGCCGCCAGTGCCTGAACGATGCCGTGTTCTACGTGGTGCCGAACATGAACCCGGACGGATCGGTGCGCGGCAACCTGCGCACCAATGCCGCCGGCGCCAACCTGAACCGCGAGTGGAATACGCCGACCATGGAACGCAGCCCGGAAGTGTTCATGGTCAAGAACAAGATGCTGGAAACGGGCTGCGACCTGTTCCTGGACGTGCATGGCGACGAAGGCTTGCCCTATGTGTTCGTGGCCGGCAGCGGCTCGATGCCGGGCTTTGGCGCGGAGGATGCGGCGCGCGAGAAGGCGTTTTCGGACGCTTTCAAGATTGCCAGCCCGGACTTCCAGGACGAGCATGGCTATGGCGATTCGCCGTACACCGACGAGACGCTGACCATGGGTTCGCCGCATATTACCCACGCGTTCGGCTGCCTGTCGCTGACGCTGGAGTTGCCCTTCAAGGACAATGCGAACGACCCGGACGCGCACAGCGGCTGGGATGGCGCGCGCAGTGCCCGCCTGGGCGCGGCCGTGTTGCAGCCTATCCTGCAGACCCTGCGTTCCGGAAAGTAATCCCGCCCGCGCAAGAAAAAAGGACATCCTCGGATGTCCTTTTTTTGTATGCGGCAGCGCTCAGCTGCCCGCGACGACCATGCTCTCGATCAGGATCGAACCGGTCTGCTTGTTACCACGGGTAAGCACGTCATTGCCCACCGCAACCATTTTCTTGAACATGTCCGCCATATTGCCCGCGATCGTGATTTCCTCGACCGGGTACTGGATTTCGCCGTTTTCGACCCAGAAACCGGACGCCCCGCGCGAATAGTCGCCGGTGACGTAATTCGTGCCCTGCCCCATCAGTTCGGTGACCAGCAAGCCGCGCCCCATCTTGCGGATCATGCCCGCGAAGTCGTCGCCGCGCTTGGTCAGCCTGGAGCTGAGCGTGAGGTTGTGCGAACCGCCCGCATTGCCCGTGGTTTTCATACCCAGCTTGCGCGCCGAGTACGAAGACAGGAAATAGCCCTGTACCACGCCATCCTTGACCACGTCGCGGCGCAGGGTGCGCACGCCTTCTTCGTCGAACGGGGCCGAACCGACCGCGCCGACCTGGTGCGGGTCTTCCAGCACCTGTATATGATCCGGAAACACGGGTTTCCCGAGCGAATCGAGCAAAAAGGTCGATTTGCGATACAGCGCGCCACCCGACGTTGCCTGCACGAAGGAACCGAGCAGGCCGGCGGCCAGCGGCGCCTCGAACAGCACCGGGCAGGTGCGGGTATCCATTTTGCGGGCATTCAGGCGCGCCAGCGCGCGTTGGGCGGCGTAGCGGCCCACCGCTTCCGGCTCGGCCATCTTGCGGGCGTCGCGCACCGAGGTGTACCAGTCGTCGCGCTGCATCCTGGCGCCCTTGCCGGCGATGGGCGCCACCGACAGGGTGTGGCGCGAAAACGGATAGCCGCCGATGAAGCCGCGCGAATTGGCGGCGACAAAATGCGATTGCTGGGCGTGGACGCTGGCGCCCTCGCTGTTGGTGATGCGCTTGTCGACGGCAAAGGCGGCAGCTTCGGCGCGCTGGGCCAGGATGACGGCTTCCTCGGTGGTGACCAGCCATGGATGGCACAGCTTCAGGTCGCGCGGGTTCATTTCCAGCATGTCGGCGTCGGCCAGGCCGGCGCAGTCGTCTTCGGCGGTGAAACGGGCGATATTGTAGGCAGCTTCCACGGTGGCGCGCAGGGCGGCCGGGGAAAAGTCGGACGTGCTGGCATTGCCGCGTTTCTGGCCGATATAGACCGTCACGCCCATGCCCTTGTCCTTGTTTTGCTCGATTGTCTCGATTTTGCCGCGCCGGACCGACACCGACAACCCGCTTCCCTCGCTGATTTCGACCGCCGAATCGGTGCCGCCCGCCTCCTTGGCGAAGGCCAAAACGTCGCGTGCAAGCTGTTTCAGCTGGTCCTGGGTATGGATAAAGACGGAGTCGTTCATATGGTGTTTTCTATGGCTGTCCGGTTAAACGGGTATGATAGCAGTCGTTTACAGTTTTTACCGGTCGGTCTTGCGCCTATCGGATCTATATCATGCCAAATCCTAACCGCGGTGCCTGCGGGTTCCAATCCTCCGAGTTCGAACAAGAATACGAGCGCCCTTCCAAGTCGGAACTCAAGCGCCAGATGAGCGAACTGCAGAAGCTGGGCGAAGAACTCGTCGCCGAAGCACGCGACCGCGTCAAGCGCGTCCCGATGCCGGAAGACGTGCGCGACGCCATCCTCATGTGCCAGACCATCACCAACCATGAAGGCCGGCGCCGCCAGATGCAATTCGTCGGCAAGAAGATGCGCACCCTGGACGAGGCCGAAGTGGCCATCATCCAGCAGACCATCGACAGCTGGAAAGGCATGTCCAAGGCCGACACCGCGGCCCTGCACGCGCTCGAACGCCGCCGCGACAAGCTGCTGGCCGACGACAAGGCCCTGACCGTGCTGCTGGCAGAGCACGCGGAACTGGACGGACAGCACCTGCGCACGCTCATTCGCAATGCCCGCAAGGAGCAGGCCGAGAACAAGCCGCCGAAAGCCTACCGCGAAATCTTCCAGATCCTGAAGGACCTGGCCAAGAAGGGCAAAGCTGCCACGCCTGCCGACGACGACGCCGAGCCTGACGATGACGAGTCCGACGACGAGTGACGACGTGCTGGTGATCGGCCTGGTGTCGGTCTCCGACCGCGCCAGTGGCGGCGTCTACGAAGACAAGGGCATTCCCAGCCTGGTCGAGTGGCTCGCGACCGCCATCACCACGCCCTACCGCATCGAACAACGCCTGATTCCCGACGAACGCGCCCAGATCGAAGCGACCCTGGTCGAGCTGGTGGACGGCGCGCGCTGCCACCTGGTGCTGACCACGGGCGGCACCGGCCCGTCGCGGCGCGACGTGACGCCGGAAGCGACACTGGCCATCGGCACCAGGGAAATGCCCGGGTTCGGCGAGCAGATGCGCCAGATCAGCCTGACCTTCGTGCCGACCGCGATCTTGTCGCGCCAGAGGGCGGTGATCCGCGAGATCGACGGCCATGCCGCGCTGGTGATGAATTTGCCCGGCCAGCCGAAAGCGATCCGCGAAACACTGGAAGGCATGCCCGACGTTCCCGGCATTTTTGCGGCCGTGCCCTACTGCGTGGACCTGATCGGCGGTCCGTACATGGAAACCAATCCGGCGGTATGCAAGGCGTTCCGGCCCAAAACGGCGCTGCGCCCAACAAATACAACGACACCGACATGACCCAACTTCTCGAAAACATTGAAATTGAAACCGCGCCCAATCCGACGGTCGCGATCATCTGGATGCACGGCCTGGGCGCCGACGGCAACGACTTCGTGCCGCTGGTGCGCGAACT
Source organism: Pseudomonadota bacterium (assembly GCA_040388805.1). Lineage (GTDB taxonomy): Bacteria > Pseudomonadota > Gammaproteobacteria > Burkholderiales > Burkholderiaceae_D > Telluria_A. The sequence goes on from JAZKBE010000036.1 coordinate 7,037, forward strand.
GGACCTGGCCGGCCTGCCCGGCATCCGCTTCGTTTTCCCGCATGCGAACACGATGCCGGTGACGATCAATGGCGGCTATGTCATGCGTGCCTGGTACGACATCATGGGCACCGACCTGGTACGGCGCGAAGACGAAGGCGGCCTGCGCGCCTCGCAGCTGCAGGTGGAAGCACTGATCGCGCGCGAAAAGGCGCGCGGCATTCCGGCGTCGCGCATCATCCTGGCGGGCTTTTCGCAGGGCTGCGCCATGACGCTGCAGACCGGCTTGCGCCACCCGGAAAAACTGGCCGGCTTGCTGTGCCTGTCGGGCTATGTGCCGCTGTCGGCCAAGGTGCCGACCGAGCGCGCCAGCGCCAGCCTGGAGACCCCGATCTTCATGGTGCACGGCCGCAGCGACGGCGTGATCCCGATCGCGCGCGCCGAACAGTCGCGCGACCTGCTCAAGTCGATGGGTTACAGCATCGAATGGCACGAATACAATATGCAGCACTCCCTGTGCCAGGAAGAAGTCGATGACATCGGCGCCTGGCTGAAAAAAGTACTTAAAAAGGCAGAACAATGAAGAAAACCGGCATGGCAAAGAGCGACGCCAAAAAATTGATGGGCAAGATGGCCGCTCCTGGCGCAGCCGGTTTCGGCAATGGCGAGAGCGCCGTCGTCGACCGCCGCGAACAGCGTGAACGCGACCGCGCCCTGGGCCTGATGCCGTTCGCGGTCAAGCTCAATGGCGACCTGGTGGCGCAGCTGCAGGCGCTGGCCAAGGACAAGGGCACCGACATCAACGAGACCGTGGCAGCAGTGCTGGCCAAGGGCCTCGCAGCCTGAAGGAGAACGAGCATGGCAAAGAAAGAAGAGCTGGACGAAGAGACCATGGCGCTGATTAACTGGTGCATCGAGGTCGAAGGCTTCCTGGTGGCCGGCGGCGCGACCCAGAAGCAGGCGCAGGAACATATCGAAGAACAGGTCGAGTGGTTCACCGACCAGTTTTACGACGGCCTGACGCCGGAAGAAGCGGCCAAGGAAGCCTTGGCGTAAAGCTTAACGCAATGCGGCGGCCGTCGACGGCGGCGCCGCCGTCTGCGCCGCATTCATCACCATGGCCAGCAGGGTGTAGTAGCCGTTGATCCCCATCAAATCGACGACGCCCTTCTCGCCGAACAGCGCCACCGCATTCGCGTACGTGGCGTCAGTCACCCGTTTGTCGCGGTGCAGCTCCATGCAAAAATCATAGACCAGTTCCTCGTCGACCAGCATCTGCGCAGGCCGGCGGTGATGGGCAATGGCATGGATGATGTCGGCCCCGATGCCGCTGCGTTCGGCGATCGGTGCGTGGATCGCCCATTCCACCTGCTGGTTCCATTCGCGCGCCGTGACCAGGATCGCCATCTCGGACAGGCGGGTGCCGATGGCGCTGCGATAGCGCAGGTATTCGCCCATGCGCTGGGCGCAATCCATCAGCTCGGGGCTGCGCAGCAGCGGCACAAAAGGCCCGTACACGGCGCCGCGCGGGCCGTCGATGATGGCCTGGGCCGACGCCTTTTGCGCATCGTTCAACTGTTCCGGCGCCAGCGGGCCTAGTCTGTCCTTCATCATGCGCGCAGCCTTTCAAATTGTGCAGGGCGGAAAAATATTCGCACAGCTTCCGGGAAAAATCAAAAGAATCGGGCCTGTTCGCGCTTATTGTCAACTGTCAATAATCTTCCGACGAGGACAGCCATGAGCCACATCATCCACCGCCATCTGCGCCAGGTTCCGCCGGTGGCCGTCAGCGCGCAGGGCATGATGGTGCGCGACAGTTGCGGCAATACCTACATCGATGCCTGCGGCGGCGCGGCGGTGTCGTCGCTGGGACATGGCCACCCTGACATCCTGACCGCCATGCACCGCCAGATCGACCGCAATGCCTATGCGCACACGGCCTTCTTCACCACCGACGTGGCCGAGGAACTGGCCGAACGGCTGGCGTCCGGCGCGCCGGACGGCATGACCAAGGTATACCTCGTGTCGGGCGGATCGGAAGCGATGGAGACCGCGCTGAAACTGGCGCGCCAGTATTTCGTGGAAAGCGGCGAGCCGCAGCGCAGCGTGTTCATCGCGCGCCGCCAGAGCTATCACGGCAATACCCTGGGCGCGCTGGCGGTGGGCGGCAACGAGTGGCGCCGCAAGCCTTTCGCGCCGCTACTGATGGACGTGCCGCGCGTGGCGCCCTGCTACGAATACCGCGACCGCGCCGAAGGCCAGGCGCTGGAGGACTACACCGACGGCCTGCTGCAGGAACTGGAAGCGGCAATCCTGGCGGCCGGCCCCGAGAAGGTGATCGGCTTTTGCGCCGAACCGGTGGTGGGCGCGACCGGCGGCGCCATCCCGCCCACGCCCGGCTACTTCCGCGGCGTGCGGGCCCTGTGCGACAAATACAAGATCCTGTTCATCGCCGACGAAGTCATGTGCGGCATGGGGCGCACCGGCACCATGTACGCGCTGGAGCAGGAAGGCGTGGCGCCCGACATCGTGGCCATCGCCAAGGGCCTGGGCGCCGGCTACCAGCCGATCGGCGCGGTGCTGGCGCAGGCGGCGCTGGTCGAACGCATCCGCAACGGCAGCGGCGCCTTCCTCCACGGGCACACCTACATCGGCCATCCGGTGGCGGCGGCGGCGGCGCTGGCGGTGCAAAAGGTGATCGAACGCGACGACCTGCTGTCGGCGGTGCGGCTGCGCGGCGAAGCGTTCAAGCGCATGCTGCGCGACGCCTTCGGCAAGCACGAGCACGTGGGCGACATCCGCGGACGGGGGCTGCTGCTGGGGCTGGAGATGGTGCGCGACCGCGCCACCAAGGAACCGTTCGACCCGGCGCGCAAGCTGCATGCCGCGATCAAGTCGCGCGCCATGGCCAACGGCCTGATGGTGTACCCGATGGGCGGCACCATCGACGGCCGGCGCGGCGACCACATCCTGCTGGCGCCGCCCTACATCGTCACCGACAACGACCTGTACGAGATCGTCTCGCGCCTGTACGACGCCATCAACGCCGCGCTGGCCTTCGGCGCCAAGACCGGCAGCTCCGACTAAGCCAACGGCCTTGTCCTTGTCCTTTTGATAGGGGACTGTCCCAGGTTTCTGGGAAAGTCTTTCCCAGAAACCTGGGACAGTCCCCTGTAAAGAAGCAAGCAATCCAGAAATCAGGAAATCAGGATTTGGCGTAGGCGATCACGTCGGCCTGCTGCTCGCCCAGGCCGGCAATGCCGAGCCGCAGCTTGTCGCCTTTTTTCAGGAAACGCTTCGGCGTGCGCGCATCGCCCACGCCCGGTGGCGTGCCGGTGGCGATGATGTCGCCAGGTTCGAGCGTCATGAAGCGCGATACGTAGCTGACGATCTGCGCCACCGAAAAAATCATGGTCTCGGTGCAGCCGGTCTGCATGCGCTTGCCGTTCAGTTCCAGGTACAGGTCGAGCTGCTGCACGTCGATCACTTCATCGCGCGTGACCAGCCACGGGCCCACCGGGCCGAAGGTGTCGCAGCCCTTGCCCTTGTCCCATTGCGGACCGCGCTCCTTCTGGAATTCGCGTTCCGAGACGTCGTTGACGACGCAGTAGCCGGCCACGTAGTTCAGCGCGTCCGCTTCGCTGACGTACTGCGCGCGCGTGCCGATGACGACGCCCAGTTCCACTTCCCAGTCCGTCTTTTTTGATCCGAGCGGCAGCATGACGGCATCGTCCGGGCCATTCAGGCAGGTGGTGGCCTTCATGAAAATGATCGGCTCCTTCGGAATCGCCGCACCGGTTTCGGCGGCGTGGTCGGCGTAATTGAGGCCGATGCCGATGAACTTGCCCACGCCGCGCAAGGGCACGCCCAGGCGCGGATTGCCGCGCACCAGCGGCAGCGTCTTGTAGTCGACCTTGGCCAGCTTGCGCAGCGCCTTGTCGGACAGTAGCGACGGGTCGATGTCGGCAACCACGCCGGACAGGTCGCGCAGGCGCCCTTCTTCATCGAACAGGCCAGGTTTTTCCTTGCCCGGACGGCCGTAGCGAACCAGTTTCATGTGTACTCCCTCAATTGTGCGCGGATCAGCGTGCGATTGTAGCCTACCTACCGCAAGGTCATGAGGTAGGTGCTGATGTCGATGGCGTCGGCCTCGGTGACGTCAAGGTCGGGCATGGCGGTCTGCGGATCGACACCTTGCGGGTCGCGCATCCAGCGCACCATGCTGGCCTGCGAGTTGGGCAGGTGGCCGGCGATGAACTTGCGCGAACCGACGCCGTCCAGTGGCCGTCCCACATACACACGCGGTCCAGTCACGCCGGGAATCATGTGGCAGGCGTTGCAGGCGTACTGGCCGAGGGCCACGCGGCCACGCGCGGCGTCGCCGATCGCCCGCACTTGCGCGCCGGCGCGCTCGCCGTTGGCCACCTGCGGTTGCGCGGCGGCGAAGCGGGCATACTCGGGCGGCGCCATGGCCGGCAGCTTTTGCATGAAGGCGACCAGCGACCACAGTTCGTCTTCGTCCAGGTGAAATTCCCAGGCCGGCATGCCGCTCATCTTGATGCCGTTGCGCGTGATCCAGTAAAGCTCGGCAGGCGTCCAGCGCCGCGCCACGTCCATCAAGGGTCCGGGGACCGGCTGCATGCTCTTGCCGAAATCGGCTTGCGCCACACCCGGCGCGCCATGGCACTGAACACAGTTGTCGCGGTAGATACGCGCGCCGCTGGCGATGCGCCGCGGCGTGTCGAGCACCGGCACGGCGATGCCGCCGGCGCGATTGCGGACCGAGTGGTGCATGCCCAGTTCGAGGAAGGCGTGGACGGCCTGCCAGTGCTGCCTGATCGCGCCAACGTTGTACCAGCCGCTGCGCCAGATGACCAGACCGATGGACACCACCAGCAGCAGGCTGGCGGCCAGGGTGGCCGCGGCCGTTTTCAGCATGAGACGCGTGCGGTTCGAGGCCATGGGGGTCCGCGTTCTATTGAAAAGATGGCAAATTGTTCTTCTTGTATTATATCTATTGGTCGTTTTTTCACAGGAACCTGGCGTGCGCGTGCCTGCTTTCATGATCGTCGTACTGTGCGCCATGCTGGCGGCGTGCAATGAAGGCGTGCGCCCCTACCAGGTAAGCGGTGGCAACGCGGAACAAGGCAGGCGCCTGATCGCGCAGTTCCAGTGCGGTGCCTGCCACGCCATTCCCGGTGTGTCGGAAGCCGCCGGCGGAGCCGGGCCGGCATTGCGGGGGTTCGGGCGGCGCAGCTACATCGCCGGGCGCATCCCCAACCTGCCCGATCCGCTGACGCGGTGGCTGGTCAACCCGCCCGCAATGAAACCCGGCACCCTGATGCCCGCCATGGGCATTTCCGAATCCGACGCGCGCCATATGGCGGCCTACCTCTACACCCTGCAATGACCATGGCGCCGCAATCGGTCATGCACCCGGCCGGACCGGACGCGGAAATCATCGCGCAATTTGCGTGGGTGCTGTTCGGCGGCGGCGCGCTCATTTTCATCTCCGTCATGGCGCTGCTGGCCATGGGCCTGCGCGGCGATGCGCGCCCCGTGCGGCCGATGCGCTGGATCCTTGGCGGCGGGGTCGTGTTCCCGATGGTGGTGCTGTCGGCCTTGCTGGCTTGGTCCACCTGGCGCAGCGGCCAGCTCACGGCGCAGCATTCGCGCCAGGCGCTGCAGATTTCCGTCACGGCCAGGATGTGGTGGTGGGAAGTGCGCTACCACGACCTGGCCAGCGGCCGCGAGATCGTCGCGGCCAACGAGATCCATATTCCGGCGGGCCAGCCCGTGTACCTGGGTATCACCACGGGCGACGTCCTGCACAGCGTGTGGATCCCCGCCCTGCACGGAAAAATGGATGCGGTGCCCGGACGCGTGACGGGCCTGACCCTGCATGCCGCGAAGCCGGGAGTGTTTCGCGGCCAGTGCGCCGAGTACTGCGGCGAACAGCACGCGCGCATGGCCCTGCATGTTGTGGCGCATGCGCCGCAGGACTTCGCGGCATGGCTGGCGCGCGAAGCGCAAGCGGCCGCGCCGGCCGCGAACGAACGGGGGCGGCAGGCTTTCATCAGCCAGCGCTGCACGGCATGCCACACCATTCGCGGCGTGGGCGGCGACTCGCGCCTGGGTCCGGACCTGACCCACGTCGGCAGCCGCATGCACATCGCCGCCGGCACGCTGCGCAACCATCGCGGCACCCTGGCGGGATGGATCGCCGACCCGCAAAGTATCAAGCCCGGTGCGAAGATGCCCGCCGCTTCCGGCATGGACGGCGAAACGCTGCGCGAACTGGCCACCTGGCTGGAGCAGCTCAAATGACGCTGCCAAGCTCCCTGCCACGCCCGCCCGGTGAACTGGCGCGCCTTGAAGCGGTGTGGAAATCGCCCACCGGCTGGCGCTTTTTCAAGACGGTCAACAACACCAATATCGGCCTGCTGTACATCGGCACGGCACTGCTGTTCTTCCTGCTGGCGGGCATACTCGGCCTGATGATGCGCACGCAACTGGCGGTGCCGGGCAATACCTTCCTGAGCGCGTCGACCTACAACCAGGTGTTCACCATGCATGGCACGGTGATGATGTTCCTGTTCGCGATCCCGGTGGTCGAAGCCATTGCCGTCTACCTGCTGCCCAATATGCTGGGCGCGCGCGACCTGCCCTTCCCGCGCCTGTCCGCCTATGCTTTCTGGGCTTACGCGATCGGCGGCCTGGCATTCTTCTGCACCCTGTTCGTGGGCCTGGCGCCCGACGGCGGCTGGTACATGTATCCGCCGCTGACCGGCAAGGCCTATTCGCCGGGACTGGGCGCGGACTTCTGGCTGCTGGGGATCGGCTTCATCGAAATTTCCGCGATCGCCGGCGCCATCGAACTCATTATCGGCATCCTGTTCACGCGCGCGCCCGGCATGACGCTGGGCCGCATGCCGCTCTACGCCTGGGCCATGCTGGTGGTGGGCGTGATGATCGTGTTCGCCTTCCCGGCCATCATTGCCGGCACGGCGCTGCTGGAACTGGAGCGGGCCTACGACTGGCCGTTCTTCATCGCGGAACGCGGCGGCGATCCGCTGCTGTGGCAGCACCTGTTCTGGTTCTTCGGCCACCCCGAGGTGTACATCATCTTCCTGCCTGCCGTGGGCATGGTGTCGACCATGATCCCGACCGTGGCGCACGCGCCCATCGTCGGCCGGCGCGCCATCATCGTGGCGCTGGTGGCGGTGGGCTTCATCAGCTTTGCGCTGTGGGCGCACCACATGTTCACCGCTGGCCTGGGCATCATGGAAATGACCCTGGTGTCGGCGGCCAGCATGGCGGTGGCGGTGCCGACCGCGATCCAGGTTTTCGCCTGGATCGCCACCATGTGGCGCGGCAAAGTGGCGCTGCACGCGCCCACCCTGTTCCTGCTCGGGTTCATGTTCATTTTCGTGCTGGGCGGGCTGACGGGCATCATGGTGGCGCTGCTACCCTTCGACTGGCAGGTGCACGACACCTACTTCATTGTCGCGCACCTGCACTATGTGCTCATTGGCGGCATGCTGTTTCCCGTGTTCGCGGCGATGTATTACTGGATCCCCCTCGTCAATGGCAACACGCTGTCGGAAGCCTGGGCGCGCCCGGTCTTCTGGCTGATGTTCGGCGGCTTCAACCTGGCCTTCTTCCCGATGCACGTCACGGGCCTGCTGGGCATGCCGCGGCGCGTGTACACGTATTCGGAAGACACCGGCTGGGCCTTGCTGAACATGCTCTCAAGCGTGGGCGCATTCATCTTTGCGGCAGGGGTGCTGCTGTTCATGCTCGACGCGTTGCGAACCCTGCGCATGCCGCGCAAGAAGGTCGGCAATCCATGGAACGCGGCCACGCTCGAATGGCTGCCGTCCGGGGATTTCGGCAGCCGAAGCATCCCGCATATCCAGTCCTGCGATCCGCTGTGGGATCAGCCAGGCCTGGCCCGGGAGGTGGAACAAGGCCGCCACTACCTGCCCGGCAGCGCTACCGGCCGGCGCGAAACCATCGTCACCAGCGTCGCCAGCGCCACCCCGCGCTACCTGCTGGTCCTGCCAGGCGACAGCTGGTGGCCGCTGGCCGCCGCCGCCGGTACCGCCGGTTTTTTCCTGCTGCTGACCGTGAAGATGACGCTGGCCGCATGGACCTGCGGCCTGGCCGCGGTGGCCGCCATCATTGCCTGGATGTGGGAGTCGGACCGGCCTCCCCCGCAGGCCAGCGCGCGCGTGGCCTACAATCTGGTGCTGCCGGTCGGGGCCCGTGGCAGGGCGTCGCATTCGTGGTGGGCCACCGTCATCATGCTGGTGGTCGACGCGACGATTTTCCTGTCCTTCGTGTTCACCTACCTGCACCTGTCGATGCGGCTCGAGGTCTGCCCGCCGCCCGGCGCGGCGCTGGCCGCGCCGATGTGGCCCGTGGCGTCGGCGGCGCTGCTGGCGGCCGGCTCGTGCCTGATGGCGTTTGCCCGCAAGTCGCCCACGCCATGGCCGGTGCTGGCGGCGCTCGCTTGCCTGCTGGCGGCGTTCGGCGCGGACTTCAACGGGCACCGCCTGGCGGGACTCGATCCGGCCGCCGACGGCTGGAGCGCGGCGGTCGGCGCGCTGCTGGCCTACCAGGGACTGCACGTGGCGGGCCTGACGATCGTGGCGCTGTACCTGTGCGCCAGGATGTGGACGGGGACCAGCCGCGCGACGCTGGACAACACGGTGCTGATGTGGCACTACACCAGCGCACAGGGCGTGGCGGCGGCGCTCGCCATCCGCCTGCTGGCGTAGCGGGCTTACTGTTTCGGCGTCACGCGCCAGATGACATTGCCCACGTCGTCGGCCACCAGCAAGGCGCCTGCCTTGTCGACGGCCACGCCGACCGGGCGCCCGTGGGCGTCGCCGTCCTTGTTCACGAAGCCGGTCAGGATGTCGATCGGCTTCCCGTTCGGCACGCCGTTCGCGAACGGGATGAAGACCACGTTGTAGCCATTGAGCGGGCTGCGGTTCCATGAGCCATGCTGGCCGATGAAGGCCCCCCCGGCGTACTGCGGCGGGAACAGCGTGCCTTCATAGAACACCATGCCCAGCGGCGCCACGTGCGTGCCAAGCGCGTAATCGGGCGACAGCGCCTTTTCAACCAGGTCGGGCCGGGCCGGCTTGACGCGCTCGTCGACGTGCCTGCCGTAATAGCTGTACGGCCATCCGTAGAAAGCGCCATCTTTCACGGACGTCAGGTAGTCGGGCACCAGGTCGCTGCCCAGTTCATCGCGTTCATTCACGACCGTCCACAATGCGCCGCTCTGCGGCTGCCAGCCCATGCCGTTCGGGTTGCGCAGGCCGGACGCAAACAGGCGCGTGGCCTTGCTGGCAAGGTCGATCTCGAGGATGGCGGCGCGATTGACCTCCTTGTCCATGCCATTCTCGGCGACGTTGCTGTTCGAGCCCACGGTGGCATACAGCTTGGTGCCGTCCTTGCTGGCGATGATGTTCTTGGTCCAGTGGTGGTTCAGCGGCCCGCCAGGCAGCGCGGCAACGACGGTGGGCGCCACGCCGATGGCGGTGTCGCCGGTTTTATAGGGGAAGGAAACCACGCCGTCGGAGTTGGCCACGTACAGCGTGTCGCCGACCAGCGCCATGCCGAATGGCGAATTGAGGCCCTTGAGGAAGTCGGTGCGCATTTCGGCCATGCCGTTGTTGTCGGCATCGCGCAGCAGCGTGATCCGGTTGGCGCTCGGCACTGCCGCGCCGGCCTTTTTCATGACCTTCTTCATCACGAAACCCTTGATGCCCTTGCCGTCGTCGGGACGCGGCGGCGCATTGGTTTCGGCCACCAGCACGTCGCCGTTGGGCAGCACGTAGATCCAGCGCGGGTGATCGAAGCCGCCGGCGAAAGCATTGACCGCCAGGCCTGCGGCCGCCACCGGCAAGCCGCCTTGCGGCCAGCCCTTGGCGGGCGCGATATTCACGGTAGGAAACAGCCGCTGTTCCGGCGCGGGAATGGCAGGCGTGGGCCCGACGCTGGCCGCCGGCGGCAACATCGCCTTTTCGGCGCAACCGGCCAGGGACAGCAGCGCGCAAGCGAGGAACAGACCATGGCGCATGGCTTCTCCTTCGATTCGAATCGTTATGAACACAACAATTCTAGGCCGATTCGGACGCCGCCCGGATTCCTTACGTCGAGGAAATATTCAGGCGGCCTGACGGCTGCAGGGCTCGGCCACCGGCAGCGCCCTGGCGCCGCGCGCACGCAGCGCGAACAGGATCAGCCCGGGCAGCTGGCACAGTACCAGCACGCCGAATGCCGCCTGGTAGGCGACGGCCGGATAATGGTTGCGCGCGTCGCTCTGCCACAGGCCGACGATCTGGCCGAAGCCGGCCTGCACCAGAAAGGCGCCCACGAAAATGAGCAGGTTCAGGCAGGTGGCGGCGCGGCCGGTCAGGCTGGCCGGCATGCTCTGGGCGACGATGGCGTACTCGATGCCGGTGATGGTGCCGACCAGGGTAAACAGCACCGACAGCAGCTGCAGGCTGGGGGCATGGTTGAACACCATGGCCGCCTGCACCAGCACGAACAGGGCCACGCCGAAGGCGGCCACGTCGAGCGGACGCATGCCGCGCCGCGCCGCCCACTCGGTGATCATGCCGACCGCGATGGCGCCGAAAATGACCGCGGCCATGGACAGGTACAGCAGGTAGGCGACGGCGGCGTCCGAAAAGCGCGCCACGTCCGACAGCCAGCGCCCGATCCACAGGCCCTGGATGCCGAAGAAGATCGCATGCGGGACCAGGATCAGCGACACCGTGTTGCGAAAGGCCGGATCGCGGTACACGTCCAGGATCGATTGCAGCGTGGCCGGGCGCGCGCCGGCAGGCGGGGTGGCGCGCGGCGCCAGCAGCCAGATGAGCAATCCCGTGCACGCGATCAGCGCGGCCAGCGCCGTGAACAGGCCGCGCCAGTTGGTAAATTCCAGCGCCAGGCGCACCGGCAGCGTGGCCGACGCGGCGCCCAGCCCGCCCACCGCGATCATGTAGCCCTGCACCGACGGCAGCTTGGCCTGCGAAATGGCGCCCGAGATGGCCTTGACCGCCGACATGAAGCAGCCGCCCAGGCCCAGGCCGATGATGGCGCGCGCGGCGACCAGTTCGGCGAAGCTGGTCCCGTGCGCGAACAGCAGGGCGCCGCCGGCGGCGAGCAGCAGCAGGGCCAGCTGCACCCTGCGCGGCCCGTAGCGGTCGAGCGCCAGTCCCACCGGCAGCTGGACCAGCGCGAAGGCCAGGAAGAAGGCGCTGGTCAGCACGCCAAGCTGGCCCGGCGTGAGGCCCAGCGAATAGACCAGCTGCGGCGCCAGCACCGCGTTCACGGTGCGCAGCAGCGACGAAAGGAAGTGACCGAGGGCGAACGGCAGGAAGACGGTGAAGAAAACCTGCCGCCCGTTCATGAGGCGCCCGCGCCTCAGGCAGCGCCGCGCGCGGCGTGCATGATGGGGATCACCTTCCCGGCCGGGACCGGGCGCAGTTCCGGCTCCTCGCTTTCGAAGAAGAAGCGCTTCTTGCCGAAGGCCGGTACCAGGTGATCCATCCAGGTGGCGTCGGGATCGAATTTGGCGAAGAAGGGTTTGCGCACCCAGTCCGGATTGCGGGCCTGGAGGAACTGCAGCGCGAACAGCTTTTCGCCATTGATGTTGACGATGCCGTCGATGACGACCTTGCCCGGGAAGGCGCTCATGGACGGACCGCGCACGGTGCGCGACAGTCCCGACACCATCTGGTAGGCGGCCTGGAACACCTCGTGTGCGCGGGCCAATGGCAGCGCGAAATATTCGCTCGGCCCCGTGTCGCGCTCTACGAACATGTAGTACGGGATGGCGCCCAGGCGCACGCCGGTGGTCCACAGCTCGGCCCAGCTTTTCGGGTCTTCATTGATGTGGCGGATCAGGGGCCCCTGCATGCGCAGCGTGGCGCCGGTGCCGACGATGCGCTTGACGGCGCGCTGCGCCATCTCGGTGCGCAGCTCCACCGCGTGGCTGTAGTGGCCCATGATGGCCAGGTTCTTCCCGGCCGCCACCACCCGCTCGAACAGGCGCATCAACTCGTCGGCGTCGCGGTCGGTGACGAAGCGCTGCGGCCAGTACGCCACCGACTTGGTGCCGATGCGGATGTTCTGGATGTGCGACAGCGTGGGCCCCAGCAGCGGCTCGAGGAATTCGGCCAGCGAGCGGGTATTCATGATCAGGGGGTCGCCACCGGTGATCAGCACGTCGGTGACGTCCTTGTGGCTCTCCAGGTAGGCCACCAGTTCGGTCGTTTCGCGCGCGTCGAACTTCATGTCGTCCATGCCCACGAACTGCGGCCAGCGGAAGCAGAAGGTGCAGTAGGCGTGGCAGGTCTGGCCGGCGCTGGGGAAGAACAGCACCGTCTCCTTGTACTTGTGCTGCAGGCCGCGCAGCGGCGCGTCGTTCACGCGCGGGACGTTGTGCGTCATCTGGCCGGCCGGGTGCGGGTTCATGCGCATGCGTATCTGGTGCACCAGCTTCGCCGTGGCGGCGGCATCCTTCTTGTACAGGACCAGCTCGCGCAGCTGTTCGTATTCGGCCGCGTGCAGCATGTCGCGGTGCGGGAATACCAGGCGGTAAATCGGATCGTCGGGGATGTTGTTCCAGTCGATCAGCTGGTCCATCACGTATTCGTTGCTGCGAAACGGCAGCACGTGCGACACCACATGCACCGCTTCCTGCAGATCGGGCGCCATCCAGTTCCACTGGCGCGCGTTGACGATGGACTGGCGGGTATAGGGCTTGAATTTGGGGGGGACGGGATCGGCGATCACGGAGCGCTCCTGAGGGTTGGGGGAGGAAGTAAGTCCATGGTAGGCATGCCCAAAAGAATTGAGTTGCCGTTGCTCAATTGAAGTTTGGGAAGATTTCTGCACGGAACAAGAGAATGACAAATATCACTCTGTGGCGCGCAAACCGCAGCCGCGCCGCGCTTGCGGCACCGCAATGACGGCGCTGCGCATCGGCGTAGATTACGCAATGCACCTAAGCAACATTTAGCCGAAGCATCCCTCTCCAAGGACCCATCATGAAACTGCTCATTACCGCCACCACCCTGTGCCTCGCTGTCGCCGCCGGCAGCGCCTTCGCCAACGAGCCGACCGAAAAGGACGCGATCGCCATGACCGAGCGCGGCGCCGCCCTGATCAAGGCCAAGGGCAAGGAAGAAATGATGAAGCGGATCGTCGCGCGCGATCCCGACTACGTGCAGGGTTCGCTGTACATCGACATGCGCGACCTGTACACCGGCATCGTGCTGGCGCACCCGATCAATCCCTCCATCGTGGGCAAGGACCTGACCGACGTGCCCGACGCCAGCGGCAAAAAATACCGCCGCGAGATCATCAACCTGGCGCAGAAATCGGGCAAGGGCTGGGTCGATTACCAGTACAAGAATCCCACCAGCGGCAAGATCGAACCGAAGACCACCTACATCCTGCGGGTGGACGACGTGGTGCTGGAAGCGGGCATCTACAAGAAGCAATAGTCCGATCCACCGAACACACCGGGAGTGAGCATGCTGAACAAACTGCGTATCGGACCCAAGCTGCTGCTGGCGCCGGGTCTCGTTCTGGTCCTGCTGATGCTTCTCTCGGGTGGCGCCTACTACGGCATGATGCGGCAGAACGCGTCGCTTGAAAACATGGTGCAGGTGCGGGCCGAACGCCTCAAGGCGGCGGCCGACGTGTCGGGCGATGTCAAGCATGCGCATGCCAATATCTACCAGCTGCTGGCATGGATCAACGGCAGCTTCGCCAAGGCGCGGCTGGACACGCTGATCGCCGACATCGGCCGCAAGCACACGGCGATCGCGTCCCAGCTCGACGCGCTGGCCGAGGTATCGGACCCGGCCGAACGCAAGATCGTGGAAGCCTCGTCCGGGGCGCTGGTGGCCTACCGCAAGAGCGTGACCGAGACGATCGAACTGGCGCAGGTGGACCAGTCGATCGCCACCAATGCGATGCAGAAGGCCGAAAAAGAGTTCGGTCTCCTGAACAACCACCTGGCGCAATTGTCGGCGCTGGAGAAAAGCCTCTCCGTCGCGGCCTACAGCGCGGCCCGGGAAGAATCGCGCACCCTGGTCATCACCATGGCCGGCCTGGTGCTGCTGTCCATTGCGCTCTCGCTGCTGGTCACGGTGCTGGTGCGGCGCGCGATGCTGGCCGATATACGCGCCATCTCGAACGTGGTGGACGCACTGGCGCAGGGCCGCCTGGCCACCGGGCCGGTGAACCACGGGCGCGACGAAATCGCCGCGGCATCGCGCGCACTGGACCAGACCATCGGCCAGCTCAATACCACGCTGCACACCATCCTGACGTCGGTCCATTCGATCGATACGGCCTCGCAGGAAATCGCCAGCGGCAACCTGGACCTGTCGACCCGCACCGAAATGCAGGCCGGCTCGCTGGAAGAGACGGCCAGCGCCATGGAGTCGCTGACGCTGGCCGTGAAGGACAACGCCAGCAATGCGCGCCTGGCCAACGACCTGGCCTCGAGCGCCGCCGTGCTGGCGGCCAAAGGCGGGCAGGCGGTGGAACGCGCGGTGCTGACGATGGACCAGATCAAGGCCAGCTCGCGCAAGATCGTCGACATCATCGGCACCATCGACGGCATCTCCTTCCAGACCAATATCCTGGCGCTCAACGCGGCGGTGGAAGCGGCGCGCGCCGGCGAGCAGGGACGCGGCTTCGCCGTGGTGGCGTCCGAAGTGCGCACCCTGGCGCAGCGCTCGGCGGCGGCGGCCAGGGAGATCAAGATCCTGATCGCCGATTCGGTGTCCATCATCGACGGCGGCAGCGCCTCGGTCAACGAAGCGGGCAAGCGCATGGGCGAGATCGTGGCCTCGGTCCAGCAGGTGAACGACATCATCGAGCGGATCAGCGTGGCCAGTTCGGAACAGGCCGAAGGCATCGCCGAAGTCAATCACGCGGTGGGCCAGATGGATGGCATGACGCAGCAGAATGCGGCGCTGGTGGAAGAAGCGGCGGCGGCGGCGGGCAGCCTGAACGAGCAGACCGCCATGCTGTCGCAGGCGGTATCGATCTTCAAGATCGAGGGCGTGGCGGTGCGCGCGGACAGCGCCTTCGCAGAACCGCAGGAGCGGCGCGCCGGCAACAGCGCCATGCGCGCCGTGGCCCGCAAGCGCGCCAGGGAGCAGGACGATGCGGCAGGCCGGCGCAAAGCCTGAACCGCGTCAGCGGAAGGGCCGGCTCACGAAACGCGAACCGGCCAGCCCGAAGCGCCAAGGCAGGTCCACCGCCTTCGAGATGCCGATGCGCGGCCCGCTGGCCAGGAGCACGGGCCCGGTGGGCGGCGACAGTTCGAAAGGCTGAGCTGCCAGCGACAGGCCGTTGTGCGCGCGCGTGACCGCCAGCGCCTGGCACAGCTTGCCGGGGCCGGAGCACAGCATGCGCGCCTCGTCGACCCCGCGCCGCGCGCGCATCGCATCGACGCCCGCCACCGGCTCGATGGCGCGGATCAGCACCCCGGCGCCATGGCCCGCCTCGCGGCACACGAAGTTGAGGCACCAGTGGATGCCGTGCGAGAGGTAGACATAGGCATGGCCCGGCGGGCCGAACATGGCCATATTGCGCGCCGATGGCCCGGTAAAACTGTGCGATGCCGGCTCGTCGCGGTCGTAGGCCTCGGTCTCGACAATGCGCCCGCCGACGCCGTCGACCAGCACCGTCACCCCGATCAGCTGCGCCGCCACTTCCTGCGACGGTGCACTGAAATCGATTCCTGCAATCACGCTCTTCATGCGGCGATTCTATCTTGCGCAATGCCAGTTTCGCCACACATCGCGATGCCTTCGTGCAACTCCCGACGCACTGGTTTATAGTGGCATTCTGTGCGCCGCGCGCCCCGCCCAACCGTGATATCAGATGAGTAAAGTAGCAGTTTCGGCAATGCCGGACGCCGATCCGGTCGATGCCTTGATCAAGTCGATCCGCATTCCGCCCCGCCCCAGCCTGCTGGCCGACCTGCAGAGCGAACTGGCGGCGGTGGATCCTTCGCCTGCCCGCATCGGCAGCATCATCGCCAGCGACGTCGGCATGGCGGGCGCCTTGCTCAAGCTGGCCAATTCCTCCTTCTATGGCGGCAAGCGCAAGGCCAAGTCGATCGACCAGGCCATCATTTTCCTGGGCATCAACCAGGTTGCCGCCCTGATGACCGGCCTGCTGGCGCGCCAGGCCATCGCCACCGAGCACCTGGACCTGGCCAGCTTCTGGGATTTGTCGACCCGGCGCGCCCAGGCCATGGTGTTCCTGGCGCGCAGGCTGCGCATCGGCGAGCCCGACGTGGCGCATACCTTCGGCCTGTTCTGCGACACCGGCGTGCCGCTGCTGATGGACCGTTTCCCCGGCTATGCCGACACCTTCGCCGAAGCGGCGCTGGACCCCGCTCGCCCCCTGACCGCGCTCGAGGATGAGCGCCACAGCACCAACCACGCCGCCATCGGCTGCCTGCTGGCGCGCAACTGGGGCTTGTCGACCGACGTGTCCTGGGCCATCCTGCACCATCAGGATTACGGCGTGCTCGACGACAGCGCCACCGACGATGCCGTGCGTTCCCTGGTGGCGCTGTCGCTGCTGGCCGAAAGCGCGCTGCGCAAATACCAGGGCCTGGGGCCCTCGCTCGAATGGGACAAGGGCGGCGCGCGCGCCAGCGCCTACCTGGGCCTGTCGCCCGAGGAAATCACCGACCTGCTGGACGAACTGCACGACTGTTTTCACGCCCAGCACTGATTTCCTTTACTTCGGCCCCGCACAGGACAATACTTCAGGCATATGCCGGAAGGAGGGCGAAATGGGGACCAGGCTGCTTGCATGCATGTGCTCACTGTTGCTGGTGTCGGGCTGCGCGACGCGCCAGTCCGAGCTTGTCCCCTTGCCGTCCGCGGACCTGTACCGCGACCAGGGCTTCAAGCCGGCGTCCGAGCCGGTCACGGCCGCCGGGCTGTTCACCCTGACCGAGCCGATGAAGGCTTACCTGCGCAGCAAGCAATTCCGGACCGAAGTCCTGTACCACGGCCCCGAGCGCGGCCTGGTCAACGCCCTGTACAAGAAGGGCGAACTGAAAATCGAGTACGACGCCAGCATCACGCGCACCGCCGCCCAGACCTACGAGGCGGGCATGGGCAATTGCCTGTCGCTGGTCATCATGACGGCCGCCTTCGCCAAGGAAATGGGCATGCAGGTCCATTACCAGAACGTGATGGTCGAAGAGCAGTGGAGCCGCAGCGGCAATCTCTATTACGCCAGCACCCATGTGAACCTGGCCCTGGGCAGCCGGGTGCGCTATGCGCGCAACGAAGATGCGCCGAACCGCCTGGTCATCGATTTCATCCCGTCCGAAAGCGCGGCGGCCCAGCACACGCTGCCGCTCGAGGAAGATGCCATCGTGGCCATGTACATGAACAACCGCGCGGCCGAGGCGATCATGCAAAACCGGGTGGACGACGCCTACTGGTGGGCCCGCGCGGCCATCGCGCACAAGAGCACTTTCCTGACCGCGTACAACACGCTGGGCGTGGTGTACCAGCGCCATGGCGACCATGCGATGGCCGAAAAGGTGTTCCGGCGCGCGCTGGAGCGGGAACCGGAAGACCACATCGTGCTGCGCAACCTGCTGCCGGCGCTGGAGCAGCTGGGCAAGAAGGCCGAAGCGGCGGACGTGGCCAGGCAGCTGGCCAGCATCGAACCGACGCCGCCCTTCCATTATTTTCACCTTGGCATGAAGGCGATGGAGCAGGAGAATTTTTCCGAAGCGAAGCGCCTGTTCGGGCGCGAAGTGCGGCGCGCGCCCTACAATCATGAGTTCCATTTCTGGAAGGCGATCGCGCACTGGCGCCTGGGCGAGGCACGCGCCGCGCGCGAGGAAATGCGCAAGGCCATCGATACCAGCAATACCGCCGACAGCACGCAGAAGTATTCGGCGAAGCTGGCGTTCTTGCGCGAGCATGCGCCGGCGGTCAGCAACTAGTTCCATCCAATGCGCGCAACGTGGCAGGTTGTGGCCTCGCGTGAAATTCCGCACGGCATTCGGTATGCGCTGACCTTGCACGAGCCGTATGGCAGGCGCATCCTTGGCTATGACAATGCCCACGCCGTAAAGCCGCCCAAGAAGTTCAAGTACGCGGGGCGCATCCTGGCTTTTGACCACAAGCACAGGCACGTCTCGGACCATGGTGTGCCGTACGAATTCAAAGATGTGCAGCAACTGATCAACGATTTTTTTGCAAACGTTGATCGCGTCTTGCAGGAGGAAAGGAAGCGATGAAACCGATAGTGATTGGCATCATGCCACAAGAGCGCATTCGTGAACGTATTCTACTGATCGCACGTGGCAGCTACAAACCGAAACCGAGCGAACCCAAGATCTGGTTCACGTCCATGAAATCGCTTGCTGAAGTCTTGAGTGATGATAACCGCGCCTTGCTACATGTAGTCATGGAAACTAAACCGGCGTCCATATCAGCATTGGCGGAGACTACAGGCCGCAAACCCAGCAACCTTTCCCGCACTCTGAAGACGATGTCCAACTATGGAATCGTCGAGTTGAGGCGCGAACAAAATCACGTGCGCCCTGTGGCAAAAGCGACGGCGTTTCGCATTGTCCCTCAATGAGTACTGCCTGGGCATATGAGGACTTGCCATTTTTCCAGCTTCTGTTCCAATGTCAGCGAGGCATGGGCGGGAGACGTGGATGGCAATACAAACGTACGGTAGCCTTCTGCGGCAAATTGCGGCGCAAACTTGCCAGAAGTCTGGCCATTGAAGCCTACCGTTTCCAGCAAGGGACACAAGTCGCGCAAAAGGGCAAAGTTGTTAGCGGCAGGTTGGCGAATGTCGGAATCGAGGCTGCCTTCACGCTCGCAAGCGCCCAGTACGTCCCAAAGCCCGACGCCATGCCCCAGCAGGCGCGGCAGACGCTCGCCGTAGGGAAGCGCCACCAAATCCTCGCCAGTCAGCACGGATAGGATAGGCCACAGCTGGTTGCGCGGATGTGCATAGTACTGGCCGGCTGCCAGCGACGCAGCGCCGGGAAAGCTGCCCAGGATCAGCACACGGATGTGTTTGTCAATGACAGGCGCCAGGCCGGCCAGGATAGGAGTCGCTACTTGCATGCGCCCGATTCTAGCCGCTGCGCCCGAGCGCAGGTGTAGAATATTCTGGCATTCCCAAAATCAACAAACTGAGCCGGAGACCCAGATGGACAACACCATGCAGCCCCGCACGATCGATACCTTGCTGGCCAAGTACAGCGAAAGCCATCTCAACCACACGAACGAACTGATCCATTTCGTGTGCGTGCCGGTCATCGTGTTCACGCTGCTGGGACTGGTGTGGGCGGTCCATCCGCTGGCGGCGGTGGCGGTCACGCTGGGATCGCTCGTGTATTACTTCCAGCTGTCCAAGCCTTTCGCGGTCGGCATGCTGGTGATGGCGGCCATCATGCTCGCCCTGCTCAGCCTGATTCCGCAGCAAGCCGTGCTGCCCCTGTCGATCGCCATCTTCGTGCTGGCCTGGATCGGCCAGTTCATCGGCCACAAGATCGAAGGCAAGAAACCGTCCTTCTTCGATGACTTGCGCTTCCTGCTGATCGGGCCGCTGTTCGTGCTCAGCTTCCTGTATCGCCGCCTGAACGTGGCCTGGTAGGCAGCATGAAAACCGCCGCCCTGCTGGCCTTGACGGCCGCGCTCGCCGGCTGCGCATCCCCCGTGCCCTCGGGCAGCGTGTATGCGCCGCAGCAGTTGCACCAGGAACAGGAGATCCGCATGGGTTATGTGGAATCGGTGCGCGAAGTCGTCATTGCCCGGCGCGACAGCGGCATCGGCGCGATGACGGGCGCGGCCATCGGCAGCGACCTGGCCAGTGTCAATATGGGGCGCGGCAGCGGTTCTTTCATCGGCAGCATCCTGGGCGCGCTGGCCGGCGGCATCATCGGCCACCACGTGGAAGCGCGCATCAACACGCGCAAGGCCTTCGAAATTACGGTCAAGCTCGATAGTGGGGAGTTGCGCGCCGTGACCCAGGCCGCCGATGAATTGTTCCAGCCGGGAGAGCGGGTGCGCCTGCTCAGTTCAGGCAACAGCACCCGCGTGACGCACTAGAAGTGGGCCGCCTGGCCCCACGCCGCAGCGCTCGCCTGCGTGTCGTCCTGCACCGCCGTCAGTACCAGGTGCGTGCAAAACGCGAGGTAAGCGATCAGGATGGCGATTTTCAGGTGCAGCTGCGGCTTCATGGTGGGGTTCCTGGTTAAGTAATTCATAATACTTGCTTTTTTAGTAAATGTCCTCGAAGGCGTCCTCTATTTGCGCCAAAACAGACAAGTACGCCGCTTTTGTCGTTTTCTGGCCATGCTCTGCAGGAAACATCGAATCCCCCTATACTTTCCCGATGTCTTCCCCACTACTTTTCGCCATTGCATCCCTGATCTGGGGTTCCACCTTCTGGGCCATCACATTGCAACTGGGCGAAGTGCCGCCGGCAGTGTCGGTGGTATACCGTTTCGGGCTGGCCTCGGCCACCATCTTCCTGTATTGCCTGCTGCGCGGCGACAAGCTGCGCCTGCCATGGAAGACCCAGCGCTGGACCATCGTGCAGGGCTTCTTTTCCTTCGCCCTGTCCTATGTCTGCACTTATACCGCCGAACAGTACCTGGTGTCGGCCCTGGTGGCCGTGCTGTTTGCGCTGATGGTGTTCTGGAATCCGATCTGCAGCCGCCTGGCCTTCGGCACGCCTATCACCTGGCGCACCTGGGCCGCCGGCCTGGTGGCGCTGTCGGGCGTGACCATGCTGTTCTTCCATTCGATCGCCGACGCCTGGGCCGACATCGTGGGTGGCGGCAAGGGCCATTTCCTGTTCGGCCTGCTGGTGGCGCTGACCGCCACCATCTCCAGTTCGGCCGGCAATGTGGTGGTCAGCAAGGTCCGCGAAAACTCGTCCAACCTGATGCTGACCATGGCCTGGTCCATGTTCTGGGGTACCGCCATGGTGGCCTGCTGGGCGCTGGCCACGGGCCAGCAGTTCGTGCTGCCGACCTCGCCGCGCTACTGGATGGGCTTGTTCTACCTGTCGATGTTCGGTTCGGTCATCGCCTTTTTTGCCTATTTCACGCTGATCAACCGCATCGGTTCGCAGAAGGCGGTCTACATCGGCGTGATCACGCCGGTCATTTCCGTGCTGCTGTCGATCCAGCTTGAACGTTACCGGCCCGGCCCCGTGGAATGGCTGGGCATGATCGTGTGCCTGGCCAGCGTGGCCTGGGCCGTGCGTTCGCCCTCGCCTGGCGCCCGCCCGGCGCCACCCCTTTCCACCCTTTCCGAGACCACATGAGCACCTTTGCCATCCGCCCCGCCACCCCGGCCGACGTATCCCACATCCACGCCATGATCGTCGAACTGGCGGTCTTCGAAAAGCTCGAACACCTGGTCGTCGCCACCGAAGACATGCTGCACGAAGGCTTGTTCGGCGCGCGCCCGGCCTGCGAAGCGATCATCGGCGAAGAAGATGGCGAGGTCGTCACCTTTGCCCTGTTCTTCCACAATTTTTCGACTTTCCTCACCCGCAAGGGCCTGTACCTGGAAGACCTGTACGTGAAGCAATCCATGCGGGGCAAGGGTTACGGGCGCCAGATGCTGGTGGCGCTGGCCAACATCGCCGTGGAGCGCAACTGCGGCCGCTTCGAATGGTCGGTGCTCGACTGGAATGCGCCGGCCATCGATTTCTACAAGGGCATGGGCGCCGAACTGCTGCCCGACTGGCGCATCTGCCGCGTGGCAGGGCCGGCCCTGGCGGCGCTGGCAGGCGCCTGAAAAAAGAAAACCCACGGGCAGTTTCGCCGTGGGTGAACCCATGTGGTTAATATGGGGAGGGGAGATTGGAATCAATCTGGAGAAACTATAAACTTGTTTCTCCGCAAGATACGCATTCTTTACAATTGCTTACTGCTTGGGAATCTTGCTCAAGCCATGGTGTAATAATTACCCACCCGCAAAATAGCACTTTGACAAAAGACAAAGTCGCGTCAGATTCGCCGCGCCAGCAGCTTTTCCCCGCCCTCGAACAGGGCCTGCGTCAACAAGGCCAGCAGCGCGGCAGGGATGGCGCCGGCCAGCAGCATGTCGTTATCGTTGAGCGCCAGTCCGACCGTGATGCGTTCGCCATAGCCGCCCGCGCCGATGAAGGCGGCAATGGTGGCCGTGCCCACGCTCATGACGGCGGCCGTTTTCACGCCCGCCAGGATCACCGGCGCCGCCAGCGGCAATTCGACATGCAGCAAGCGCTGGCGCGCGCTCAGGCCGAGGGCCAGCGCGGCCATGCGCAGCCCTTCAGGCACGCCCAGGATGCCGGTGCAGGTATTGCGCACGATCGGCAGCAGCGCGTACACGAACAGCGCCAGCAGCGCCGGCACGGTGCCGATCATGCCCAGCAGGGGAATGAGCATGGCCAGCAGCGCCAGCGAGGGCACGGTCTGCAGCACCCCGGCCACGCCCAGCACGACCTGGCGCAGGCGCGGCGCGAACGCGGCCAGGAGCCCCAGCGGAATGCCGACGGCGCAGGCCAGGGCCACGGACGCCAGCACCAGCAGCAGGTGCTGGCGCGTCAGCGTCCACAGGCTGGGGTCGAACAGCTTGGCCATCAGGCCGTCGCGGGCGGCGGCGATCTTGCGCGCCGGGGCCAGCCAGTCCCTGGCGACGGCCGCGAAGCTTTTCCCTTCCAGTTCGACGGCGGCATTCATGGCGATCATCTGCTGCCCGGTGATGCGCCCTTCCAGCTTGCCGATGGCGTTCCACTGGGCCGGAAAACGCGCGGGCAGGTCAAGCCGGTACAGCAGCACGGCGTCGTAGCGCGGGAAGTACGCCAGGTCATCCTTCAGCACCCGCAGGCCGTAGCGGGCAATCTTGGCGTCGGTGGAATAGATGTCGATGACGTCGACCTGGCCCTGGGCCAGCGCTTCGTAGGCGATGCCGTGATCGAGGCCGCGCGGCAGCTGCGCCAGGCCGTAGCGCTGCGCCAGTCCCGGCCAGCCGTCGGCGCGGCCGATGAATTCGTGCGACAGGCCGAACCGCAGCTGCGGCTTGCGCGCCAGTTGCGACAGGCTGTCGATGCCGCTGTCGGCGCGCGTCGCCAGCGCATAGGTATTGTTGAAGCCCAGCGGCACGCCCACGCCCAGGCCCATGGCCGCCAGCGCGGCGCGCATCTGCGGCAGCGTCGAGGTCTTGGTGTTCTTCAGGATTTCGAGGTCGATGGTGCCCAGGTATTCCGGGTAGACGTCGATGCTGCCGGCCTGCAGCGCGGCCAGCACGATGGCTGTGTTGCCCAGCCCCTGGCGGTGTTCGGCCTGGCCCGCGGCCTGGGTCAGGACCTCGCCCAGGATGTAGGATTCGGTGAAGCGCTTGGAGCCCACGCGCAGCACATCTGCGTGCGCAGCGGCGTGCGCAACAGCGTGCGCAAGCGATGCGCACAGGATGAACGCCAGTGCCGCTAGCAGCCTGGTAGGCACGCGCTTGCCACCGGTTGGCGCAGCACGCCCGCGTTGACGACCGCGCGGCAGGGATTGAAGCCAATGGCGTACGACAGGTCGGCCGGACGCCCGATATCCCACAGCGCGAAGTCGGCGCGCTTGCCCACTTCCAGCGTGCCGATTTCGTCCTGCCGCCCGAGCGCGCGCGCGGCGTGCACGGTGGCGCCGGCCAGCGCTTCGAGCGGCGTCAGGCGCCACAGCGTGCATGCCATGTTCATGGCCAGCAGCATGGACGTCATGGGCGAGGTGCCGGGATTGCAGTCGGTGGCCACCGCCATCGGCACGCCGGCGGCGCGCAGCGCGGCCACCGGTGGCGGCGTGGTATCGCGCAGGAAGTAGTAGGCGCCGGGCAGCAGCACCGCCACTGTGCCGCCCGCGGCCATGGCGGCGATGCCGGCAGGGCTCAGGTGCTCTAGATGGTCGGCCGACAGGCCCCGGTAGCGCGCTACCAGTTCCGCGCCGCCCTGGTCGGACAATTGTTCCGCATGCAGCTTGACCGGGATGCCGAGCAGGCGCGCCGCTTCGAACACGCGTGCGGTTTGGGCGTTGGAAAAGCCGATCCGCTCGCAGAAGGCATCGACCGCGTCGACCAGGCCCATGGCCGCGATCTGCGGCAGCATGCGTTCGCAAATGTCGGTGATGTAGTCGTCGGCGCGGCCCGCGAATTCCGGCGGCAGCGCGTGCGCGCCCAGGAAGGTGGTGGCCACGGCGACGGGCATGGTGTCGCCGATGCGGCGCGCCACGCGCAGCATCTTCGCTTCGTCGTCCAGCGTCAGGCCGTAGCCGGACTTGATTTCGATGGTAGTGACGCCTTCTGCCAGCAGGCTGGCGACCCGGCGCGCGCTCTGGCGCAGCAGTTCGTCGTCGCTGGCGGCGCGGGTGGCGCGCACGGTCGACATGATGCCTCCGCCCGCGCGTGCAATGTCTTCGTAGGTGGCGCCGTTCAGGCGCGCTTCGAATTCGCCGCTGCGGTTGCCCGCATGGACAATGTGGGTGTGGCAGTCGATCAGGCCCGGCGTGAGCCAGCTGCCGCCGCCATCGATGACCGCGCCGGCTGCCGGCGCATTGCCACGCTCGCCGATCCAGGCAATGCGCCCGCCCGACACGCCGATCGCGCCATCGGGGATGTCACCGTAGCCGCCGGCCATGGTGGCCAGGTTCACATTGGTGAACAGGGTGTCGCAATAAACCGACATGTCAGTCCTGGTTGATGAAGATATCGACCACGAACACGGTTGCCTGGGTGGCCTCGAGGGTCCACACGGTGCCGGTATCGAATACCACCGCGTCGAAACGCACCATGCCTATGCGTTCTGCATCGCTGCACACCGACAGGCTGTCGCCTTCGACCAGGAACAGGACGGTCACGTCGCCGCGCGGCGCGAATTCGGAACTGCCGGTGAGCGTGCGCCGGCCCAGCCGGTGGTGGCAGCGCTGGCGCCGGGTCATGACATTGAAGTCGGTGGTGGCGCCGCCATTCAAGGTAGCCTCGACCACGGATTCGCCCGCGAATTCGACGATGGGATCGTCTTCTGAGAGCACGAAGCGGCCTTCGTCGCCGATATCGAGCACCACGCCCTCTCCCTCGACCAGGGCCAGGGTGCGGTCGACGCCCGGGAAGACCGAAAACGGCCCGCTGTTGGCGATGGTGGCCAGGCTGATGCGCCAGTCGAACTTGTCGACGGTGGCGCCCAGCGGCGCGATCGCGATCTCGGTGGTGCTGCCGCCGCCGTTTTTCCAGGGGGCGGGTTCCAGGCCCGCATAGGGAATCAATAGTGTCATGATCGCAGTGTAC
Organism: Pseudomonadota bacterium; assembly: GCA_040388805.1. Lineage (GTDB taxonomy): Bacteria > Pseudomonadota > Gammaproteobacteria > Burkholderiales > Burkholderiaceae_D > Telluria_A. Next base: position 32,395 of record JAZKBE010000036.1, read on the forward strand.
GCAATTCGGCGATGGTATGCATGTATCGCTGTGCAATCGCCGCTTGCGCAACGTGCTTGTGATCGCGCACGACCCACTGGCCGCCGGCCATCACGTCCCTGACCAGGTTATCGTTACCGCAGAATACGAAGGTGCCCAGCACATCGTCCGGCTTAACGCCGGCCAGGTTGGGATGTTCGCTGTCGAGCACCAGCAGGTCGGCGCGCTTGCCCGCGGCCAGCGCACCGACCTTGCGGCCAGACGCCAGGGCGCCGCCTTCCAGCGCGCCCTGCCACAGGAAGTCGCCCACCCGGCGCTGCGCCGGGGACGTGGCCACGTTGCGGCGCTGGTGCAGCAGGCGCTGGCCGTATTCGAGCCAGCGCAATTCCTCCACCGGCGACTGCGAAATGTGGCTGTCGCTGCCGATGCCGAACCGCCCGTTCCCGGCCAGGAAAGGCGCCAGCGGGAACAGGCCGTCGCCCAGGTTCGCTTCCGTGGTCGGGCACAGGCCCGCCACCGCGCCGCTGGCGGCAAGGTCGGCCGTTTCCTGCGCATCGAGATGGGTGGCGTGCACCAGGCACCAGCGCTGGTCGATGGCGAACTGCTCCATCAGGTAGCGTACCGGGCGCTTGCCGGTGGCCTCCAGGCACTGGTCGACCTCGGCCTGCTGTTCGGCGATATGAATGTGCACCGGACGTTCGCCCGGCAGCGCCTTGAGCACTTCGCGGATCTGGCTGGCGCTGGCCGCGCGCAGCGAATGCGGAGCCACGCCCACTTCCACCTGGGGCGAGCGCAAAGGTTCGAGCGCGGCGATGACTTGCAGGACGTCGGCCGGTCCCGTGCGAAAGCGCTGCTGCTCCGGCTTGAGCGGCTGCTCGCCGAATCCCGCATAGCTGTACAGGACCGGCAGCATGGTCACCCCGATGCCCGCCTGCTTTGCCGCGGCGACCACGCGTTCGGCCGTTTCGGCAGGACGCGGATACATGGCGCCCTGCTGGTCGCGCTGCACATAATGGAATTCGCAGACCGAGGTATAGCCGTGGCGCAGGCATTCGGAAAACAGCTGCGCCGCGATGGCTTCGATGTGGTCCGGCGTGATGCTGCGCGCGAAGCGGTACATCAGGTCGCGCCAGGTCCAGAAGCTGTCGGGGCCGTCGCCCGCGGTTTCGGTGAGCCCGCCCAGGGCGCGCTGGAAAGCGTGCGAGTGCAGGTTGACCATGCCGGGCATGACCAGGTCGGCCACCTGCTCGCCGGCGTGCGGAGTCGCGTCCGGCGTGACGGCCACCAGGTCGCCCTGGGCATCCCATTCGATGCGCACATTGGCTTGCCAGCCCTGCGGCAGCAATGCGTGGCGCGCGAAAAGGCTCATGCGCGTACCCAGTCGGCGGCGGCCTGCGTCATGGCGCGCAGCAGCGGCTGGACGCGCGCGGCCAGGTCGGGCCGGTAGCCGAACGGCGCCTTCTCGTCCATGTACAGGCACTGGCACATTTCAAGCTGGATGGCATGCACATTGACGGCCGGCTGGCCGTAGTGGCGCGTGATATGCCCGCCCTTGAAGCGGCCGTTGACGGCCACGGAAAAGTCATCCTGCGCCCGGGCGATGCCGACCACCGCCTGTTCCAGCCCCGGATCGCAGGACATGCTTTGCGCGGTGCCGAAATTGAGGTCGGGCAGGCGGCCGTCGAAAAAGCGCGGCACCACCGACGCGATCGAATGCGCATCCCACAGCACCACGCGGCCGTGGATGGCCAGCATGCGGTCCAGTTCCGCGCGCAGGGCGCTGTGGTAAGGCTGCCAGTAGCGTTGCAGGCGGCCCGTCACTTCCATCTCGTCCGGTGTGTCGCCGGCGGCGTACAGCGCTTCGCTGTGGAAGGTATCGACCGGGCACAGGCCGGTGGTGGACATGCCCGGATACAGGTTGGTGTCTTCGGGCGGGCGGTTCAGGTCGATCACGTAGCGCGACCAGCGCGCCGCGATGGTGGACGCGCCCATCTCGCCCAGGAAGCCGTACAGCTGCCCCAGGTGCCAGTCGGTATCGGCGCGCGCCAGCGCCGGCGGCGACAGGCGCGCGGCGATGTCGTCCGGGATGTCGGTGCCCACGTGGGGCATCGACACCAGCAATGGAATACTGCCTTGCTTGAACTCGAAATCCATAAAACGCTCCTGCTGGTTAGGCGTACAGCCCCGCGAACAGTCCCTTGCACGACGCACTCAGTTCGCCGTTGACCACCATCTGCTTGGCCGCTTCGATATCGGGCGCAAAGAAACGGTCGGCGTCGAAGAACGGCACTTTCTGGCGCAGCTGCGAATGCACATGCTCCAGGTGCGGCGACGACTTCAGCGGACGATGGAAATCGATCCCCTGGGCCGCGGCCAGCAGTTCGATGCCGACGATGACAGCCGTATTTTGCGCCATGTCGTCGAGACGGCGCGCCGCGAAGGTGGCCATGCTCACGTGGTCTTCCTGGTTGGCCGAGGTTGGCAGGCTGTCGACGCTGGCCGGATGGGCCAGCGACTTGTTCTCGGACGCCAGCGCGGCGGCCGTGACGTGGGCAATCATGAAGCCCGAATTGACGCCCGGTTCGCGCACCAGGAAAGGCGGCAGGCCGGACAGGGTGGCGTCGATCAGCAGCGCGATGCGGCGTTCGGCCAGGCCGCCGATTTCGGCGATGGCCAGCGCCAGCGTGTCGGCGGCAAAGGCCACCGGCTCGGCATGGAAATTACCGCCCGAGATGATCTCGCCCGTTTCCGGGAAGATCAAAGGATTGTCGGTGACGGCGTTCGCTTCGATGAGCAGGGTGCGCGAGACATTGACGATCAGGTCCAGGATGGCGCCCATGACTTGCGGCTGGCAGCGCAGGCTGTAAGGATCCTGCACGCGCTCGTCGCCCACCAGGTGCGAAGCGCGGATGGCGCTGGCCGCCACCAGCTGGCGGTAGATGGACGCCGCGGCGATCTGGCCCGGCTGGCCGCGCACGGCATGCACGCGCGCGTCGAACGGCGCATCGCTGCCCTTGGCCGCGTCCAGCGACAGGGAACCGGCCACCATGGCCGCTTCCAGCAGGCGTTCGGTCATGAACAAGCCATGCAGCGCCAGCGCGGTCGACACCTGGGTGCCGTTGATCAGCGCCAGGCCTTCCTTGGCCGCCAGCACCACCGGCTTGATGCCGGCTTCTTTCAATGCATCGACCGCTTCGACCAGCTTGCCGTTGTGGCGCACCTGGCCCACGCCCAGCATGGCCAGCGTCATGTGCGCCAGCGGCGCCAGGTCGCCCGACGCGCCGACCGAACCCTTGGCCGGAATGGCCGGCATGACGCCGGCGTTGTACAGCGCGATCAGGGTGTCGATGATGACCGGGCGCACGCCCGAAAAGCCGCGCGCCAGGCTGCCGATTTTCATCAGCATGATCAGGCGGACCACGGCGTCCGACAGCAGCTCGCCGGTGCCGACCGAGTGCGACAGGATCAGGTTGCGCTGCAGTTCTTCCAGCTTTTCGTCGGGAATGCGGGTTTTGGCCAGGATGCCGAAGCCGGTATTGATGCCGTAGGCGGCGTCGCCCTTGGCCACGATGGCGTCCACGGCGGCGGCGGACGCCTTGATGACAGGGTAGGCGTCGGCCGACAGGGTCAGCGTGGCAGGTGCTGCCCATACGCCGCGCAAATCGTCCATGGTCATGGCGCCAGGCGTGAGGGTCCAGCCGGTGGTGTTATTTTTTTTCATCTTATTTGCCAATCATTGGGAGGTTGAGTCCATTGCGCTTGGCGCAGGCGATGGCGGTTTCGTAGCCGGCGTCGGCGTGGCGCATGACGCCCGAGCCGCTGTCGTTGACCAGCACGCGCGCCAGGCGCTTGGCCGCGGCGTCGGTGCCGTCGGCCACGATGACCACGCCCGAGTGCTGCGAATAGCCCATGCCCACGCCGCCGCCGTGATGCAGCGAGACCCAGGTGGCGCCGCCGGCGGTGTTGAGCAGTGCATTGAGCAGCGGCCAGTCGGACACCGCATCGGTCCCGTCGCGCATGCTTTCGGTTTCGCGATTGGGGCTGGCCACCGAGCCGGTATCGAGGTGGTCGCGGCCGATGACGACAGGCGCTTTCAGTTCGCCCTTGCGCACCATGTCATTGAAGGCCAGGCCGGCGATGTGGCGCTCGCCCAGGCCCAGCCAGCAGATACGCGCAGGCAGGCCCTGGAAGGCGATGCGTTCGCGCGCCATGTCCAGCCAGTGGTGCACCTGCTTCTGTTCGGGGAACAGTTCCTTGATCTTGGCATCGGTCTTGTAGATATCTTCCGGGTCGCCCGACAGCGCCACCCAGCGGAACGGGCCGCGGCCCTCGCAGAACTGGGGACGGATGTAGGCCGGAACAAAACCGGGGAAGGCGAAGGCATCGGCCACGCCATGGTCCTTGGCGACCTGGCGGATGTTGTTGCCGTAGTCGACGGCCTTGACGCCCATCGCGTGGAAGTCGAGGATGGCTTGCACATGGACCGCGCAGGAAGCGGTGGCGTCGGCCGTCAGCTTCGCGTGCTGCGCCGGATCCTGCTGCGCCGCCTTCCACTGCTCCACCGTCCAGCCGATCGGCAGGTAGCCGTTGATCAGGTCATGGGCCGAAGTCTGGTCGGTGACCATGTCGGGCACCAGGCCGCCCGCCTTGGCGCGGCGCACCAGTTCCGGCAGCACGTCGGCCGCATTGCCCAGCAAGCCGATGGAAATGGCTTCGCGCGCCGCGGTGTGCTGCTTGATCAGGGCGATGGCGTCGTCGATGTCCCTGGCCTGCTTGTCCAGGTAGCGGGTGCGCAGGCGGAAGTCGATGCTGCTTTGCTGGCATTCGATATTGAGCGAGACGGCGCCGGCGAAGCTGGCCGCCAGCGGTTGCGCGCCGCCCATGCCGCCCAGGCCCGCGGTGAGGATCCAGCGCCCGCCCCAGTCGCCGCCGAAATGCTGGCGCCCGGCTTCGGCGAAGGTTTCGTAGGTGCCCTGCACAATGCCCTGGGTGCCGATGTAGATCCAGCTGCCGGCGGTCATCTGGCCGTACATGAACAGGCCGGCGCGGTCGAGTTCATTGAAGTGTTCCCAGTTGGCCCATTTCGGCACCAGGTTCGAATTGGCGATCAGCACGCGCGGCGCGTCGGCATGGGTCTGGAATACGCCGACCGGCTTGCCCGACTGGATCAGGAGCGTCTGGTCGTCTTCCAGGGTGCGCAGCGATGCCAGGATCTGGTCGTAGCAAGCCCAGTTGCGGGCCGCGCGGCCGATGCCGCCGTAGACCACCAGGTGCTTCGGGTTTTCCGCCACTTCCGCGTCCAGGTTGTTCTGGATCATGCGGTAAGCCGCCTCGGTGAGCCAGCTCTTGCAAGCCAGTTCCGTGCCGCGCGGCGCACGGATCTCGCGGCTGGCGTCATAGCGGGGATCAATTCCCATGCTGGTTACATCATTGCTCATGGCAGCTCCTTGAAAAAAGTGGGGGACCCGGCGCGGCAAAGCCGCACGCGCCAGCGTGCATGATCAAAGTCTAAGTTGTATAGACAACTAAGTCAAATGATAAATGCGCCCCCCTCCTTACTTCTTGTCGAACACCTGGCGTCCGGCGACCCAGGTTTGCAGCACGCCGACCGCATGGATGTCTTTGGCGGGCATGGTGAACAGGTCGCGGTCGATCACCGTGAAATCGGCCCATTTGCCCTTTTCCAGCGAGCCCAGGACTTTTTCCTGGTGCCCGGCGTAGGCGGCGTCGAGCGTGAAGCAGCGGAACGCTTCCTTGAGCGTCATGGCTTCGTTGCCGTACCAGCCGCCGGCCGGCTGCCCGGCGCTGTCCTGGCGCGTGACGGCCGCGTGGATGCCATAGAACGGGTTGGCCGATTCGACCGGGAAGTCCGAACCGCAGGCGATGGGCGAACCTTGCCTGAGGAAGCTGCGCCAGGCGTAGGCGCCCCGGATGCGCTGGGAACCGACGCGCTGCTCGGCCATGTTCATGTCGGACGTGGCATGGGTGGGCTGCATGGACGGCACGATGCCGATGGCCTTGAAGCGCTTGATGTCGTCCGGCGCCACCACCTGGGCGTGCTCGATGCGGTGGCGCGCGCCCAGGCTGCCGGTTTTGGGGACCAGTTCCTGGTAGCCGTCGAGCACCTGGCGGTTGCCGGCGTCGCCAATGGCGTGCACATTGACCTGGTAGCCGCGCGCCATGGCCTTTTCCATCATCGCGGCCATGTCCGCGGGCTTGTTGAACAGCAGGCCGGTGGATTTCGATTCGTCGCTGTAGGGCGCCATGAGGGCCGCGCCGCGGCTGCCCAGGGCGCCGTCCGCATACAGCTTGACCGCGCGCAGCGCATACAGGTCGCCGGCATACGAAGTGAGCGGTCCTTTTTTCGACAGCAGGTCGAAGTCGGCGCCGACACCGCCGATCATGCCGTACACGCGGGTGCTGAGCTTGGCCAGGCCGGCATATTCGCGGTACAGCGCATCCTGGTCGATGCGCACGCCGGCATCGTGCACGCTGGTCAGGCCCATGGAGGCGATATGCTGCAGGGCGCGGTCGAGTACCACCCGCATTTCGGCATCGGTCTGTTTCGGCTGCACCTTGCTGACCAGGTCCATGGCCGCATCGATCAGCACCCCGGTGGCATTGCCGCTGGCGTCGCGCATGATCTTGCCGCCGTCGGGGTCGGGCGTGTCCTTGGTGATGCCGGCCAGTTCCAGGGCGCGGGTATTGGCCCAGCCGGCGTGGCCATCGACCCGAGCCAGCCACACGGGACGGTCTGCAACGGCGCTATCGAGTTCGGCGGCGGTGGGAAAGCGGCCCAGTTTCCAGATTTCCTGGTTCCAGCCGCCGCCGCGCAGCCAGGCGTGAGCGGGATGGGCGCGCGCGTAATCGGCGGCAGCCTTGAGGGCGGCGGGCAGGGATGCCGAGCCGGTCAGGTCGAGCTTGTTGAGCATGCCCCCCAGGCCGAAGACATGGCCGTGCGCATCGATCAGGCCGGGGATGACGGTCTTGCCCTGCATGTCGATGCGGCGCGCCTTGGGCGCCTTGGCCAGCACCTGTTGCGAGGTGCCGACGGCGATGATCCGGCCCTCGTAATCGAAGGCCATGGCCTGGAAGCGGACCAGGGTATTTTTGCCATTGAGCGTATAGCCGTTGGCATTGTCGATCACCGTCGCGGCCATGGCCGGATGCAGGAAAGCGAGGGCGGCCAATAGCAGCAGGGAAGAATGAATTTTTGGCATCATACACTCCGAAAAGGACAAAATCAGAGTGTATCCCTCATTCGCGGCCAGGCGTTAATTCCGCATGTTTCAGCCCCACATTCCCGGCTTGACATCCGGCGCCGGATCCAGTTGCTTTCCCGGCCCAGCAGGCCGGCCTCGCTGCAAACCGGGGTCAGACCTCCGACGAGTAATGTTTCTTCGCGGAGGTCTGACCCCGGTTTGCGGCGCTGTGTTTAGTTCCGGCGCAAATTTGAGCGAACCACATAGCCATTCTGATTTCGCACCTAAGGTAGGGCACTCACCTCATCACTTCCGGAGCGCGACATGCCCCGCAGACCTCGCTTGACCCTGCCTGACATACCCATGCACATCGTCCAGCGGGGGAACAATCGCTGTCAGTGCTTCTTCGAACGTAGCGACTACCTGGTCTATCTCGACATGCTGCAAGACGCAGCCGAGGACGGCGAGTGCAAGATCCATGCGTATGTACTCATGAGCAATCACATTCATTTGCTGGTCTCGCCGGCGACCGCCACGTCCTCGGCCAGAATGATGAAGTCAATCGGCGAACGCTATGTGCAATATTTTAACCGCCGCTATGCACGCTTCGGGACGCTGTGGCAGGGCCGCTATCGCTCATGCCTGGTACAGGACGAACGCTATTTTCTCGTATGCCAGCGCTATATTGAACTGAACCCCGTTCGCGCGGCCATTGTACGCAAGCCCGAAGACTACGAATGGTCAAGTTACCGGAAAAATGCACATGGCATAGCAAGCAAGATCGTCACGCCGTATATCGCCTATGAAACGATCGCGGCCACTGACGATGCGCGCCATGAAAGCTATCGCGCGCTGGTGCGGGAAGCCATCGACGCCGAAGACCTGAACCTGATACGACGCTCAACCAATCAGAATACCGTTTTCGGCAACGCACAATTCACGGAAGTGATCAGCCGCCTGTCAGGTCATCAGCTCTTTGTCAAAACACCGCCCCGGCGGCGCACTTGACATGCATTGTCAACTTGCCATGCCGGCGACATCGGGGCGACATCGGGGTCAGACCTCCGGCGAGAAACCTTTCTCGCCGGAGGTCTGACCCCGGTGCTGCGGGATCTAGTTGCTTTCGCGGTCCAGCAGGGCGCGCTTGCGTTCGACGCCCCAGCGGTAGCCCGACAGGGCGCCATCGTTGCGCACCACCCGGTGGCAGGGGATGGCCACCGCCACCGGGTTGGCGGCGCAGGCCCCGGCGATCGCGCGCGCGCCCGACGGCATGCCCAGGCGCGCGGCCAGTTGCGCGTAGCTCACCGTTTCCCCGCTCGGTATGGCGCGCAGCGCTTCCCATACGCGCTGCTGGAATGCCGTGCCGCGTACGTCCAGCGGCAAGTCCAGGCCCAGCGCCGGCGCCTCGACCAGGCCCACCACCCTGGCCACCGTCGCTTCGAAGCCGGCGTCGGCCCCCACCAGCTCGGCCGACGGGAAGCGGTCCTGCAGGTCGCGCGCCAGCCGGTCCGGGTCGTCGCCCATCAGGATGGCGCAGATGCCCTTGTCGGTCGCGGCCACCAGGATCGCGCCCAGGCTGCAGGCGCCGATGGCGAAGCGGATCACGGTCCCGCTGCCGCCGGCGCGGTATTTTTTGGCCGTCATGCCCAGCCGCGCCGGCGCCGTCGCGTAGAAGCGGGCGCTGGAATTGAAGCCGGCGTCGTAGATCGCCCGGGTGACCGTCGGCGCCGCCGCCAGCCCCGTGGCCAGGCGCGCGGCGCGCTGCGCGGCCGCATAGGCCTTGGGCGTGATCCCCGTGTGGCGCTTGAAGATGCGGTGGAAGTGGAAACGGCTCATGCCGCAAGCCCGGGCCAGGCTGTCGAGGTCCGGTTCGGCCTCGCCGGCGTCGATCAGGGCGCAGGCCCGCGCCACCACCTGCGCGTGCCGCTCCTGCAGCGGCGGCTGGTCCGGCTTGCAGCGCAGGCAGGGCCGGAAGCCGGCCTGCTCGGCGTCGGCGCAGCTGGCGTGGAAGGCGACATTGGCGCGCAGGGCGGCCCGGGCCCCGCACGAGGGCCGGCAATACACGCCGGTGCTGCTCACCGAGTACCAGAAGACGCCGTCGGCATCCTTGTCGCGCCGCTGCACCGCCGCCCAGCGCGCGCCGTCATCGTCATATCGTGCTGTGTTCATTTCTGCTTTCATGGCCTGCTCCGTGCCGCTGTGGGAATGCCCGTATCCTGCACCAGGCGGCGCGCGCAATCATCCCGGGTCTTGCTTTTGAATCGCGCCAGCCGCTCGGTGCTAGAATCGGGTTTTCAGCCGGCCTTTCGGAGAGTAGTTTGGAACATCAGATTGCGCAAGACAGCACGCCCATTTTCCAGCGCATCAAGGATTATCTGATGAGCGAGATCGCGGCCGGCCGCTGGAAGGAAGGCGACGTGGTCCCGTCCGAACAAGCCCTGGTGCGCCAGTTCGGCGTCTCGCGCATGACCGTCAACCGCGCCGTGCGCGAACTGACCGCCGAGCAGGTGCTCACCCGCCGCCAGGGGTCCGGCACCTTCGTCGCGCCCCAGAAATACCAGGCCACGCTGGTCGAAATCCGCAGCATCGCCGACGAAGTGCGCGCGCGCGGCCATCGCCACCACAGCCGCCTGGACCTGCTCGAGCAGGTGCGCGCGACCGAACTGCTGGCGCTGCAGTTCGCCATCCCCTCGGGCGCCCCCCTGTTCCATTCGGTGATCGTCCACTTCGAAAACGATGTCCCGATCCAGGTCGAGGACCGCTGGGTCAGCCCGGCCTGCGCGCCCGACTACATGGCCCAGGACTTTGCCGCGATCACCCCGAACGAGCACCTGATGAAGGCCGCCCCCCTGCAAAGCGCCACCTACAGCATCGAAGCCCTGCCTGCGCCGCGCGACATCGCCGGCATGCTGGCGATCGAGCCGCGCCAGTGCTGCCTGGTGCTCAAGCGCCGCACCCGCGCCCTCGGCCAGGTCGCCTCGGTGGTCACCATGTGGCATCCCGGCCAGTTGTACCAGTTCGGCGGCAGCGTCGGCTGAAGCCGGCCCGGAATGTCGCAATTCCTCGTCTTTTCTGAGGGATTACCAGTTTCACTTTCACGCGCGGCTCAAAGTTGGCTACTATGGCATGTGCACAACGTATATTGCCGCCGCCACCGCCATGGAAAGGATGCCTTTGCCCAGCCGATGCCTTCCCGTCCAGTCTCCGCCACCCCGGATGGGCGGCGCCCTGCGCTGCCTGCATCTGTGCGTGCTGCTGGCCGGCGCCCTGCTGGCGGGCCGCGCGGCGGCGCTCGAAAAAGTCACGGTCCAGCTCAAGTGGGAACACCAGTTCCAGTTCGCCGGCTTCTACGCGGCCCAGGAGCAGGGCTACTACCGCGCGGCCGGCCTCGACGTCACGCTGCGCGAACTCGAACCGGGCAGCGAAGCGACCAGGGTGGTGCTGTCGGGCGCGGCCACCTACGGGGTGGCCAATACCAATTTGCTGATCCAGCGCAGCCGCGGCCAGCCGCTGGTGGTGCTGGCCGCGATCCTGCAGCATTCGCCCGAAGTGCTGCTGGTGCGCGCCCCCGCGCGGGACGGCGGCGCGGCCCGGCGCAACCATACCATCATGCTCTCGCCCGACAACGTGGAGCTGCAAGCCTTCCTCAAGCGCAGCGGGGCGCCGCTCGGCAGCCTGACCCAGGTCCCGCATAGCTACGATACCAATGACCTGATCAGCGGCAAGGTCGACGCGATGTCGGGCTACAGCACCGACCTGCCCTACCTGCTGCGGCGCCACGAAGTCGAATTCAAGGTCCTGTCGCCGCAATCGCTGGGCGTCGATTTCTATGGCGACCTGCTGTTTACCACCGAAGCGGAGCTGCGCGAACACCCGGCCCGCGCCGCCGCCTTCCGCGCCGCCACCCTGCGCGGCTGGAAGTACGCGATGGACAATCCGACCCAGATGGTGGACCTGATCCGGGCCCGCTATCCGCACCGCCTGTCGCGCGAGCACCTGCTGTTCGAGGCGCGCCAGATGGTGCCGCTGATGGAAGCGGACGTCGTGGAAATCGGCTACAGCAATCCAGACCGCTGGCGCGCGATCACCGCGGTGTACATCGAGATGGGCATCGTGCCGCGCGACTTTTCCACCGACGGCTTCCTGTACCAGGCGCCCGGCCTCGACCTGCGCATACTGTACCTGAGCCTGGCGGCGGCGCTGGTCCTGATGCTGGCCGCGGCCGCCGTGGCGTGGCGCTTCGTGCGCCTGGCCGCGTCGCTGCGCAGCGAACGGTCGGTGCTGCGCCTGACCCGGCAAGAGCTGGCCAGCGCCGAATACCTGTGGGGCTTCGCGCTCGAAGGTTCCGGCGAAGGCATGTGGCAGTGGACCCATCCCGACGGCGAGCTGAAGCTGTCGCCGCGCTACAAGGAGCTGCTCGGCTACGGCCCCGGCGAATTCAATGTGCGCCTGGAAGACTGGCTGCTGCATGTGTATCCGGACGACCTGCCGCGCGTGCAGGACGAACTGATGCGCATCACCCTGCCCGACCCGGGCAAGGAGCGCGCCTCGACATCCTGCGAATTCCGCCTGCGTTGCCGCGACGGCAGCTGGAAGTGGGTGCTGGGACGCGGCATCGTGGTGGCGCGCGACGAGGCCGGCCATCCGCTGCGCCTGACCGGGACCATGGCCGACATCGGCGACCGCAAGGCGGCCGAAGAGGCGCGCGTGCGCGCCGTGCTCGAAGCCTCGCCCGAAGCCATGCTGGTCCTCAATGCCGAAGGCCGCATCCGCTACGGCAATGCGCTATGCGCGGCCAGCTTCGGCTATTCCCTGGCCGAACTGGCCGACCTGCACGTCACGCGCCTGGCGCCCGGCATGCAGAACGTGTCCGGCCCGAACCGGGTGCTGACGGCATGGCGCGCCGACGGCAGCAGTTTTCCGGCCGAGGTCAACCTGACCCCGATGCAGTCGCAGGGCCAGCACCTGACCATCGTCTCGCTGCGCGACATCAGCGAACGACAGCGCGCCGAACAGGCCCTCAAGGACCTGGCCGCGCGCCTGCATGAAATCCTGCAAATGATGCCGATCGGCCTGTTCATCAAGGATACCGAAGGGCGCGTGACGCTGATGAACAGTGCCTGCGAGGCGCAGTTCGGCATGTCGCTCGACCAGCTGGGCCAGGATGTGGCGAAGCACCAGTTTCCGCAGGAAGAGCTGGACGCCTTCCGCCAGGCCGACCGCCAAGCCTTCGAGGGCAAGGTCCTGATCGATTTCGTCGAGACCGTCCACAATGCCGCCAGCGGCAAGGTGCAGCACATGCGCACCCTGAAAAAACCCGTGTTCGACGAACAGGGCCAGCCGCAGTACCTGATCGGCATGATGGTCGACATCACCGACAGCATCGCCAAGGAGCACGAGCTGCGCGAACTGAACGAGCACCTGGAAGAGCGCGTGCACCAGCGCACCCTGCAGCTGGACCTGGCCAAGAAGGTGGCCGAGGAAGCCAGCCTGGCCAAGGGCCAGTTCCTGGCCAACATGAGCCATGAAATCCGCACCCCCATGAACGGGGTGATCGGCATGGCCTACCTGGCCCTGAAGACCGACCTCGATCCGCGCCAGCGCGACTACATCGAGAAAATCCGCTTCGCCGGCGAACACCTGATGGGCATCATCGACGACATCCTGGACTTTTCCAAGATCGAAGCCGGCAAGCTGGAGATCGAGACGGTTCCCTTCACGCTCGACCATGTGCTCGAGACCCTGACCACGGTGGTGGCGCCCAAGGCGGCCAGCAAGGAACTGGCGCTGGTGTTCGAGATCGACCCGGGCTTGCCGCGCGCGCTGCTGGGCGATCCGCTGCGCCTGGGCCAGGTGCTGATCAATTACACCAACAATGCGATCAAATTCAGCGACCGCGGCGTCATCACCATCAGCGTGCAGAACGTGGGCGACCGCCAGCACGACTGCCTGCTGCGCTTCGGCGTGCGCGACACCGGCATCGGCATGACGCCCAATGAAGCGTCGCGCCTGTTCCAGTCGTTCCAGCAGGCCGACACCTCGACCACGCGCGAATTCGGCGGCACCGGCCTGGGACTGGCCATCTGCAAGCAGCTGGCGCAGCTCATGGGTGGCGCGGTCGGCGTCGAAAGCGCCAGCGGCAAGGGCAGCTATTTCTGGTTCACCGCCCGCGTCGGCAAGCTGGCCGACGAAGCCGTGGCCCGGCGCGCCCCCCGCGACGACAGCACGCCTTATCCGGCGCTGGCCGGGGCCCGCATCCTGCTGGTCGAGGACAATACCTTCAACCAGCAGATCGCCCTGGAAATGCTGGAGGAAGCCGGCGGCGCCGTCTGCCTGGCCCAGAACGGCCTGGAAGCGCTCGACCTGCTGGCCAAGACTGGCTTCGACTGCGTGCTCATGGATGTGCAGATGCCGGTCATGGATGGCTTGCAGGCGACCCGCCTGATCCGCCTCGACCCGGCCCTGGCCGGCCTGCGCGTGCTGGCCATGACCGCCACCGCCACCAGCGAAGACCGCGACCGCTGCCTGTCGGCCGGCATGGACGACTTCATCACCAAACCCATCCAGCCCGCGCTGCTGTGCCAGACCGTGGCGCGCTGGCTGCCCGACCGCAGTACCCGCTCCGAGGATCACCCCGTGTCAAGCAGCGCTTTCCGCCCCATCATGGGCGGCGACCCCCAGGTCATCGACCTGACCATCCTTGCCAAACTGCTCAGCTACGACCAGGAAAAAGTGCGCAAGTTCGCCTTCAAGTTCCTGCAAACGACGCAGAGCGGCTTTGCCGAAATCGAAACCTCGCTGGAACGGGGCGACATCGCCCGCGTGCGCGAACTGGGCCACCGCATCAAGTCGGCGGCCCGCACCGTGGGGGCGCTGGGCATGGCCGAGCTGTGCCTGGGCCTGGAAACCTTGCCCGAAACCGGCCCGGCCGCCGAGCAGGCCGCCGTGCAAGCCTTGCTGGCGCGCCTGTGGCCGCTGCTATCCCAGATCAGCGAGAACATTATGCAAAACACAACCCTCACTGGCGAAGAGTAATTTATTTTGGCAAGGCTGCGCTACGCACAGCCTTTTCCACCATAATGGTTGGCCCTATTTGTGAAAATCATCCATGAACGACCCTGCTGCCCCCGCCCGTCCTCCGGCCCGCCTGCGCGTGCTGCTGCTCGACGACGATACATTCATGCTCGACTTGCTCGAGGAAATGTTCGAGGAACTGGGCGACTTCGACGTGCGCTGCGAATCGGACGCCCGCCACGCGCTGGAGGTGATCGCCACCGATGCCCCGGGCTTGCTGGTGTGCGACCTGTCGATGCCGGACATGGATGGCATCGAATTCCTGCACGCGGCCGCCGAAGCGGGCTTTCGCGGCGGCGTGATGCTGCTGACCGGCATGGACAGCGGCGTGCGCCGCTCGGCCGAGCGGCTGGCGCGGGCCCACGGCTTGCGCGTGCTGGGCGCCTACAAGAAACCGATCAGCGCCGAAGAACTGGCCAGCGCCCTGGCCACCCTGCTGGCCCCGGGCAGCACCGAGCACGACAATTTGTACAATGTCACGACACAGTTGGGAAAATAGGTTATTATTTCGGCTAATTCCCCGCCTGACACCCTCTTGCCGCCCTTCCACATATTGAATTTGCAAACACCGTCTCCACCATAGTGTTGCAATATAAAAGACGGAAGCCGAGCGATATTCAAGCAGAGGCCGGCTTACTCCCCAGGCGTTATTGACCCCCTACCTCTCACTGAGGAAAAACATGAGCGAAAATATTAAACATATCAGCGATGCATCCTTCGAAGCCGACGTTCTCAAGTCCGAGCGTCCCGTGCTGGTCGACTTCTGGGCCGAATGGTGCGGTCCGTGCAAGGCCATCGGCCCCATGCTCGAAGAAGTCGCCAAGGAATACGACGGCAAGATCCTGATCGCCAAAATGGACGTGGACGCCAACCAGGCCGTTCCTGCCAAATTCGGCATCCGCGGCATTCCGACGCTGATCCTGTTCAAGAACGGCGTGGCGGCGGCCCAGAAGGTCGGCGCCATGGCGAAGGGCCAGTTGACGTCCTTTATCGACAGCAATATCTAAGCAATCAACGCGACGGCAGCGCGCCCGCACTGCCGTCTTCACGATGAACCCACGCAGTTCCCTCCCCTACCTTTACTTTCCCGTCACGGGACTCAAACATGCATTTATCTGAACTGAAGGCCATGCACGTCTCCGCTTTGCTGGAGATGGCAATTGGACTCGATATCGACAACGCAGCCCGGCTGCGCAAACAAGAACTGATGTTCGCGATCCTGAAAAAGCGCGCGAAATCAGGCGAACAAATCTTTGGCGACGGCGCCCTGGAAGTCCTGCCGGACGGCTTCGGCTTCCTGCGCTCGCCCGACGCCAGCTACATGGCGTCCACCGACGACATCTATATTTCCCCATCGCAGATCCGCCGCTTCAACCTGCACACGGGCGACTCGATCGAAGGCGAAGTGCGCACCCCGAAAGACGGCGAGCGCTACTTTGCACTGGTCAAGGTCGACAAGGTCAACGGCGAATCGCCGGAAGCGTCGAAACACCGCATCCTGTTTGAAAACCTGACCCCGCTGCACCCGAACGAGCCGCTGCGCCTCGAGCGCGAAATGATGGGCCAGGAAAACATTACCGGCCGCATCATCGACCTGATCGCGCCGATCGGCAAGGGCCAGCGCGGCCTGCTGGTGGCGTCGCCCAAATCGGGCAAGTCGGTGATCCTGCAGCACATCGCGCACGCGATCACCGCCAACCACCCGGACTGCACCCTGATCGTGCTGCTGATCGACGAACGTCCTGAAGAAGTGACCGAGATGCAGCGCTCCGTGCGCGGCGAAGTGGTCGCCTCCACCTTCGACGAACCGGCCACCCGCCACGTGCAGGTTGCCGAAATGGTGCTGGAAAAAGCCAAGCGCCTGGTCGAAATGAAGAAAGACGTCATCATTCTGCTCGATTCGATCACCCGCCTGGCGCGTGCCTACAACACCGTGATCCCTGCTTCCGGCAAGGTCCTGACCGGTGGTGTGGATGCCAACGCGCTGCAGCGTCCGAAGCGTTTCTTCGGCGCCGCCCGGAATATCGAAGAAGGCGGTTCGCTGACCATCATCGCGACCGCCCTGATCGAAACCGGTTCGCGCATGGATGACGTGATCTACGAGGAATTCAAGGGCACCGGCAACATGGAAGTCCACCTCGAGCGCCGCCTGGCCGAGAAGCGTGTCTATCCTGCGATCAACCTGAACAAATCGGGTACCCGCCGCGAAGAACTGCTGATCAAGGCCGACCAGCTGCAGAAGATCTGGATCCTGCGCAAGCTGCTGTACTCGATGGACGAGATCGAAGCGATGGAGTTCATCCTCGACAAGATGAAGGCCACGAAGAACAACAATGAATTTTTCGACATGATGCGCAGGGGCGGGTAATATTGCCGAAAGCATCATAAAAACGGACGGCTTGCCGTCCGTTTTTCATTGTTGCATGGTCCTTGGAGGTTGCCGTTACCCGAGAAACCGCTGTATAATCGCCGGTTGCAGTATTTAACCCCTGGCAAGTGAGCGGCAATCGGGTCACGAAGCGTTACCGACCGACGAAGTGCAGTTTGGCTACCAAACTAACCGAGGCAAGACCATGCGTAAAGATATCCATCCAGAATACCGTGACGTTGTGTTCCACGACCTGTCGTGCGACTTCAAATTTATCACCCGTTCGACCATCCAGACCCGCGAAAAGATCACCCACGAAGGCGCAGAATACCCACTCGTGAAGATCGAGGTATCGGCTGAGTCGCACCCGTTCTACACCGGCAAGCACAAGATCGTCGACACCGCCGGCCGCGTCGAGAAATTCCGTCAGAAATTCGGTGCCGTTGGCTCGAAGACTTCGGTTGCAAACGGCTAAGTTTTTGCCGCGCAAGACAAAAAAAGCAGCCCCCGGCTGCTTTTTTTTCGTTGATACTACGTCCTGTTCCATTTCACTCCCCCACACCCACCGATGAAGCCAGTCCGCCTCGCCGCCGCCGCCACCCTTGCCCTGCCGCGCTGGGCCCTGTTCGGGCTGGGCCTGCTTTACATCCTGCCCGGCCTGATCGGACGCGAGCTGTGGAAAGTGGACGCCGGCAGCTTCGGCATCATGTGGACCATGGCGCATGGCAGCCTGGCCGACTGGCTGACGCCCAACATCGCCGGCCTGCCGGTGGCCGACGACGGCCCCCTGGCCTTCTGGCTGGGCGCCCTTTGCATCAAGCTGTTCGGGCCGCTGCTGGGCGACATCATGGCCGCGCGCGTGTCCACCATCGGCATCTTCGTGCTCGGCGCCATGTCGGTCTGGCTGACCGCCTTCCATCTGGGCCGCCGCCCCGAAGCACAGCCGCTGCGCCTGGCCTTCGGCGGCCAGCCCGAACCGAACGACTACGGCCGCACCCTGGCCGACACCGCCGTCCTCATCTACCTGGGCTGCCTGGGCTTGCTGCAGTTCAGCCATGAAACCCTGGCCGTGACCCTGCAAGGCGCGCTGCTGGCCTATTTCCTGTACCGCGCGGTGCGCTATGTGGAAGCACCGTCGCTGCGCAACGCCGGCTTCATCGGCCTGGCGCTGGGCTTGATGACGCTCTCGCGCGGCTGGCTGACGCCGCTGGTGATGCTGGCCGCCCTGCGTCTGTGCACCCGCTTCCTGGCCTTGCCCGCGCGCCAGAACGCCGGCCACCTGCTACTGGCCACCGGGACCGCCTTCGCCCTGGCCCTGCTGTGGGTTGCGCCGGCCGTGCTGATGCGGCCGCATGGCATCAACCCCGTGGATAGCTGGCTGGGCTGGAATGCCAGCCAGGTCGGGCTGCCCACCTGGATCGCGCTCAAGACCTTCCTGCGCGACGGCATCTGGTTCTTCTGGCCGGCCTGGCCGTTTGCGTTCTGGGCCGTGTATGCCTGGCGCCGCCAGAACCACTTGCTGCACATCGTGTTGCCGCTGACATTCGTATGCGCGCTGGCCCTGCAAATCGTATTCGATCCCCATCCGGAAACGGGCGACCTGCTCAAGCTGCTGCCGCCGCTGGCCATCATGGCCGCCTTCGGCCTGCCGACCATGAAGCGCGGCGCCATCAACGCCATCGACTGGTTCTCGGTGATGGTGCTGAGCATGATGGCGGCCATCGTCTGGCTGTTCTGGATCGCGAAACTGACGGGTACTCCGGCCCAGTTCGCCAAGAACGTGCTCAAGCTGGTGCCCGGCTTCGTGCCCGAATTTGCGCTGCTGCCGTTTGCGGTGGCGGCCTTCGCCAGCGTCGGCTGGCTGGTGCTGGTGCAGTGGCGCATTTCGCGCCAGCCTTCGGTGCTGTGGCGCGCCGTGGTGCTCTCGTCAGGCGGCCTGATCCTGCTGTGGGTCATGCTGATGACCCTGTTCCTGCCCGAAATCAACTACAGCAAGAGCTACGCCAGCGTGGCGCGCCAGATCGCCGAACGCTTGCCGGCTGGCGCCAGCTGCGTCGACACCAATGTCGGCCAGGCCCAGCGCGCCTCGCTCGCCTATTACGGCGCGGTGCCCTTCTCGAAAATCGGCGCGGCGCCATGCGACCTGCTGCTGGTGCAGGACAGCATCAAGCTGCGTGACGACAAGGAACTGATGCCGCGGCATGACGGCCGCGAATGGCGTTTGCTGTGGGAAGGCAAGCGCCCGTCGGACCGCGACGAGCGTTTCCGCCTGTATCAGCGACTGGACTGACTAGACCTTCATCGGCAAGATCACCATCTGCAAGCCTTCCAGGTGCAGGCGGCGCTGCACCGCCAGCGCTGCCTGGTTGTGCAGCAGGCGCGTGAACCAGTTATCGCTCGAGAAAATCAGCTTGCTGGTGAAGAAGATCGTGTTCGGATATTCGCGGTTGATTTCTTCGCACAGCTTGGTCACTTCATCGACCGCGTCGGTGCCGAAGCTGATGTAGGACGACGACGCCATGCCATGGCTCTGGCAAAAATCGACAAAGAACTCCAGCGTGCCCGCCGCGTCCTCGCGCATTTTCTCCAGGGCGCCCACGCCGCCGTAAGCATGCGAATCGACCGTGCGCGCATTGACGAACAGGAAGTTCTTGAAGTGCCCGGGGAACATGCGCAGCACCCACAGCAAGGCATGCAAGCCGCCCCCGCGCGAAGACCCGACGATGAACACCGCGGTCTGCGCTTCCGGATTCGGGTCGACCTGCTCGGTCACCGGGCCGAAGGGCTGGTTCTCGAACACTTCGTCCACCGAATGAATGGCTTCCTTGGTTTCGCGATAGTGCTTGCGGATGGTGACGCACAGCGCCGCGATGGCCGCGATGATCGCCACCGCCGCCCAGCCGCCTTCGGTGAAGCGTTCGTACAGCAGGATGGTCAGGATGCCTGCGCAGATCAGGAAACCGGTCAGCGACAGCAGGAAACGCCGCTTCCAGTTCTGCCCTTCATTGTTGCGGCTCTGCCACCAGTAAAGGCACAGGCCGAACAGGGAAATGGCGAAGGTCAGGAACACGGAAATCGAATACAGCACCACCAGCAGCGTGACCTTGCCCTCGGTCCAGAACAGGATGGCCAGCGCGGCGACGCCCATGACCAGGATGCCGTTCTGTGTCACCAGGCGGGTCGACAGGTAGCGGAATTTGTGCGGCACCCAGGAATCGCTGGCCATGTTCGACAGCACCGCCGGTCCGCCCAGGAAGCCGGTGTTGGCGGCCACGAACAGCAGCCCGGCTTCGAAGGCCAGCACGATCACCAGCAGCACCTGGTTGGTCACCGGTCCGCCCAGGTTCATGCTGTCGATAATCATCTTGAAGGTTGAGGCATTCAGGGTCTGCCCCGGCACGTGTTTCGCATCCCACAACAGGTACAGCAGGATGATGCCGGACGCCGTGAAGGCCAGCGACAGCGCCATGTAGAACATGGTCATCTTGCCGGTGCGCACGCGCGGCTCGGCCAGCAGGTTGACATTGTTCGACACCGCTTCCAGCCCGGTGTAAGTACCGCCGCCCTGCGAATAGGCCAGCAGCAGCATGGCCGCCACGCCGGTCCAGCCGATATTGCTGGCCAGTTCGCTGGTGCTGGCCATGGTGGTGGGCACCAGCTGCGGCAGGTAGGATGCGTGCGCCACGATGCCGTACACGATCAGGATCAGGTGGGTGGCCACGAAGCCGAGGAAGATCGGCAGCAGGATCTGGATCGCCTCTTTCAGGCCGCGCAGGTTCATGACGATCAGCAAGCCGATGAAGAAGGCTTCGGCCCATAGCTTGTAGGGCTGGAAGCCGAGCGGCAGGAAGGATGCCAGCGCGTCCACGCCAGAGGCGATGGAGATGGCGATCGTCAGGACGTAATCGAGCACCAGCGCGCAGCCGGAGATGAGGCCCAGGTAGGGACCGACCAGGCTGGTGGCCACGCGGTAGCCGCCTCCCCCAGTGGGAAACAGTTCGATGACCTGGTTATAGGCCAGCGCAATGATAAAGACGGTGATGGCCGTGGCGATGGCCAGGTACAGTCCCAGCTCGTTATGACCACCCAGCGCGCGGAAGGTTTCCTCGGGACCGTAGGCGGACGAGGACAGGCCATCGGCGCCCAGGCCGACCCAGGCCAGGAAGGCGACCAGCGCCATCGAATGGCGGGTCTCCGTCTTCATCGGGTCGAGTGCCTTGCCGAGAATAAGTTCGCGGATTTTCTTGTTTTTCATCGTGCGCGCCGCTCCCTGGGGAGGGCGGAATAGCTTAGGTAGGCGAGATCATACGCCCATCCCCCGTGCCGGGGCAGGACCGCGCCAAAAATGTGGGATTACAATTTGCGGTCGATTGCACTATAATGCTTGGCTTGCGTATGTAGAGCTGCCCGGATGGTGGAACTGGTAGACACAGCAGACTCAAAATCTGCCGCTTCACGGCGTGCCGGTTCGATTCCGGCTCTGGGCACCACGGCATTTTTACGCAATCCGCAACATTTAATTCTTTTAGCCACTTTCATAGTGCGCATCACGACTTCTCGCCAACTCACAAAACACCAAAGTAAACCATTCCAACCCTAAACGCTGATACCATTTGCCAAAATTTGGCAAAGGATTTGGCAAAATGGCGGTTCCGAAGAAGGTAGATGGCCGGTGGCAGCACCGCGTTATGGTAAAGGGTAAGCGCACCTCTGGCACGTTCGATACCAAGGCCCAGGCGCTCGCGTGGGAGGCCGAACAGCGCACCGCGAAGGATGGCGGGAACGCCACCACACAGACGTGCAAGGACGCTTTTGATCGGTACGAGCGTGAAGTATCGAAGGGGAAGAAGGGCTACCGCTGGGAGGCGTTGCGGCTGGCGTCGTTTTCCCGCTCCGACTTGGGTGCCGTGCGGGTGGTCGATCTGAATGCCAGTCACATTGCCAAGTGGCGCGATACGCGACTGAAAACCGTACTCGGCTCCACGGTCAACCGGGAAATGAACATCATTTCCAACGTATTCACCGTTGCGCGCAAGGAATGGAAGTGGATCACGGAAAGCCCGACTGGCGATGTAAAACGCCCGAAGGAGTCGCCACCACGTTTCAGGCGAGTGCATCAAGAAGAAATAGAACAACTCTGTCACGTTCTCGGGTGGTGCAATACCAAGCCGAAGACGAAGAATCAAGCTGTAGCTGCCGCTTTCCTGTTCGCGCTCGAGACAGGCATGCGCGCCGGGGAAATTTGCATCCTACGCAAAGGCGATGTAGTTGGCGCTGTCGCCCACCTTCGCGGCGGCGTGGTCAAAAATGGGCTTGCTCGAGATGCGCCCCTGACGCCCCGCGCTGTGGAAATATGGAAGATGCTGCCCGATGGCTTCGGGATCGACCCGGCATCGCTTGACGCCCTGTTCCGCAAAGCCAAGAAGGCAACGACGATTGTAGACCTGACGTTCCACGATTCGCGCCACGAGGCGACAACACGCCTAGCCAAGAAACTGCATGTTCTCGATCTGGCGCGCGTCATTGGGCACAAGGATATCCGCAAGCTGATGATCTACTACAACGAGTCAGCGGCCGATATCGCGGCCAAATTATGAAGTATGGCTCTCTGCCCATGCGATTACCTCGCGGGCCTTGTAAAGCGCCTGCGCACGCCCTGGCACCGGCAGACGGATCGGGCGCGGGAAACTCGGCAGGCTGACGATATCGGCCCGTACGCGGTTCAATGAGCGATGCAGGTATGCGCCAATGGCGGCGGTATCCCACAAGGCAACAGAAACTGGTAATTCGGGTGCCGGCCGCGCTCGAGCTGCAACGGCTTCCGCGATGCGCTCTATAGTGTCTTTGTCGATTTCGCTCATATCATCCCCTCTCAAACCGTAACCGGTCATATGAACTTTCAGCAAACCATTGCGGGCATTTTTTGCATTTCGTCTTGAATGTCTTGGGCGACTCCGAAAGCTGCTGATCTGTTCGCTCCCATTCGTGCGAACAATTTGCAACCCACTCTAAGTGGCACGGACAGAGTGTTTCGCCCTTCGCTGGGCCACTACAGCAGCATGCCAAGATCATGTCCCCTCTCCTTGTGCTGGGGTGGCGGCAGGAAAATCAACCGTTTTAATCTTGACCATGCGCCCGTCTGGATGGTGCCAAACAATGCCCTCGATGCTTCGCGTGGCGAGGTAGAAGCGCAGCGCGTCGTAGGTGCGCGGGCAGTCGAGAACATCGCGCCCATGCGGCACCAAGATGTGTTCGGTCAACTTCTCAGGATTCGCACCGTGGCGAGTGCCGATCTTTGGGCCGCACGCTTCGTAGGAGCCGTCAGGGACAGCGCCGCCCTGGTACACGTTTTCACGCGCCCATGCGACAGCTTCCATGATCCGCGCCGAATCTGGCCCGACTGCCGGAACCCATCCCGGCCAATGTCCGGATTCAGGATCGGCGGCAGGTTGCGCTGGCATGAAGTCACGCGGCGGCGTGCGCCCCGCCTTGGCATCGTATCGCTTGAATACCTCACCGAAGCGGATAAGCACGGCCATGCCGTCCCACTTGCGCGTGGCCACTCCTTCGCCTGCAATGACCCATTCGGAGCCGGGCACGACTTCATTGCGCACGCGGCGGTCACCGTCATAGTTGCGCTGGAATAGTGATGGAATCTTTTTCACGTCGCCTCCCCTTGAGTATGAATTGCGATGGCTGCGTCGATCCCGCAACCCATGTCTTCGTGGTCAACGGGAACCCAGCACGAAATCATGAAGCCGGTGCCGCCTCCATGCGTGGTTGCGTTGTCTTCGATGTAGCGCCATCTGGCCGCATCCCTCGCCTCCCCACCCTGCCCAGCCTTGGAAAGAGCGGCGCTATGCTGTAATCCGGCGTCGTAGGCTTCATAAACGTTCGTCACTGCCACGCCGTTCGGCATAACCGCCGCGATTTCATTGCTACGATCATTGCTAACAAAGCTAGTTTTCGCCTCGCTAGCTTTGATTTTCGCCTCGGCTTGCGGCAAGCTGGCAGGCAGGGGTTCGAGGAACTCGCGCACATCAACGCCGGACGCTTCTCCAAGCGCCTTGATCGTGCGCTCCACGAATGGCAGCACGCCATAGCCTTTTGGCAAGCGCCTTTGTAGCCACAGTACCGTGCTTAATGCGTCATCTAGCAGCTCGCGCTCTGCCTCTGGTGCTTTGTCGATCATTCTGGGCTCCCTGCTTTGATTTGATAGGCGCGTCCGCAGTGAAGGCAATAGGTACTCACAACACGGCCAGCGGACGAAATCCGGCGCACGACAGTGAAAACGTGTTTCTTTGGACACTTGGAGCGCTCGCGGAATGTTTTCTTCTCTGGTGCTTTGTTAGCGGGATGGGTCATGATTTCTCCTTTTTATCCGTAATCAACTGCTACAAGTTTTCCGTCTAGCCAGCCAAAGGAATCCATTTTTAACTCGGCAGGAACGGCATATTCTGGTCGATTGACGAATGCATTCAATTCGCCTGCGTCGAACCCCATCCACTCGTCGTAGGACAGGTTTTTGGCTCGGCGCATCACGACAAGCCAGCCGCCAGGAAGCGAGAAAAGGACAGGGCAAAGTTCAGGCCATCCGCAGCGTGAGAATTTCCGTTCCTGCATGTTGGCGAGCAAGCCAAGCAAGAACAGTCGCCATTCCACTGTCGCCGGGAACTTCACGGCATACTTCCCGACCAGCAGAACTGTGCGCGTTGTGCCGTATGCGAAGCGGAAATTTCCACGGGGTATCTTCATGCTTTAATGGGCTGATCAAGCCAGTCCATGCCTCTGTCTGTGATTGTGTAGACAAAAATAATCCGATGTTTCGCTCGCGCCTTCGGCGTCAGATCCGATTCTTGAATCATGCCGTGGCGAAGTAGAAGCGCGAGCAAGTCACTGGTGATCCTGTAGCCATTCGTTGCTGTCCCATCAGGCATTGCGCATGCTTGCGGTGCGGCGAGTGCCGTCATAGCATTTAATCGGCCTACAGTGGCGCGCATTGTCCCCATCACGCCACCCCTCCCGATTGGCTCTCTGAAAGCTTTTTCTTGAAGTCTTCCACGCTGAGCGTTCCCTTTCGCATATTGCATTTGAAGCAGGCGATAGCGCCATTGCTCGACTTGTCGTAGCCGCCATTCGCCAGTGCCTTCTTGTGGTCAAATGTCGCCGCATTTCGGAGTAGCATCTTGCCGCAGTAGGCGCAGGGCATACACTGCTTTTTGCCGAACATGCGGTCGAGAATCTGGCTTGTGCGCAAGACTCGGTTAGCCATTGTCCCGCACCTTCTCAGTAGCTTGGCTCTCTGACCTGCCAATAGCGGCCTGAATGGCGGCGCGGCTCACGTAAGATTCGGCCACGCGCAAGCCATCATGATTCGAAATGAATGTCGAGCAGAGCGCGGCCAGTTCGCGCACCTTGCCATCGCGCAAGATCGCCGTGTCCTGCCATTCGATGATTTCGATGCAGCATTCGCGCAGGTTGTCCTCTGCAAACTTCTTGCATTGGTCGCGGATAGTTTTCAGATCAGTCATTGCCTTGCTCCTTCTGTTGCGCGAATGCCGGGGCAAGGGCAGCTAACTGCATTGCAACATAGCTGCGCGCTGCGTCATAGCCTTTCTGCCACTCGGTATCAACATCCTCTTCCAGTGCTGCCCATTCGCGCAGCTTCGATGGCGCGGGCGAATTCATATTCACGCCAGCCGTTCACTTCGATGATTTCGCCCGACCATTCCCAGCCGCGCAACGTGGTGCTGAACTGCTTTGCAATCGCGTCGATCTGCTCATCCGTCAGGCTCTGCACCACTGGCACCGAAACTTCACCAGGGGCAGGCGGCAACGGCATCCAGTGGGTGACTGAATCCAAAGTCATTCCACGACCAGCGCCGATCACGTGCCAGAACTTGCTGCCGAACTCGCAGAGCCATCCCACTGCCTGCCAATTGATCTCGAAATCGCCGCCTGTGTTCATCCATTTGTCATCGTTCAGCAACGCGACGGCGCAGTGCAGTTCCGGCAACTGCTCATCCACGCCAATCCACTGGCTCTGCACTACTGGTGCTGGGGAGGGGCGGGAGTAGACTCGTACCACTTCGCCGCTTTCCAACAATGCCTGATTTAGAGGCGTAGCCGCATACTCAGCAACGCCCCAAAACGCGTGGTGCTTCTGGCTAGCAAAGCCTATCGGCTGTTCCGGCTCTACCTCTACTGGCTTAACAGGGCAGAATGCGTCCTCCGACTTGCGCAGGTCATACCCGGCGACATAGCGCCCGTGGTAGATGCTCATGATCGCGCTTTCAATCTCGGTCATGTACTTGGTATCAACTTCCTCGCGGTCGATTGCAGAAGCGTAGACGCGATGCATTTGCGAGCGGATCAACGACATTACGTCCAGCCGTGTATGGGCTATCTCTACTGGCTTGAGGGAGGCAGGTTCATGCTCTACTGGGTTGCTCATGCTACGCTCCTGAAAAATTCTGTCGGTAGGTGGTACGGGTCTTCGTACTTGTTTGGCGGGTAATCGCGCACCGTGCATTGGCGCGGATTGTCGCTTGTCCTGCGATCCTCCTGCGTGCCAAGCTGGTAGACGGCCGGCGCAAACTCGCCCGCAAACTTGAATGACGAACTGACCTTGCCCAACTTCGACAGCCTGAACATGTAGTCACGTATCGTGCTTGGCTTGCGGTTCAGCGCCGCGCAAATTTCGCACACCTTCAACGGGCCGCGCTCGGCAAGCAGCGCCAGGATCGCCGCCTTCAATTCGTCAGCCTGGGCGCGTTCTACGTCACGCGATACCGAACGCATGCGCTTGAATACTGGGATAGCAAGTTCGCTCATGTGAACCTCAGGATTTCATCGACAACGCGGTTCAGGTCGTCGGCGGTGTAAGTCGTCATCACCCGGGCCAGAATCACATTGATCGTTGCGTTGTACAGGTCGTCGAAATCATCCTGGCTCATGCTGCTGAAACTGACCGACTTGGCCGTCAAGCGCGTTTCTCCGCGCAGGTTTACCGCCATCTCGAAATGGCCAGCGAGGACCGTAATATCGTTGCGGAACTGGTCGAAGTTCTTTCCGACAACCTGCCCCTTATACGTAGCCGTGGCAGGCTCCCAATGCTCGAAAGCCAGATTCAGCAGCGCGAACCACTTGCGGTGCAGGCCAGGATTGCGATGCCGCTTGACTGTGGCTGTGATAGCGCCGCCAAGCTTGATCTTGGCGAGGAATTCCACGGCCTGCGGATCAATCGGCACCAGAGTGCCATTGGCGGCTTTGGTGAGGACAATATCGGTCATGGCAACTCCGCACGCACGGCATTGAAGTCAATGCGGCTCAAGCGCTCGATGGCCTGCAAGTGCGTCATGCCGAAGTCTTCAACCATAAGGTCGATGATTTCAAGGTCGGTCGGCTCAATGTCCGGCAGTTCGCCGGTAGTTTCCTGCAACGTATTCATCGTTTCCCCCATGCCTGCGTTTTCAAGTCGTGCTTCTGCTGCGCCAGTCCGATGATCTGGTCTGTGCAACGCTCAATGCTGTCCAGCGTCAGCCGGCCACTAGCAAGGAGTGCGTCCACGCTCTCGGGCACTGCGTCGGCGTCAGGCTGCATGACGCGCAGAATCTTGGTAGCCGTCGATGACAGTTCGCCGCACAGCATTTGCAACGATTTCTTTTCGTCCTCGTGGGCAGCACGGATGGTCGAGTAAGCTCCCCGGGCCATCAGCGTGTCATCGTCAATTTTGGTCAGGTCGATCATGTTTGCAGGCGGTGGTTAGCCGCCTCTCCGGTTAGATCAGAATGGGATATCTTCGTCAGGAAAATCGGCTGGTGGGCCACCATTGCCCGAGCGCTCGCCAGTCGCCGCCGACCACTCTGGACTGTTCTTGATCGCGTCTTGTAGCTTCTCGTGGAACTTGGCGAACACCTTCATGTCCGGGTTGTCCAAGTCGAACATCACTTCGCCGTGCACAGGGTGCGGCTTGGCGTTCTTGAGAGCGCCGGGGAGTGGTGTGATGCCGCCCACATTGCTGTAGGTCTTGCCGCCGTTCTCGGACTCGGTGACGTTGATCATGCAGTAGGCGCCCATCAGCTTCGATACGTCGAAAGCTGCCGCCTCATCGTCGGTGAAGTCCTTGCCGCGCCATGCAGCCAGATCGCGGCGCATCCCAGCCTTTTCATGCAAGCTAACGGTGTACGACTTGCTAATGGTCATTGGCATTTCGTGGCCGCCGACATCAACAGTCAATGGAGCACCGGAATCGTCCTCGCCAAACAATTCCCAGCCGATGCGGATTTTGTGCTGCTGCTTGACGCCATACTGGCCGGTGGTGGTTTGGGTGCCAAGGTCGATCAGCGAGTAGCAGCGACCGATAAACACGCCTTGTGGCACACGCTTGAAATTGCCGCCGCCACTGTCTTTTGCGATAAAGCCCATGATGATTTCCTTTATGTAATGCGGCCATTAAGGGTGGTCCGCTGACCCGTCAAAAATGTATGATTCCTGCGTTAATCTGCTGCTCGCGCTCCTGCTTCTGCTGCTCGGTCAATACCGGGAACGCGATGCGTCCCGCAATCGGCTGTACTGGACGCGGCCCGTATCCGCGCTTATGCCGCTCCTGGCGTTCGTGCCATGCCAGTGCATCTGCTGCCTGTTGCTCAAGTCGCGTGTTCATAGCTCACTCCGGGAAATTTACGATCATCAGCAGCACGCCGGCCAGTGCCAGCGGCAACCATACATAGCGGTCGCATGCATCGCCAAGGGCAACCAGCAGGCGGATTGCTACGCGCTTCACAGCAGCACCCACAGCAGCCCATCAACGATCCACTCAGACATGGCAATCAGCGCAAAGACAGCAAGCAGCCAGGCGCCGCCGTAGCGGGTAGTAGCTAGGTCGTGGATGGTCATGCTGCAACCTCTTCGCACTTAGCGCACAGTTCACGCAGGCGCTTTTCTTGAGCAGCCCCCGCAGCATCCCGCGCAGCATCCCCCGCAGCAGCCCCCGCAGCAGCCCCCGCAGCATCCCCCGCAGCAGCCCGCGCAGCATCCCGCGCAGCAGCCCGCGCAGCATCCCCCGCAGCAGCCCGCGCAGCATCCCCCGCAGCAGCCCCCGCAGCAGCCCGCGCAGCAGCCCCCGCAGCAGCCCCCGCAGCATCCCGCGCAGCAGCCCCCGCAGCATCCCGCGCAGCAGCCCGCGCAGCAGCCCGCTCTTGCTCTGTTGCTTCGCCATTTGCAAAGCGCTCGGCAACATCGAGCGCGTCAGTGCTGCGCTTGTCGGTCATCAAGTGCTGAACTTGGCGAGCGCACCAGACCGCGTACAGCCGGATTTCTTTATCGCGGCCCTTCACTGCACGAAGGCACCACAGCGCGTCATCCAGGCCGTTGCTGTCGAGAACCTGAATGATGCTGACCGGCTCATCGTCGGCCTTCGTCTTGCCCAGTGTGCGCAGCAGCTTCTCCCAGCCTTCACAGCACGGCGAATGCTCGCGGATTGCGTTCAGTGTGGTTTTCATTCTCGTATTCCCCTTATTGGTTTGGTTGCCGGCCTCTCACCGGCTTGGGCTGTTAGAGCGGCCTCGCTTGGTTGGTGGCCCCTTACGAGGGCCAGTCGTTCGCGCTTGTCCTTTCGGGCCAGCTGCGCAAAGAGCCGGAGCATTCGAGTTCCCTCTCCCTCAATTTTTTAACCCGAGATCAGGGCGAGCGGCGGATTGACTGACGTGCGCCGCGCACGCCTACTACCGGTAAATCAGGCAATCGCAAACTCACGCGCCCACTGGTGACGCTCGGCCCGTGCTACCGCGTTCTCGTTGCGAGCATCGCGGGACAGCTGCGCGTCGATCTGGTCAGCCATGCGGCAAAGAACGTTGATCGGGAAAATGTCGCTGATATCGATCTGGCTATCAGCAGCAGTCACGCGGGTAATCACGCATTCGTCTTCGTCGCGCTCGCCGGAGACGTTCAGCAGAACGCCGTCATGGCTGTAGGCTTTCACGGTGAATTGGGCTGCGTTCATGATGTGGCTCCGGTGGTGAGTGGTTGCTGATTCGATGGGTCTATTGTAGGCATGCCTAAATAATTAGGCAAGAGAAATTTGAAGGTATGCCTAAATATTTTTGTTATACTGAGACGCCGCCTTAATGCTGAGGCGAAAAAATACCCGCATTGGGCGGGCTTATAGGGAGGGTGGGATGGGTAAGCGAGAAATGTTGCGGGAGGTCGTCGTGAAGCGAATGGACGACGGGGCTTATGATGTCATGGTCTTGCGCGGGCGCCCTACCTTCGCCGGGTCGCACTTGCAAGGCATTGGATGGGGAGAGGCATTAAAAATAGTTCAGGGATTGGCGCCCGATGAATTTGAAACGCGCACTTACACCATAGGAAAATCTGGGCCAGTTGAGCCAGCGCCAGAACTTGGCCTTGGGAGCACCCTCGAAGATGCCTCGCACCGCCAGGCCATTGCCAAGCTGGCTGACGACTTGGAGCGCATCAAGCGCGCGAGGGGGACTGCATGATTAACGTATGGCTCCGCTGGAATCCCAACTCAAAATCTCTGGAACGGACTCTAGAACATTGTCCACCTCCTGCGCCAGCCCCCGCAAAAGAACACCGTGCATTGCTAGAAAAACTTGCCTCCCATCTGAGTCGATAAAGGATATCCCTACGGCTTTCGATTCAGCTTGAACGGTAACGGCCGCCGCGTCACAGAAGACTATACGGTCAGGTAATTTTGTGGTCATATCCTCTCCTTCCCCGCGCCTACCTGGGCGGGGATTATTCTTCGTCACGATTGTAGTAAGCTTGCGAACCACGTTTGCGCAACTCAAACTCCCAAAGCTCCTCGGCGTGACGCCTAACCTGATCTTGCAGTTTGTTGATGCGCTGTTCTTGCGCGTAAGTATAGGCAGCGATCATAACCACGGCCCAACCAAGCCCCTTATCGTCTCGGCCTTCGATGAACCATATCGCTATGGCAAGGGCGACCAACCCTATTGCCGCATATTGCACGTAGTCCCAAAAGCCATTTGTCTTCATCGATGGCGCCCTAAAATAACTGTATGTCCGAACAGTATTTGTTGTACAGTAATCGCTTGCAAAAAGTTACAAAGTGAATGTGGCATTTCTTTGCGGCAAGTGTATATTGATCGATGTGGAGGACTTTTAAGATGACGGAAAGCGACCAAAGAGAGATAATTGCCCTGGCGAGCGCCATGGACTTTGACACGCTTTCAATGTGGCTATCAATCGGTAAGGGACTCTCACTTAGTGAAAAAATTCTGCTCACGAAGCCCGCGTTATCGCTTGTTCCGCGCCCCCTCCTTCATTCGCTCCAAAACAGAATCGGTAGTGGCGTCGAACGCCTTCCTTCCGAGTTTGTCTGCGATACGGTAAGCGGTTAGAAGACGGAGCTCCTCGGCAGTCTCAATCGTGAGCCTGAGCGAGTCTGTGAGTTGGGGTGATGGTGGTGGCGCTTCCTTGCCTGAATATAGGTAATCCACCGTGATCCCAAGCACCTGGCATGCCTTGAGTAGTCTCGGGCCTGTAATTTCTTTTATTCCACCAGTTTCAACGCTCTTTTCCCAGTCGGTCACTGTTGGGCTTGAGACGCCAACGAGTTTGCGAAATTCGGTCTTGTTCAGACCTTTTGCCTCTCTGGCACTCTTGAGTCTTTGCTTCCATTGTTCCATGTCGGAATCCTAAATGATATTTATGTAGGCAAGCCTAGAAATGCCTTGACTACATTTTTAGGCATGCCTACAATGAGCGCATGGATACCTTAAACCCTAATACGATTATCGACAGCCTCGGCGGCACTTCTGCCACGGCGCGCCTGTGCGAAGTCCAGCCGCCATCTGTATCGGAATGGCGAAAGAACGGCATCCCCAAGACGCAGCTCAGGCTTATTAAGCTGCTGCGACCTGACCTATTCCCTCAAGAGCCGAGGCCCAAGCGGCGCCGCGCCGATCAAGTGACGCCGCCCTGACACCTCAATCAAGCACTACCTGAACGCCTGAACCACAACCTAGGAAAAACATCATGAACGACGCAATCCGCCACCACGTTTTTAAGATTCCTCTGAACGACGACGAGGACTCGCAACTGCGCAAGCTGTGCGCCTCCCTCGGTCTGCAACGAGCGCCATTCGTTCGCAGCCTGATCCGGGAAGCAACTACCGCACATGTTAGGCGCAGAGGTGAGCGGAAGGAACGGCCACGGCATGGCCATATTGCAGTGTGCCCCGGTCGAGCGACGTTCGCAGGAGCGTCCCGACCGCTACGGGTTTGAAGGGTTCCGACTGCGGAGCAAATAACCGATGGAGAAGCGGCATGAAGGAGTTACCGATGGACGAGACAAAACGCTCCAATGTGAAGGAATGCGCTCTGGTCGTGCTGTGCCAGTGGCGTGAGAAAGACCGTGCAGCAATTGCCGACCGTCGCAACAACGAAGCACAGCGCTCCGAGTTCAAGGCGCGCACGAAGCTGCGTGATGTGGCAGACCGCCTTGTGAATGCTGGTGAATCATGAATATCCCACTCGTTGAGCAGATCGACGCGCAAGAAAAGCTCATTGCGCACATGGAAGCAACGCTCCCTGAGTCTATCGCCAGGAACCGCATCACCGTCTACCGCGCCGAACAGCGTGTTGCTGTAGCTCGCGCAATTCTGCAATCCCTCATCCAGATCAAGCGGCTCTATCAGGGCGAGGTGCCGCATGTCTGAGCATATCGTCAGTATCGATTACATCGAACACAAGGCCCGTCAGGCGTTCCACGCTGGCTATGGCGCTGACTCCTGCATGTTCCACCCATGGACTGCTGCATACACCACCTGGCAGGCTGAATACGCCCGCTGTGAGCTGGAAGCGCTGGCCGGCGAACTGGCTACCAGCCAGTCAGTAACTCAAACCTCAAATTTCCAAGGAGCGTGACATGGGTGCATTTTGTGTATTCGGCGTAAGCCGTCAGCTTTGCCGCAAGGCAGCCGAGAAGTCCGTCCCCACCGCTGCGCCAGTAGAGCCAGGCCAGCGCCGGCACGAACTGACTGCCGCCGAATGGGGTGCGCTTGTCGCAGTAGAGACTGCGCGCTTGTTCGCTGAATCTGAAAAGCAAGTGCGCATCAGTCCCGAGTTGGACGCGCCGCAATTCTGCCGCGACTGGATCGCCGCCTCTCCAGGTGAGGTCAAGCTCACAAAAATTATGTGCCGTGGCGACAAGATCGACAAACACGGCGCCGTGGTAATGCGTGATGGCGCCGCTGTGCAGTCATGGCATGACTACGACCCGAACGCCAAGCCGAAGATCCCGGCCCATCCTCCGCAGTTCCAGTGGGCCACACAGCAGGTGCAGGTGCGCTGATGGCTAACGAATGGCTCAAGTTGGAAGCCTCTACCCCGGATAAACCAGAGGTCTTCGCTATCACTACTGCAATGGGGTGGGATGACCCCGATTTGACCGTTGGGAAGCTTTTCCGTGTATGGCGCTGGTTCGATCAACACACGATTAACGGTAACGCTCCTGGCGTTACACCAGCGTTACTTGATCGAATTGCAGGCGTTACCGGATTCGCACAATGCATGGCAAATGAGCGTTGGTTGGTCATTTCTGACGCCGGAATATCGCTTCCAAACTTCGAAAAACACAACGGCGCGACGGCAAAATCACGCGCTCAAACAGCAAAAAGAGTGGCTAATCACCGTGCTGACGCCCCTTGTAACGCAGATGGTAACGCCGCGACCGTTACACCAGCGTTAGCTAGAGAAGAGAAGAGAAGAAAAGAAAAGACAACACCGAAAACGCCAGCTTCGCCGGCATTCGATCCTGTTGCCGAACTCAAGGCCAGGGGCGTTAGCGAACAGGTTGCGCTCGACTGGATGAAAATCCGAAAGGCCAAGCGGGTGCCGCTCACCCTGACCGGCTTGAACGACATCATCGCAGCTGCTGACAGCACCAACATGCCCCTATCCCGAGCAGTCACGATTTGCTGTAGGCGGGGTTGGGCTGGGTTTGAGGTTCGCTGGCTGACTGACGAAGACCGCGCCACAAGCGCACAAACCGAGAAAATCTGGTGATGACTTCCCTTCCCCTCAGTGCCGCATCCATCGTGGCCGCTCGCCTTAAGGGCATGAAGCCCGAGGAAATGATCCGCGTGTCGCTGGTGGGCGCGCTGTGTGCTGGCAATCACGTCGTGCATGCCAAGCCAGGCATCCTGCACGACTGGCGCTGGGTGCGCGACCTTGACGTATGCCTCTACGTCGAACCTAGCACCGACTGGGCGACCACGCTCAAGGAAATTGCCTTGCAGCGCCCTGCATTCATGAGCCTGTGGGACGTTCGCGGCGAATGGGGCGCCAAGGTCTACCTGATCCCGACCAAGGACGATATCGAGCAATGCCGACCAGTGGTCAAGTGGGAATACGAACTGGACTTCCTGCCATGGCTGGACTTTGAAAACGCTGTTTTTCTTGAGGCGAATACCTGATGGACCTTATCCCCGACACCATCGATTTCAGCGCCTACATGGAAGACACGCAGCAGCACAACGTGTTGCCTGCTTCGTCCTGGATCGATGAAACCATTGACAGTTTCTACCTGCCAGCCAATACCGCGCCAGTGCCTACGATGCTGTGGGCAAAGACCAAAGACAAGGTGAAGTTTCGCCCGGGCGAGGTTTCCATTTGGGCCGGCGTCAACGGTCACGGCAAGTCTATGTTCCTGTCGCAAGTTAGCCTTGATCTGTGCTTTCAGTCCGAGCGCGTCATGATCGCCAGCTTTGAAATGCGCCCGGTCAAGCAAATGCACCGCATGAGCCGCCAGGCGTGCGCCGACCGTGAGCCAGCAATCCCCCTGCTCAAGCACTTCCACGCATGGACAGATGAGCGCCTTTGGCTGTACGACCACGTTGGCGCGGTCGAGTGGCGCAAGGTCATCGCTGTCATGCGCTATGCCCGCAAGCAGTT
The DNA here is from genome assembly GCA_040388805.1 of Pseudomonadota bacterium. Taxonomy (GTDB): domain Bacteria; phylum Pseudomonadota; class Gammaproteobacteria; order Burkholderiales; family Burkholderiaceae_D; genus Telluria_A. The sequence goes on from JAZKBE010000036.1 coordinate 66,960, forward strand.
CGGCATCACTCATTTCGTGGTCGATAGCCTGATGAAGTGCGTAAAGGGCGAGGACGACTACAACGGTCAGAAGGATTTCGTCAACGAGCTGTGCGCGTTCGCTCAGGCCCACAACGTCCATATCCACCTTGTGCATCACGTTCGCAAGGGTGAGAGCGAACACAAGGCGCCGGGGAAGTTCGACATTAAGGGCGCTGGCGCCATCACCGACATGGTGGACAACGTGTTCATCGTGTGGCGCAACAAGCAGGCCGAGCAAAGTGGTAATGGCGAAGCAACCTGCATCCTGTCGTGCGAAAAGCAACGTAATGGGGAGTTCGAGGGCAAGTTCGGGTTCTGGTTCGATGTGGACAGCCAGCAGTACCTGGAGACGCAGGGCGTGCCGGCCATTCGCTACAACATGACGGCATCAGTGGCGCGGAGGGCAGCATGACGCTCCAACGCACCGAGTTTCAGCGCAAGCCAGCGACCGAGCCGAAGCGCCGCACTCGCAAATGTGCCGCCAAAGGATGCCGCGCACCGTTTGAGCCGCGCAACATGATGCACAAGTGCTGCGGCCCGGTATGCGCTGCTGACTACGCCATGTCGGAGCGGGTCAAGGCTGAGCGCGCATCCAGGCAGGAGGGCTTGCGCAATCTCAAGCGGCGCGCTGACTGGCTCAAAGAGGCGCAAGCGGCGTTCAATGCCTTCATCCGGGCACGGGATGCTAAAGACCATTGCATCAGTTGCGGACAGAATCATGACCGCTTTTGGGATGCTGGCCACTATCGCAGCGTTGGCGCTCAGCCAGCACTCAGGTTCGATGAGAACAATGTTCACAAGCAATGTGTGCATTGCAACCAGCATCGCGGCGGGAATGTGGTCGAGTACCGCCTTCGCTTGATCAAGAAGATTGGGCCGGAGGCTGTCGCCCTGCTGGAAGTCGAGCATGAGCCAGCGAAGTACAGCATCGAAGACGCGCAGCGCATCAAGGCTGTGTACAAGGCCAAATTGAAGTCCCTCAAGGAGAAATCATGACTACCGAAGCCCCGAAAAGCAATCCCCTGGAAGACGCACTCGTCGCAGTCATCAAGAAGACCACCAGCGCCGTGGAGAATGGCGTTGACTTCCTTGCTGCGCAACTGCCAGAAGTGATTCAGCAATTGCTGATGTGGCATATGACGCGCGCCGGCATCAAGTTTGTGGTCTACGCTGCGCTCTGCTTCGTTGCGTACAAAGTCAGCAGGCACTTGTGGGCCGCAGCCAGAGCCGCCGAAGAGGATTACAAGAAAAATCATCGCGGCGATGACGGCTTTGGACATGGTATCGGCAGTGTCATTGCCGGTGCCGCCTGCGCCATCCTGATGCTCGCCTCACTGAGCCACGGCCTGACGGTCCTTCAAATCCTGATCGCCCCAAAGGTCTACCTGATCGAATACGCCGCTTCGCTGGTGAGGTAAGCCATGACACGTAATCAAGCCGAAAAGATGCTCAAGCGCATGGCAGAGACTGCCGAACTGCTGGCCGGCGCTCAAGCATCGCTAGTTGAAACAAACGCAATCCTTGTCGATGTGCTTATCACGGCCTTATCGAGCCATGCACAGCAAGACGACACGCCACCAACTATGCAGTGAACTGGGAGTAAATCATGATTGACGCCGACACAGCAACTATCGTTTTCAGTTACATCGCCCTGATTATTGGGCTGGTGATTACCGCCTGCGCGGCGGCGTGCTTTGTTGCTGTCCTCGGTCAGCCACGCGAGCAGGAAGAAGGAGAGCGGCCATGATGGACGCATACGACAAAGGCAAAGCCGCAGCGCACGAAGGCGTCGAGTTTTGGCGTAACCCGTACACGACACCAAGTAGTGAAGTGCGTAATGGTACTGGATGGCTTGCCGGCTGGTGCCAAGGAATGCAGGAAAAAGCCGCCGCCAAAGTATCTCTAGCTAAGGAGCAATCATGATTGCCCGGTTCAAGCGCTGGATACTGCTGCGGCGCCAGCAAAAGCTATTGCGCGAGGCAATGTCTATCGGGTATGCCCAATTGGCCGTATTGGACAGGGCGCCCGGATCCGAGCAGAAGGTCATAGCACGCGCGATGCTGGCCAATTCGCTCGAGCGCGCAGAGGCAGAGATTGCCAGGCTAAAGGAGTTGGCTTGATGCGACAGGACCACTACGACAACACGAAGGCGCTGCTAGACCGCTGGGCCGACTGGGCAGCAACCGGCGAGCCTCTCGCTGATGGCGCGCCAACGCAGTCCATTGGCGCCCCTGATGCACGCATCCACAGCTTCGAAGATATGGAGATCGAAGACAACAAGCGCATCGTGCGCGCCGTCAATGCGGTGGTGTGGGAATTGCCAGTTGTCGAGCGCCAAGTGGTGATGATGCACTACGGTATTTCACGAGTCGCAGTATGGCGCGTGCAATTTGACGCCGTGTTCGACATGGCGATAGAGAGCCTGTTCAAGGGGCTGAAAGACAAGGTTTCTTGCTAGACGCGCAGCCTCCCCGCGATCCGGGAGGCACGACAAGGAGATAAGCATGTACGAAGGACAAGTGTTGGGTAGCAACATGGCAATGGCTCAAGCGAAGATGTGCACCGAAGTTCGTCACAACCCGACGCTAGCAGAAAACATCGACCAACGCATCAACATGCTGGAAGACCAAGTGCGCCGCCTCAAGAGCGTCAAGGAAAAGCTGTCCACCGGCAGCATGCTCGATGTGCCCATCGATGACCTGCGTTTCGCGATGAACTACTAACCCGTGCCGGCCGGACGCCGGCAGTAACATTTCGGCAATTAAATAATTCCAATTGGACTTGTTTTCCAATCGGAAAGTGTGTAATCTTCTGGCCTATCAGGGCGTTCTGCGCCCTAAAATAAGCCAGCCTCCCTAGGGACCGCTGGCTTTTTGCATTTGGAGGTCGTCATGCAAGTGAACCACCAACCCAAAGAAGTCGTACGCCGTTACACCCAACAGCGCGCGCAAACGAAAAGCCCACCGCCTACGCCCGAGCAGATCAGGCGAGAGTTGGGCTGGCATCTGTTGCCCAATAGTGGCCGGATGCCGGAGGGCATGAAATAACGATCAGCAACTCGGAGCCGAAATATGACAGCACTCAACAGGTCGCGCGGCGCTGGCACTCGTTATGACAACGATGGTGGAGGCAACCACATCGCGAGGTTGCGCGAAGCACCAGTCAGCACGTTTACTTTCAGTAAGCGGAATCTGCGTTTTTGCGAGACATGCCGCAATGCGAAGGAATGTGATCGTAGCGTAAAGGCCGTAAAGGGCTGGAAATGCAAGGACTGCGCATCAGCATAAGCAAGAAGCCGCGCCACATCGGGCGCACCGGAGGCAACCGGTAACCGAACTATGCTTGATGCGGCAATAAAACTGTGTGTTTTCACAGCTCCCGCAAGGGATGAGGCATCTGACAGCCGGAAAGACGGCACCAACACCATTCAGCCGGGAGTGCGCTGAACGCAGTGACCGGCGTACGCGGTCAACTAATGCAAAATTTGCAGTAGTTCATTTTGATAATGTGCAAAAAATGCACATTGCGCCGCGACGCGCTCAACCTGATTCGGCAGCCGTGTTGGTGAAGTATGCGCCGCGCTCGGTTCGTCCGGACACCAACAACCAGTCTCCTCTGCCCGCTACCAAGCGGTTGGACTTCGCCCCGCCCCGAAAGGTCAGCGGGGTATTTTTATTATAGGCAGGACAATCCGCAAGGAATCCTGATAGTACGATGGCCGCTCGACTACGCAAGACGCACCAGGACGATGTTCGCACCAAGATTCAGGCAAGTCAGTTAATCAATGTCTTGCAGAATCATGCACTTGGGACAACAGAGGTGGAATTGTCACCTAGTCGCCTGAAGGCTATCGAAATCCTGCTGCGCAAGTCCCTGCCTGACCTTCAGTCCGTGGAACATACCGGGCCAGATGGCGGGCCGATGGAAGTTACCCGCGTGGAGCTGATCCCGCTCGCGCCGTGACAACAGCGCAGATTGCCCTACCGGCAAAGCTGATCCCGATCTTTGACGGGCCAGCAGACGTAAGGGGCGCATGGGGTGGGCGTGGGTCGGGTAAGACGCGCTCATTCGCTAAGATGGCTGCATTGCGTGGCTACATCTACGGCATGGCCGGTGTAACGGGGCAAATCCTGTGCGCTCGGCAGTTCATGAATTCGCTTGAGGACTCCTCGCTAGAGGAGTGCAAACGGGCGATTGAGGATGAGCCATTTCTTCTCGAATACTACGAGATTGGTGACAAGTACATTAAGAGCCGCGACGGACACATTTGGTTCTCGTTCGCCGGCCTAGATCGGAACATCGCGTCAATCAAGTCAAAAGGTCGCATCCTCATTTGCTGGGTGGATGAGGCCGAACCTGTTACAGATGACGCTTTCTCCGTTCTGATCCCTACTCTGCGTGAGGAGGGTGATGACTGGAACGCTGAGTTATGGGTCACTTGGAACCCTAAGCGCAAGATTGCAGCGGTAGAGAAGCGTTTCCGGCAGTCAAAAGACAAGCTTATCAAGATTGCCGAGCTGAATTGGCAAGACAACGCCAAGTTCCCGGCTAAGTTGGAACGAGAGCGACTACGTGACATGGAGGAGCGCCCGGACCAGTATGGGCACATATGGGGCGGCGAGTACGCCACGTCCATTGAGGGCGCTTACTTTGCCATCCCAATGCAGAAGGCCAAGAGCGAGGGCCGTATCGGTCGCGTCGGTCCTGACCCGCTGATGACGCTGCGCCTGTACGCAGACATTGGTGGCACTGGCGCAAAGGCTGACAATTTCGTGTTCTGGGTGACGCAGTTCGTCGGCAGAGAGATTCGAGTGCTCGACCATTATGAAGTGCAAGGTCAGCCGATTGAGGCTCATCTGAATTGGATGCGCTCGCGTGGCTATTCCACGGATAAGGCGCAAATCTGGCTTCCTCACGATGGAGAGACGCAAGACAGGATATTCGATGTGTCCTACGAGTCGGCGTTTGAAAAGGCTGGCTACTCGGTGACAGTCATCCCGAATCAGGGCAAAGGGGCTGCAATGATGCGCGTAGAAGCGGCGCGGCGCATGTTCCCTGTTATCTGGTTTAACGAGGAAACGACCGACGCAGGGCGCCAGGCGCTAGGCTGGTATCACGAGAAGCGCGACCAAGTGCGAGGCATCGGCCTTGGACCTGAGCACGATTGGGCAAGCCACAGCGCTGATGCATTCGGCCTGATGTGTGTTGCCTACGAAGAGCCAAACAAGAATTGGGGTGGTGAATTGAAATACGCCCGCCTCTCAACTGCATAAACGAATTAGGCAACGCTGTGAAGCGCCCCTTCCATCAACCGAAGAGGGAACTATGAAGACACTGACAGAAGTAATCGAATCGACGTTGCGAGTAAAGTTTTCTGAGCAAGCGAAGCAGGAGATAGAGCCGCTATTTAATAGCTTCAGGGATGAACTGGACAAACTCGGCGTTCCATTGCCGGTTTCATTTCAGTACTCGTGCGACGAGCTTGTTAAGGGCCGCGCCCAAAAGTTGTTGTCCGATGAGTTCGAAGCAATCGCAAGCAAATTTAGCTAAACCCACAACGAATAAAGGCACCGCCGTGAGGCGTCCCGAGACTAATGACCAAACCTGAGCGCATGACCGATGAGGAGCTTAAAGCCCTCACTGACGCAGAAATCCGAGATGCTTTGGACTATTGCGGCGGCGCTTTGTCGGCTGCGCGGAAGAAGAATCTCAACTACTTCCTTGGCTTGGCGATTGGCGACCTTGCGCCTCCTGAGATTGAGGGGCGCTCGTCTGTTGTCGATCCTGTTGCGCGCAATACTGTGCTCGGCATGGAAGCGCCGCTGATTAAGACGTTTTGCGGTACTGACAACGTGGTGGAGTTCAGCGCTACGACCGAGGAAGACGAAGACAAGGCCAAGCAGGCAACCGACTACCTGAACTACATTCTTCGCAAGAAGAATCCCGGCTATTCGATCATCAGCACATGGATACGTGATTCCCTGGTGCAGAAGGTCGGCTATCTGATGGTGTGGTGGGATGACTCCGAGATTGAGTCTAACGAGGAATATCGCGGTCAGACCGATGTGCAGCTGGCTATCCTGCTGGACGACGACGAAGTAGAGCCGACCGAGCAGAAGGCGTATCCCGATCCTGAGGCCGAGAAGGCTAAAGCGAAGACGTTGCAGCAGATGGAAGCGCAACTAGGCCAGATGCAGCAGGCAGGCATGGCGATGCAGGGCGACCCTAACGCTATCCAGCAGGCCGGCCAGCAGTATGTGCAGGCCAAGCAGCAGTTTGAAGCGTTCAAGGCGCAACCTGTGCCGATGCTGTACGACGTATCAGTCAAGCGCACGAAAACAGGTGGCCGCTTGTGTGTCGAGAACGTGCCGCCTGAAGAAATGCTTGTCTCGCGCCGCACCAAGTCGATGGAGGATGACACGTTCAAGGGTCGTCGCATCCGTCGCACGATCAATCAACTGCGTGCGCGTGGCTACAAGAACGTTGAGAACATCAGCGATGACGCAGGCGACGCGAACGACGAAGCCGCGAACCGCAACTATCTGCAAGACCGCCATACCGAGAGCGGTATTGACATTGATCCCGGCCAGCGTGAAGTGTGGATCACCGAATGCTATGTGTTCGCTGACGTTGACGGAACCGGCATTGCTGAATGGCGCAAAGTTGTGCGCTCGGGCGACCAGATTCTAGAGAATGAGCCGTGTGACGCGCACCCGTTCGTTGACCTGTGTCCGATCCCGCTGCCGCACCAGCATGTAGGCATGTGCCCCGCTGATCTGGCGATTGAGCCGCAGCGGGTTAGTACTGCACTGCTGCGCTCGCAGTTGGACAACACGTATTTGCAAGTGAATGGCCGCTACTTCGCTGTAGACGGTCAGGTAAATCTAGATGATTTGCTGACTTCGCGCCCGGGTGGCGTGGTCCGCATCAAGCAGCAAGGCGCCGTAGGCCGTCTAGATCAGGCTATGGGCGACTCTGGCCACGCAATGGAGTTGATGGAGTGGTATCAAGCCGCGACCGAAGAGGCAACCGGCTGGACCCGCCAGAGCCAGGGCGGCAATGGCCTGCAATTGAACCAGACCGCCACGCAATCGAACATCGTAACCAATCGCGCCGACTCGCGCATTGAGATTATCTCGCGTCAGTTCGCAGAGACCGGCTTTACAACGCTGTTCAAGAAGATGCTGCGGTTGGTTACGCAGTATCAGAACAAAGCGGAAATGGTCAAGCTCGGCCAGGAATGGCAGAACATCGACCCACGGGAGTGGACGAACCAGTTTGACCTGACGATTAACGTAGGTCTTGGCACCGGCAACAAAGACCAGCAGATCCAGCACTTGATGATGATGAAGCAGGAGCAGTTGACCGCTATTCAGATCGGCTGCGCTACGCCTAAGAACCTGTACAACGCCAATGTGAAGCTTGCCGAGGCGCTCGGGTTCAAGAATGGCGACCAGTTCTTTACCGATCCAGAGGCGCCACCCGATCCGAAAGCGCCGCCTAAGCCTCCTGCCCCGCCTGATCCTGAAGTGGTCAAGGCGCAGGCGCAGCAGCAGCAACACGCGGCCGAATTGCAGTTCAAGCAGCAGAGCGCAGAGGCCGACCGCAACCACGCGGCGCAGTTGGAGCGGTTCAAGGCTGATATGCAGATGCAGACTGACCGCAACCGCCAGGAAGTGGAAGCGCAGCAGAAGCAAATGGAAATCGAGCAGCAAGCCCAACTCGAAGCTCTCAAAGAGCAGTATCGCAACGAGGAAGCACGCGAGAAATTGCAACTCGACCTGGCAAAGCTTGAGCTTGACCGCTACAAGATTGACAAGGATGCCGAAACGAAGATCGTTATTGCGCAGATCGCAGCCAAACAGGCAGGTGATGCAGCACTGATCGCAGCCGAAGCAGCAGCTAACCAAGGGGCAGCAAGTGACTAATCTGAAATTAGCAGAAGCAAAGCTTGAGCAAGCAATCGCACTGCATGAGCGGCACATGGACGGCACCGCCCCCGTAAACGGCACCGCTGGCGAAAAGTCACAGAGGGAAATGATGAGAATGATGAAGTCGGCATTGGCAGCTCTTACGGGCAAACAGATGGGACTCTTAGATATGGCAGGTATGTAATGGTAGCGATTGATAAGCGCATCTATGACGCCGATCAAGCGCGCCTAGTGCTTGAGAACGAAGCATTCGCAGCCGCTTTCGCTGACATGAAGGCCGAAATCACGCAGCAGTGGGAATCATCGCCCGTGCGTGACGCTGAGGGGCGCGAGGAACTGTTCAAGCTGCTGAAGCTGGCAAACAAGCTTGAGTTGATCCTACGTTCCTCGATGGATGACGGCAAGCTCGCCAAGCACGAGATTAACCAGAAACAGAATTGGGCTGACCGCGCTAAACAGGCGATTGGCCTTTAACAGAGCGTCCTCCGGGGCGCTTTTTTTACGCCTGAATGCAGGCTTCAACTTTGGACACTCCGTGAGGAATCCAGCGAGGTTATAGACGATGTTCAAGATCAGCAAGCTTTTGCAATTCCTGCTCGGCATGTCCGGCTTTCTCAAGTTCGGCGTCATGGATGGGGATGGAGGCGGTTATCAGCCGCTTGATGCGTTTGGCGCAGCAGATGCGTTTTCTTCCCTTTTGGGTAGCGATGACCCAAACGAGAGTGAAACGATTGTTGACACTCCTGAAGCAAAGGCCGAAAGGCTCGCAGCAGAGGAAATGTCGGGCGATGAAGAAGTAACGGGAGAAGCGACAGAGGAGCCTGAAGTCACCGTTGAAATCGACGGCAAGACGGTCAAGCTCACGAAGGAGCAGATAGCCGAGAACTACAAGAATGGCCTTCGTCAAGCGGACTACACCCGGAAGACGATGGAAGCAGCCGACGCACGCAAGACCGCCGAAGCTGAAACGGCCAAGGCTCGCCAGGAGCGCGAGACATACGCCCAGCAATTGAACAACTACGCCATTGCAACGCAGAGCGCGATGCAGGAACAGGCGGCAATCCTTACGCAAGAACTGCTCGACACTGACCCGTTGGAATACCTCCGTCAAGAACGCACCTTCAAAGAACGGCAAGCGAACTTGGCTCAGGCCCAGCAGCAGTTGCAGCAGTTAGGCCAGCAGCATCAGCAGGAACAGGCAGCAGCGCAGCGCGCTTACATCACCGAGCAGCAAGAGCAACTCCTTGCCAAGCTACCGGAATGGAAAGACCACGCTAAAGCACAAGCCGATGCCAACGCCATCAAAGAACATCTCGCCTCATGCGGTTTTGAGGGCGCAGAACGTGACTTCACCGACCACCGCTTAATCCTGCTCGCACGCGATGCGATGCAGTACCGCGCACTCATCGAACGTGCCGGCAAAGCAGTCAAGAAGGTTGCGGCACTGCCAACCAAGGTCGAGCGCACCGGTACGCCGGAAGTAGCCCGCCCTGACAAACGTACCGAAGCAATGAAGCGATTGGGCCAGTCGGGAAGCATCAACGACGCGGCTAACGCTTTCTCCCAATTCTTGTAACACCAATCTTTAGGAGCCAATCATGGCCGCACCAACCAACACCCATCTGACTACCGCTGCAATCGGCAATCGTGAAGACCTGACCGATATCATCGACCGCATCACCCCGACTGACACGCCGTTCTACAGCATGATCCCAAAGACCAAAGCGTCTGCGACCCTGCACGAATGGCAAACCCAAGCACTGCGCGCCGCTGCTGCGAACGCGCACGCTGAGGGCGACGATTCGACCGCTACCGCTGTGACCCCGCAGGTTCGCCTCGGCAACCGTACCCAAATCCTGAAAGAAGTTGCCTCTGTATCGGGCACGCAGGAAGCCGTTGACAAGGCAGGCCAGAAGGGCGAAATGGGCAAGCAAATGGCCTTGAAATCGGCCGAAATGAAGCTTGACCTTGAGTTCGCCCTGACCCGCAACGCAGTCACCGCTACTTCGCCACGCCAGATGCGCGGCCTGGTGGGTTGGATGGTGGCCGCTAACGTGTCGTCCGGCTCCGGCTACGCTGCCCCGAACTACGTGACCAACGTTGCACAGACCGATGGCACGCTGCGCAACTACACCGAAGCGCTGCTGAAAGACACGCTGCAAAAGACCTACACCGCTGGCGGTCGTCCAAACGTCATCATGATGGGTTCGGCGCAGAAGCAAACCTTCTCCACCTTCACCGGCAACGCTACCCGCGAAATCGGCGCCGAAGGCAAGAAGCTGGTTGCATCGGTTGACGTGTACGTGTCGGACTACGGCACTCTCAAGGCCGTCATCAACCTGCAACAGCGTTCGCGTGATGTGTTCGTGCTTCAGTCGGACAAGTGGGCGTTTGCCTCGCTGCGTCCCTGGGCGCAAGACGATCTCGCAAAGGCCGGCGATGCCGACCGCAAGCAGATCATCATGGAAGGCACCTTGGAAGCCATCAACCCGCTCGCCAATGGCGGCGTCCTGGACGTTAACTAATAAACCAAAAGCGGCTCCTTCGGGGGCCGTTTTCAATTGGAGAATGCAATGGGTACTAACGCAATTCAAAGGTCTGACGGCGGCTTGGCCTACGTTGATGACGCAAGCGCTTCGGAGATTGCACGAATCGGCGGCACCGGGCACCGCAACTGCAAGATCGCAAAGGTTGCCATCGCTGGTGTGGCTGCAACGACTGGCGGCGCGCTGTTCGCCTGGGCCAATCCCGAGAACGTGGCAATTGTTATTGACCTGTTCGAGATTGACATTACCACCAAGTCTACCGGCGCTGCTGCTGGCGCTTTCGGCGTGGCTGCGAATGCCACTACATCTTCGAACAACCTGATTGACGCCTACGCAATGGGCGCCACCGAGAAGGTTGTCAACAACATTGATGACAAAGGTGTTGCGGGCAAGTCTGTGCAGAAGATGACGACCACGCAATTCCTGACCGGCACTGGTGCGGCTACGACTGTCGGCCTCGTCGGCTTCGTCTACATCCACTACCACCTGATCTAACCCAGCGGCCCTACGGGGCTGCTTTCTGCCGTTGGCAGGGAGGCTACATGACCATCAAGACTTTCATGCCAAAGGGTGACGCCACGGTGACGATTGCTGTGACGGTTGCCAGCGCAAGCGGCACGATTGATTCGAACAGCAGCGCTGTACGCATCCACAACGCAGGCACCGCATTGGCGTTCATCCGATTCAGTACCGGCGCATCAACTGCTGTCACTACCGACATGCCGATTGCATCCGGCGCGACTGAGACATTCACCAAGGGAACGGCGAACACGATTTCGGCTATTGCCGAATCTGGTACGGCAACCCTGTACGTGACCAACGGCGAGGGGCTGTAATGGGCATGCTCGACTTCTTCAAGCCAAAGCCAGAAGCGGCACCTGTGCTGCCTAAGCTGGCCTCTGCGCCTGATGTAAAGGGCGCTCCCGGTACGCGCATGTACCACGAATACTTCGTTGACGAGGCGCCGGCCAATGGCCGCATTGGCTGGCAGGCTCGCGTCTACGCTGCTGACGGCACGGCCCACAGCATGACCGGCTCGGCTGAGACTGACCGCCAGGCGCGCATTGACGCAATCACCTGGGCAGAGTCGAAGAAGGTTGAATTGCGAGGTGCGCCATGACTGTCGGCCTCGTAACCGCTGCGCGCAACGCTCACGTAGACGATATCAATACCCGCATCAATGCCGGTGCTGGTGCCGGCCTGTTGCGCGTCTATGACGGCTCGCGCCCTGCTACTGGTGGCGCTGCTACAACCCTGTTGGCTGAACTTACCTTCACCGACCCCGCTGCTGCGGCTGCCGCCTCCGGCGTGCTGACGTTCAGCGCGATCACCGCTGACGCTTCGGCCAATGCTACCGGCACGGCTACATGGTGCCGCGCTGTCGATTCGACTGGCGCATTCGTCCTTGACGGCAGCGTAGGCACATCTGGTGCGGACTACAACCTGAACACCGTTTCGATCACCGCAGGCGTGCAAGTTTCCTGCACCAGCGCAACCCTCACTGACGGAAGCCCATGATGAATAACGCTCAACTCCTGCTAATCAAAGCTGAAATCGTCGCTGATCCGGTACTGAATGCCCGTCCTAACACCTCGGATGGTGCTGACGCTATTGCTACGGCCTTGAATCTGGCGGCATCGCCTGACTTCTTCGTGTGGCAGACCAGTATGCCGACGCAATCGCTGTTCGACGCCATCGTGTGGGCGAACCTGACGCCATCGGGCGCACCAGACGGCACGGCAACATGGACGAATCTGGCTTTGGCCTGCCAGGGCAAGCAGTTCAACATTCAGACCATGCTGACCGGGCGCGAGAGCATCAACCCATCGAAGGTGAACATTCGCACCGGCTTGCAAGACGCCCTGACACAAGTGCCATCCGGTGCCGCTGGTGCATCCCGCTCGGCTGGATGGACAACCGTGCAAATCGCCATGCAGCGCAAGGCAACGCGTGCAGAGAAGGTGCTTGCCACGGGGACCGGAACCGCTGTTAGTCCTGCCCTGCTAGGCTTTGAGGGACAAGTGTCGTATCAGGACGTGCTTGACGCACGGAGCGCCGTCTAATGGCTGATATCAAGACCAAGTACCCGGCAACTAGCAGTGTCGCGGTAACGATCAGCCTTGCATCGCTGGCGACCAGTTCCACGCTGGTGGGCGGCCAGGAATCGACGGCTGTGGACAACACGACCAATCTCGACCTTGACCACGTTGTTAGCGGGAAGATTCGCACCGGCACCACGCCAACCGTCAGTAAGACGATTGAAGTGTGGGCGTATGCGAGCTTTAAGACTGTCACTGGCACGCCGACCTATCCCGATGTACTGGACGGCACAGACTCTGCTGAAACACTGACAAGCGCGAACGTAAAGGCGCCAATGCTGCGCAATGTCGCCACGATGATAGTGGATGCCACAAGCGACCGCGATTATTACTTCGCCCCGGTGTCGATTGCAGCCCTGTTCGGCGCAATGCCGAAGTTTTGGGGCATCTTCGTCACGCACGACACGGTGGCCGCTTTGAATGCTACGGGCAGCAACCACGTTATCGAGTACGAGCGCATCCAGGCGCAGACGGTCTAAGCCATGCGCGGAATTATCCCGCTCGTAAGGACGCGCCAGCCAGCAGGCATTCCTCGCATTGATTGGTCCAATCCGATCACGAAGGGGCTTGTCTCGCTGGTGTATGTGTGTGAGGGCAAAGCGATTGACCTTGTTAGGCCTGACATTGTATTCACGATTACAGGCGTTTCCAGGTCATCCGGCAGGAAAGGGACTGGACACCGCCTAACTGCCCTGGGCGCAAACGGCATCGAGGGACCACGCGGCAACTACGGCAAGGCGAATATTCAGTTCCCAATCTCGCACTTCCTGGTAGGCGAGACTGCTAATACTGATAACGCAGTGATGGCTGGCTGCGGCAATGGAACGAATGGCGGCTATGCCATCGGGGGCTTCTCGCTGGGCCGGATCATCCGTTTCTACACAGGTACGGCGCAATTCATCACTGATTCTGGCGCTTGGAACAACGCTCGCGGCGTGTTTGGCTTCGTCGCTGACGGTGCGAACGCTTCGATATGGGACGGCGGCAAGAAGATCAAGACCGCGACCATGACCGGCACGATCACGTATGACAACTCATTCGGCCACCGTCAGATTTTTGGTGATAACCAGGACGGCGGCAACGGTGCAACAGGCTTTGCCCAGTTCGACGCGGTATGGAATCGCGTGCTTTCAGATGGCGAGGCTAATAGTTTCGGCATCAACCCATGGCAAGTATTTGCGCCTGAAGCGCGGCTTATGGCTGTGGATGCTGGTGCGCCTGCTAATGCTACCGGGACATTTGCCAGCACTTTAGCCCCGGTCGCCATGGCCAGTAGTGGCGCGGTAGTCAACGCAGGCTCTTTCGCATCAACGCTTGGCCCGGTTGCTATGGCGGCATCTGGCGTAGTCGCTGTTGCGCCATCGGGCACGTTCGCCAGCACGCTAGGCGCTGTCGCTATGTCGGCAAGCGGCAGCGTGCTAATTCCTGGCGCGTTCGCATCAACCTTAGGCGCTGTCGGCATGTCTGCTGCTGGTGTCGTCGCTCCACATGCAACCGGAACATTCGCATCCACGCTGGGCGCCGTGCAAATGGCATTCAACGAAGGCGCTGTGGTCGGTGTCACCGCTAAGAAACGTCGCCGCGTACCTCGCCGCGATCTGAACATCTAGAGGGAATCTCATGCACGAACCGCAACGGGGCTTAATTGACCTCAGGACTACCTTTGCCGAACAGGATGGAAAGCTGTTCGTCGGGCGCTCGCAGGACTGCACGCCGATTGCCGAAGATGCGAAGCGCCGGCACAACGCTGGCGCGTTCGGATCGTCGGAAATGAAGCACGCCGCACGCATTCCTAACGTGATTATCGAGAAGTACATGAACGAGCGCGGCGTCACATTCGAGCAGTTCATGGCTGATCCGATCCATATCAAGTGTTTGGTGGAAGACCCGGCCAATGATGCATTCCGCATCTGGAAGGGTCGGCTGTGACAATCGCAACCTTCACTGAGCTGTCCACGGCTATCGTCCGTCGCCTGCATCGTACCGACATGGACTCGGATATCGCGGACCTGATTACGTTGGCCGAGAAGCGCATTGCAACCATGCTGCGCGCTCGCCTGATGGAAGCTTCTGGAACTATCGCCACAGTCGCCGGAACGGTCACAGCGGCCTTGCCTAGTACCTTGCTGGGCATTCAATCACTGTCGATCAATCAAGTAGCGCCGACGATTGACTACATTTCGCCCGAACAGTTCGCGCAGGACTTCCCTGATTCGACTTACCTGGGCGTGCCGCGCTCCTACACGATTGTTGGCGACAACGTGCGCTTCGGGCCGACGCCTGACGCCGTGTACACGGTTGCTGTCGTTTATAGCGGTTCGGTCACTCCCCTGACTGCCGCCGCCCCTAGCAATGCCCTGCTGACCAAATGGCCGAATGTGTATCTGTACGGCGCATTGGCCGAAAGCGCGGAAATCACCCGCGATATGGAAAACGGGCAGCGCTACGAATCGAAATTTCAGGACGCAATCAACGGCGTCAACCTCATTGACTGGCACGCAGGCGGCTTGATGCGCGTGCGTACTGACGTACGGAGCTAACTATGGCACTTGAAACCCCTGTAACGCATATCGGCACGCTGGTGGCGACCAATCCAGGCGCCACCGATGGTAAGAACCAAGGCGACGACCATATCCGCAACATCAAGGCGGCCATTCTGTACACGTTCCCGAATGTCGCCGGGGTCATGTTGCGCACACATACCGAACTCAATACGGTAACGGATCGTGGTCTGATCGCTGGGCAAACGTGGACAGGTACGCATGTATTCGGCGCCGACACTTCCGGCGTTACTGCTTCGTTCGGCGCCAGCGGCACGAAGTATGCAACGCTCGATTTCGTCAATGCCGTGGCCACCAGCGCGGTGCTGCCGGGCCTGACCGGCAATGAATACAAGTTCCTGACTACGACCAACGGCACGTCTGCATCATTCTCGAACCTGCTGAAATCGACCGTGATCCGTATGGCCGATGGCACCGACCTGACCAAGCTTGTTGCCTTCGACCTGTCCGGGCTGACCACAGCCACGACACGCACGGTGACGATACCGAACAAGTCCGGGACTATGGCGATGACCAGCGACACGGCATTGGTGCTGATCGCCACTTTGACGCCGACTGTTGCGGCCAATCTCGACTTCCTCACCACGTTCAGTTCGAGCTATGACAATTATCTGATCGTCTGTAGCGGGATCACTGTCGGCACTACGGACAGTATCGCCCTGCGGCTTGCTGTCGCAGGCGTGGCAGATGCGGGGGCAAATTACTACCGCAATGCTGGCTCTATCGGCACAGACATTACTGCGCGCACAGAAATCATTGTGTCACCTTCAATTCTGGCAGGCGGCAAGGGCGGTAGTGCTGAAATCACAATCAAGAATGTGAATGATGCAGTCGGGTTAAAAGCGACTCATTCCGACAGCATGTCGCAGTCTGTCGCAACACCTGGCTACGCAAACCACTTCGGGGACGGCGTGTACGTGCCTGCAAGCGTGGCGTCAGGCTTCCGACTGTTCCTGCTTGGCGGCGCATCCTTTGCCGCCACAGGCAAGGTGCGCGTCTACGGCTACACCAACTCGTAGGCGACTAGATGAAAACCACCGTCGCCAACTGCGGCGCGCTAGGCGCCATCAAAGACCTATCCTCGTCTGAACTGCCCATTGGAGCATGGACCGACGCGCTTAACGTGCGCTTCCTCGACGGCTACGCGGGGCCATTCTTGGGCCATGGACAGGTCTACAACACGCCAGCCTTTGCGCCGCAGTTCGTCATGCCGATCAACGTCGCAGGGGCTCGCTATTGGCTCTATGCGACCGCTGCCAAGCAGTACGTGGTAACGAATACGGGCGGCGTCACCACTCATACCGATATCACGCACGTTACCGCACGTACCGGCGTGGTTAATCAATGGTCAGGCTTCGTGTTCGGCGGCATCCCGATCCTGAACGTTGGCGACACAAGCCGCGTCCCGATGTATTGGGATCAGAACCTAGCGAACAAGTTTGTCGATCTGACTTCGTGGCCTGCCGGTGAATACTGCACGTTCCTTGGTCAATACAAGAACTTCATCATTGCGATCAACACGACCGAAGCAGGCGTGCGCTTCCCGTACAAATTCAAGTGGTCGTCGCCAGCAGTTCCTGGCGCTTTGCCAAGCAACTATGACGAAACGGTCAGCACAAGCGATTCAGGCGAGTTCGATATCTCGGAGGGGCAAGACCCTTGCGTCTTCGGCCTTGGCCTGAAAAGTCAGTACATCGTCTACAAGGAGTCAAGCACCTTCGCTATCGACTTCGTGGGCGGCGCGTTCATCTTCAACAACCGCAAAGTGTTTGGCATGTCGGGCATCTTGAACCGCAATTGCGCGGTCGAGTTCGACGCTTTCCACTTCGTCGTGACCGGCTCCGATATCGTGATTCACGATGGCTACAACGCCTCGTCAGTTCTCGACAAGAAGGCGCGTAGGCACTTCTTCCAGAACATCGACGTTGATAACAAGGGCATGGCCTTCTGTGCAAAGAATCCATTCCTGAATGAGATTCTCGTGTTCTTCCCGAGCATCGGCGCGACCTCGTGCGACCGAATCCTGGTCTACAACTTCGTGGACAAGACTGTGATGTATCGCACTGCCCCGAACGTGAATCATGCAGCTTATGGGCCGGTAGACAACTCCTTGGGCGGCAACTGGAATCAAGATAGCGACTCGTGGGACTCGGACTTGACCGCATGGAATGGCCCTGACTTCACGCCAGATACCGCCCGGGTGATGATGGCGAGCGCAGATACAAAGCTGTTCCTGCTCGATGCTGCGGCTTCCTTCGATGGCACGCTGCCGAGCGTCTACATGGAGCGGCGCGGCCTGTCCCTCGATATGCCTGACCGCATTAAGTGCGTGACCGGCATTCGCCCGAAGATCACCGGCAACGTGGGCAGCACGGTCACGGTCAAGATCGGCGTGGCAAATACCCCGTATGACGATCCTGTCTATACCACGATGACCTACACGATTGGCACCACGATTCAGTGTGATTGCATGGTGTCGGGGCGCTATATCGCCGTGTGGATCGGCTCGGGAACGGCTGCGCAATGGCGGCTTGACAGCTACGAATTGTTCTACAAAGACGGGGGCGCATTTTGAGAACGACCAGCATCAGCAGCGTGCAATTCACGCCAGGCAATCCTCCCGCCGATCCTGCGCAGTTACAGCGCTATCTGATCGAGTTGGAAATGCGTATTTCTGTCGCTATCAACGCGTTAGCTGCCGGCCATCTGGATAAGTCATACGTTGCCCCGACCAAGCCGCGCGACGGAGATATCAGGTACGCAGATGGAACTTCGTGGGTGCCGGGGGCAGGAGCCGGAATTTACTGGTTCAACGGAACAGTCTGGACAAAACTCTAACCAATCACGAACCCGCCAAGAGCGGGTTTTTTACGACTACCGGAGAATCACATGGGACTTTTAGACGGAATGCTGCAAGGCCAGCAAGCGCAGCCACAACAGGGTGGCGGGCTGCTGGCGAGCATGGGCGGCGCACAGCAACCAGCGCAGGACGGGCAGATGCCGCCCGAAATGATGGAAGCCATCCAGCAGATGAAAGGCGCATCGCCGGAAGAACGCCAGCAGTTCATTCAACAGGTCACGCAGGCAATCCAAAGCGCGCCTAAAGACCCTGCGCAGAAAGAGCAAGTCATGCAGCAGTTTATGCAAGCGATGGGCGCGGCATGATTGATCTGCGCATCAAGCACTACTTTTCCCCCGGCGTCTACGCGAAAGAAATGCACTTACCGGCGCAGCACGTCGCAACGTCGCATAAGCACGAATACGACCATATCAGCCACTTATCGGCGGGCCGCGTGCTGGTTTGCGTTGATGGCGTGGAGGCGGAATATGCCGCACCAGCCTTCATCATGATTCGCGCCCATGCCGAACACGAGATTGTCGCAATTGAGGATGCTGTTTGGTTTTGCATTCACCAGACCGACGAAACGGACGCCAGCAAGATTGACGAAGTGCTGATTGAGAAAGCCGCGTGATGCAGAACTTTCTCAAGATCGCATCCGGTCTGAACGTCCTGCCCTTGCAATTGGCGCTGATTCGTCAGCCTCACTTGTTCGGCCAGCATAAGGAGCGCGCAGAGCAATACGCATCGCCACACGGCGAAATGTCAGATATTTGGGTCCGCTACAACGACATTGCCAACTTGTCCGACCTAGCCACATTCAACAACGAGCATGACTCGGTATGGTATCCCGCATACCACGCATTGCCAGAGCTTCGCCCGATCATCTTTAGCCTCATGTCGATGGTTGAAGGCGAGCGGCTGGGGGGCGTCCTGATTACGAAGATTCCACCGGGCGGCAAGATCGCCCCGCATGTAGATCGCGGATGGCACGCCGAGTACTACGACAAATATTACATACCCATCCAGAACGACGAAGGGGCCATTTTCGGCTTCGAGGATGGCGTTATCGCCCCCGATTTGGGCGACGTTTATTGGTTCTACAACGGCAATTCCCATTGGGTCGAAAACAACTCTGCACGAGACAGAATCGCGCTGATTGTCTGCATCCGTTCACACACATTCAAAGGAGCTTGATATGCCATGGGCCGCAGCAGCAGCAGTAGTAGGGTCTGCCCTTGCCTACAAGGGAAGTAAAGACGCGTCCAAATCAGCCAATGCACAACAACAGGCGGCTATCGACGCCGCGAAGATGGACCCGCGCGTCGAAGCCATGGTCTACGGCGATGGCACCGACGCAAACAAAGGGCTGCTCAGTCAGTACGCCGATCTTGGCAAGACGCCTCAAAGCGACGGCCTGAAGTCGTACGGCACTGGCAGCGATGCCTACCTTGGCGCGAACGGTCAAGCCGACATGCAGGGCATGCGCGATGCATCCGGCAAGTTGATGGGCTCGAACATTCAAGCCCCGACCATGCAAGCAGGGCAAATGAACATCAGCCACATGCAGCCGACTCAAGCAGCGGGCGGGCCAAGTGTCGGCAGTTTTGGCGCTCCTGTGCTGTGGAATGCGGGTGAGAGGTACAGCGCACCTGACGCCATGAAAGCGGCTCAGATGGGCGCGCCTGGCCAAGTATCGGGCGCGACTGTCAACCAGCCGCAAGGCATGTCGGCAACGATGGCTGGAGCATCACAAGTTAATGCGCCGACGCAGAACAATATGGACTTGACCGGCTCTTACGATAAGTTCATCAACGGTGATGCTGGCGCCAATCCGTATCTCACCAAAGCGTTAGGCGGCGCGATGGGTCAGAGCCAGCAGGCATTCCAGCGCATGCAGGACGACAGCCGCCGCAACCTCGATGACGCCCTGGGGAGCGTGCGTAGCACTTCGGTGCTTAACGGGACGTATGGCAGTTCGCGCCAGGGCATCGCGGAAGGCCGCGCACTGGAAGGCTTCGCGCGCGAATCGCAGCGTGCTGCTGAGAACTTCGGCAACAACAACACTACCGCCGCAATCGGCGCGCAGGCGCAGGCGTTCAATCAGGGGCAGGACCGCTCTCTGGCCGCAACGCAGGGACTCGGCGCGCAGCAGTACGGTGTCGCACAGCAAAACTCTGCACAAGCGCAGCAAGCGGCCATGCAGAACGCGGCATCAGCCAATGCAGCATCGCAGAACAACTATCAGGGGCAACTGTCGGGCGCGATGGCAAATGCAGGCTTCGGCCAACAGGCATCGCTGGCGAACCAAGGCGCAAATCTGACGCAATCGGGCACGAATGCCAACTTGCAGCAGAACGCCAACCAGACCAACTATCAGGGCTTGCTTGGCGTGAATGCAGGTAATGCGGCTCTCGCTCAGCAGGCGAACATGGGCAACCAGAATGCAGGCAACGCTGCATCAATGTTTAACGCAGGCCAGCAGCAAACAGCAAGCTCTCAAAACGCCACGCTGGGCCAGCAGAACAACCAGTTCAACGCAAGCGCCCTAAACAATGCTAGCCAGTTCAACGCAGGCCAGAACCAGAATGCGAGCCAGATCAACGCCGGTTTCGCACAGCAGGCAGGCGCGAACAACCAGCAGGCGCAGATGGGAACGAACTCCCTGAACAGCGCGAATCAGGCTACTGGCATCGGTGCTGCTGGCGGCTTGCTCAGTCAGACCTTGAGCGGCGCGCAGAATCAGGACAACTATGCCCTGCAACGTGCTGGACAGGTAGACGGCTTGTTGTCGGGTTATTTGACCCAGCGCCCCAATCAGCCAGCAGCCCAGCCTTACAGCCAGAACACGGCAGGCAATATCCTGGGCGGCGCTGCTACCGGCCTGGCGCTGTACAACCAGTTTAGCAAGCTTGGGGGTGGCGACAACACGTCAATCGTCAGGCCGGGTGAGTACGTCCCAGGTAGCAATATGCGCGGTGGAACCTAAAAGGATAAATCATGGGACTCTTAGATCAATTCGCTGGCCTCGGCAACATGTCCGAAGACCAGACCAACGGACTTCTTGCGTTCGGCACGAACATGCTACAAAACTCCGGTCCATCGCAGCGCCCTGTCAGCTTTGGGCAAGTGCTGGGCAACGGCTTGCAGGCCTACCAAGGCTCGATGAGCGAGGCAAAGCGCAGGAAGCTTGAGGAGCAGCAGCAGCGGCAGATGGCAGAAATGCGTGCTATGCAGATGCGTGACATGCAAAGCGATTACGCCAATCAGGAAGCGATGCGGGGCGAGGCTGCTCGCGTGGCTAAGTTCCGATCCACATGGGGGCAAGGCGCAGCGCCACAGCCTGCCGCGCAGCCAGTACTCCCTGAGCTTGGCTCGCAGCCAATGCAATCTACGCCAGGCATGGCTATGCCAGAGTCGCAGCAAGCGCCATCACAGGCGGCAGGAAGGTATCAGCAGGGCATGGCCTATGCACAAGCTGCACGCGCGCAAGGGATGGAAAGCGAAGCAATCCGTGCTGAGACTGAGGCGCTAAAGTTCAAGCCAGAGGTAAAGAACTGGCAGGAAGTCAATGTGAATGGGAAGATTCAGTACGCTCCCTACTTCGCAGATGGAACCAGCGGCGCCCCCGTCCCGTTCGAAGTCGCCCGCAAGCTTACGACGCTCGACAACGGCCAAAGCAATGACATGATCGACCCGTACACCGGCAAGATGGTGTCCACGTTCGGAAAGAAGCAGACGTTGGAGTCTATCGCCAGCAATTCGACTACCATGCGCGGGCAGAATATGACCGATGCCCGCCAGCGCGACCTAAATGCAATCACTCGTCAAGGCCAGCAGACGCAGATTTTCAACGATCCTGAACGCGGCATGATCTTAGTGGACAAGAGTACCGGCCAAGCACGCCCAGCAACCGCGCCGGATGGCTCGCCTTTCCGTGGTGAGGCGGCAGTCAAGCGCGAAAGCGCGTCTAACAAGCTCCTCCCGCTGCTGACTCAGGCCGATTCGCTGATTGGCTCGGCTACCGGCTCGTATGGCGGCGCAGCAGTTGATCAGGTGGGGCGAGTGTTCGGCGCAGCCACTAACGGCGCCGACACAATCGCAAAGCTGAAAGTGATTGAAGGCCAATTGATGATGGCACAGCCGCGCATGGAAGGCCCGCAGTCGAATACTGACGTAATGCTCTATCGCCAGATGGCCGGTCAGATTGGCGATCCTACGGTGCCGCAAAGCATGAAGGCTGCTGCCCTGGCGACGGTTCGCGCTCTTGCCGAGAAGTACGCTAGTCCCGAAGCTATTGCTGCTGACAAAGTGCCAGGAGCAAATGGCGGGTGGTCAATCAAGAAGGTACCATAAATGCCAAAATATCAAATCACAGGGCCGGATGGCAATACGTTCGAAGTCAATGCGCCTGATGGGGCCAGCGAAGAGGATGTAATGGCCTATGCGCAGAAAAACTTCAAGCTTGCCACCACGCCGAAGAAAGCCAAGCCATTCGGCCAGCAGCTTAACGACTTCGTAGCGGACGCGCCGCGTCAAGTCGGCCTGACCGCTCGCTATGGCCTGGAGGGCTTGGGTAACGCCGCCGATTTCGTCGCATCCCCTTTCCGTGGCGCGCTGAACCTGATCCCTGGCATGAACATTAAGCCAGGCAGCGGGCAATCCATCGCTGACGGCATCGGCCTGCCGCAACCTCGCACAGAGGGAGAGCGCGTTATTGGGGACGCCACACGCATGGTTGCAGGCGCAATCGTGCCTATGGCAGCAGGGGCGAACATGGCCCGCAATGCCTCGGGCGTCACTCAGGGTGTAGGGCGTATGCTTGCGTCTAACCCTGCCACGCAGATTGCGTCTGCTGGTGCTGCGGGCGCTGCTGGCGGCTACACCCGCGAGACTGGCGGCAACGAGACTTCCCAAATGCTGGCATCCTTGGCCGCTGGTGTCGCTACGCCCTTCGCCTTCAACGCTGCCCAGCGAGTCGGGCAAGCGGCCAACGCCATGCGCCCGCGTGCTACCCCCTCGCCCCTACAGGTCGATATCACGATCAACAACGCCATGCGCGGCAATGGCATGACGCTCTCGCAAATGTCCGATGATGTGGCAAACAGCATCCGCGCAGACGTTGCCAAGGCTATGCAGCTTGGCGATGACCTGTCAGGCGATGCTGTGCGCCGCTTGGCTGACTACCGCATGGTCAAGGGCATGACGCCTACCCGCGCCAGCCTTACCCGCGATCCGGCAGAGTTCACCCAGCAGAAGAACCTCGCCAAGCAAGGCGCGAATAGCAAAGACCCGGCAGCGCAACAACTTGCGCGCACTGAGTTTGACAACAATGCCGCGATGATTGACAGCGTGAACAGCGTAGGGGCTAGCACCGCCGACGATGCACTTGCAGGCGGCAGCAAGGTAATGAACGCTCTTGACGCTCGAAACGCCCGCGCCAAGCAACTGATTGACCAGCGTTACCAAGCCGCACGCGACACGAACGGGCGCAGCGCAGCCCTTGACCCGTCCGCATTCACCCAGCGGGCAAACAATCTGCTTGATGATGCGCTGCTGGGCGGGAAGCTCCCCGGCGATGTGCGCAACCTGCTCAACAAGGCGGCAACCGGCGAAATGCCGCTTACCGTAGACGTTGCCGAGCAGTTCAAGACGCGCATCGGTGACTTGCAGCGCTCGACTATCGACATGGCCGAACGCAAAGCCCTGGGGATGGTCAGGAGCGCTCTTGACGACACGCCGCTACTGCCAGGGCAGCAGATGGGGCAAGAGTCCATCAACGCCTTCAACCGCGCCCGCTCGCTTAACCGCAAGTGGATGGGCATTGTAGACCGCACGCCAGCCTTGCAAGCTGTTCGTGATGGCATCGAGCCGGATCAATTCGTGCAAAAGTTCATCGTCGGGAATGGCGGCAAGTCGAACGTGATGGATGTAGCCATGCTCAAGAACTCGATTAAAAAGAGTCCCGAAGCGATGGCAGCGGTAAAAGAGCAGATCGCGGCGCACCTGAAGGCCAAGGCGCTTACCAACGCTTCCGACGAGGTGGGCAATTTCAGTGAGTCGGCCTTTAACACGGCACTCAAGAGTATTGGCGACCGCAAGCTGAACCTGTTCTTTTCGGGGGATGAAGTCAATCAGCTAAAGGCGCTCGGCAGGGTTGCAAGCTACGAAATGAAGCAAATGCGCGGCTCTGCTGTAGGTAATTCCAACACGGCGGCTACTGCTTCGGGGATGCTCGACCGTCTGGCCGGCAGTTCGCTTTTGTCGAAAATGCCGCTTGGCCGACTCGCTCAAGAGCCAATCCAGAACATCTCTATCGGGATGCAGGCTAACCGCGCCCTAAGCGTACCTCGTGCGCTGACTGATGGCACGCGCCAGGCATTGCCAATGCCGCGCCAAGGGGCCGCATTGTCGCCTGCTGTGCTGATGGGAGTTGAGGACGAAGAAACGCGCCGCAAGCGTGAGGCGGGGCTAATTTTCCCGTGACCAGTACCAAGCATTAAAGATTGCGGCTATGCAATAGCCAAGCATGATCGGGTCCATGCGATTCCTTTGTGTGATCAGTAATTATATACCTCAACTATGCCAGCCTCCGCGCTGGCTTTTTTTCGCCCAAGGAGCGCCATGAAAGACGAAATCGCATCAGCAGTAGCTAAGGCAGCCCCGCCTGTGGTTGTCAGTGGGGCAAGCGCCCTGTTTGACCTGACCATAAACGACTATGTCGGCCTTGCTACGCTGCTCTATATCGGCCTCCAAGTGTTTGTCCTGCTGCGCAAAATGTACGCGGATTGGATGGCGAAATGAAGCTTATCGATGATCTGATCGACCGCGAGGGCGGCTTTGTCGATAACCCTGCTGATCGCGGCGGCGCCACATGCTGGGGCATCACCGAGGCGGTGGCGCGCAAATCCGGCTATGACGGCAACATGCGCCACCTGCCGCGCGTCTTCGCGGAGGCGATCTATACGCAGCAGTACGTCAACGCTCCCGGCTTCAACAAGGTACTGGATGTGTCCTTTGCTATTGGCGAGGAAATGATCGACACGGGCGTGAATATGGGCGTCAGCCTGCCCGGGCCATGGCTGCAACGCATCTTGAACGCGCTGAATCAGGAATCGAAGCTGTTTCCCGATCTTGTGGTCGATGGCCAACTCGGCCCGGCCACGATCAGCGCTCTCAAGTCGGTGCTGGCCAAGCGCGGCAAGGATGGCGAGACGGTCATCATGCGCGCGCTCGACTGTTTGCAGGGCGCCCGATACCTCGAAATTACCGAGAAGCGCGAGAAGAACGAAGCGTTCTTCTTCGGCTGGATGCTCAACCGCGTGGGGATGCCATGAATTACGCATGGCTATTCATCGGCTTTCTGCTGGGCGGCGTTGCTGTTTTCTGCTTTCTTGCCTGCGCTATTGCCGCTTTCCAGCGGTACGTAATTGACGCATTTTTCAAATCCCCGAAGGAGTAAATCATGATTGCTGCATTCCTCCCACTCATTGGCACCCTGGTTGACAAACTGTTCCCCGATCCGCAGGCAGCAGCAGCGGCGAAGGTGCAGGTCATGGAAATGGCGCAGCGCGGCGAATTGGCGCAACTGGATGCCGAATTGAAGCTGGCGACCGGGCAACTGGAGGTGAACAAGGCCGAAGCGGCCAGCACGTCCTTATTCGTGTCAGGCTGGCGCCCATTCATCGGCTGGACCTGCGGCGCCGCCTTCGCCTACAAGTTCGTTCTGGCGCCGGCTGGTGCGTTCGCCATGGCCGCAGCTGGCCACGCCATCAACCTGCCGGTGCTCGACTTCACCGAAATGTCAACCATCCTGCTAGGCATGCTCGGGCTTGGCGGCCTGCGCACCATCGAGAAAGTGAAGGGGGTATCGTGATCCTCGCGCCCGCTGCTATTGGGCTTTTCTGCCCAGCAACCGAGTAGATGCCATGGCATACGATCCAAAGCGCGATGCGTGTGCCAACTGCCTCTACTTTGTAGTTGACGAGGAAGAAGAAAATGCAGGGGAGTGCCATCGCAATCCTCCCTCCTATATCGCTCGCTTGCACATGTGGGACTTTGCTGCCGTAACGGCTGACAATACCTGCGGCGAGTTCGATTCCATCATATCGGACGACCATGCCAATCCCAAAAACTGTCATTGATCCGCGCCTGCTCGAATGGGCGACGCCGACCGAGCGCAAGTACCTGGAAGCGACAAATCAACACGGCAGCGGCACGAAGGCGGCTAAGGCGCTCGGCGTCAATAAGAGTTGCGTAAATTCGGCGATTGAGCGGCTAAAGAAGCGCGCTGCTACCCAAGGATATTCGCCAGATCACGACATGACGCACACCGTTCCTGACGGATACAAGGTAAAAGGCGTATCCACGTATTACAACCGGGACGGTGTAGCAAGCGGGAAATGGGTAAAAAGCTCGATAGATCAAGAGCGACAGGCAGAAATCATGAGAGCCGCTCTTGCCGCGCTGGCGGCAGAGTTGCCCCGCGTGGCGCCTGTTGTCGCGCCAGCTCACACGATGGACAAGCTAGCGAACCTGTACACGCTGACTGATTCCCACGTTGGCGCTTTGTGCTGGGACAAGGAGAACCTGGACCCGCTCGGCAACTGGGATTTATCTATCGCAGAGAGAACGCTGATTGGCTGCTTTGAACACATGGTCAATTCCAGCCCAGCGGCCCGCGTGGGCATCGTGGCGCAGCTTGGTGACTTCCTGCACAGCGATGGCCTAGCCGCTGTTACGCCTACGTCCGGGCACCTACTCGACCAAGACGGGCGGTTTCCGAAGGTGGTCAAGGCTGCAATCCGCATCTTGCGCCACGTTATCAATTTCGCGCTACAGCGGCACCAGACCGTGATCGTCCTAATGGCCGAGGGAAATCACGACCTGGCGTCGTCGGTATGGCTGCGCGCCATGTTCCAAGCGCTGTACGAGAACGAGCCGCGCGTGCATGTCATCGACTCTGAACTGCCGTACTACGTCTACCAGCACGGCCGCAACATGCTGGCTTGGCATCACGGGCACCTTAAGAAGACCGACCAATTGCCTATCCTGTTTGCGTCCCAGTTCCCGAAAATGTGGGGCGATACCGATTTCCGTTATGCCCACAGCGGCCACCGCCACCACGAGGAAATCAAGGAACACAGCGGCATGAAGGTGACGCAGCACAGCACACTTGTCAGCCGGGACGCCTACGCCTCGCGCGGCGGGTGGATGAGCATGCGCCAATGTACGGCAATAACTTATCACTCGGACCGTGGACAAGTTGCGTGCAATACCGTCACACCGGAAATGTTGGAGGCAGCATGAACATTCGCCGCTGCCCGGCCCCATGCGGAATGATCCCGTCCGTCATCCGGCGAACAAAGAAGGGCATCGACTCAATCCAGGTTCAATGCGCCTGCGGGAAACACGGTGCGTCCATCCTGTTCACGAAACATGAACAGAGGGAATGGGCTGAACAAGCGGCTATCGACGGGTGGAATTTGAACGTTGAGTAACCGGGATTTTTCGTCTACCTAAAGGAAAAACAATGCCACTCGCCACCGCCTACGACCTGTCGCGCTTCGCCGGCCATTGCTATGCAGTACGCAGGCGACCAAAACGACATCGTGCGCGAGGCCATGGCGCATGTGACGAATGACGCGAACGTGGTGGAAATCATCAAGGTAGGGCTGTCGGGCGAGCTGGGGAATTGGGGTTAGTTGTTATTTCCTGCCACAATTTTGCCATTCAACAATCTAAGCCGTTGGTTCTTAAGACAATACGATTCCGGCTCTGGGCACCAACAGTTACTCACGCAACGACTCTCAGTATCACTGAACCCGCCCATCTCCCTATGACGGCGGGTTTTTTTATGGTTCAGCTCGGATGGCGCCAGGAGCAGCCGGGTCAGTCTGACCCTGCCGCCGTCGGTCGTCGAGATGTTGCATTTTAGTTAAAGCATTGGCTATACTGCCTCATGAAAAAACTAATGCTCATCCTGATTCTGAGCTGCGCCGCTTCACTGGCCACAGCTGCCACGCCCCCGTCCACCTCCGCCGCCCTGACACCTGAACCCGGCCCGCATGCCGTCGGGCTGCGCATAGTGCAGCAATATGACTACAGCCGCGTGATGGAAGCACAAGTCGATGCCTTCGGCAACACCGTCAGTGCCGGATCCGCACGACCGATGCAGATTCTGGTCTGGTATCCGGCAAAGCGCACCACCGGGGCATTGATGAAGGTGGCCGACTACCGCCAGGCCGGCCTGGCCGACGTCGACTTCGACTTTGCCGTTGCCGAAACTGCGAAGCAGCGCGCACGCTGGATGGCAGGACCACAAAAAACGCAATACGGCGCCTCCACCTTGGCCGTACGCGACGCCGCCCCTGCAGGTGGGACTTTTCCAGTCGTGATTTACGCGCCCAGCTTTGCCTCCTTCGCGCACGAAAACCTGGACCTGTGCGAATACCTGGCCAGCCACGGCTATGTAGTCATTGCAAGCCGCAGCCTGGGGGCGCGTTCTGTCACCATGACCGATGACGTTGAAGGCGTGGAGGCGCAGGCTGCCGATATTGCCTTCCTGGCCAATTACGCGCAAACCCTGCCGCAAGCCGACATGAGTAAGGTTGCGGCGGCTGGTTACAGTTGGGGCGGCATGGCCAACGTATTCGCCGCGGCACGTTCAAGCCGTATCAAAGCGCTGGTGAGCCTTGACGGCTCTATTCGCTTCCACCCGAAAATCTGGAGCGCGGCAACTTACGTGCGTCCGGCGCGCACAGGAGTGCCAATGCTGTTTCTGGGTGCGCGCATGCCAACGGCCGAGTCGATGGAGCTCGACGACAAACTGGGCCCGAGCTACCTCAATACCATGAAATATTCGGACGTCTACGTCACCACGATGCACCCGATGACGCACCTTGACTTCAGCTCGTGGCACCTGCGCTTTGCCAGTGACGAGGCGTTTGGCGACTACTGGCGCGCCGATGTGCTGCAGGCATACCGCAGCGGTGCGCTTTATGTACACAGGTTTTTGGACGCCTATCTGAAGAACGATGTCAGTGCCTTGGCATTTCTGAGGGAAACGCCAGCGCGGCACGGCATCGGTCCGCAAGTGATGTCGATGGAGTTCCGCCCAGCAAATTTCGCACTCCTTGGCGAAGCTGACTTTCTGCGCGGCTTTGTCAAAGCCGGCCACAAGGATGCGCTATCGATTTATGCCAAGATGGTGGCGTCGTCTCCTGACTTCAGGCTCAGCCCGCTGAATCTGAACAAGTTTGGCTACCAGCTACTGCGCGGGAAAAACGCACGCGGCGCCGTGGAGCTATTCAAGCTGGCCACCCATATCGAACCAAAATATGGCGATGCATTCGACAGCGAGGGCGAGGCGTATGAGGTGCTGGGTGATACTACATCGGCAATCGCGGCGTACGAAAAGGCAGTCGCGGTGGACAAAAATCAGCCTAACGCAGTCGCCCGCCTCAATGCCTTGCGTTCTGGCAAGTAATTGCACAGCAGGGGTCTGACCCTGGCTACGCGGCCTTCTTCGCGCTGAGCTATAGATACGATAAGATTGAAATCCGAATAATTATTTTCTTGCTACCTACATGCTGAAAACAACCCTGCGTCTTGGCACTGCCGTCGTCATATTTGCCTGGTTTTCCCCTTCGTTTGCTGCGGTGCCGGTCGAGGAACGCATCGCCCGCATCGAAAACGGCTTGCTGCCGCGCGTCGCCATCCAGGGCCAGTCAATTCCCGCGCTGAAGATTGCCGACCGCATGGCGACCCTCAAGGTACCGGGCGTGAGCGTTGCGGTCTTCAACAACGGCGCCATCGAATGGGCGCGCGCCTACGGCGTCGCCGAAGCCGGCAGCGAACGCAAGGTCACGACGGAAACGCTGTTCCAGGCGGCGTCGGTCAGCAAGCCGGTCGCCGCGATGGCTGCGCTGCGCCTCGTTGAGCAGGGCAAACTGTCGCTCGACCAGCCAGTCAACAACTACCTGGGACCGTGGAAATTGCCGAAAGGCGCACAAACGAAGGACCATCCCGTCACCCTGCGCAATTTGCTCAATCACAGCGCCGGCACCACGGTGCACGGCTTTCGCGGCTATGCTGCGGGCGAGCCGGTGCCCACCCTGACCGAACTGCTTGACGGCAAAAAGCCGGCCAATTCGGACGCGGTCCGGGTCGCCAAGAAACCTGACTCCGAATGGAATTATTCGGGCGGCGGCATCAGCATCGCGCAACTAATGATGAACACGGCCTCGGGCCAGCCTTTCGCCACGCTGATGCACGACACCGTCCTCGCGCCGCTGGACATGAAGCACAGCACCTTCGCGCAGCCCCTGCCACCGGCCTTGCAGGCCGCGGCCGCCAGCGGCCACGATGGTGCCGGCGTGCCCATCAAGGGCAAGTGGCACAGCTATCCGGAACAGGCTGCCGCCGGCCTGTGGACCACGCCAAGCGACCTGGCCCTGTTCGCCATCGAGCTGCACAAGGCGAGCAAGGGCAAGTCGGACAAAGTGCTGACGCCGGCGATGGCGAAGACCATGCTCACGCGCCTGAAGGGCGACTACGGCCTGGGCATGTTTGTGGAAACACCCGAGGGGCGTCCCATGTTCAACCATGGCGGAACCAATGTCGGCTTCCAGGCCATGCTGATCGCCTTCAATGACAATGGCCAGGGTGCTGTCGTGATGTCCAATGGCGACAATGGCCAGGCCCTCAATTCCGACATCCTGCGCGCCATTTCGGCGCAGTACGGCTGGACCGATTTCCGCGTCACCTACAAAGCGCTGGCCAAGGTCGATCCAGCGGTCTTTGCCAGCTATGCAGGCAACTACGCGGTCAGGAACACGACGATCGTGGTGACCCGGGAAGGCACGCGCCTGTTCGTCAAGGCAGCGCCCCTGGGACCGGACCGCCACGAATTGCTGCCAACAAGCGCGACTTCCTATTTCACCCTCACCGACCGGGCGGAATTCAGCTTCGAGAAGGCTGCTGGCGGCAAGTTCGACCTGGTGATCCAGCTTGGCGATACCTTCCGTGCCAAGCGGGTCAAATAGCAGCTAGCTGCGGGCGCGCCACAAGAGGATCAGGCCGACCAGCAAGCCCGCAAGCGCGTAGGGAAGCAAGGCGCCAATCACCGGGAACAGGGCGCCGACTGGGGCAACCAGGCGCGCCAGCAAGGCAAGCACGATCACCAGCACGGATAAGCCGAACAGGACGGCGCCGCTCTTCGCGGTTACGCCCCGATTCCCCAGCAGCAGCTGGCGCAGTTCCGTCCTGCGGCCGCGGAAGCGCAGGTACAGCATGGCCCCCACCACGGCAAGCAGCACGGCCAGCATGGCCAGGCCGCGGGCGGACGTCACGAAGCTCATTTGCCCAGCCCCTGGCCACCCACCGGCGTCGTTTCGAAACGCTCGCCGAAGCCGGCGATCATCGCGCGTCCCTTGGCGATGGCGGCCTTCACCGACGCCAGCTGCAGGGACGCGGCATGGCTCGCCTTGCTGTCCCAGGCCTCGGTAATCCAGATCGCATCCGGGTCGGCCGGGTCGTGCGCCACGATGTAGCTCAGGCAGCCCGGCATGTTCTGCAAGCCTTCCAGCAAAATCGCGACGAGCGCATCGCGCCGCCCGGGCACAACCTTCATCTTGCCAATCAAACCGTACATGGTGGAAGTTCCTGTTGGTGCTGCGTGAGAAGAAGCCGCAGCCAGAACGGCCACGGCGCCAGCGCCGGCAATGATGTCGCGGCGCGTGATCATTTCCGGCTGCCGAGCTTCCAGCCGATCCATGCCATCGGAAGGTAAGCACCCAGGACATCGACTGCCATGAACCAGGCGGGTGCCGGCAGCAGGAAGCAATTGGCGATACCTCCAGCGAGGAACAGCGCGCCTATGCCCATGGCCAGCTTGAACTGGTGGCTGGCGCCGATGATAGCCGCGACTGTCGCGCCGGCCAGGGTGCCGAGGGCGTGCGCAAGGAAGGGAAACAGGAAATGCCTGGGCTCGAACAGGTGCATGGTCGCCTGCAGGCCCTCCATCGTAGTGGTGTCGGCGCCTGCCGGGGCCGGAATGACATGGCCGCTCGCGAGGATCAGGCCCATGTTGACGATACTGCCGAACACAAAACCAGCAATGACTGCCAGGATATTTCGTACGCCGGGATTCATGCCCACCTCCTCTGATAAGTCCGGCCAGTCTACCGAGGAGGTGGAATTATGTCCATGAAACTTAAGGCTTCTTGCGGCCTCGCGCCGAGACGGCGAACAGGGCCAGCGATGCCAGGAACATGGACAGGGTTTCCGGCTCGGGAATGTTGGCGCGGATCGAGAAGGTGTCGCCCGCTTCCAGGCCCGACACGTCGAGCTGCCAGTTGCCCAGGCCATTGAACTCGAAGGGATTACCGAAGTGGAATTCGGCAAACTCCGGCGTGCCGAAACGGATGCCGGCATCCAGGCTGGTGTAGCTGACATTGGCAATCGTGCCGAAGGCCGGCGTGACGCTGCCCTGGCCGGCGAAGCTGATGCCGCCGAGCGAAAACGAGAAGTAGCCCAGGCCGCTGCCGCTCAGGTTGCGCACGATGGCATTCAGGTTCAGCACCGGCGCCAGCAGGTCGCCTTCCTCAATGATGAAGTTCAGCTGGGCGCCCGAAAACGTGGCCAGGTCCAGGTCGAACGATACCAGCGACGGCGCGCTGTAATCGGTCACGGCATTGCCGCTGGAACTGGTGAGGATGACGGCGCTGGCAGGGTTGGCGATGGCCAGTGCGCACAGCACGGGGGCGACATAGTGACGTAGTTTCATGTTCGGTCTCCTTGGGATTACAGCGGGCCATTGGCCCATGGGCCGGTAATGGCGAAAGTGATGCCTGGCGTCTGGATGTTGACGAACAGGTAGCGGCCGGTCGGGTCGAAGCAGGCGCCCGCAAATTCGTTGGCGCGGTGGTCGCCCGCCAGCGCGCCCAGCTTGCCGGTGGTGTTCAGCTGGGCCGCCGTCAGCACCACATTGTTTTTCGAGAAGATGTAGGCATCGCCGGCGCCGGTCAGCCCCATCAGGCGCTGGCCGAAGCCGAAGCTGTCGTTGGCCGCGCTCGATGCGTCTTCGCAAATCAGGATGCCGTCGCGCGGGCTCACGGTCAGGTTGTCGCCCATATTGCCCACCAGTGCGCTCGGGCTCGAATAGATGCAGGTCAGCGTTTGCGCCGCCAGGTCCAGTTCCCAGATCGTGCCGCGCTGGACGGCGCCGCCGGACGTATCCATCACATACATTTTTCCCTTGGAATACCAGATGCCTTCGCCCCGGTTCATGCGCAGGGCGCCCTGCACCCAGCCCTGCACGAAGGGACCGGCCGCGTTGGTGATCGTGACGCCGTTCAAGCCGGTGCCGCTGCCGCGGTTCTGGTCGGGGTTGGCGATATTCACCCATTCGAGTTCGTAGCTGGCGTTGACGGCCGCGGTGCCCAGGTTGACGTTGTTGGCGCCTTTCACCCTGGCCATCTGCAGCACGCCGCCCATGGCCAGCGAACCGGGGTAGCCGAGCACGATATCGGGCACGTAGCGGTAGAAGCCCGACTTGCCGGAGCTGTCTTCGGTCTGGTACACCATGCCGGTGCCGGGATCGACGGCGGCGGCTTCGTGCCCGAAGCGGCCCATGCCGACGATGGGCTGGCCCGTGGTCGCGCCGGGATCGGCCGTCACTTCGAAGACATAGCCGTGCTTCTTGCCGGCCGTGCCGACGGCGTCGGAACTGACTTCTTCGCAGGTGAGCCAGGTGCCCCAGGGCGTGACGCCGCCGGCGCAATTGGTTTGCGTGCCGCCCAGGCTGGGCGACATGCTGACCCAGTTACCGTCGCGGAACAGCAGGTTCGAGGTGCCGCCGCCGAACTTGTTGGCCGAGGTCGCGCTGCTGTTGCCATTGTCGTAGACGCCGGGCGCATTGATGAAGTTGGCCGCGCCGGTGGCGCCGATTTCGTGGTTGCGCACCAGCACCAGCTCGGTGCTGCGGCCCACCTTGCGCGACACGATCACGCCCATGCCGTCGTGGCCGCCCGGGCAGGTCCTGCCGTCGGTCATCGGGTCGCCGCGCCAGCCGAAGCTTTTGTACACGAAACCGGCCGGCAGCTGCAGCAAGGGCAGGCCGGTGCTGATGTCGCGCACCGGCGCGATCGGGCCGTAGGGGCTGGCAACGAGCGTGGTGGCGCCGTTGGCGGCTTGCGCCTGCCGGGTCTGCATGGCGGCAAGCGCGCCAACGAAGGGCAGCGCCGAAGCGCCAGCGAGACTTTTGAGGAGATTGCGTCGGGACGAGGAAAGTTCAGTGTTCATGGCCGGCCTTTATCGTGAATGGGGAGCAACCGCGCCATTACAACAAAGCTTTGCTACGGGCCGATGACAGCAAAATGACAACAAAACGGCCGCGTTAGCGGCCGTTGGGCGAAGGTGGAAAGGGCTCAGAAATGAATCGCGGCCCGGATCATGGGTGTCTTGGCCCGGAAGCCTTGGCCGCCCGTCTTGAAGGCGGTATTCCCGAATTTATTGTTCCAGTACTGGTACTCGATGCCGATGCGGAACATGTTCTTCTTGTGCCCCAGGGCGGCGCCCGCGTCGAACATCAGCTGCATGTCGACATTCGTTTCCGGCCCGGTGTCGAAGCCCACCTCGTCGCGGCCCTTGGACGCGATCACATTGGCATAGCCTTCGAACTTCCACAGGTCGGCCACGGGAATGCCCCAGCTGGCGCTGAGCATGGGGTGCAGGTCGTAGGTGTAGCGTTCGCGCACCAGGGACACGGGCGGGAAGGCGCCGCTGGGAGCATTGCTTTCATTGAGCAGCAGCAAGCTGGTGTTCAGGAAGCCGGGCACGTCCCACATCACGGTCGGACCCGCGACCAGCATGCGCTTGCGCGAATTGTAGCCGACGTCGTTCTTCACGTTCACGTCGAAACCGAAGGTGGCGCCGAAGCCGCGCACCGCGCCGATCTTGAAATCCTTGCCGCTCAGCTTGCCGATATCGAGGGTGTGCCGGTACACCATATAGGCTTCCTGGGCGCCTTGCGACTGGTTCAGGGATCCGGGGTCGTTGCGGTCGGACAGGAGGAAGTCGACATTGACGAAATTGCTGCCGTACTTGTAGCCGCTGGCATGGGTCAGGGCGAAGATATCCTTGCCGATGTCGCGCCGGTTGAAAGGTTCACGAAAGGCATTGCCCTTGCGCCAGCTGAGCGAGGTGTCGCTCCATTCCGCCGCCATGGCCGGCAAGGCCAGGATGGCCAAGCACATTGCCGCGATTCCGTGCCATTTCCGAGCTGCCATCATTGTCCCCTGTGATGCTGCCGTTCACGCGTGCCGGCTACGCCGAAGGTCAATACTCCCGCTAAGATTGCCTGTCGTCAAGTACGATCCGCCGTACTGTATTTTCCATGTCACAAAATAAAAAAAGACAAAAAGGAATGCGGATAGTTAATTGCAGGAAACAGACCGGGACGGCCTATTTCGCCTGCGTGTAAAATGCGCCCATGCATATTTCCGCCATCCGCCAGCGCTTGCGCGACCTGGGCGCCCTCCCCCTGCATGAACAGCGCGTGCTGCGCGACTGGGTGCTGGGCCAGGCGCACGACCTGGGCCGGCGCCGCCCGCAGGACTTCCTGCCGCGCGCCGTGCGCGACGCCCTGCCCGCCCTGGACGCCGACCTGGCCGCCATGGCCACCCTCATTTCCAGCCATCCCGGCGAGAACGGCGCGGCGCGCCTGCTGGTGGGCCTGGCCGACGGCCAGACCGTGGAAAGCGTGCTGCTGCCGCGCGACGGCTTGTGCGTGTCCAGCCAGGTGGGCTGCGCGGTGGGTTGCCAGTTTTGCATGACCGGCCAGGGCGGCCTGCTGCGCCAGGTCACGAGCGGCGAGATCATCGCCCAGGTGGCGCTGGGGCGCAGCCTGCGGCCGGTGAAGAAGGTGGTGTTCATGGGCATGGGCGAACCCGCCCACAATCTCGACAATGTGCTCGAAGCGATCGAGCTGCTGGGCACCGACGGCAATATCGGGCACAAGAACTTGGTGTTTTCCACCGTCGGCGATGCGCGCGTGTTCGAACGCCTGCCGCTGGGCAGGGTCAAGCCGGCGCTGGCCCTGTCGCTGCACAGCACCAAGGCCGCCCTGCGCGAACAATTGCTGCCGCGCGCGCCGCGCCTGTCGCCGCAGCAGCTGGTCGACCTCGGCGAAGCCTATGCGCGCCTGACCAGCTACCCCATCCAGTACCAGTGGACCTTGCTCGACGGCGTCAATGATGGCGACGATGAACTGGACGGCATCGTGGGCCTGCTGAAGGGGAAATACGCGGTGCTCAACATGATCCCCTACAACACGATTGCCGGCCTGGCCTTCCGCCGTCCCGCCTGGGACAAGGCGCAAGCCATCGCCGCATCGCTGCACCAGCGCGGCGTGCTGACCAAGCTGCGCGATTCGGCGGGACAGGATGTGGAAGGCGGTTGCGGCCAGCTGCGCGCGCGCGCCGGCACGGGCGGCCGCAAGACCATCGCGATCCGGGCAAGCCAGGCCTGACTACTTTTGCGGCGCCTTGCGTTCGACCCAGGCATCGTACTTGCGTTCGATCCGGCGCGTGGTGCCGTCGCGCGCCATGGCCTCGAGCGCGGCATTGAGCTTGTCGATGATGGCGTCCGGCACCGCCGGGTTGCAGGCCAGGTACACCTTGATGCGGTTGAAGGTGAGCACCGGCACGATCTTGTCGCTCCAGCCGTTGGCCATCAGCACCGAACTGCCGCGCCGGATGCCGGCCGCCCACAGGTCGATCCGGTTCATCATCAGTTTTTTCTGGTTGAGCAGGTCGCTCGGCGCGGGATCGACCAGGAAGCCGCGCGCGCGCAGGTATTCGTCGCGGGCGTCGCCATTGTAGGTGCCGATGCGCATATTGCGCGCATCTTCCAGGGTGTGCATCACCAGCTTGCGGTCGGCCCGCGCCAGCAGCACCCATTCGCCTTCGTCGGTCGGCCCCACCCATTTGAACAGGTTCTCGCGCTCCGGCGTGCGGGTGGTGGAATAGACGCAGGCGTCGCTGCGTTGCAGGGCCGCGCTGTAGGCGCGCTTCCAGGGCAGTATTTCGAAGCTGTGGGCAATGCCGGACCGGGTCAGCGCTTCGCGCACCTTGTCGCTGGCGCTGCCCACCACCCGCTCGCCGTCCTGCATGCTGGTGGGTGGCGACGATTCGGTGGTGATATACAAGGCGGGCGCTTGTGCAGCGGCCCGGACCAGCGCCCCCGCCAACATTATTGGAACTACAAGTTTCAAACTGCCCATGCCATACCTTCACAATCGAGCTGAAAGCATAGCAGCAAGGCCGAGCCGCTCGCAACCGGCACAGCCCCATGAGAGCGGTACCTGCTGCGCGGAAACAACCATTTTCACGGTCCATTCGACATACACTGATTAAAACCCTACCGACATGGCCTTCGATACGTCCGCACAGCGCGCGTTGTTCCACATGCCCGGCGCGGCATCCATGCTCACCGATGGCGAATATGACCCGGCGCTGGTGCTGCTGTCGGTCCTGGTGGCCAACTTTCGTGGATGGGGTTGCAGATCGCCGGCCAGGCCAGGGCCAACCTGGTCCAGCGCCGGCTGGTGCTGCTGACTGGCAGCATGGGATTGCTGGCCGAGGCGCGCGGCGACCCGCCGCCCTTCCTGGTGCGCGACACCGGGATCGGGATCGCGCCGGAGCGCATGGCCGCCATTCCGGTGATCTTCGTGACGGCGCTGAACCAGACCGAGGACGAGGTGGAAGGCTTCAATGCGGGCGCGGTCGATTACATCACCAAGCCGGTCAGCCCGCCCATCGCGCCCGCCCGCGTGCGCACCCACCTGTCGCTGGTGCGCATGGAAGAGCTGCGCGAAACGCGCCTGGAAATCGTCCAGCGCCTGGGCCTGGCGGCCGAATACAGGGATAACGAAACGGGCCTGCATGTGATCCGCATGAGCCACTTCTCGCGCCTGCTGGGCAAAGCCGCAGGCATGGGCGGCTACGAAGCGGACGACCTGCTGCATGCGGCGCCCATGCACGACGTCGGCAAGATCGGCATCCCCGACCGCATCCTGCAAAAACCGGGCGCGCTCGACCCGGACGAATGGGCCATCATGCAGACCCACGTCACGATAGGCGCCGAAATCATCGGCGCACACGCCTCGGGCATGCTGGCGCTGGCGCGCTCAATCGCCCTGTCGCACCACGAACGCTGGGATGGCCTGGGCTACCCGTACGGCCTGGCCGGCGAAGCGATACCCTTCGAAGGCCGGATCGTGGCCATCGCCGACGTGTTCGACGCCCTGACCTCGGTGCGGCCCTACAAGGTGGCCTGGAGCGTGGCCGATGCGGCGGCCTACCTGGAGAAGGAAAAAGGGCGGCATTTCGATGCCGCCCTGGTGGACCTGTTCCTGGAACGCCTGCCGCAGATCGTGGCGATCAGGGACAAATGGTCGGAAACCTGATCAGGCCCGCGCGTGCGCCAGCGGCAGCGCCGCGCGGCGCGCCACCAGTTCGTGGTACAGCGCCGTGTAGCTGGTCGCCATCTGTTCGGCGGTGAACAGTTCCCAGTAGCGCGCCTCGGCGCGGCGGCCCATTTCGGCGGCCAATTCCGGGTTGTCCCACAGGCGCTTCATGGCTTCGCCGAAGGCTTGCGAATCGGATGGCGGCACCACGATGCCGGTATCGCCGTCGATGTTGATGTAGGTGGTGCCGGTGCCGATTTCGCTCGAAATCATGGGCTTGCCGTACATGGCCCCTTCCAGCAGCGAGATGCCGAACGCTTCCGAACGCAGGTGCGAAGGGAAAGCCACCGCGTAGCACAGCGTGAGCAGCGCCACCTTGTCGTGGTCGTCCAGCGCGCCCACGAACAGCACATGGGTCAGCCCCAGGCGTTCGGCGTGTTCCTTCAGTTCCGTTTCGATCGGTCCGGCGCCCACGATGACCACCGGGTAGTCGGTATTGGCCACGGCGTCGAGCAGGATGTGCAAGCCCTTGTAGTAGCGCAGCACGCCCACGAACAGGAAGAAGCGTTCGCCCACGCGCGCGCGCCACCGGTCCATGCGCGACTGCTCCGGCTGCGGGTAGATGCTCTTGTCCAGGCCATAGGTGATAACGCGGGTCTTGTCGCGGTAGCGGTCAAGCACCGCCGACGAGGCCATGTAGTTGGGCGAGGTGGCAACGATGGTGTCCACGCTTTGCAGGAAGCGGTGCTTGAGTGGCTGGTACACCTTCAGCAGCGCCTTCTGGCGCACGATGTCGGAATGGTAGGTCACCAGGCTGGGCTTGCGGATGCGGGCCATGAAATGGGCCAGGTCCATGAACGGCCACGGGAAGTGGTAGTGCACCACGTCGGCCTGTTCGGCCAGGCGCGCCAGTTCGCCGAAGGCGGCCAGCGACATGCCGGTCGAGGCGATCTCGATGTCGAGCGGCACCCGGTGCACCTGGTGGCCTTCGAATTCGAAATCGAAATTGTCCTTCTGGCGCGTCAAGGTCAGCACCTGGTTGACGACGCCCAGCTTGCCGGTGCCGACGCACATCTGCCGGATCACCTGCTCGACACCGCCCACGGAATCAGGGTAGTAGGTTTTGTAGAAATGAAGGACGCGCATGCGGACAGCTCAATGGGAAAGGACAGTATGATACACGGCGGCCGTCCGTACAGCCGTTTCGCGCCAGGTCAGGCCGGCCGCGCGGGCATGGCCGGCCGCGATGCAGCGCGCGCGCAAGGCTTCGTCGTTCACCAGCGCCAGCATGGCCGCGCCGATGGCGCCCGTATCAAGCGGATCGACGTCGAGCGCCGCGCCCCGGGTGACTTCGGGCAGCGAACTGCTGTTCGAGGCCACCACCGGCACGCCCGAGGAAAACGCTTCCACCACCGGGATGCCGAAGCCTTCGTACAGGGAAGGAAACACGAACACGCCCGCGCCCACGTACACATGGCGCAGGGCGTCGTTGCCGGTCAGCTGGTTCAGCCAGACCACCCGGTGGCCGTTCTGGCGCGCCGCGTGGATGCGCGCCACCAGGGCCTCGCAGCGCCAGCCGCTGCTGCCCACGATGACCAGCTGGCGTTCGGCGCGCACCGCCGCCGGCAGGGCCAGGTAGGCGTCCAGCAGGCGTTCGATGTTCTTGCGCGGCTGCAGGGTGCCCACGAACAGGAAGTAGCCGGGCACCAGGCCGTTGGCCGCCAGCGTGGCCGCCACCTGCGCGGGGTCGCTCGGCTGCAGCCATTCGTCGCCCACGCCGCAGTGCACCACGCTGACCTTGTGCGGGTCGACCCCGAAGCACTCGACCAGTTCGTCGATGGCGAAGTGCGACAGGGCGATCACGTGGTCGGCCTTGCGCGTGGCTTTTTTCTGCATCCAGTTCTTGGCCTGGCGCAGGCGCGGGCTGCACCATTCGGGATACTTGATCGGCAGCGCGTCGTGCAGGGTGGCCACCACCGGGCAATCCATGCGCACGATGCGATAGTCGGTCACGTGGAACAGGTCGGCCGGCATGTGCACGCGGTTAGCGGCGGGCGTGAGCAGGTCGGCCAGGGTGGCCGCTTCGAACGACTGGGGCATGGCCCGGCCGACGCTGATGGCCTGGGCGCTGCCGCGAAAACGGGGATAGGAATAGCCGGACACCGCGCAGCCCGCGGCGGGCAGGTTCTCCAGCAGGGCACGGGTGTAGACGCCGATGCCGTCGAGCCGCCCGCCGGTCAGTCCTGGTTCGATCATGGTCGTTCCAAGGCCGACGCGCAGCAAGCTCACGCCTGGTACATCCAGCGCAGTGTTTCGGCCAGCGGGGTGGGCTTCACTTCGCCGATGACGCTGGTGAGCTTGTCGTTGTTGCCGACCAGGGTAAGGATATCGTTGGCCCGCACGAACGCCGGATTGACGCGCACGTCGATGGCGTAGCCGGCGATGCCGGACATGGTCTCGATGACGGACGACAGCGTATGCGCCTGGCCGGTGCACACATTGAATGCCTGGCCGGCCGGGCTGGTGGCGAGCAGGCGCCGGTAGCTGGTGGCGACCATGCGCACGTCGGAAAAATCGCGCGCGATGGCCAGGTTGCCCAATTCGATCTGGCGCGCGCCCTTGCGGAAATGCCCGACGATTTTCGGCAGCAAAAACGTTTCGGTCTGGCCCACGCCGGTGTAGTTGAACGGGCGCACGATCACGATCGGCAGCTTGTCGTTCCACAGCTGCGCCATGTTTTCCATGGCCAGCTTGCTGACCGCGTAATCGTTGGCCGGCGCCGGCGCCAGCGTTTCGGCGATCATGCCGACGCTGGCATTGCCGTAGATATTGGCCGAGGAAGCGAGCAGCACGGCCGAAGGCTTGTGCGCCTGCGCGGCCAGCGCTTCGAGCAGGTTGCGCGTGCCCATGATGTTGACACGGTAAATCAGCTCGGTATTGGCATGCACCACGTTGGCGATGCCGGCCAGGTGGGCCACGACGTCGGGCTGTATCTCGGCGATCATGGCGGCCACGGCGTCGCGGTCGCAGATGTCGATGCTATAAATGTCCGGGCCCGGGGCTTCGCCCGGCAGCGCGGTACCGAACACGCGGTAGCCGGCCCCCGTCAGTTCCTGCGCCAGGTAATGGCCCGTGAAACCGCGCAAGCCGGTAATGAGCGCGCGCTTTCCCTGTCCCTCGCCATCAAGCACGAGGGCCGGAAATTGTTCCGAGGCCATGCGGTTCATATCAGAACGAGAATCCGATTTCGTTGCGGCGCATATCGGCGTCGACCATCATCTGGCACAGCTGTTCGAGGGTGGTCTTCGGTTCCCAGCCCAGCTCGCGCATGGCCTTTCCCGGGTCGCCGATCAGCAGTTCGACTTCGGCCGGGCGGTAGAATTTCGGGCTCACGCGCACCAGCAGCTTGCCGCTGCGGCTGCAATGGCCGGTTTCGTTCTCGCCCTTGCCCTTGAATTCGATCGTGATGCCGGCGCCCTTGAAGGCCATGGACACGAAGTCGCGCACGGTTTCGGTGCGGTTGGTGGCCAGGATGAAGGTGTCGGGCTGCTCGGCCTGCAGGATGCGCCACATGCCTTCCACGTA
The DNA here is from genome assembly GCA_040388805.1 of Pseudomonadota bacterium. Classification (GTDB taxonomy): domain Bacteria; phylum Pseudomonadota; class Gammaproteobacteria; order Burkholderiales; family Burkholderiaceae_D; genus Telluria_A. Next base: position 109,012 of record JAZKBE010000036.1, read on the forward strand.
TTCCTTGGCATAGCCCCAGTCGCGCTTGGCGTCCAGGTTGCCCAGTTCGAGCACGTCGAGCTTGTTGAGCACGATCTTGGCGACCGCATCGGTGATCTTGCGGGTGACGAATTCACGCCCGCGCAGCGGCGACTCGTGGTTGAACAGGATGCCCGAGGAGCCGAAGATGCCGTAGGACTCGCGGTAGTTCACGGTCATCCAGTGGGCATACAGCTTGGCCACGCCATACGGGCTGCGCGGATAGAAGGGCGTGTCCTCCACTTGCGGGATGGCTTGCACCTTGCCGAACATTTCCGAGGTCGACGCCTGGTAGAAGCGCGCCTTCGGATTGACGATGCGGATCGCTTCGAGCAGGTTGACCGCGCCCAGCGCAGTGATGCTGGCGGTGGCGATCGGCTGCTCGAAGGAGACGCCGACGAAGCTTTGCGCGGCCAGGTTGTAGACCTCGTCCGGCTGGGCGCTTTGCATCAGGCGGATCGACGACGACAGGTCGGTCAGGTCGTATTCGACCAGTTTCAGGTTCGGGTGAGCTTCGATGCCGAGCTCTTCAATGCGCCAGAAATTGACCGAGCTCGAACGGCGGTAAGTGCCCGTGACCTCGTAACCTTTTTCAAGCAGCAACTGGGCCAGATAGGCGCCGTCTTGACCAGTGATCCCGGTAATCAGGGCTTTTTTTGTTATGAGCATGTTCTAGATAATCTTGGGTAAACAGGGATCGCGGGTAGGCAGCGCCCCAATTTGGGCATGAAACAACCTGACATTGTAACAGAGGCGCCAAACCGGCCAGCTACAGGCGAAGAGGTGCTGCAAATTAAGCAACATCCAGCGCGGACATTATGCCTGATATTCCTGGGCAGGCGGCGCACCATTACACGTGGTTACCTTCGTGATGAACACTTGCGACAGACTTCCAAAGCCTGGTTTGATATGTATCAAATGCAAAAAAGGAGGCGGCCGAAAAACGGCGGCCTCCCCCTTTCCCGCGCCGCCGTTAACGCTCGGCGACGGCGTCCACCACGCACAGGGCGGTCATGTTGACGATGCGGCGCACGGTCGCCGACGGGGTCAGGATGTGCACCGGCTTATTGCATCCGAGCAATACCGGGCCGATGGCGATGCCGTTGCCGGCCGCCGTCTTGAGCAGGTTGTAGGCAATGTTGGCGGCATCGATGTTCGGCATGACCAGCAGGTTGGCGTCGCCCTGCAGGGTCGACTGCGGCATCATGGACTTGCGCAGCTTGGAGTCGAGCGCGGCGTCTCCATGCATTTCCCCGTCCACTTCCAGGCCGGGAGCCTGCTGCTGCACCAGGGCCAGCGCGGCGCGCATCTTGCGCGCCGATTCCGAGTTCGACGAACCGAAATTGGAGTGCGACAGCAGGGCCGCGCGCGGAATCAGGCCGAAACGCGACATTTCCTCGGCCGCCATGATGGTGATCTCGGCCAGCTGTTCGGCGCTCGGGTTTTCATTGACGTGGGTGTCGACGATGGCCATCTGGCGTTCCGGCAGGATCAGGAAGTTCATGGCCGCGTAAACATGGGCGCCCGGACGCCGACCCAGCACCTGGTCGATATAGTGCAGGTGCAAATTGGTGGTGCCGAAGGTGCCGCAGATCATGCCGTCGGCATCGCCCTTGTGGATCATCATGGCGCCGATCAGGCTGTGGCGGCGGCGCATTTCCAGCTTGGCGTACTCCTGGGTGACGCCCTTGCGGTTGCTCATTTCGTAATAGGTCTGCCAGTAGTCGCGGTAGCGCTCTTCGTGGTCGGGATTGATGACGTCGAAATGCTCGCCGCGCTTGAGGCGCAGGCCGAATTTTTCGATGCGCTGTTCGAGCACGCTCGGGCGGCCGACCAGGATCGGCCGCGCCAGCTTTTCATCGACCACCACCTGCACCGCGCGCAGCACGCGCTCTTCTTCGCCCTCGGCGTAGACGATGCGCTTCATCTCGGCCGGAGCGGCCTTGGCCACCGCGAACAGCGGCTTCATGAAGGTGCCGCTGCGGTAGACGAACTGCTGCAGGCTGTCGGCATAGGCTTGCAGGTCGGCGATCGGGCGCGTGGCCACGCCGGACTCGAAGGCCGCCTTGGCCACGGCCGGCGCGATCTGCATCAGCAGGCGCGGGTCGAACGGCATCGGGATCAGGTATTCCGGCCCGAAGGACAGGTTGCTGATGCCGTAGGTGGTGGCCACCACGTCCGACTGCTCGGCGTGGGCCAGGTCGGCGATGGCGTGCACCACCGCGATTTCCATCTCGCGCGTGATGGTGGTGGCGCCGCAATCGAGGGCGCCGCGGAAAATGTAGGGGAAGCACAGCACATTGTTGACCTGGTTCGGATAGTCCGAACGGCCGGTGGCGATGACGGCGTCGCCGCGCACGGCCTTGACGTCTTCCGGCAGGATTTCCGGGGTCGGGTTGGCCAGCGCCAGGATCAGCGGATTGGCCGCCATGGCCATGACCATGTCCTGCTTGAGCACGCCGCCGGCCGACAGGCCGAGGAAAATGTCGGCGCCGGGCATGACTTCGGCCAGGGTGCGCATCGGCGTGTCCTGGGCGAAGCGTTCCTTGTCCGGATCCATCAGCTCGGCACGGCCCTTGTAGACCACGCCGGCCAGGTCGGTGACGAAGATGTTTTCGATCGGGAAGCCCAGGTCGACGATGAGGTCCAGGCAAGCCAGGGCGGCCGCGCCGGCGCCGGACACCACCAGCTTGCATTCACGCAGGTTCTTGCCCACCACCTTGACGCCGTTCAGGATGGCCGCGCCCACGATGATGGCGGTGCCGTGCTGGTCGTCATGGAAGACGGGAATCTTCATGCGGTCGCGCAGCTGGCGCTCGATATAGAAGCATTCGGGCGCCTTGATGTCTTCCAGGTTGATGCCGCCGAAGGTAGGTTCGAGCGAGGCGATGATGTCGACCAGCTTGTCGGGATCGGATTCGTTGATCTCGATGTCGAACACGTCGATGCCGGCGAATTTCTTGAACAGCACGCCCTTGCCTTCCATGACAGGTTTGGAAGCGAGCGCGCCGATATTGCCCAGGCCCAGCACCGCGGTGCCGTTGGTGATAACCGCCACCAGGTTGCCGCGCGCCGTGTATTTATAGGCGTTGGCCGGATCCTTGACGATTTCCTCGCACGGCGCCGCGACGCCCGGCGAATACGCCAGGGCCAGGTCGCGCTGATTGGTCAGTTGCTTGGTGGGGGTGACGCTGATTTTGCCTGGGCGGGGAAATTCGTGGTACTCCAGCGCTGCGCAACGCAGCTGCTGGCGCAATTCTTCCTTCTTGTCTGATGACGAATCCATGCTGATGCGCTTCCTGTTCTGTCTCGGGAGCCAATGATTCTAGCAGAGCCGGGAAAACAGCAAGCTACGTATTTCTACCAACAACCGGTTCAAACCCCTGTCTAGACAGATATTTCATCACTTTCCCAAAAAAAACTATCGCAAGCCGGTATCTTGACGAGATGACCACACCGGGCGCGCAGTTGTACAATCCCGCCATGCTCTCCGAATTCGACCTGATCAAGAAGTTCTTCAAGCGCGCCCGCCCCGGCCGCGCGGTGCTGGGCATCGGCGACGACTGCGCCCTGCTCGCCCCCACGCCAGGCACCCAGATGGCCATTTCGTCCGATATGCTGGTCGAAGGACGCCATTTTTTCGCCGGGGCGGATGCCCGCATGCTGGGCCACAAATGCCTGGCCGTGAACCTGTCGGACCTGGCCGCCATGGGCGCCAGGCCGGTCGGCTTCACGCTGGCCCTGTCCCTGCCGTCGTCGGATGTTGACTGGCTCGACGCGTTTTCCGGCGGCCTGTTCGCCCTGGCCGACGCCTTCGACTGTGAACTGATCGGCGGCGACACCACGCGCGGCCCGCTCAATATCTGCATCACCGTGTTCGGAGAAATCACCCCCGGCCAGGCGCTGCGGCGCGACGCGGCCAGGGAAGGCGACGACATCTGGATCTCCGGCACCCTGGGCGACGCGCGCCTGGCGCTGGCCTGCTACTGGAACCAGTACGCCCTGGACGGTGCCAGCCTGGCGCAAGCCGGCCTGCGCATGCACATGCCGGCGCCGCGCGTGGCGCTGGGCATGGCGCTGGGCCGGCTGGCGCACGCGGCGATCGACATTTCGGACGGCCTGGTGGGCGACCTGGGACACATCCTGGACGCGTCCGGCGCGGGCGCCACGCTCGACGTGGACGCCCTGCCGGCCGGCCCGGTGCTGGCGCAGCAGGCGAGCGCATTGCGGCGCCGTTTCACCGCCGCCGGCGGCGACGACTATGAACTGTGCTTCACCGCGTCCGCGGACAAGCGCGACGCCATCATCGAGGCGGCGCGCCTGGCCGGCACGCCCGTGACCCGGGTGGGAACCATCGACGCGCAGCCCGGCCTGCGCCTGGTCGACGCCGGCGGCACGGAACTGTCACTGGGACTGAAGGGTTTCGACCACTTCGCGGCCTAGGGCCTGGCCCTCGCGCGCCACGCGGCGTTCGTCGCGCGCGCCATTGACCAGCCAGTAATGGTGGAAGGCCAGGCGGATATTGTCGCGCAGCTGGGTGTCGTCCCATGGCTTGGTGTAGAAGCGGTAGATGGCGCCGCGGTTGATCGAATCGAGCACCGATTCGATCCCCGTATAGCCGGACAGGATGATGCGCACCGTCTCCGGATACATTTCCTTGACCTTGGAGAGGAACTCGGTGCCGCTCATGATGGGCATGCGCTGGTCGCACACGATCACGTGCACGTGATGCAGCGCCAGCAGTTCGAAGCCTTCGGCCGCCGACATCGCGGTCAGCACATGGTAGCCATCCTTGTTGAACAGCCGGTGCAGCGACGACAGCACGTTGACGTCGTCGTCCACGATCAGCAACGTCTGTCGGTTCGACTCGGGGGCCGCCGGTTCGTCGGGCAGGGCGCGGTTGGCCAGCACCAGCGCGCCCAGGTCGGCCGGCGGCAGCGGACGGCTGAAATGGAAGCCCTGGATCTCGTCGCACTTGTTGCGCCGCAGGTAAACCAGCTGGGCCCGCGTTTCCACGCCTTCGGCGATCACCCGCATATGCAGGCTGTGCGCCATGTTGATGATGGCCAGCGCGATGGCCGCGTCGTCCGGGTTGATGGTGATGTCGCGCACGAAGGCGATGTCGATCTTGAGCTTGTCGATCGGGAAGCGCTTCAGGTAAGCCAGGCTGGAATAGCCGGTGCCGAAGTCGTCGATGGAAATCCGGATACCCAGCGCTTTCAGGCGGCCCAGCACCTCGATGGTGTTCTCGGCGTTGGTCATCAGCGCGCTTTCGGTCAGCTCCAGTTCCAGCAGCGCCGGGTCGATCCCGTGGCGCTGCAGCGAGCCCAGAACGTCCGCTTCAAGGTCGCCTTCCACGAACTGGCGGGAAGACACATTGACGGCCACCCGCAGCTCGCCCACCTCGGTTTTCGACCACGCGGCGATCTGGCGGCAAGCTTCGTCGATCACCCAGGCGCCTACCGGGACGATCATGCCCGTGTCTTCCAGGATAGGCACGAATTCGGCCGGGAAGACCATGCCGTAGCCCGGCCGGTTCCAGCGCAGCAGCGCTTCGGCGCCGCTCACGCGTCCCGTTTCCAGGTACAGCTTGGGCTGGAAGTGCAAGCTCAATTCCTGTTCTTCCACCGCGCGCCGCAGCGCCATTTCCAGCTCCAGGCGCGCCAGCACCTGGACGTTCATGCCGGCCGTGAAGAAGCGGTAGCCGTCGCGGCCCGCTTCCTTGGCCCGCCCCATCGCGGTGTCGGCGTATTTGATCAGGGTGTCGGGATCGGTGGCGTCGTTGGGATACATGGCGATCCCGATGGAGGCCGTCAGCGTGGCCGGCTGTCCGTTCAGGTCGAACGGCGCGCGCAGGGTGTCGCGCACGTCGTTGGCCACGTACACGGCTTCCTGCTGGTCGCGCGTCATGGTCAGGATCAGCGCGAATTCGTCGCCCCCCAGGCGGCCCACGGTATCGCGGATGCGCACGCACTGCACCAGCCGGGTGCTGAACTGGCGCAGCAGTTCGTCGCCCAGTCCCGCGCCCAGCGAGTCGTTGACGATCTTGAAGCGGTCCAGCGAAATGAACAGCACCACGATGCGCCAGTGCTTGTCGTGCGCCAGCTCGATCGCTTCGCGCAAGGTCTGGTAGAACAGGGGGCGGTTGGGCAGGCCGGTCAGGCTGTCGTAGCTGGCCATGTGGCGCAGGCGCTGCGCGGCCAGCAGGCGTTCGCTGATGTCGCGCGCCACCGCGATCAGGGTGTGCGTGCCGCCGGCGTCCTGCACCTGCCACGACGTTTCGACCGGCACCGGCACATGGTCGGCGCGCAGCAGCTCCGCTTCGACCTTGTCGGGCTTGAGCCCGATCGCGGACGGCGCCAGCGCCAGCATTTCCGCATGCGTGTAGTGCAGCATGCGGCAGGCGCCATCGTTGACGTCGACGATTTCCATGCTGGCGCTGTCGATCAGAAAAATGGCATCGGCCGTGGAATCGACGGCGCTGCGAAAGCGCTGCAGTTCGGCGGTGCGTTCGCGCACGGTTTGTTCGAGCACGGTGCCGTAACTGCGGGCGGCGCGGTGCAGCAGGCGCACTTCGAACATGTTGCGGATCCGCGTGAGCACCTCGACCGGGTCGAAGGGCTTGCCGATGAAGTCGCGCGCGCCGGCATCGAGCGCCGCCAGCTTTTTTTCCGGCTCGGCCGTCACCACCAGCACCGGCAGCCAGGTTTCCGTTTCCAGGGGTTTCAAGGCTTGCATCACCTGGAAGCCGTCCATGCGCGGCATCTGCAGGTCGAGGATGATCAGGTCATAGCGGTGCTGTTCGTGCAGGGCGGCCACCGTGGTCGGATCGGTGGTGCTGCTGACATTGCTGTAGCCGGTATTGGTGAGCAGGTATTCGAGCAGCTGCACGTTGACCGTCTGGTCGTCGACGATCAGGATGGCTGCTGCATGGATGTCGGCCAGCGTGGTCATTTTTGGCGTCCTGCCGTCGGGTGGGCCCGCCGTTGGTCGGCATAGGCCAGGGTGCTGTCGATCGCGGCGTTGAATTCGTCGATATTGATCGGCTTGGTCAGGTAACGGATGAAGCCTACCTCCATTCCCCGCTCAACGTCGCGCGGCATGGCATTGGCGGTCAGGGCCAGCACCGGGATATGGGCGGTGCGCGGATCGAGCCGCAGTTCGCGCAGCGCGTCGGTGCCGCTCATGCCGGGCAGGTTCAGGTCCATCAGGATCAGGTCGGGCTGGTGGGCCCTGGCCATCTCGATGCCCAGGTGGCCGTCCGGCGCCGCCAGCAGGCGCAGGTCGGCGCGGAAGTTCACGATTTCCTGGACCAGTTTCAAGTTCGCCGGATTGTCTTCCACGTACAGCAAGGTGTGGGTGATGGCCGCCTCCACCGGTTCCCTGCGCCCCAGCGCCAGCACCGTGCCGGGACCGAGCGCCGACGGCGCAGGTTCGATCAGGGCCAGTTCGATCCAGAACACCGTCCCCACGCCGACACTGCTCGACACGCCGATGGTGCCCCCCATCAGTTCCACCAGGCGCCGCGTGACCACCAGGCCGATGCCGGTGCCCTCTTCGGTGCCGTTTTCCTGCCCCAGCCGGTTGAACGGCTGGAACAGGGACCCCAGCTGTTCATTGCTCAGGCCATGGCCGGTATCGCGCACCGACAGGCGCACCCGGTCGGGACTGACGAAGTTGCAGTCGAAGACCACGGCGCCCATGTCGCGGTTGTACTTGACCGCATTCGACATCAGGTTCAGCAGCACCTGCTTGAGGCGCGTGCGGTCGGCCAGCAGCACCGCGCCGGTGGTGTCGGGGAACAGCATGCGGATCTTGCGCGGGCCGCCCATCGGCTCGATCATGCCGCGGCATTCGCCCAGCATGTCGTCCAGCGCCACCGGTTCCATCGACAGGGTCACCGTGCCCGATTCGACCTTGGCCAGGTCCAGGATCTCGTTGATCAGGGTGAGCAGGTGGCGTCCGGACTTCAGGATATGGCTGGCGAATTCCTTCTTCTGGGGCAGCGTGGTGGGCAGCGATTCGGAGGTCAGGATCTGGGCGAAGCCGAGGATGGCGTTGAGCGGCGTGCGCAGTTCATGGCTCATGGACGACAGGAAGGCCGACTTGGCGGCATTGGCGCTCTTGGCCGCTTCCACCGCCAGCTCCAGTTCATTATTGGTCAGCTCCAGCTGCATGGTGCGCTCGTGGACGCGCTCTTCGAGTTCTTCGTTCAAGCGCATCACGTCGCCGGTGCGGCCTTCGATTTCGGTGAGCATGGCATTGAAGGAGTCGACCAGTTCGCCGGCTTCGTCGTCGCTCATGCGACTGGCGCGGCGCGAATAGTCGCGCGTGGTCACCACTTCGCGCGCCACTTCGGTGATCGACGAGATGGGCGTGGTCAGGATGCGCCCGAGCCGGCGCGTGAGCAGGTAGGCGATCAGCAGCGCCAGCATCATGACCATGCCGGCCACCAGCAGGTAGTCGAGGGCGCGCGAGACCAGGGCGTATTCGGCGCGCAGGAACACGGTGCCGATCAGTTCGCCGTTCTCGATCACCGGCTGGTACAGCAGCATGTCATTGCCCTCGATCGTGACCTGCCCGGACCTGGCGATGGCCGGCACCACGTATTTTTCGCCCGGCGCCAGGTAGGACGCGAACAGGGTGCCGCTGGCGCCGTAGATGGCGCCGGCCCGCATCGAGGAACGGATGCGCAGCAGCGCCAGGTTGTCGCTGGCCAGGCGGGGGTCGTCGAAGGCCAGCGCGGCGGAGGTCATGCGTCCCAGCAGCTCGGCCTGGGTGCGCATGTCGCCCAGCAGCGAACGGTGGTAGTTGCGCAAATCGTAGGCGATCAGGGCACCCACCGATACCAGCAGCGCGGCGAAGGTGGCCAGCAGCACCACGGCCACCAGCTTCTGGCGTATCGAGCGCAAGGCAATCATGACGCCCCTCCCTGCACGCGGTGGGCGACGGCCAGCATGCGCGCGCTGATGCGCAGGCCGCTGGGCGCGACCTGCCTGAGTCCGACATCGAAGCGCAAGCGTTCGCCGGTCAGCACGAAGCTGATCATGAAGCCCTTCGCCAGTCCGTCATCGGCGTCGGTCACGGTCAGCAGCGAATAGCTGCGCGCGGCGGCGAGCAAGTCGGCCTGGGTGTTGCGGTCGATGCCGCGGTCGATGAACAGGATATGCAGGCCGGCCAGCGATTCGCCGCGCTGCAGGCGGCGCACCGTGACCGGATGGCCGGCCACGCTGCGCCCCGCCACCATGCGCTCGAGCTGTTCGGCCACCACCTCGCTGCCCACCACGCCGATCAAGAGAGGGCTGTCGGGTTTGGCGAAACTTTTTTCCGGCCATTCGACGAAGCCGACGAACTTGTACAGGTAGGCGGCCATGGCCTGGCGCTCGAGCGGCACGGCCGGCGCCTCGGCCTGGGCCAGTCCGACGCCCACTGCCAGCAGCCATGCCACCGCCCAGCGCAACCATGCAGCCATCCTGGCAACAGCTGGCGTGGCGTCTGTTGGCAAGCGTGCTGGCGACATGACGATCCAATTCAAAACACGGGCTCGATGACTTACCCGTACGCAATAGGAGAATAGCAGTCCGCAGCGAGGGTGTGGCGCGCGGATGTCGCATACCTTTGTGAATGATCAAGACACTTTACCCGTGTTTATGCTCTCCGAGTATAAATTTTGAAACGTTGCAACACCTCGAAAGGACAAGCCCGGAAACCGCATGGTAAAGTAGCCATTCCGATCCGACGACCAGTTACAAAGGAGCCTCCCGTGACCAATGACCTTATCGATCTTGCCACCAGGGTGGGCCGTGCGCTGCAGGCCAAGGGACTGCTGCTGGCGACCGCCGAATCGTGCACCGGCGGCGGGGTGGCGCAAGCCATTACCGAAGTGGCCGGCTCGACCGGCTGGTTCGACTGCGGCTTCATCGCCTACTCGAATGCCTCCAAGACCGAGCTGCTGGATGTGTCGGCAGCCCTGATCGCCCAGCTTGGCACCGTGAGCGAGGAAGTGGCGGCCGAAATGGCCAAGGGCGCGCTGGCCAACAGCAACGCCCACGTGGCCATTTCCACCACCGGCATCGCCGGCCCTACCGGCGCCGTGCCGGGCAAGCCCGTGGGCACCGTCTGCTTCGGCTGGACCCGGGGCGAACATACCCACACCGAACGGTTGGTTTTTTCGGGTGACCGACAGGCAGTGCGCGAGCAGACCGTGGTGCATGCCTTGCAAGGGCTGTTGCGCTTCATTGAATAGCTAGTGCGCAACCTGGTCCTGGCCTGCGCCCTGCTGCTGTCGGCGGGGAACGCGGGCGCTGCCGCATTTACCGTCTACGCGGCGGGCGACATCGCCAACTGCGCCGATCCCGACCCGCGCTGGTCGGGCGCCTTCGAAACCGGCCGGCTGGTCGAACGCGAACTGGCCGCCAACCCCGACGCCGCGGTGCTGGCCTTGGGCGACAACGTCTACCGGGGAGCCAGCCTGCAGGATTTCATCGCCTGCTACGGCCCGACCTGGGGCCGCTTCAGGGACCGCACCTACCCCGCGCCCGGCAACCACGAATACCGCACGCCCGGCGCGCGCGGCTACTTCGACTACTTTGGCAAGCCCGCCTGGTACAGCGTGCAACTGGGCGCCTGGCGCGTCATTTCCCTCGACAGCAACCTGGCGGGCGCCGCCCGCGAAGCCCAGCTGGCATGGCTGCGCCAGGAGCTCGACACCAGGCCGGCGCGCTGCACGCTCGCTTACTGGCACCACCCGCTGTATAGTTCTGGCGGGCATGGCAGTATTTCCGTGATGCGGGACGCCTGGGAACTGCTGCACCGGGCTGGCGCGGAGATCGTCCTGTCTGGCCACGACCACGATTACGAACGCTTCGCGCCGCAGGATGCGCATGGCAGGCTGGACGCGGCGGGCGGGATCCGCCAGTTCGTGGTGGGCACCGGGGGCGCGTTTTACACGCCTTTCCGCTGGCCTTTGCAGCATAGTGAAATGCGCGACAATAGCCGGATGGGCGTGCTCAAGCTGGTGCTGGGCGAGTCCGGCTACAGCTGGGAATTCCTGGAAGCGTCGTATGACGGCTTCCCGAACGGCCAGCCGCCCGACCGCGGCAGCGGCCAGTGTCATTAAATTTTATCGCAACAACCTGGAGCTTTTCGATGCAAAATTCGGTTCACTTCATCCTGCAGGGCAAAGGCGGCATCGGCAAGACCCTGGTGTCGACCATCCTGGCGCAATGGCTGGCCAGCAAGGACGACACGCCCCTGCGCTGCTACGATACCGACCAGGAAAACGCCACCTTTTCGCGCTACAAGGCGATGGACGTGAAGCACGTGGAAGTAATGACCGACTCGCGCACGATCGACCCCAAGCGCTTCGACGCGCTGATGATCGACATCCTGGAGGAAGAAGGCAACTGCGTGGTCGACAACGGCGCCAATACCTTTTCGCCGCTGATGGGCTACCTGCTGGAAAACGACTGCTTCGACCTGCTGCAGGAATCGGGCCGCAAGGTGTACATCCACACCATCGTGGGCGGCGGCGACACGCTGCACGACACGGCCATGGGTTTCGTCTCCACCGCCAAGTCGACCAATGTGCCGCTGGTGCTGTGGGAGAACGAGCACTTCGGCCTGCTGCAATCGGCCAGCGGCAAGGTGTTTACCGAATCGGCCACCTTCGAAGAGCATTCGAAGCGCGTGGTCGGGCGCATCGTGCTGTCGCAGCGCAATGCCGACACCTTTGGCGCCGACATCAAGAAGATGAACATCGCCCGCATGACGGCCAACGAAGTGCGCGAAAGCGAGAAATTCAACGTCATGGAAAAGCAGCGCATCAAGGTGGTATTCCGCGACCTGTACGAACAGCTCGACAAGGTGCAGTGGTAAGCCATGGACCAGCAAAAACTTCGCACACTCGTCTTTGAAAAGACCGGCGTCAAGATCGACGTCGACGACCCCATTTTCGCTCTGGTGGCCCTGAACGAAGCCGTGCTGGCCGAAGCCGTGGAACGCCACGTGGCCCTGCTCGACGACGCCACCGCCGACCTGGCGGAGCAGGCGCAGGCGCTGGCCGACAGCGGCAGCGTGTGCCGCTTCAATGGATCGACGGCGGAACGCCCGGCGCTGGTGAAACCCAAGTCCACGCAGGCGCCGTCGCTGCAGGAAAAGCGCATACTGGCCGTTGCCGGCGGCGCCGCCCTGCTGTGCGCCCTGGTGGTGCTGGCCGGGCAAGCCCTGTTCTTCAAGGCGCCGGCGATTCCGCCGTCGACCGTGATTGCGAAAGAGCTCACGCCGGAACAGGCGCTGGCGATACAGAACGGTGAGAAGCTGACCAAAATTATCCAGAAGCTCGACCAGAAAACCCGCAACACCATTCAGGCAGAAATGCAGAAACCGTGACACCAACATTCTTCGCAACACTGCAAGTCGCCTACGAAAAATTCGCGCTGCCAAACGGCCTGGAAGTGATCCTGGTCGAAGACCACAAGCTGCCCATCGTCGCCGTCAATCTCTGGTACCACGTGGGTCCGGCCAATGAGGCGCCGGGCCTGACCGGCTTTGCCCACCTGTTCGAGCACATGATGTTTTCGGCCACCAAGCACGCACCGCGCGGCCTGGTGGACCAGCTGTTCGAAGGCGCGGGCGCCACCGATTCGAACGGCAGCACCGATTTCGACCGCACCAATTACTACGACACGCTGCCGTCGAACCAGCTGGAACTGGCGCTGTGGGCGCACGCCGACCGCATGGGCTACCTGCTCGATGTACTGGACCAGAAAGCGCTGTCGAACCAGCAGGACGTGGTGCGCAACGAGCGGCGCCAGGTGGTGGAGAACGAACCGTACGGGATCGTGCATGAAGCGTTCATGCAGCAGCTGTTCCCAAAATCGCACCCCTACCATGCGAACATCATGGGGTCGCATGCCGACATCCAGTCCGCGAAGCTGGGCGATATCCGCGACTTCTTCACGCGCTTTTACGCGCCCAATAATGCCAGCCTGGTGATTGCGGGCGACATCGACAAGGCCGCCGCGCGCGCGCTGGTCACTAAATACTTCGGCACATTCAAGCGTGGCGCCGACGTCGCGCCGCTGGGGGTGGTGACGCCACCCATCACGTCCGAACGGCGTCTGGTGGTGGCCGACCGGGTCGAACTGCCGCGCGTGATCATGGGCTGGCTGACCAGCCCTGCCTTCACGGCGGGCGATGCCGAACTGGCGGTCGCGGCGCAGATCCTGTCTGGCGGGAAGGCCAGCCGGCTTTACAAGTCGCTGGTGTACGACAAGCAGCTGGCGCAGGACGTCGGCGCCTGGCAAAGCGCGTACGCGCTCAGTTCCATTTTCTCGGTCGACGTGACGGCGCGCCCGGGCTTCAGTGCGGACGACGTGGAAGCGGCCATCGACGCCGAACTGGCGGCGCTGTGCGAGCATGGCCCGACCGAGGCGGAAGTCGAACGCGCGCGCAGCCAGATCGAAACCGAGCTGCTGACGTCCGTCGAAAAAATCGGCGGCGACGGGCTGGCCGATACCATGAACCGCTACAACCAGTACGTGGGCGATCCGGGCTACCTGGGCAAGGATCTGGAGCGTTATCGCAATGTGACGGCGCTTGACGTCCAGCGCGTGCTGAACGAACAGCTGCGCAAGCAATCGCGCGTGGTGGTGCATGGCGTGCCTGGCACGCCGGTGCTGCCGGCGGAAGTGCCGACGCCGCCCGCGCCTAAGGGCAAGCGAGTGAAAAGCGAAGGCATCAATCCTGACGAGCCGTGGCGCCACAAGGTGCCCGCGCCCGGTCCGGCGCCACGCATATCGCTGCCGGTGGGCGAGTCGTTCAAGCTGGCCAATGGCCTGACCGTCATGCACCATGCGAACCATTCGCTGCCACTGGTGGCGGCTGAACTGATCGTGCGTTCCGGCGCTGGCGCCAATCCTGCACATCTGCCAGGGCTGGCCGATTTCACGGCCAGCATGCTTGATGAAGGCACGCTCACGCGCAGTGCGCCGCAAATTGCGGACGCCATCGCGCAGCTTGGGGCATCGCTCGATATTGGCAGCGGCGCCGATACGTCGCGCGCTTCGCTGCTGGCGCTCAAGGCCAATTTTGCAGGGACGCTGGAGATCGTGGCGGACCTGATTCAGCATCCGGCGTTTCCGGAAATTGAAGTGGAACGCCAGCGCGCCAGCCGGCTGGGGCAACTGAGCCAGCAGCGTGAAGATGCGGATGCGACGGCCGACCTGGCCGCCGCGGCGGTGATCTACGGCGCCGGGCATCCGTTTGCTTACGGCGGCCTGGGTAGCGAAGATGCCATCAAGACCACGTCGCGCGCGGATATGCAGGCATTCTGGGAGCGCCACTACAAGCCCGATAACGCAGCGCTGGTGGTGGCGGGCGATATCACGCTGGACGAAGTGAAGGCACTGGCCGAAACGGTGTTTGGCGGCTGGCAGCCAGGAGCACCTGCGGCCACTGCGCAGCCGGTGGCCAGTACGACGGCAGCGCGCGTGGTGCTGGTGGATCATCCTGGCGCAACGCAAACGGCCTTGCGCGTGACCGCACCTGGCGTGGCGCGCAGCACGCCCGATTTTGCAGCGATCGAAGTCATGAACGCGGCGCTGGGCGGACTGTTCACGAGCCGCATCAACAACAATCTTCGCGAAGAGAAAGGCTATACCTACGGGATCTTTTCGCAGTTTGACTACCGGCGGACACCGGGTCCGTTCGAGGTGTCGGGCAGCGTACGCGCCGATGTCACGGGCGCTTCGGTAAGCGAGATTTTCAAGGAAATCCGTGACATGCAAGCCACGCACCTGCCGCCGCCGGAGTTGGACAATGCGCGCAATGCGCAGGTGCTGTCGCTGCCTGGATTGTTCGATACGAATCACAGCATGGCATCGAGCCTGGCCAGTATTTATGTGTACGACCTGCCGCAGGATTATTACTGCACGCTGGCGCAGCAGTTTTCGACCGTGACGGTCGAACAGGTGCAGTCGGTTGCGCGTACCTACCTGAAGCCGGAGTCGCTGGTCATCGTGGCAGTCGGCGACCGCAAGAAGATCGAGCCACAGTTACGCAAGCTGAACCTGGGACCGATCGAATTACGGGGCCGAGATGGCATTTAACTTCAGACAAGAGACAAAGACGACTTGCCAGGGAAAGTAACATGAATATCGCGAGAAAATTGCAACTGCGGGCTTCACTAATTGCTGTGATGATTTTCTCTTTCCCGGCCGTATCTATGGCTCAAGATAACCGGCCAGCGGAACTTGCAAAGGCAAATCGCGACCTAAATAGAGTCTACCTGAAAGTGGCCGAAAAACTTTCTGGTAAAGATCGCGTCAAGTTTCGGAATGCACAGCGGGCCTGGATCGTCATGCGGGATCTTGATTGTCAATGGGCATTCCGCTTGCAAGCATTGGACTGTGCGATCGACAGAACTGAGAATCGTATCGCAGAGATTGAGCAGACTTTTTTCGTGGACAGCAAAGGAGAATATGTCTCCATTGAAACGGAAAAGGATTGAAATAGATTCTCGGTCTGATCTTCATGCCACATTAGGCAAACTTGCAGCAACGAATGGACCATGGGGCGAAAGCTTTCGTCTTATTGCCGGATGGGGAGTTGGAGTAGCTGGCGTATGATTGCGACCTGCTGAACAGAGCCATTCAGTCTCAGGAATTGAATTAGGTTGCACATGAGTAAGCATGAAAAACTATTGGATGTGCTGCACGGAACAGCTCATGACTTGCATGCGGCCGGCACCATGGATACAACGACGAAGCGTAAATTTGTCGCTCTCTGTTTGGCACCGTTGCAGGAATACAGCGCCGCGCAGGTCATGCGTTCGCGCCTGCGTTTCAATGCCAGCCGGGGACGGGGCCAAGTCTGACATTCGAGATCTGACATTCGGAAAGTCGAGATCCCAAGTAAAGCAGAGCGAATTGCTCGGTCTAAGCACCGGACATCCGCAGCTCACGTTCTTCACTCTCCTGTGCCGAAAAAAAGCGCCAAGGCTTGGTGCCAGCTCCATCAAAGATGCCAAGATACGCTGGGTTAGCCTGGCATCTTCCTTCACGGATCGTGCCCACCCTGGCGTCGATCAAGAGGAATTCTCCATAGCTATCGAGCAGGTAGAGATCAGGCGAGCAGCGGGACAGGTTCGCGGCTGCATACCCACCCGTGTCGCGGCTGAGGTCAGAAACCGCAATTATTCGATTGCCCCTCGCAAGAGAGAGTTTTCGCGTGTACTCGGCCAACGTCGAGTGAGCGTGTTCTAGTTCGACAGTAATGGAAACTCCATCTTCGGCGAAAAATGTTGCTGAGCGGTCGGCGCCGCACCCAACACATATAGCCGCGAGCACCATGAGCGCCAAGTTCATGCAGACTTTCACAATGCCACCCCGATCGCAATAAAATCAAGCACCATTGCCTGTGCAAGTAAGATATTCCCTGAATGTGAAGTGACAAAGAAGTGACCGTGAAGTCCGCGGACCAGTTTACTTCGATTTTTATCGCCAACGGACTTGGGTACGAGATTTCCACATACAATATCCTGCCTTGCCGGGTTACAAGAAAGGTGGCACATGCAGGACGGATGGAACGAATCGGCAACAGCATGGATCGCCAGCCTTGGAGAGCATGGCGATTTTGCCAGGCGCTTTGTGCTGGACCAGCCCATGCTCGAACGCGTGCGCGCAGGACAATTTAGCAAGGCCTTGGACGTCGGCTGCGGCGAAGGCCGCTTCTGCCGCCAGCTCGCAGCACTTGGCATCGACACCCGCGGCATCGATCCGACCGAAGCGCTGATCGCAAGCGCACGCAAAGCTCACCCCTCCGGCACCTACCAGGTCGGTAAAGCAGAGCACCTGGACTTTCCCGACCACTCGTTCGATCTCGTCGTCAGCTACCTGACATTCATCGACATTCCCGACATCGCGCGCGGCATCAGCGAAATGTGCCGCGTACTGCGTCCTGGCGGCGCCCTGCTGATCGCCAACCTGAATGGCTTCCAGACAGCAGCCGCACCAGGCGGATGGCGTTTCTTGCTCAATGGACGGCGCAGTTTCACGATGGACCACTACATGCAAGAGCGCGCTGACTGGGTCGGCTGGAAAGGCATCAAGGTCCAGAACTGGCATCGTCCGATGAGCGCCTATTTCAAACTGCTGCGCGACCAGGGCCTGCAACTGAGTTACTTCGACGAACCATTGCCCAGCGGCGGCGATCCAGCCAGGGTCGCGCGCTTCAAGCGCGTGCCCTACTTTCACATTATGGAGTGGCGCAAGAAATGATCTTCACCACTGCAATCGCCATCGCCCTGATGTTCTTCGTCCTCGGCCATTCAACCTTGCTCTACTTCCTGATCGAAGATAACAAGGGCATGACCGTCGCTGTTGCGCGCATCGCCTTCCCCATGCCCACCAAGGGAAAGTTTGTGGGCTTGCTGTGCCTGCTATTGGCCGCCGCCTTCTTCATGCTCGGCATCGCCATGTATCCCACAATGGCCCATGATCCACGTCCCATTCCCTTCGTTCTCATGCTTCTGGCGAGCATGCCGATCGCGGTGTATGCAGGCTATATCATCTCGCGCATACGGAAATCCGTTTCGGCCCCGGGCAAACTGGAATTTGTGACGACCCATGCATCGCCAACAGCGATACTCCTGATTATCGCCATCCCCGTCGTCATCAATCTTCTCTACCAGTTCTTTTGGCTGCTTTCTGATTCGCCTAGAATCACTTAGCTACAGGATCGCCTGCTGCAAGAGACGCAGTCGGGCTTGAACGCGCTGCTCCACATCGCCGAAACGACGAGACGACTTTATCATTTCTCGCGACAAGCGTTCAAAATCACGTTCGATGATTTCCTTGAGCATGCCAAGTGTTTGTACGCTGGCCATCCGCTGAATATCTTTGCCGAGCAAAAACACGCCAGCCAGATCGGGGTCGTAGGCCCCCGCTTCAATAACGCCATCTTCCTCGTACACCCTGTCGAGATTTCCGGCTGCGGCATAGCTGTCCATCAGCTGAATGAGATCGTCCGCGTCCTTTGGGTTCACTCTTCCTCGGTCTGACCAAGCAATGAGCTTCAGTATTGCCAGCCCAGCCAAAGAAACCACCTTCCCGTCGAAATCAGGTGCGAAAGTTACGCGCTCTGCCGCGGCCAAAACGTCCTCATAGCCGGCGACGTTCATGACGACTTCCATGTCTGGAGGCCAAGCAATTTCCTTCGACTCCAGCGAAATGCCGCCAAAAGGCACGGCGTCCACATGGTAATCCAGGTCGCCGCTATCGCCCTTGTAGAAAAGGCGCTGTTGCGCTTTCCCGCCGTCCCTAAACTTGCCCCGCCTTTTCAGCCTTGCCCGCAAGGCATCGAACTGCTGCCAGTTCTTGACCGCCACGGCAAAATCTACGTCGTATGTGGCACGCCCGGTGGCTATCCCGAATACATGGGTCAGCAGGATATCTCTTGCCATCGCCCCCACAAGCATGTATTCAACGCCTTCTGCCTGCGCTTCTTGCGCGACGGCGCGGAGAATGTCGATAGTAATCGGATCGATCGGCTGATCAGTCCTTATCAAACGCGGGGTCAATGAACTTCTCCTTGATGATGTCCGCAGTCTCGTTTGTTCGACCATCCAATATTGCCCGCAACTCCGTATAGACCAGCAGGGGCGGCGCCAGTTCCGGCACGGTGTCGGATTCCCAATTCCAGAATTTTTCCAGAATTTCGATCTCCCCATCCGGATCTAGCCTGATCCGGTGCCGTTTGGCCAGTTCTCCGATGACATTTTGCATCTCCGTCGGCCGAACGTAGAGTGTCTGCGTCGCGGGTTTCAGATAGCCCGTCATTTTCTCTGCTGCGACTTCCGATCCCCAGGCGAATTGGAGTTCAGACGCATCGATGTTTTTCCACCAAAGTGGATCAACGGCGCTGAAGCGCCGGGCATGCAACTTGGTGCGCAGCGTGGTGGGGTAATTGATCACCCATTCTTCCATCAAACGATGCCGTTCCAGTAGTGTTCGACGCGCAGAAGTGCCCCTTTTGACCAGGTAGCCGCGGCGGTCCAGATCCTCCAGGGCGTTGTAGGCTGTCCCCAAGGAAACAAGAGCGTGGTTTGCAATATCCTTAAGCGGCGCATTGACAAGTTCTGGCTTGGAAAGCAGGGCGAATACCACGCGCAGGACGGCCGGGCTTGTAAGTCCCTTCGGCGGGCGCAAGGGTTGACCGCGTTCCCCCTTTTCGCCCGTAATGAGGACGAGGAGACCGGGCGCACGCAAATAGGCGTTGCCACATGCATCTATGAATTGCAGCCCCGTCGCCCGGCAGTGTGCAGCAAGTTCCCTGGTGATGCAGGGTGCGACCAGCAAGCCGCGGGAGCCGATCGATGATTCCAACTGCCGACGGACTTGATCAATTTGTGCTTTTCGATCGACAAGTAGTTTGCACACCACAAGGTATCGAAAGCATTCGTTTTCGCACCCGATATCAATCGACGCATCTGCACTGTCTGCGTCAGGCGAGTCTGGTTCGAGTTCGACAAATTCCGCTTCGATCGCAGCCCTTTCCCGTAGCGCAACAAGCGCATCCAGGATCAGGCTCTTTTCGAAGTGATGGCCTCTCTTGGGGATTGTTAACTCATTCATTCACTATTCCAAAATTTTCACGGAGCGTGAATATTCAGATTACTTGAAAAAATCCGGACATTCAATTTATTTCACTTTTCACGGAACGTGAATTCAACAAAAAAATTTGCACTTGAAAAATACCTCAAGCCACGCTAACATGTGAACAACTCTTCACATGTACACTATGTCCACACCTCCTGTTTCCGACAACGCCGTCGCCCAGCTCGCAGACCTGTTCCACCTGCTCGGCGACCCCACGCGCCTGCGCATCGTCCTGTCCTGCCTGCCCGCCCCGATCGCGGTCGGCGACATCGCCGCCGGCCTGCAGCTGTCCAGCTCCCTGGTCAGCCACCACTTGCGGTTGCTGCGCGCGGCCCGCATCGTCAAGGCCGAGCGCCAGGGCAAGCAAGTGTTTTACGCGGCCGCCGACGCCCACATCAGCGGCGTCCTCGCCGACATGCTCGAACACATCGCAGAACCCACCAACGGAATCGATCCATGAGCCACGACCACCACGACCATCACGGCCACGACTGCAAAGGCCATGACCACGGCCACGATCACGGCCACGATCACGGCCACAGCCACGCGCACGGCCACCATCACCACATCGACCCCAAGGGCAACGGCCGCGCCTTCGCCCTGGCCATCAGCGTCAACATCATCTTCGTGGCGATCGAGTTCGGCTACGGCTTCATCGCCAACTCCACCGCCCTGATGGCCGACGCCGGCCACAACCTGTCCGACGTGCTGGGCCTGATGCTGGCCTGGGGCGCCGCCGTGCTCACCAAGACCGCGCCCACGCGCCGCTACACCTACGGCCTGCGCGGCTCGTCCATTCTGGCGGCCCTGTTCAACGGCCTGCTGCTGATGCTCGCCTGCGGCGCCATCGCCTGGGAAGCCATCTACCGCTTCAACCATCCGGCCCCGGTCGGCGGCCTGACGGTGGCCGTGGTGGCCGCCATCGGCGTGGCCGTCAATGGCTTCTCGGCCTGGCTGTTCATGAAGGGCAGCAAGGACGACATCAATATCCGCGGCGCCTACCTGCACATGGCGGCCGACGCGGCCATTTCGCTGGGGGTGGTCATTTCGGGGCTGGCGATCATGTACACCGGCTGGACCTGGGTCGATCCATCGGTCAGCATCGTCATCGTGCTGGTGATCGTGATGAGCACCTGGTCGCTGCTGCGCGAATCGCTGCGCCTGGTGCTGGCGGCGGTGCCGGCCAATGTGGACGCGGCCGCGGTCAATACCTTCCTGGGCGCGCAGCCGGGCGTGACGGGCATCCACGACCTGCACATCTGGGCCATGAGCACCACCGAAACGGCGCTCACCGCCCACCTGGTCATGCCGGCCGGCTACCCGGGCGACGCGGCCATCGACAGCATCGTGGCCGGGCTAAAGGCCGACTACGCCATCCACCACTGCACGCTGCAGGTGGAAATGGGCACCACCGTGCACGATTGCTCGCTGCAAGGCCACGCCCACTAGGCCAAATTGGCGAACAGCGCCGTCGACAGATAGCGCTCGCCGAACGAAGGGATGATGGTCACGATCAGCTTGCCCGCGTTTTCGGGACGGCGCGCCACCTGCATGGCCGCCCACAGCGCCGCGCCGGACGAGATCCCCACCAGCAAGCCTTCGTCGCGTGCCGCCGCGCGCGCGGTGGCAAAGGCGTCGTCGTTCTTCACGGTGATCACTTCGTCGTAGGCATGCGTATTGAGCACGGCCGGCACGAAGCCCGCGCCGATGCCCTGCAGCGGATGCGGCCCCTTGATACCCTTCGACAGCATGGGCGATGCATCGGGCTCCACGGCAATAACCTGGAAGCCTGGCTTGCGCGCCTTGATCACTTCGCTCACGCCGGTAATGGTGCCGCCCGTGCCCACGCCCGCCACCAGAATGTCGACATTGCCGTCGGTATCGCGCCAGATTTCTTCGGCGGTGGTGCGGCGATGCACATCGGGATTGGCGGGATTGTTGAACTGCTGCGGCATGAAGTAATTCGGATTGCCGGCCACCATTTCCTCTGCCGTGCGGATGGCGCCCAGCATGCCTTCGGGGCCGGGCGTGAGCACCAGTTCGGCGCCGTAGGCCCGCAGCAGCACGCGCCGTTCATTGCTCATGGTTTCGGGCATGACCAGCTTGCAGCGGTAGCCGCGCGCGGCGCACACCATGGCCAGCGCGATGCCGGTATTGCCGCTGGTCGGTTCGACGATGACGGTATCGGGGCCGATCTGCCCGGATTGCTCGGCCGCTTCGATCATGGCCAGGCCGATCCGGTCCTTGACGCTGTGCGCCGGGTTGCAGTATTCGAGCTTGGCCAGGATTTCCGCGCCCGCGCCCTTGGCGAGATTGCGGATCCGGACCAGCGGGGTATTGCCGATTAACTCAGTGACATCGTTCGCGATTCTCATTGCTGTGTCTCCCCGCTGGGTTGGAATGGATTTACCTGATGCCGACCAGGACCACTTCGAAGATCAGGTCGGCGCCAGGCTTGATGATGTCGCCAGTGCCGCGGCTGCCGTAAGCCAGGTGGCTGGGAATGATCAGCGTGCGGCGCCCGCCCACTTTCATGCCCAGCATGCCTTGTTCCCAGCCCTTGATGACCTGGCCGGCGCCCATCCTGAATTCGAGCGGTTCGCCGCGGTCGCGCGAGGTATCGAACTTCCTGCCGCGCCCGCCGGTCGCCATGGGCTTGTACAGCCAGCCGGTGTAATGCACCACCAGCGTGTGGCCCGGCTCCGCTTCGGGGCCGGTGCCGATCACGGTATCGATCTTGGTGAGCTGGCCTGGAATCATTTCAAGCTGCGCCGCAGGAGCGGCAGGCGGAACAGATGCGTCCTGCGCCATGGCGGCCGATGCCGCGGCAAGCAGGAGCAGGGAAAGGGAACGACGAATCATGTGTGCACTTTCAAAAAGGTGACGATATCCTGAACGCTATGATAGCAAGGCCTCTGCCGCCTGCACAGCGTTCCCGCAAACGGGTCCTGCCGCCAGTTTGCCAAGCACGTGGGCGGCCGCGATCATGCCGAAAGTGGCGGTCACCACGATGCCCGATCCGTAGCCCGCGCAATTCAAGCCGGTGACGGCGTCGATCTCGCAGCTGGCGTCCGTTTCGGGCAGCGCCAAAGGCTCCATCGAAAACACGGCGTCGACCCCGAACTTGGTTTTCAGGCTGCGCGGAAAGTTGTACTGGCTGCGCAGGCGCTTGCGCACCATCTTCAGCAGCGGTTCCTGCTCGGTTTTGCTCAGGTCGCGCACTTCGATGCGGGTGGGGTCGGTCTGCCCGCCCGCGCTGCCGATGCAGACGATGGGAATATCGTGGTTGCGGCAATACGCGATCAGCGCGGCCTTCGACTTGACGCTGTCGATGGCATCGACGACATAATCGAAACCCTTGCCGCCGATCATCTGTTCCACATTCTCGGGCTCGATGAAATCCTCCACCAGGTTCACCTTGCAGTGGGGATTGATCTGGGCGATGCGTTCGGCCAGGGCGTCGATCTTGGCCTGGCCGATGGTGCCGCTCAAGGCCTGGATCTGGCGGTTGATATTCGATTCGGCCACATTGTCGAGGTCGACCAGGGTCAGCTGGCCGACGGCGCTGCGGGCCAGCGCTTCGACGATCCAGGAACCGACGCCGCCGACGCCGATCACGCACACGTGGGCGGCGCGAAAGCGCGCCAGCGCCGGCTGGCCGTACAGGCGACCGATACCGCCGAAACGGCGCTCCAGGTCGGCCGCGTCGCCGGCAAGCGGGGAAATAGGGGTGGTGAAGGTATGCATGCCGCCATTTTAACGGACGCGGCAGTCCGGTCTGCTCTAAAATGAAGCGACGAATCACTTTAGCAAGAGAGATCACCACCATGTCCCACGCCCTGCCAGAGACCGCCCCAGGCTTCGACCAGCCGATCGCCGTGCTCAAGCACTGCCACGAACGCATCCGCAAGCAACTGGCCACCATGGAAAAATTGCTGCCGCACCTGGCCGCCAAGGGCGCCGACGAGGAAGCGCGCCAGGCCGCCGCGGCCGTCATCAAGTATTTCGACAAGGCTGCCCATTTGCATCATGACGACGAGGAACAGAACCTCTTCCCCATGCTGCTGTCCTGCGCGCGCGACGACGACGCGGTCCTGCTCGCCGCGCTGGGCCCGGAAATCGTCGACGAACACCGCCAGATGGACGCCATGTGGCAGGGTTTGCACGAACAGCTCAGCGCAATCGCCGGCGGCAGCGCCGCCGTGCTGTGGGGCCATGACGTGCGGCGTTTCGCCGACACCTACCGCAACCACATGGAAAAGGAAGAAAAGAACATTGCGCCCATGGCCATGCGCCTGTTCAGCCCGGCGCAAATGGCGGAACTGGGCAATGCCATGCAGCAGCGGCGCGGCATTGCGCCGGCCGGCGACAGCGTCGCCGACCTGCGCAAGGATTACGGCCAGGCCACGCTGTCGGAAAACGAGGTGGCCGACGACCCTTTCGTGCAATTTACCAGCTGGTTCGAACAAGCCCTGAAGGCCGAAGTGAACGAACCGAACGCGATGAGCGTGGCCACCGCGGACGCGGACGGCAAGCCGACGTCGCGCATTGTGCTGATCAAGCAGTTCGACCCGCGCGGTTTCACCTGGTACACCAACTATGACAGCCAGAAGGGCCGCCAGTTGCAAGGCAATCCGCATGCGGCCCTGCTGTTCTTCTGGCCGGAACTTGAACGCCAGATTCGCATCGAAGGTAAGGTAGAGCGCACCGCGGACGAAGAGAGCGACAAGTATTTTCACAGCCGCCCGCTGAAAAGCCGGCTTGCCGCGCTGGCGTCGGCGCAGAGCGAGCCCATCGCCAGCCGCAGCGCGCTCGAACAGAACTACGATGCTGTGGCACAGCAATTCGGAGACACGCCGCCGCGCCCGGCCCACTGGGGGGGCTTCCGCCTGGTCCCCGAACGCATCGAATTCTGGCAGGGACGCCGTTCACGTTTTCATGACCGTATCGTGTACACGCTGCAAGCCGATGGCAGCTGGACGCGGCTACGTTTGCAACCGTAGGGCGGAACGCAGCTGCCTTCCGCCATTGTTCGGGAGGCGTCGATACCATGGTCCCGGAAATTCATGTACCAGTCGTCCGTCAGGACATGGCCGCGGGCCCTGCGGAAATGAGGGCGCGCAAGGCGACATACACCTCGTCCACCGCGACACCCAGGTCGACCGACTGGGCCCGCCACTGCAAGGCTTGCGCCGGTTCATGCAAACTGGCCGTCATGCGTTCGGCCTGCGCAATCGCGCGCTGGGCGCCGAAGTTCACCAGCACGCCCTGCAGGCTGTGCACCGCCCGCTGCGATCCGGCCAGGTCGTCGGCGTCCAGCGCTTCATACAGGGTATCCATCAACTGCGGGCCATCGTCCAGGAACAGGGCGGCCAGTTCCAGCAGCAGCCCCGTGTCGCCGTCGAGCCGCAGCAAGGCCGCGCGCCAAGCCAGCACCGGCCCGGCCTGCTCGACGTGGTAGCGGCTCACCAGCTGGCGCAGGCGCTCGCTGTCGACCGGCTTGGACAGGTAATCGTCCATGCCCGCTTCCAGGCAGCGTTCGCGGTCGCCCTGCATGGCGCGCGCCGTCATGGCAATGATGGGCACGTGCCCGCCGTGCGTGCTTTCCCACTGGCGGATGCGGCGCGTGGCCGACAGGCCGTCGAGCTCCGGCATCTGCACATCCATCAGCAGCAGGTCGAAGCCGCCCTGGGTGGCGCGCTCGAGGGCGTCGATGCCATTGCTCACCAGCGCGATGCGGTGCCCCATTTTTTCCAGCAGGCGCAAGGCCAGGCGCTGGTTGACCGGGTTGTCTTCGGCCAGCAGGATGCGCAAGCCGTTCGGGTTGGGCGAGGTGTCGGGGGCCGGCGTCTCGCTCATCAGCGGCACGGGCGCGACCTGCCCATCGAGCAGGTCCATCTGGTCCGGCTCGTCGGCCAGCACCGGCAGCTGCACCGCGGCATGGCGCAGCGGCACGCTGAAGCGGAAGGTGCTGCCCCTGCCCGGCTCGCTGACCACGGAAATATCGCCCTGCATCAGGATCACCAGGCGCCGGCAAATGGTCAGGCCCAGGCCGGTGCCGCCGAACTGGCGCGTGGTCGAACCGTCGACCTGCGAAAACGCTTCGAAAATCAATTGCTGCTTGTCGTGCGGAATGCCGATGCCGGTATCGCTGACGGCAAAAGCGATCACGCAATGCTCGTCGGTGTCTTCGCCCATGGCCAGGGCCAGCGTCACCGTGCCCTGCTCCGTGAACTTGATGGCATTGCCCAGCAGGTTGATCAGCACCTGGCGCAGGCGGCCCGGGTCGCCCTTGACCGTGCGCGGCAAATGGGCCGGCACTTCGCAGCGCAGCGCCAGGCCTTTCTGCTGGGCCCGCAAGGCCATCGAGCGGGTCGTCTCGCGCACCAGCTTGATCAGGTCGAACGGCACTTCCTCCAGGTCGAGCTTGCCCGCCTCGATCTTGGAGAAATCGAGGATATCGTTGACGATCGTCAGCAGCGCATCGGCCGAAGCCTTGACCAGGGCAATATCGTCGCGCTGCTCCGGTTCCAGCACCGATTCGAGCACCAGCTCGGTCATGCCCAGGATGCCGTTCATGGGGGTGCGGATTTCATGGCTCATATTGGCCAGGAATTCGCTCTTGGCGCGGCTGGCCGCCTGGGCCTGTTCGACCGCGCGCTGCATGGCGTCGCGCGCGGCGCGCTGCTCGCTGACATCGATCGAAAAGCCGAGCAGGTAGGATTCGCCGCCGCTGGTAATGACGATGCGGTTGACCACCATGTCGATGGGCGGCTCGACATTGGTCAGGCGCCGTTCGCTGGTGACCATGCGCCCGCTGCTCCAGGCCAGCGCATCTTCCTCGTGCGTGATGTTGGACCAGCGCTCGGAAGCGAAGTCTTCGATGCGCGCGCCCATCATGGTGCTGCGGCTGCGCTTGGACAATTCCTGGAAGCGCTTGTTGAAGCGCACGAAGCGCCCTGACCTGTCCTTCAGGAACACGGGAATCGGCAACTGGTCGAGAATCTGCTCGGTCAGCTGGCGCGCCGTTTCGCGCTGCTGCACCAGCTGCTCCAGGGCCTGGGTCAGGCCCAGCAGGTCGCGCTCGGTATCGATGCCGGTCACGCCGGTCGCCGTGCCCTCGAAATTGAGGCGCTGCACGCTGGCCTGCAGCGAGAGCAGCACTTCGCGCTGGCGCGCCGCCTCGGCGCGCAGCTGGGCATTGGCGCTGAGCAGTTCTTCGGAGCTGATGTCGAGCATGCGGGTGCGCACCTGCAAGTCGCGGTCGTACTGTTCGTAGCTGCGTTCGGTCGCATCGAGCAAGGCCACGATGCCGTCGGCCAGGGCGTCGTCGCCGCGCGCCTTCAGGCTCGAGAGCAGGGTGTTCAAGCCTTTATCGCTGGCAAGGCCGAAGGCATTGCGGACCTGGGCAACCAGACGTTTATGGCGCATGCTGCCGGCTCAGGCCGCGTCGCGCGCGGCGGCGTCGTTGAAGCGCTCGCGGATTTCGAGCACGGCCGGCCAGCGCCGCAGCAGCGCATCGACGCACCGGGGGTCGAAATGGCTGCCGCTGTTGTCCGAAAGGAAGCCGCGCGCATCTTCCAGCGACCAGGCCGTCTTGTAAGGGCGCACATTGGTCAGGGCGTCGAACACGTCGGCCACGGCGACGATGCGCCCGGCCAGCGGAATGGCCTCGCCCTTCAGGCCGTTGGGATAGCCGGTGCCGTCATAGCGCTCGTGGTGGGAATAGGCGATCTCGGCGGCCAACTGCAGCATGGTCGCTTCGCTGCTCTTGAGGATGTTGTAGCCGATCACGGCGTGATGGCGCATGACTTCCATTTCGTCCGGATTCAGGCGGCCCGGCTTGAGCAGGATATGGTCGGGCGTGCCCACCTTGCCGATATCGTGCATGGGCGCGGCGTTGAGGATGCTTTCCTGCTCCTCGGCCGTCATGCCCAGTTCGGCCGCGATCAGGCAGGAATAATGCGCCATGCGCTGGATGTGGGCCCCGGTTTCGGGGTCGCGGTATTCGGAGGCTCGGCACAGCAGCAAGATGGTTTCCTGCTCGCGCGCGCGCAGGTCGGCGGTGGCTTTGGCCACTTCGCTGGCCAGCCAGCTGGCGCGGCTGTGCAAGGCCTTGGTGGCGCCGCGCAGGGCCAGCATGTTGCGGGTACGCGCCAGGAACTCGACCTTGTCGATCGGCTTGATCAGGAAATCGTTGGCGCCGTTTTCCAGCGCCCGGTGGCGGATTTCGACATCCTGGCTGGCGGTGACCATCAGCACCGGCGGGCGCGCGTGCGCGTCCTGGCCGAGCTGGCCGATGAAGTCGAGGCCGTTAATGTCCGGCATCATGTAATCGAGGATCAGCAAGTCGTAGGGATTGGCCCGGCACCAGTCAAGCGCTTCCCGCGCCGACTGGAATGCCACCGTCGTGACATCCTCGAGCTTTTCCATCAAACGCGACATCAACACCAGATTGATATGCGTATCGTCGACGATTACAACCTTCATCAAGGATCCGATCCTGGTTACGAGAACTGGCCGCGGGTCCGGGTGAACCAGGCGCGCGGCCAGGCGCTATTTTAACCTGTTGGAAAAGGTCTTACGGAATTTGGCTACCTTGGGCGCCACGATGAAGGCGCAATAGCCCTGGTCGGGATGCTGGCGGAAATAATCCTGGTGGTAATCCTCGGCCTTGAACCAGGTGCCGGCCGGCGCCACCTCGGTGACGATGGGCGCATCCCAGACATTGGCCATTTCCGCGATCACCTGGCGCGCGATGGCTTCCTGCTCCGGCGAATTGGTGAAAATGACCGAGCGGTACTGGGTGCCGACATCGTTGCCCTGGCGGTTGAGCGTGGTCGGGTCGTGGATGGTGAAGAAGACTTCGAGCAGGTCGTGGTAGCTGATCGCGGCCGGATCGAATTCCAGGCGCACCACTTCGGCGTGGCCGGTCCGGCCCTCGCACACGGCTTCATAGGTGGGGGCCGGATCCTGGCCGCCCATATAGCCCGATTCGACCCGGGTCACGCCGCGCGCCTCGAGATACACCGCTTCCAGGCACCAAAAACAGCCGCCCCCGAGGATTGCCACTTCGCTTGCCTGATTCGTCATTGCCGACCTTTGCATGGGATTGCCTTCATGTTGATTACTCTAACGCAAAGCGGGCCTTCGTGCCATTGCCGGCTCCCTTGC
Source organism: Pseudomonadota bacterium (assembly GCA_040388805.1). GTDB lineage: Bacteria > Pseudomonadota > Gammaproteobacteria > Burkholderiales > Burkholderiaceae_D > Telluria_A. Next base: position 137,862 of record JAZKBE010000036.1, read on the forward strand.
CGCAGCAAAATTTGGCATAATGGGAGAAATAGACAGGGCACCAATGAACACTAGCTCCCCCCGCGCCGCCGAGCGCGACTTCGACGCAGCGCAGTTTCGCAAGGCGCTGTCGCAGTTCGCCACCGGCGTCACGGTCATTACCACGCGCCTGGCCGACGGCAACTTCCGCGGGCTGACCGCCAGTTCCTTCAATTCCGTCTCGCTCAGCCCGCCGCTGGTGCTGTGGAGCCTGGGCAATGGCGCCAACAGCCTGCCCATCTTCAGCGGCAATTCGCACTATGTCATCAATGTGCTGGCGGCCGACCAGGCCCACCTGGCTAAGCGCTTTTCCACCCGCAGCGACAATCCCTTCGCCGACATCGACTACGAACTGTCGCGCACCGGCCAGCCCATCCTCAAGGGCGTCTCGGCCTGGTTCGAATGCCACAACCGCAGCCGCTATCCCGAGGGCGATCACGTGATCTTCGTGGGCGAAGTCGAGAATTGCCAGGTCCACCCCCAGCCCTCGCTGATTTTTCACGACGGCCGATTCGGCAGTACGTAAACACTGGTAAAATCGAGGATTCGGCAATTGGTCTATACAAGTTGCCAGATAATTACTAAACAGTACCCAACAAAGAGACAGGAACCGCCATGACCCGATCCGACGCCCGCAAAGCCCAATTCCACTGGGATGACCCGCTGTTGCTGAACAACCAGCTGACCGACGAAGAGCGCATGGTGCGCGACGCCGCCGCCTCCTACTGCCAGGACAAGCTGCAGCCACGGATCCTGGAAGCGTTCCGCCACGAAAAAATGGATACCTCCATCTTCCGTGAAATGGGCGAGCTGGGCTTGCTGGGACCGACCATTCCCGAGCAGTACGGCGGCCCGGGCCTGAACTACGTGGCCTACGGCCTGATCGCGCGCGAAATCGAGCGCGTCGATTCGGGCTACCGCTCGATGGCCAGCGTGCAATCGTCGCTCGTCATGGTGCCCATCCACGAATTCGGCACCGAAGAGCAGCGCCAGAAATACCTGCCGAAACTGGCCACCGGCGAATGGATAGGCTGCTTCGGCCTGACCGAGCCGAACCACGGCTCCGACCCTGGCTCGATGATCACCCGCGCCAAGAAAGTCCCGGGCGGCTACGCGCTGACCGGCGCCAAGATGTGGATCACCAATTCCCCGGTTGCCGACGTGTTCGTCGTGTGGGCCAAGGATGACGAAGGCGCGATCCGCGGCTTCATCCTGGACAAGGGCATGGCCGGCCTGTCGGCCCCTGCCATCCACGGCAAGTTCGGCCTGCGCGCCTCGGTCACCGGCGAAATCGTGATGGACAATGTGTTCTGCCCGGAAGAGAACGCCTTCCCGGACGTGCGCGGCCTGAAGGGTCCGTTCACCTGCCTGAACTCGGCGCGCTACGGCATCGCCTGGGGCGCCCTGGGCGCGGCCGAAGCGTGCTGGCACACGGCGCGCCAGTACACCCTGGACCGCCACCAGTTCGGCCGTCCGCTGGCCGCCAACCAGCTGGTGCAAAAGAAGCTGGCCGACATGCAGACCGAAATCACGCTGGGCCTGCAAGGCTGCCTGCAGCTGGGCCGCATGAAGGATGCCGGCACGGCGGCGGTGGAAATCACGTCCATGATGAAGCGCAATTCCTGCGGCAAGTCGCTGGACATCGCCCGCGTCGCACGCGACATGCTGGGCGGTAACGGCATCTCCGACGAATTCGGCGTGATCCGCCACATGGTCAACCTCGAAGTGGTCAACACCTACGAAGGCACGCACGACATCCACGCCCTGATCCTGGGCCGCG
>JAZKBE010000037.1:0-82741 GCA_040388805.1 Pseudomonadota bacterium
TCGAACACAAGCTGGGCATCAAGGCCAGCCCGACCGCGGTGCTGCAGTTCGGCGACCACGGCGGCGCCATCGGCACCCTGGTGGGCGAAGAAAACCGCGGCCTGGAATACATGTTCATCATGATGAATGCGGCCCGCTTCGGCGTCGGCATGCAGGGCATCGGCCTGGCCGACCGTTCTTACCAGCAGGCCGTGGCCTTCGCCAAGGACCGCGTGCAGTCGCGCGACCTGGCCGGTTCGCCCGGTCCCGTCTCCATCATCCACCACCCTGACGTGCGCCGCATGCTCATGTCGATGCGCTCGCAGGTCGAGGCGGCGCGCGCGCTGGCCTACGTTGGCGCGGGCATCAGCGATATCGCCCACCACCATCCGAACGCGGACACGCGCGCGGCCAACCTGGCCGTGTACGAATACCTGGTCCCGATCATCAAGGGCTGGTCCACCGAAATGTCGCAGGACGTCACGCGCGACGGCGTGCAGGTCCACGGCGGCATGGGCTTCATCGAAGAGACGGGCGCCGCGCAGCACTACCGCGATGCCAAGATCCTCACCATCTACGAAGGCACCACCGCCATCCAGGCCAATGACCTGATCGGTCGCAAGACGGTGCGCGACGGCGGCGCCGTGGCCAAGACCATCATCGCGCAGGTGCGCGTGACCGAAGGCCAGCTGGCGGCGGCGCAGGGCGCGGACTTCAAGGCGATCCATCGCGCGCTCTGCGAGGGCAGCAGCGCGCTCGAGGCCGTGGTGGACTATGTGGCCGGCAATATGAAGACCGACATCAAGGGCGTGTTCTCGGGCAGCGTGCTGTACCTGAAGCTGGCCGGTATCGTGCTCGGTGGCTGGGTGATGGCGCGTGCCGCGCTGATCGCGCAGCAGCGGCTCGATGAAGGCACGGGCGATGCGTCCTTCTACAAGGCCAAGATCGCCACCGCGCGCTTCTTTGCCGACCATATCCTGTCGCAGGCGTCGGGCTTGCGCACGGCGATCATCGAGGGCAGCGCCGGCGTGCTGGCCTTGAGCGAAGACCAGTTCTAAACACAAACGCCCCGCAAGGGGCGTTGTTCATTTGGTGGCGTTCACTTTCGGCGCCTTGCCCAGCCGCGCCAGGGCTTCACCGAGCGACTTGATCTTGGCATCCTTGGCGACCTTGCTGCATTGCGCGCGCTTCTTGCGGTCGCGCTCTTCCTTGCAGATCGCCATGTCTTCCGCATACCGGTCGGCCGCTTCGCGCGTCTCCGTGTTGTATTGTTCCTTCGGCGTGGTGGCGTGCGCGCTGCCAAGCGCGCACATCAGGATCAGTGCAAAATAAAATGGGCGAAATGTCATTGTTGTTCTCCGGTTTATTGTATCTTGCCGTATCTCGGTTTTGCGCTATTGTAAGCCGTTTGTAACTTGCGAAACACTTGCTCTGCAGTTTTTCGCCTGTGGGCGGATTTGCCTATAATGAATAAGTGGCAGAGTCCGCCTGTATTCAATCTTTCCTGGGAAATCGCTTTGAAACATACTCTACTTGCGCAGCGCTTATCCGCGACAGCGACAATGGCTGTTTTCCTCGCCGCATGTGGCGGGGGAGGCGGTTCCGCCGGCACTACCCCGACGCCGACCCCAACCCCCACGCCGACCCCGACGCCGACCCCGTCGACCTGCCCGTTCGGCATCGCCGGCGATACCACGGTCGCGGCCGGCAAGACCGCCGGCGTGTCGGCGCTGTCCTGCAGTTCGCCCCTGACCGCCGTGACGTGGACCCAGGTCAGCGGACCGGCCGTGACGCTGACGGCGGCGCACAGCCCGACCCTGGCCATCGAAACCAGTACGCCCGGCGTGATCCGCCTGCGCGCGGACGTGGTCCTGGCCAACGGCTCGGCGTCCAGCGCGACTACCGACATTACGGTCACCGCGCCGCCGAGCGGCAGTTTCGTGACCGTGCGCGCCGACCATTCGCTGCGCGGCGGTACCGACACCTCGGTGCGTGCCTGGCCGGTGCTGGTGGGCGACACCCTGACCAGCATCGCCTGGACCCAGACCGCCGGCCCGACCGTGACGATGAACACGCAAGACCAGCGCTTGCTGATGTTCAAGGCGCCCAGCACGACCAGCGACGTCCAGCTTAAATTCCGCGCCACCATGACCACCAGCAGCGGCAAGGTCGATTTCGACGAGGTCATCATCAGCCTGGACCGCCAGGATCCGGTGCCCGCCGACGCCCTGTTCGAACGCACCCAGCGCGTCCACCCCTATCGCACGGTGAGCCAGTACGCGCCGGTGCTGGTGCGCTGCGTCTATGAAGGCAATATTTACTATACCGATTCGAACCGGAACAACTTCTGCCCGACCAGCATGCTGCCGCTGCTGCAGACCGAAGCGGGCATCGGCGCGGTGCCGACCGTGGCCCAGATCATGGGCCGGGTGCTGGTGTCGCACGACTTCCTGGGTGTCAATTTTGAAACCTTCCTCAACACCCAGGATCCGAATGGCGACTTCCGCCGCATGCTGGCCGGTACCACGGCCATCGTGCTCGGTTCGCACGTGCGCCCGAGCTTCTACACGGCGGGCAGCGGCGCGATCTACCTCGATGCCAACAATCTGTGGCTGACGCCCGAGCAGCGCGACGTGGTCACCGAAGTGCCCGACTACCGTTCGAGCTTCGACGATGCGCTCGATTTCACCAGCGTGGGCCGCGCCGTCAAGAACAACGATTATGCGCGCCGCACCTTCTCGCCCACCGAGCGCCTCACCCGCACCCAGTCCGACCTGGTGCTGGTGCTGGGCCGCCTGATGTACCACGAACTGGCCCACGCCAGCGACTTCTTCTCGCCGGCCGACCGCACCCTCGATCCGGCCAAGTCGATCTGGCTGAACGTGGTGGGCCGCGTGGTGGCCAAGACCTTGCCGTCCGACACCCTGGCCGCCCAGTACCCGCTGCGCTCGGCCGAAATGAAGGGCCTGGCCGACGTCATGTACAAGGGCACCGTGGCCAACGCCACCCAGCGCGCCTATACGGCGGCCCAGGTGGGCGGCTTCTTCGGCAGCGACATCGCCTCCGACGACTATGCCTACACCGTCAACGGCAACGACAATTCGCGCGAAGACCTGGCCATGCTGTTCGAGGAATTCATGATGTACCACCGGCACGGCATCCAGTACGACGTCGGCTACACCAATGTGTTCCGTGACGGCATGACCAACAACGACTTGATCGTTGCCTGGGGCCAGCGCGGGCGTATCGGCGCGACCGGCATCAAGCCGCGCATCCGCCAGGTGCTGGCGCGGATCGCACCGTGGGTCGATGCGGGCGCGGTCGATTCCCTGCCGGCGCCGCTGCAGATGCGGGTGGGCGTGAGCTGGGAAGCGAACCTCACGCAGGGCACTATCCTGGCCAATGGGGCCAGGCAGTCGGCCATGCGCGTGGAAACGGTGGAAAGCCGCCAGGCGCGCACCCGCGAGGACGTGGCCAGCAAGCGCCACGCCCGATAACGATCAGCCGTAGGCGCCGCCCGTGTAGAGCAAGTCGAACAGGCGCGACATGGTGAAGATCAGGGCGACCGTGCCAACAAGCATGGTCGCCACCAGCAGCACTGCCAGTACCCAGGTCGAGTTCGACTTGCGGCCCGATGCGGCATTGAAGGCCGCATCGAACTTTTCATCCGACATCACGCCCAGCACCAGCGACTCCAGGAAGCCGATCACATAGGACACCAGGATGGGCAGCAGCTTGTAGAACACGTCCGCCTGCGGCGCCAGTCCGATCACCAGGCCGGCGATCGGCAGGCTGCACACATGCATCAGGCCCAGCTTGTCGAGCGTGCCGCGCAGGTAGAAGCGGTGGATGCCTATGCCGCCCAGGGTGGTGGCGAGGAGGGCGGCGAAGGCTTTGTTTTTATGCGGCGTGGTCATGGGAGTGAGTTCAAAAGCAATAAAGGTGGCAGTATCGGTCAAATTCGGGCCTGAAGCATCCTTTTTCCCGGCTTATTCACCGAGATCGCATGGCGGCCGGGCCCGAAATAAGCGATAATGCTCGATTCGCCCGATTGCGCGCCCTGTTGTCATTAACGCTTGCTGCTGCGCGGCATTGCGCGCTATAATTGTCGGCTTTTTCCGCCCAGCACAACTTTTTGGAATTATTATGGTCGTTATTCGTTTAGCACGTGGAGGCGCCAAGAAGCGCCCATTCTTCAACATCGTTGCAACGGACTCGCGCAATCGCCGCGATGGCCGCTTCATCGAGCGCATCGGTTTCTACAACCCGATGGCAGCCGGTGCCGAAGTTGGCCTGCGTATCACTGCAGACCGTCTGGCTTACTGGCAAGGCGTTGGCGCACAACTGTCGCCAACCGTAGCACGCCTGGTCGCTTCGCAGCCAGCAGCCTAAGTCTGGTCCGGGTTTGAGCGTGATTGCAGCAGACGGGGTGCAAGCCCCCGACGACCTGACGCAAGTCGGGTATGTGTCCGGCCCTTTCGGGGTCACCGGTTCGATTCGGGTCACCCCGTTTTCGGACGATGCGGACGCGCTGCTGAGCGTGAAAACCTGGTGGCTGAATAAACCCGGCCTGCGCTCCGTACAAGTACGGACCGCGAAAATGCACGGCGGCGACGTCGTGGCCCAGTTGGCGGACACGCTCGGGCGGGATGCTGCGGAGGCGCTCAAGGGCGCTGCTGTATCGATCCCGCGCAGCCTGTTTCCGCAACTGCCGGCCGATGAATTTTACTGGTCCGATCTGATCGGGCTGGATGTTACGAACCTGCAGGGCGAAGCCTTGGGACAGGTCACCGACATGATGCACAACGGCGCGCAATCGATTTTGCGCATTACGCCCGTGCCTGATGCCGGGACGCCGGACCGCGCGGTTGACAAGGCGCCCGAGCGCCTGATCCCGTTTGTGGACCAGTTCGTCAAGACTGTCGACCAGGCAGCCAGAAAAATTACCGTGGACTGGGGCCTGGATTATTAAGGCCCGCAGCACGAAGCGAGAGCCCGATGCAATTTGACGTCGTGAGCTTGTTTCCCGAGATGTTTGCCGCACTGACGCAGTCGGGTGTCACCCGCCGCGCTTACGAGCAAAAACGCTGGGGCTTGTCGCACTGGAATCCGCGTGATTTCACGACCGACAATCATCGCACCGTCGACGACCGCCCCTACGGCGGCGGACCGGGGATGGTGATGCTGGCCAAGCCGCTCGAAGCTGCCATCGGCGCCGCCAAGCAGCGCCAGGTGATGCTGGAACTGCCGATTCCGCGGGTGGTGTTCATGTCCCCGCAGGGCAAGCCGCTGACCCATGAGCGGGTCATGCAGCTGAAGGACGAGCCGGGCCTGGTATTACTGTGCGGACGCTACGAAGCGGTCGACCAGCGCTTGCTGGACCGCTGCGTGGATGAGGAAATCAGCCTTGGCGATTTCGTGCTCTCCGGCGGCGAATTGCCGGCGATGGCCTTGATGGATGCGGTGGTGCGGCAATTGCCGGGCGTACTGAACGACGACGCGTCGGCGGTCGAAGACAGTTTCGTCAACGGCTTGCTCGATTCGCCGCATTACACGCGGCCCGATACGTATGATGGCGTGGCGGTACCGCCGGTGCTGATGGGCGGCAACCACGCAGAGATCGTCAAATGGCGGCGCGAGCGCATGCTCGAAGCGACCATGAAGAAACGCCCGGATTTGCTGTTGAAAGCGCGCAGCGCTGGTTTGCTCAGCAAGTCGGACGAAAAGTTTTTGGCAGGTTTGTAAACCTGCTGCAGTGCCGAACCCGGACATGTTGTCCGAGTTTCTTAATACCCCATCCTATACTGGGCTCGTCGAAACTGGAAGTCGCACAACAAATAGTGCAGTTTCGCCGGGGTGCCAGCACGATGGTTAATGGAGTTATAAAAATGAACTTGATTCAACAACTTGAGCAAGAAGAAATTGCCCGTCTGGGCAAGACTATTCCTGACTTCGCACCAGGCGATACCGTCATCGTCAACGTCAACGTCGTCGAAGGCACCCGCAAGCGCGCCCAGGCATACGAAGGCGTCGTGATCTCCCGTCGTAACCGTGGCCTGAACTCGAACTTCATCGTTCGCAAGATCTCGTCCGGCGAAGGCGTCGAGCGTACGTTCCAGCTGTATTCCCCGCTGATCGCTTCGATCGAAGTCAAGCGTCGTGGTGATGTTCGCCGCGCCAAGCTGTACTACCTGCGTGAGCGTTCGGGTAAATCGGCACGTATCAAAGAAAAACTGCCAAACCGTCGCGCCTCCACCGCTGCTGCGAAATAATAGCGGCTGTGTTGCGAGAAAGGCATCCGTCCCCGGATGCCTTTTTTTGTTTATAGGATAAGTTTTTTTGGCCAAGATTCCTTTCGATCCGGAACAACTACCCATCGACGCGATTGCCAGCGAGGGCGCCCTGCATCCCGAGCGCATGGTCGCCGACTGGCTGCGCGCGCGCTTCGCCAACCCGCCGCAGTGGCAGCCGGAGCTCGCGGAAGAGTCCTTCGTGCGCCGTGCCGCCACGACCGCGGCATCGGTGCTGATCCCCCTGGTGCAGCGCGAGCACGGCCTGTCGATGCTGCTGACCCAGCGCACGGCCCACCTGACCGACCACGCCGGCCAGATCAGCTTTCCGGGCGGGCGCGCCGAAGACTATGACGCCTCGCCGATCGACACCGCCCTGCGCGAAACGGAAGAAGAAATCGGCCTGGACCGCAGGCACGTGGAAATCATCGGCATCTTGCCCGATTACGTGACCGGCACCGGCTACCGCGTGACCCCGGTGGTGGGCCTGATCCTGCCGCCGTTCGAGCTCACGCCCGACACCAATGAAGTGGCCGAGATTTTCGAGGTGCCGCTGCAATTCCTGATGGATGCCGGCAACCATCGCCGCCTCAGTGTCGACTTGCCGGAAGGGGCGGGCAAGCGTAGTTTCTATGCCATGCCCTTCGAGCGCTTCTTCATTTGGGGCGCCACGGCCGGCATGCTGCGCAATTTATTCCATTTCCTGCGGGCCTAATAAGTTTGATTCTGCCCGGTCTCTGCGTTATCGTAGCGGGCAAAGCGGTATTGCACTATTTCAAAAGGACGTTCGATGACATTTCTCTCCATTCTCTGCGCGCTGTTGATCGAGCAACTCAAGCCCCTGCGGGCCGACAATCTCATCTACGCAGAGATAAAGAGTTTCGCCATGCGCATGGAAGGCTGGTTCAACGCCGGCGACGCCGCCAACGGCCGCATGGGCTGGCTGCTGATGATGGGCGGCCTGATGCTGCCCACCGCCCTCATTTACTGGTCGCTGCTGCGCTACGACTGGATTTTCGCCGCTTTCGCCTGGAACGTGCTGATCGTCTACCTGACCCTGGGCTTCCGCCATTACAGCCATTATTTCACCTCGATCCAGATTGCCCTGTCGGCCGGCGACGATGCCAGCGCACGGCGTTTGCTGGCCGAATGGACGCGCCTGGACACCGTGGGCATGGAAACGACCGAGATCGCCCGTATCGCGGTGGAAAAGTCGCTGGTGACCACCCACCGCAATGTGTTCGGCGTGTTCTTCTGGTTCCTGATGCCGCTCGGGCCCGCCGGCGCCGTGATGTACCGCGTGTCCGAATACCTGGCGCGCGCCTGGAATGAACCGGAACACATGAAAAACGAAGCCTTCGGCCAGTTCGCCGCCAGGGCTTTCTACTGGATCGACTGGCTGCCGGTGCGCCTGACCGCGATCGCCTTCGCCGTGGTCGGCAACTTCGAAGACGCCGTCTACGCCTGGCGCAATTTCGCCCATCGCTGGAGCGACGAAGCGCGCGGCATCATTCTCGCGGCCGGCGGCGGCGCCATGGGCGTACGCCTGGGCACGCCGAACGAAAATGCATCGAAGGTGCTGCCGCCGGATGCGGCCACGGTCGATTCGACCGACAGCGAAGCCGAAATCATGCCGGGTGAAGAGCCGAATGCGCGCGCCCTGCAAAGCACGGTCGGCCTGGTCTGGCGTGCGCTGCTACTATGGATGATGTTGCTGTTATTGCTGTCCGGCGCGGTCTGGCTGGGCTAAGTCGCTACCCTTGGTCTTCTATAAGATATAATACTGGCTCCCCGCACTTTCCCTCATGTCGCCATGGCCGAGTCACCCGATCACAAGAAGAAGCTCGCAAACGAGTTTTTCATTCTTGGCCTGACCAGCGATGGCAGGCAGTTCCGGCCCAGCGACTGGGCCGAGCGCCTGTGCGGCGTGATGTCCTGTTTCAGGCCCGAAGGTTCGGGCGGGCCCAATGCCCACCTGCAGTTTTCCCCCTATGTGCGCCCGACCATCCTGAACGGTGTCAAAGCCGTGGTGGTCAATAACGAGCTGCAAAAGATCGAACCCCTGGCTTTCCACTTCGTGCGCGATTTTGCCAAGGATAACGACTTGCAAATCATCGACGCCTGCTTCCTGCCCGACCCCGCTACCTGATCTGTAGCAACTGGCACACGAAAAGCGCGTTTGGCAGTGAGTCTTGCTAGCGAGCTAAAAATATTTACGCTACTATGTTGCTGTAGGGCAGCAAAAACTGCACTTTTGCAATTTTGGAGAGGCGTAAGATCGTGATCAGGGAAATCAAGCAGAAAGATACCTCGTTCGAGGGCAAGGTTGTGCTGGTAACGGGCGCGGCAGGCGGCATCGGCCGCGCGGCGGCGCTGGCGTTCGGCAAGGCAGGCGCCTGCGTCGTCGTGGCCGACACCTCGGTCGACGGCGGCCATGCGACGGCGGCCATGATCGTGGAGCAGGGCGGCAAGGCGTTGTTCGTGCAATGCAATGTCACGCGCGCGGCGGAAGTGGAGGCCCTGGTCGACAAGACCGTGTCCTATTACGGCCGGCTTGACTGCGCGTTCAACAATGCGGGCATCGAGGAAGAGCATTTGCCGCTGGCCGATGCCGACGAAGCCTTGTTCGACCGCATCATGAACGTCAACGTCAAGGGCGCCTGGCTGTGCATGAAGTACGAAATCCGCCAGATGCTCAAGCAGGAAGGCGGGGGCGCCATCGTCAATACCGCTTCGGTCGCTGGTCTGGTCGGCGCGCCCACGCAGCCGATCTACGCCGCCAGCAAGCACGCGGTGGTGGGGATGACCAAGACCGCGGCGGCCGAGTATGCGCGCTCCGGCATCCGGATCAACAGCGTGTGCCCGGGCGTGATCAATACCGCCATGATGGCGCGTGCCCTGGAGCGCGAACCGCAGCGCGAGAAAAAGCTGCGCAATGTGCACCCGATGGGGCGCTTCGGCGAGGCTGCCGAAATCGCCAATGCGGCGCTCTGGCTGTGCTCGGACAAGAGTTCCTTCGTGACCGGGCACCAGCTGGCGGTTGATGGTGGTCTTACCGCCATCTAGCAAGGCCGCAAGCAAGACACCACTTCAACAAACCCGACATCGCCCCCGCCGAGTCGCCTTGGCGCGAGGGCGATGTGGTTTTCGCGCCGGCATGGCATCAAATGCCAGACCGCCATGCATACCAATCCTTCTTTTCACTCCCGCCGTGCACCATCTGTGCGCATTTGCAACGGTGTTGTTTCCGCGCCCGTCTAATACCAGCAAAAGACCACTAGCCCATTCTTGCCCTTAGGTGGCACCCCGGATCGGACCACCCGACAAGACCACTTCCAGTTGGCGGGCCCTTGCTTGCCGTTTTTACCCTATACATACCAAAAAATTATCGAAATTGGTAGTGTTCTGGTATTAAAAAGCTGTATATTGGCGTTAGATTGGTTTTATAGAGGTAAGGGTCCGGAAACACAACGACGAGCATATCAACGCCAACTGGCGACGTAAGAAGCCAAAACAAGGGGGAAGTAATGAAGCGCAAGCAATCGGAAATGAATAATCGGGCAACCATGAAGCCAGTGGCGGCAGCCGCGGCCATGCTGGTCCTGAGCCTGTCCATGCCAGCCATGGCGCAGTCGACGGACAAACCGGAAGAACAGGTCGTCGTCGTGACCGGTATCCGTGCATCGATGCAGGAATCGATCAACCAGAAGCGCAATGCCGACACCTACGTGGAGGTGATCACCGCCGAAGACGTGGGCAAGCTGGCAGACAAGAATATCGCCGACTCGCTGCAGCGCATTTCCGGCGTCAGCGTGGCGGCAGCAGGCGGTTCGGAAGGCAGCTTCGGCGAGAATGACCGTATCGCCCTGCGCGGCACGCCGTCGGCCCTGACCCTGACCACCCTGAACGGCCACTCGGTATCGTCCGGCGACTGGTTCGCCGACAATATCATCGGTGGCGGCCGCTCGGTCAGCTTCACCCTGTTCCCGTCCGAACTGATCGGCCGCGTGATGGTCTACAAAGGTTCGCAAGCGAGCCTGATCGACGGCGGCGCCATGGGCCTGGTCGATATCCAGACCCGCAAGCCGCTCGACCTGCTGCGCAAGAAACAGATGACCGCACAGGCATCGGTCGGCGTCATGCATTCCGAATATGCCAAGAAAACCGATCCGCAACTCTCCGGCCTGGTGGCATGGCGCAATGAAGCGAGCACCTTCGGCGTGCTGGTCCAGGCTTTCCACCAGAAGCGCCACCTGAGCCGCGTGGCCCAGGAAAACTCGATCTGGTACGACCCGGTCGAAGCAGGTTCGCCGATCGCCAACGCCATCCCCGGCTCGGCCGGCGCCATCGTCAACTACCTGGGCGGCACCGCCTGGTTCGAACAGGAACGTACCCGCAACGGCGCCCTGATCGACCTGCAATTCAAGCCTTCCAAGGACCTGACCTTCGACGTGACCGCCTTCCATTCGAAAATGGATGCGCCTAACGTCAACCACAACTTCATGCAAACCATGGGCCGCTTCCTGGGCAACTCGTGGACCGCCGCCAACTTCCCGGCAGCGAACATTACCGGCGCAGTCAGCAACGGCGTCATCACCTCGGTGTCGGCCACCGTGCCGGCCAACTGCGGTGCCCTGTGCGCCGACATGTCGAACTCGATCCAGGAAATCTTTGCCCGTCCCGTGGCCGAGAGCCAGTCGCAATTCTTCAACGTCGACGGCAAATACCGCCTGAACGAGTCGATGACACTGAGCGGCAACGCCGGCGTCACCAAGGGCCGCGGCAATACCGAAAGCGGCGCGCTCTCCAATCCGTTGCCGTTCGGTTCGATGAGCTACCAGTTCAACGGTGCCGACAAGCCGATCACCTACGTCACCCAGAACAGCGCCGTGCACGCCATCGGCGGCGGCTACGGCGGCGTGCCGGGCACCTTCGGTTCGCACGTGACCTCGAACGACAAGGAAACCTATGCCCAGCTCGACCTGGACATGTCCATGGACGGCTTCATGCGCAACCTGAAAGTGGGCGTGCGCGGCGCCAAGCACACCCGCAGCCTGACCGTGATCGACAATTCGCCACTGCCAGGCATGGATAACCCGGCCAACCTGCCGCGCGGCGGGCTGACCACCTTCCCTGGCCACCTGTCCGACGTGCAAGGCAACGGCAAGGATTACTGGACCTTCAGCCAGGAAGCGGTCAACAACTGGGTCAAGCAGTACACCGCCTTCACCACCCGCCGCAGCCAGGCCGAGTTCGATATCGACGAGCCAACCACGTCCGCGTACGTGCAGGCCGACTTCAATAACGACAATGGCCTGACCGGTAACGTTGGTGTGCGTATTGCCCGCACCAAGGAAGACGTGATGAAGTACGAGATGGGTCCGTCGGGCACCTTCGAGCCGCGCAACTACAGCAACTCGTACAGCGACGTCCTGCCTAGCGCCAACCTGCGCTACGAAATCGCCAAGGACCTGGTCCTGCGTTCGGGCCTGTCGCGCACCATGGCGCGTCCTGAACTGGGCGCCATGGCCGGCATCGACTTGCGTGACCAGCAGCGCACCGGCACCACGGGCAATCCCAACCTGGCGCCTATCACGTCCGACAACTTCGACGTCGGCGTGGAATGGTACTTCGCGAATCAATCCCTGCTGGGCGCCAACGTGTTCTACTCGGACATCGACGGCTATGTATCGTACGGCGCCAGCTCGGGCATCTATTACAACCAGCAAACGCGCAGCAACACCCTGTACAACACCAGCTCGCCGATCAACTCCTCGGCCAAGGTCAAGGGTATCGAGCTGAACTACATACAGACGCTGCCGGGCGGGTTCGGCTTCAACGCCAACTACACCTACACCGACGCCATCGAAACGGGCAAGAAAGCCGGCTCGGCTTGCGGCGCCGCCACCTTCGCCGATTGCACCATGATCGGTGCTTCGAAGAACGCCTACAACCTGGGCGCCTTCTTCGAGAACGCCAAGTTCGGCGCACGTGTGGGCTACAGCTGGCGTTCGGACTTCCTGAATGGCTTCAGCCGCAACACCGCGCAGTACCAGGCGGACGTGGGAACCCTGTCGGCAACGATCTCGTATAAGATCAGCGACACCCTGAGCCTGTCGATCGATGGCAAGGACTTGAACAACCCGATGCACCGTTCGGTCATCAAGCGTCCGGGTGCGCAAGCCTTGCCAGGTTCGCTGTACAAGAACGGCCGCCAGTTCTTCATCACGCTCAACGGCAAGATGTAAGCAGCAGGCATTGCGCCAGCAAGACCAGAACGGGGCGCGGTACGGCCCCGTTTTTTGACCTTTTACGCCACGCACAAGGCAGCCATGAAAAATGTATCTGACATCAAGAAAATCGTGATCGTGGGCGGCGGCACCGCCGGCTGGATGAGCGCCTTGATCCTGGCCGACACCATGGCCGGCAAGGGCATGCAAGTGACCGTGCTCGAATCGCCCACCGTGGGCATCATCGGCGTGGGCGAAGGCTCGACCCCGGCACTGAAGCGCTTCTTCGACTCGCTGAACATCGGCGAGAGCGAATGGATGCCAGAGTGCAATGCCACCTACAAGAGCGGCATCACCTTCGCGGGCTGGTCGACCAAGCCCGGCTTTACCAGTTATTTCCACCAGTTTTCCACCATGGTCGACAAGCTGACCCAGCCTGTCTTCATGGGCAATGTGCAGGCGCGCCTGAATGGCGCCGATGCCCCGGCCAATCCGGGCGACTATTTCCTGTCGTCTTACCTGGTCAAGAACAAGCTGGCGCCCATCGCCGGCGAGAATTTCCCCTTCACGGCCACCTATGGCTACCATTTCGACGCCGCCCTGGTCGGCAAGTTCATGCACAAGAAGGCGGTCGAGCGCGGCGTGCGCTACCACGTCTGCCACGTCACCCATGCCAGCCTGACGCCGGACGGCGATATCGCGGCCGTGCACACGCGCGAAGGCGAGACCATAGCAGCGGACCTGTTCGTGGACTGCTCGGGTTTTTCCGCGCTGCTGATCGACAAGACCCTGCACACGCCGTTCATGAGCTACGGCAAGCAGCTGTTCAACGATGCCGCCGTCGCCATGCCCACCCCCTTGAACGGCCCGACCGAGCCGCAAACCATCTCGACCGCGATGCAGAACGGCTGGGCGTGGACCATTCCCCTGACCAACCGCATCGGCAATGGCTATGTGTACAGCTCGCGCCACTGCACGCCGGACCAGGCCGAAACCGAGTTGCGCACCAAGCTGGGCATGCTCGATTCCGACGTGCAGGCGCGCCACCTGAAGATGAAGATCGGCCGCGTGGAGCAGCACTGGAACCGCAACGTGGTGGCGGTGGGCCTGTCGCAAGGCTTCCTGGAGCCGCTCGAGGCGACCGCCCTGTACCTGACCCAGATGACGGTGGCGATCTTCGCCCTGTTCCTGGAAAAGGGTGACTACGGCGACGGCGCGCGCGCCACCTACAACAAGGAAATCAACGGCTTCTTCGATGGCCACCGCGACTACATCGTGGCCCACTTCAAGACCAATACGCGGACCGATACCGCGTACTGGCGCGACAATGCGGCAGGGCTGGACGGGGTGTCCGATTCGCTCAAGAGCCTGTTCGGAACCTGGCTGCAGGCCAAGGATTTTTCGGCCGAGATCGTGCGCCAGGATATCGAGCGCTACTATCCGGTGGCGTCGTGGTATGCGCTGATGAGCGGGATGGGCGTGTTCCCGGATGTGGCGCCGGCCAGCGTCAGCGATGCCGCGGCATTCGCGCGCCAGCGCACCGAGATGAAGGAATTCCTGCGCCGCTGCGCATTGAATTTCCGCAGCCAGGCCGAGGTGCTGGGCGAGATGGCGGCCAGCCCGAAAGGCGCGTCGTCCTTCCTGTCCGCGGTCGGCTAAGGGGCGCCTTAGGAAGCGCTCAGTTCCGCGACGAAGTCGTACATGTCGCCGCGGAAGAAGGAGCGGCAAAATTCCACCGCGCGCCCGTCGTGCAGGAATCCCAGCCGCTCCACGCACAGGCCGGCATCGCCCGCTTTCGATTGCAGCAGCTTGGCCTGTTCCTCGTTGAGCACGATCGCCGACAGGCGCTGCAGGGCGCGCGCCGGCCGGTTGCCGCCCGCTTCCAGCGCTTCGTACATCGAGATCCCCACGCTGTCCAGGCCAGGCAGGCAGGACGCCACGATGGTCGCGTATTCCAGGCACATGGGAATTTCATCGGCATAACGGATACGATTGAAGCGGTACACCGCCGCGCCGGGCGAGAGCCGCAGCCGCAGCGCTTCTTCCGGGGTGACCGTGCCTTCCGAACGCTTGATCCAGACGCTGCGCGGGGTGCGGCCGCGGGCCCGCATGTCCTCGGAAAACGAGGTCAGCTTGGCGAAATTCTTTTCAATCCGGGCATTGATGAAATTGCCCGAGCCGGGCCGCTTGACCAGCAAGCCTTCCTCGACCAGGCCATCGATGGCCTTGCGCACCGTGATCCGGGAAATGGACAGGTCGGTGGCCAGCTGGCGTTCGGCCGGCAGCGCTTCGTCGGGCTCGAAAACCCGTTTGTCGATGGCTTCGCGCAAGGCGCGCTGAAGCTGCTGGTACAGCGGCAAACTGCTGCTGCTGACCAGGTTTTGCATGATGTTCGCCAGTGAGCTCATACCGGTACGCCCTTATTCGGAAAATTGGTGCGTGTTTGCCACACTAGCGCGACGACACATTCTCTGCCATCGATAATACCAAAAAAAGACCAACTTCGGCGCAATGCCCTTGGATGCGCTTCCGGCCGGGCGCTGCGGGGCATACCACTTGGCCGGCGCCTTCGTCGGGGCCGCGCTTGCCTCGCAAAATAAAAGCACAATTGGTATTTTAAGACAGGTATATTGGCATTGGATTGGTTTTAAAGTGGTAATGTGTCGATCCCTGTGAGTGTCTCACCTTTCCCGCCGTGGCCATGAAGGCCGCGGCGGGTTTTTTCCGGGCCATGCCATGTTCAAATTCAATACCCTGTTGATCGCCATGCTGGTGGCCGCCGGTTCCGCGCAAGCCGCCGATGCGCCGCGTTTCATCTACGGTCCCTACAAGCACCTGGCCATGTGGAAGAACGGCAGCCATGCGCTGACGCTGGAAAAATCCGCCTACATCGTCGATGGCAAGCGCACCGTGGGGCCGGGCGCGCTGACCTGGGCTTTCGCCACCGGCGAATGCGGCGACGAGGCATGGGGCGACGAAAGCGCGCAGGACATCGCCGGCGCCAACGTGGCGGCGTTCGACCGGGCCGGCGTCGCTTACCTGGTGTCGACGGGCGGGCAGGGCGGCGTGTTCACCTGCGCCACCGACGACGGCATGGAACGCTTCATCAGCCGCTATGAATCGAAGCACCTGATCGGACTCGATTTCGATATCGAGGCGGAGCAGACCCCCGCGCAGGTCGATTCGCTGATCGCGCGCATCAAGGTGGCGCAGCAGAAGCGCCCGCAGCTGCGCTACAGCTTCACCATCGCGACCCATGCCGCCTCCGACGGCAGCCTGGGCAGCCTGAACAAGCAGGGCGAAAAGGTGCTGGACGCGGTGCGGCGCCATGGCCTGCGCGACGCCATTTTCAACCTGATGGTGATGGATTACGGACCGGGTGAACGCAAGAACTGCGTGTTGAACAAGGCTGGCAACTGCGACATGGGCAAGTCGGCGATCCAGGCAGCGCGCAATGTGCATGCGAAGTACAAGATTCCCTACCGGCAGATCGCGCTGACCGCCATGATCGGCGTGAACGATGTGGTGTCGAATGTATTCACGCTGGACGACGCGCGCCTGCTGGGACGCTCAGCGCGCACGATGAAGCTGGCCGGCCTGCATTACTGGTCGCTGGACCGCGACACGCCGTGCGCGACGCCGGTGACGGGCGCCAGTCCCGTCTGCAGCACCTTGCCGGTCCCTGCGGGAGCCTACAACAAGGCCTTCGCCGAGTCGATCGGCCAATAAAGAAAAAGGCGGGACCGGCCTGCGCCGGATCCCGCCCTGCCTGCCTTGCCGCAGGAATTACTTGCCGGCTGCCGGCGCGGCGCCTTTGGCGCCATTCAGGTAAATGATCCAGTAGCGCGCCAGTTCGGTCATGCCGTCGTTGCCTTTCAAGCCTTCGAACACCTTGATCGCGTCAGCCTTGCGGCCAGCCTTGGCATAGGCCACGCCCAGGCGCAGCTTGGAATCGTCCACTTTCTTGAAGCCGCCTTTGGCCAGGCCTTTTTCCATCAATTCGATACCCTTGTCGAATTGATCCATGGTGACATAGGCATAGCCCAGTTTTTCGACCGGCAAGCCATCCTTGGCCTTCAGGACGCTCGCATCCTGGCTGGCGATGGTCTTGACTTCTTCGGCTGCGGCCTTGTTGACCCTGTCGCGCACCAGCTTGTGCTTGGCGGCGCCTTCATCCTTGACCAGCACCGAATTCGCATAGCCCGCATCCATGGCCTTTTTCGCTTCGGAAGGGAAGCCTTTCATCAGCGCCAGTTCTGCCATTTCAATGTACTCGACTGCCTGCATTTCATCTTGCACGTTCATTTCCAGGCGGAAGATATCCAGGCGCAAGCGATCATCCAGGCCCGGCTTGTTGTGCAGGCGGCTCAACAGCTGCGCCCACGTTTCGGTACTTGGATAATAGGTCACCAGTTTTTCCAGGCCGGCCAGGAAAGCTGGCGTGTTCTTCAAGAGCCGCTCGCCTTCGGTCATCAGGCGCAATTGCACCTGGTCGGGCGCTTTTCCGGCAGCCTCCGCTTCGGCGACCATCGGCACGATCAGGGCGTTGGCGGCGGCATAGTCCTTGTTGAAGAAGTGGGAACGTGCCAGCAAGTCGGTGGCCTTGGCCGGCGTGTCGCTCTCTGCCTGGTAGCGTTTGAAGGTTGCCGCGGCGGCTGCGTATTCCTTGGCCTTGAACTGGTAGGTGCCCAGGTTGAGCACGAGTTCGCTGGACGCTTTCTTGTCGAGGCGGCCGGTCGCCAGCAGGGCCTCGGCCGATTTCCTGGCCGTTGCGTCGTCTTCGGTCCGCACTGCCACCACGTAGCGCGTATGTTCGATGATGTAATTCTCGAACGGGGTGCGGTTAGGAATCAACTCGGCTGCCGCCAGGTTTGCTTTGACCTGCGCAAAGTTTTTCTGTGCCATCAATTCCGAATTCTTCGCCGAATCGATCAGCTTGAACATTTCTGGACGAACGTAATTTTCCTTCGCCTTGGCAGCCGCCGCCGCTTCTGCCGCGGGATCCGGCTTGGCTTGCGCATGGGCGCTGCTGAGCAGGGCTGGCGTGGCGTTCAGGCCGATGGCGGCCAGGATCAGGCTGATACGAGCGAGACGGAAATGGGACATGGACAATCCTTTAATGACATGAGGCCAGATGCACGTCTTAACGCGCGAACCCGGCAATTAGTGGACATGTGTTGTGCAATACGCAAACCCCGAAGCGACACCCGACCCGGGACGAAGGGCATATTGTCACATAAACTCTATTTAGCTGCCGTGTTTGCGGCGCTCAATGGTAACGGAGTGTAAA
Source organism: Pseudomonadota bacterium (assembly GCA_040388805.1). Classification (GTDB taxonomy): domain Bacteria; phylum Pseudomonadota; class Gammaproteobacteria; order Burkholderiales; family Burkholderiaceae_D; genus Telluria_A. Next base: position 17,790 of record JAZKBE010000037.1, read on the forward strand.
AATGCGGCGCCGGCGGCGTCGAACACATGGCAGTGGCCGGCCGGCAAATGCACGCGCAAAGTGTCGCCCGCGTGCAGGGGCTGGCCGTCATGGTTCTGGCGCACCGCGATCAGCGCCGGGTCCCCGGGCATGCTGGTGTAGGCGATGGTCTGGTCGCCCAGGTATTCCACATGGCCCACCTGCACCGTGACCTGGTTGGGGCCGTCGTCCCGGGTGATCTGCATGTGTTCGGCCCGCACGCCCAGCGTGACCTTGTCGCCCACGGCGGCGCGGCTGCCGTCCGCCAGGGTCTCGATCAGCGCGCCGCCGGCAAGGCGCACGGCCAGCATGCCGGCGCCGGCCGCGGCCACTTCGCCGGCCATGAAGTTCATCTTGGGCGCACCGAGGAAACCGGCCACGAACAGGTTGCCGGGATGGTTGTACAGCGCGTGCGGGGTTCCCACCTGTTCGATGCGCCCGCCGTTGATGACGACGATGCGCTCGCCCAGGGTCATCGCTTCGACCTGGTCGTGCGTCACATAGACCATGGTGGCGCCCAGTTCCCGGTGCAGGCGCGACAGCTCGACGCGCATCTGCACGCGCAGGCTGGCGTCCAGGTTCGACAGCGGTTCGTCGAACAGGAACACTTCGGGCTTGCGCACGATGGCGCGCCCGATCGCCACGCGCTGGCGCTGGCCGCCCGACAGTTCCTTTGGTTTGCGCTGCAGGAGGTCGGTGATCTGCAGGATGGCCGCAGCGCGCCCGACAGCCTCACTCAGGGCCGCGCCCTTGTGGCCCGCCAAGCGCAGCGAAAAGGCCATGTTCTCGAACACCGTCATGTGCGGGTACAGCGCATACGACTGGAACACCATGGCCAGCCCGCGCTGCGCCGGCGCGATGGCGTTGGCCAGCCTGTCGCCGATATGCAGCTCGCCGCCGCTGATGTCTTCCAGGCCCGCGATCATGCGCAGCAGGGTCGACTTGCCGCAGCCGGAAGGGCCCACGAAGACGATGAACTCGCCGTCGCGGATGTCAAGGTCGATGCCATGGACGACGGCCTTGCCGTCGTCGTAGCGCTTGGCGATGTTCCGCAGCGTGATACTGGCCATGTTCAGGCCGCGGCCGCGCCGGCCGGCGCTGCGTTCTTCTGGCTGGCCGTCATGGGAATCAACTGCGACATGATCGCTACCGGGATCGCGCAGGCGAGGACCCACAGGAAGAATTGCTGGTAACCGAGGGCGTGCTGGACATCGCCGCTGTAATATTTGAACAGCGCGAAACCTAGCTGCATGATGCCGGTTGACAAGGCGTAGTGCGCGGTTTGGTACTTGCCGGGCGCGACCACCTGCATCATGTACAGGATCAGGCCGACGAAGCCGAATCCGTAGCCGAACATCTCGATGCTCAATGCTGCGCCGATGACCATCAGGTCGGTCGGCAATGCCACCGACAGGTAGTAGAAAACGGCATTGGGCAGGTTCACCGCCAGGATGAGAGGCAGGATGGCGCGTCGCAGGCCGAGCCAGGATGTAAAGTAGCCGCCGGCGATACTGCCGACAATGAAGGCAATCGTACCGATGGTGCCGTAGACAGCGCCGACTTCCGTGGTCGACAGGCCAAGGCCACCGAGCTCGCGCGCTTCACGCAGGAAGAGCGGGCCGATGGTCTGGATCTGCGCTTCGCCGGCCCGGAAAAGGATGATGAACAGTACCGCAACCCAGATCCCGGGCTTCTTGAAGTACTCGACAATGACTTCCTTGAGCGTCAAGGCGATGCTCGCTGCGTTGGTGCCGGTGGTGATCACGTTTTTTGCTTGTGGCAGCGCCCAGCTGTTGTATAGGCCAAGCACGATCATCATTGCGCCCAGCAGGGAATAGATGATGGTCCAGGCAGTGACAATGCCGCTGGTCTTTTCCAGGTAGCCGGCAAGCACGAGCAGGCCACCGGATGCGATGAAGCGGCCGGCGTTGAAAAACGTACCGGTCCAGCCGGCATATTCGGCTTGCCGCTTTTCGTTGAGGCTGGCGATATACAAGCCGTCGCAGGCGATGTCGTGCGTTGACGCGCAAATGGCAACCAGGGCCAGCATGGCGATGCAGGCGGCAAACCAGAAAGGCAGATGCAGCGCGAGCGCCACGAGAAAAAGGCACACGCCGCCGGCCAGTTCGAACAGCACCACCATCTTCTTCTTGCTGCTCGCCAGTTCCATGAATGGACTCCAGAGCGGCTTGAAGATCCACGCGAAGCCTATCCATGTGGTCCAGTGACTGATCTGCATATTGTCCATGCCCATGCTCTTCAACATTTGCCCGGCGAGCAGCATGACGGCGAAGAAAGGCAGTCCCTGGGCCAGGTACAGGCTTGGCACCCACAAGGATGGACTGCGGACGGGAGTGAGCTGGTCTTTCATGGAGAACTTTCGTCTGAATTATTCGAACCCCGGGACCGGGCACTTTCCGTTTGCTTCCAACGTACCGGCCAGCCAGGCATCGACCGCGTCCAGCGCGGGCGCGGCGAAGCCGTAGGTCATGAGCGCTGGCGCGTCGATGTCGAGCGCCTGGTAGGGGTTCCACAGCGCCAGGTGCAGGTCGGGCTTCCAGGTGCTGCGTGCATGCGCGCCGTAGCGCAGGCGCGACGTCGATGCCAGCATCGTGAAGCGGCCGTCGGCGGGCAGCGCCGACCAGTCGAAGGTGTCGGCGTCGGCGAAGGTGACCAGGTCCACGTCGTACAGGCGGCCCAGGGAAGTGGCCACCACGGCGGCCGGCACGCCCGCTTCGGATACGCCGTCGCTGACCACGTCCTGGCGCACCACCAGCCGGATCTTGCTGCCGGCGGCCGGACGTTGCGGATTGCCGCGCGCGGTCAGGCAGCGGCGCCAGGCATGCGCCATGACCACGCGGTCGGCTGCGTCTTCCATGTACTCGCGCGGCTTGATCGGATACTTCGTGGCCAGGGCATGCAGGCGTTTCAGGCGGGCGTTCACTTCGTCCATCGGCAGTTCGCCCGATTCGATGGCGGACACGATCGCGGCAATGACTTCCTTTTGCGTTTCGGCCGTGCCCAGCGCCATGACCATGTCGGCGCCCGCGACCAGCGCGCGCACGGCGGCCGGGCCGGCGCCGTAGCGGCCGGCGATGGCGTGCATGTCCATGCCGTCGGTGATGATGACGCCGCGGTAGTCCCATGCGCTGCGCAGCAGGTCGTGCAGGATGCGGCGCGACATCGTGGCCGGGAATTCCGGGTCGAGCGCGGGGTAGACGATGTGCGCGGTCATGATGGCCGGCGCCTTGTTGCCGGTCATGCGGAAAGGCTTGAACTCGAAGGCCTCCAGCTCCGCCAGCGGCTTGTCGACGGTCGGCAGGTCGCGGTGCGAATCGACGTGGGTGTCGCCATGGCCGGGGAAATGCTTGACGCAGCAGGCCACGCCTTCCGATTCGCTGCCTTCCATCCAGGCCGTCGCCAGTTCGGTGGCGCGCTGCGGGTCGGCGCCGAAGGAGCGTTCGGCGATGACGGGATTGTCCGGATTGTTGTTCAGGTCCAGCACGGGCGCGAAGTTCCAGTTGAAGCCGAGCGCCTTCACGGCGCGCGCCACTGCGGCGCCGACGCCGCGCGCCAGTTCCAGGTCGTCGGCCGCGCCCAGGCCCATGGCCGCCGGCGGGGCGGGCACCCAGGTCGAACGCACCACGGCGCCGCCTTCCTGGTCGATGGCGATCAGCGCGTTCGGGCCCATGGCCGCGCGCAAATTGGCCGTCAGGCGGCCCAGTTGATCGGCATTGGCCATGTTCCCGCGGAACAGGCACACGCCGCCCACGCTGTTCGCGCGCAGGAAATCGGCGGTGGCGTCATCGAGCTCGGTGCCGGGAAAACGGATCATGATCAGTTGACCGGCGATTTTTTGAAGTTCGTTCATTTGACTGCTCCGTCCATGCCGCGCATGAAAAATCGTTGGGTGAAAAGGAATGCTGCCAGGGTCGGCAAAATGGTCAGGACCGTGCCCGCGGCGATCACGCGCGTGCTGCTGCCGAAGGTGCCGCGCAAGTACAGCACGCCCACCGACAGGGGGAATTCGTCCGGTTTGCTCATCACGATCGATGGCCAGATATATTCGTTCCAGGCTTCGACCGCGGTCAGGATGCCCACCGTGGCCAGCCAGGGGGCGATCAAGGGCAGCATGATCTTGCTGAAGATGACCCATTCCGAGGCGCCGTCCACGCGCGCGGCGTCGATCAGGTCTTGCGGCACTTCCTCGAAGGCTTGCTTGAGCAGCAGGATGGCCACGGCCGTCACCACGTTCGGCAGGATGACGCCGGTGTAGGTGTCGACCAGGGAGAGTTTGGTCACCGTGATGAAGTTGACCAGGAAGTTCACTTCCGACGGCAGCACCAGCGTGGCCAGGATGACGCCGAATACCAGCTTGCGGCCGCGGAAGTGCATGCGCGCCAGCGGATAGGCCGCCATCGAGCACAGGGTGAGCTTCCAGAACACGGTGAAGGCGGCGATCAGGATCGAGTTCTTGAAGAAGGACATGATCGGAATCGCGCGGAATACTTCCGCAAAGTTTTCCAGCGACGGCGAGCGTGGCCAGAAGTTGGGCGGGAATTCGAATACATTGCCCTCGGTGGACAGGGCGGTCACCAGCGTCCACCAGAACGGGAACACGCACACGATCGCGAGCAGGCACAGGATCAGGTAATGGCCAAGGGTGCGCATCAGCGGTGCCTCGGCTTCAGGTAGCGCAGGCAGAGCAGCGCGATGGCCACGCAGATCACGGACACCACCATGCTGGCGGCCAGCGCGCGCGGCAGCTTGAGGTGCTTCAGGCCCTGGTCGTAGGCGTAGTACAGGGCCGTGAAGGTCGAATTCATCGGCCCGCCCTGGGTCAGCACGTCGACTTCCTGGTAAGCCTTGAGCGCGGCCAGCACCGACAGGATCGAGCACACGGCGATGGTCGGACGCAGCATGGGGACGGTGATCTTCCAGAACTGCTGCCAGCGGTTGGCGCCGTCCAGCATGGCCGCTTCCTGCATGTCCTTCGGTATGGCTTGCAGCGCCGCCAGGTACATCACCATGTACCAGCCAAGGCCGCGCCACAGCGTGACGAACATGACGGCGAACAGGGCCAGGGTGTCGTCGGTCAGCCAGCCGATCGGCGCGTGCGCCAGTTTCAGCTGCAGGAACACGTAGTTCAGGGTGCCCTGTTCGTGGAACATGAAGCCCCACATGATGCCGACCACCGACACCGTCGTCACCACCGGCACGTAGAAGGCGGCGCGGAAGTAGCCGATGCCGGGCAGCTGGTTGTTGACCAGCACCGCCAGGGTGATCGCGCCGATCTGCACGAAGGGCACCATCAGCAGGAACAGCAGCGAATTTTTCAGGCCGGTGACGAACATCTCGTTGTCGAAGATGTAGCGGAAATTATCCAGCCCCACCCACGAGGTTTCGCGCACCAGGCTGTAATCGGTAAACGCCAGGAAGGAGCCGAAGGCCACCGGCCAGAACGAAAACACGGCCAGCAGCGCCAGCGCGGGCGCGAGGAACAGCCATGCCTGCAATGGTTGGCGGCGGGTGCTCATCAGTGCAGCCTTTGCTTTGCGAGCTTCTTGTTCCAGATGGCGGCGGCCTGGTCGAGCGCTTGCGCCACGTCCTGCTTGCCGGTGACGCCCGCTTCGACGGCCTTGACCAGCGAGCGGCGCAGCTCGTCGTAGTCATCGATGCCGGCCACGTACAGGGTGTGCGAATGGGCAATCGATGCGGCGCCCGCGGCCACGGCCTTTTCGGCGGCGCCGGCATTGGCGGGCAGGGCCAGGAAAAAGGGATCGGCGGCCGCCTTGACGGTGGTCGGGAATACGCTGGCCTGTTTTGCGAACGCGAGCCCGTTGGCGTCGCCGGTCAGGTACAGGGCAAACTTGCCGATCGCCGGCAGCAGCTTCGCGTCGACACCCTTGGGCACGGCGAAATGAATCAGCCAGCCGCCGTCGGCGATGCCGGTGGGGCCCAGCGGCGCCGGGCCGACATCGGTGACGGCGTACACGTCGCGCGCGTCGGCCTCGATGCGTTTCAGGGCTGTCGGCGGCGCCAGCAGCATGCCCAGGCGGCCGCCCTTGTAGGCGTCCACCACGGCCGGGAAGTTATCTTCGGCGAACAGGCTTTCCTTGAGCAGGCCGCCGGCCTTGTAGGTGACCGCCAGCTTCTGCACCAGCGCCACATGGGCCGGCGAATTGAATACGGCGCGGCCCATGTCGATCACGGGCAGGCCCTGCCACATGAACAGGCCGTCGATCTTCGACAGTGCCGGCGCATAGCCGGCCTTGCCGGTGCGCTGGGCAATTTGGCGCGCCATGGCCAGCTGCTCGTCGAAGGTGGCGGGGCCGCGCGTCAGTCCCGCCGCCTTGAAAATATTCTTGTTGAACGCCACCACGCCCACATTGCTGTACATGGGGAAGCCGTAGGTCTTGCCCTTGAAGGTCAGATCAATCAGCGTACTGGCGATGTAGGTCGAACGCGACCCCTTGAGCATGCCGTCGACGGGCGTGAGCAATTCGTCGCGCGCATATTCGTCGGCCCAGGGCACGTTCAGGTTGACCAGCGCGGGCGGGGTGCCGGCCACGATGCGGGTCACCAGCTTGGTCTGGATCACGTCCCACGGAAAGTCGATCCATTCGATTTTCACGCCCGGGTTGGCAGCTTCGTAGTTGCGTACCACCGACTCGAAGTAGGGCGTGAACTTCGGCTTCATGCTGAAGGTCCAGAATTCGAGTGTCGTGTCGGCGGCGTGGGCCTTTGACGCCGACAGGGCGATCGCCATCAGGAGAAGCTTGATGTTCATTGATGGCGACGGCGCTTAGTTGGTCTTGGTGACTTTGCTCAGGTGGCGCGGACGGTCGGGGTCCATGCCACGCGCTTTCGACAGATTGGCCGCCATGATGTAGAAGGCCTGCACTGCGACGATAGGGTCGAGGTCCGGCGTGGCCGCAACCGGCAGCGTCAGGTCGCGTTCGGCCACGTCGGCGGGCGCGGCCAGCAGCACCTTGGCGCCGCGGGTACGCATTTCGCTCGCCAGCTGCAGCACGCTGGCCTGGGTCGGGCCGCGCGTTGCGAAGATCAGCAGCGGATAGCCTTCCTCGATCAGGGCCATCGGGCCATGCTTGATCTCGGCGCCGCTGAAGGCTTCAGCCTGCAGGGCCGACGTTTCCTTGAACTTGAGCGCCGATTCGAGCGCGATCGGAAAACTGATGCCGCGCCCGACGACCATGATGTTGCGGGCCGGGGCCAGCACGTCGATGGCGGCGGACCAGTCCACTTCGGTGGCGGCGCGCAGCGCCTCGGGCAGGGCGGCCAGGCCTTCCAGCAGGTCGGGATCGTTCTGCCATTGCGCCACCAGGCGCGCACCGGCGACCAGGCTGGTGATGAAGCTCTTGGTGGCGGCGACGCTTTGCTCTTTTCCTGCATGCAGCGGCATGGCCCATTCGGCAGCAAAGGCCAGGGGCGAGGTGGTGTCGTTGACCAGCGCCACGGTGGTGGCGCCGCCGTCGCGGAAGTAGCGCATCGGCTCGACCACGTCCGGGCTCTGGCCCGATTGCGAAATCGAGATCGCCAGCGTGTCGCGGGTGGCGATAGGGGCGCGGTTCAGGGTGATCAGCGACATCGGCAGCGATGCCACCACGCGGCCCATGCGGGCCATGATCAGGTAGGCGCAGTAGTTGGCGGCATGGTCCGAACTGCCGCGTGCGATCGTGAGCGCCGTATTGAAACTGGTGGTCCTCAGTTTGCGGCCAAGCTCCGCATAGCGCTCCACGTCGCTGGACAACTGCAGGGCGACGCATTGTGCGGCGGATATGGCTTCTTTCAACATCATCGAGGTCACACCAATTCTCCTTCTACATAAACTGCTTTGATTTTCAAATCGCGGTCGAGCACGACGATGTCTGCATGGCAGCCAGGCGCCAGGCGTCCGCGTTCGGTTTCGCCGAGATAATCGGCGGCATAGGTAGACACGCGGCGCGAGGCGTCGGCGATCTCGAGTCCCAGGCCCACCAGGTTGCGCAGCGCCTGGTCCATGGTCAGGGTGCTGCCGGCCAGGGTGCCGTCGGGCAGGCGCACGCCGCCCATGCATTTCTGCACGCGGTGGCGTCCCAGCATGTATTCGCCGTCCGGCATGCCGGTGGCGGCGGTCGAATCGGTCACGCAGTACAGGCGCGGAATGGCGCGCAGGGCCACCTGGATCGCGCCCGGATGCACGTGCAGCAGGTCGGGAATCAGTTCCGCGTACTGTGCATGCGCCAGCGCGGCGCCAACCATGCCGGGTTCGCGATGGTGCAGCGGCGTCATGGCGTTGAACAAATGGGTGAAGCCGGCAGCGCCATGTTCGAGCGCGGCCACGCCGTCCTCGTAGGAGCCGAGGGTGTGGCCGATCTGGACCCGGATGCCTGCTTCGGACAGTTCGCGCACCAGGCGCAGGTGGCCGGCGATTTCCGGGGCCACCGTGATCAGGCGCATCGGCGCATGGGCGCCCAGTCCCTGCACTTCGGCCAGCGTGGCGTGGCGCGCAAAATTGGGCTGCGCACCGAGCTTGCCGGAATTGATGTACGGCCCTTCCAGGTGCACGCCCAGGATGCGCGCCGAACCGGGGCGGCGTTCCTTGCAGGCCGCGCCGATCGCCTTGAGCGCCGCCGTAATTTCGTGCGGCGGGGCGGTCATGGTGGTGGCCAGCAGGCTGGTGGTGCCATGCTGAGCGTGCATCGCGGCGATCACGTGCGGCGCGTCGCCGCCCTGCATGATGTCCTGGCCGCCACCGCCGTGCACATGCAGGTCGATAAAGCCGGGAATGATGTAGTCGTCTGCATTGACCGAGGGATCGACCGAGCCGCCATCGATGCCGGCGATCCGGTGCGCAAAGCTGATCGCGCCGTGGATCCAGCCATCGGGCGTCAGGATATTGCCGTTAATTGCTTCGATCATCGGCGTGACTCCGCAACGAATTCATAATAGTCGCTGCGGCAGTACGAGTGGGTCAGTTCCACTGCGGCGCCGCTTTCCAGGTAGCTGACACGGGTGATATGCAGCATGGCCGCTCCCGGCGACAGGCCGGCCAGGCGCGCCTGCTCCGGGCTGGCGTTGACTGCGCGGATGTGCTGCAGGGCGCGCATCGGAATGGCGCCGCGCGCTTCAAGATAGCCGTAAAGCGAATCGGTCACGCTGTGCGGGTCGGGCATGTGCAGTGCGGGAATGGTGGTGGTCTCGATCGCCATGACCACGTCGTCGGCGGTGCGCAGGCGCTTCAGGCGCACCACAGGCATGTTCGGGGACAGTCCCAGCGACAGCAGTTCGAGCGGCGCCGCGATGCCGATCTCGCGTTCCAGCCAGCGTGAACCGGCGGTGAAGCCGCGCTGGCTCAGCTCTTCCGAAAAACTGGTCAGGCGCGACAGCGGCTGCTCCAGCTTGGGGGTGATGTAGGTGCCGGAGCCGCGGCGCCGCGTGAGCATGCCGCGTTCGCACAGCATGTCGATGGCCTTGCGCGCGGTGACGCGCGAGATGTCGAGCATGTCGGACAGCATGCGCTCGGACGGCAGCGCTTCGTTGGCGCGCCAGTCGCCGCTGGCGATGCCCGACGAAAGCTTGTTCGCCAGCTGCATGTAGAGCGGTGTGACGCTTCCGGCGTCGGGCTTGAAATCACTGAGCTGCGCGAGCATCGTCATTCTCCCTTGATGTATTGTGCGATCATGCGCAGCGCGCCGCTGGCGGCGTCGCCGTGCGGGGTCACGCTGCGTGCGAGTAGTTCGGCCGGCAGGAATTCGCGCAGCGGGGCGCCCAGGCCGCCGCACAGCGCCAGTGGCAGCAGGCCCGTCGGATCGAGGGCGCGCGCGATGCCGGCCACTTCCAGTCCGGCGTCCACCAGGAAGCCGCGGGCGATGCTGTTGCTGCCGGCGTGGGCGATCACGATCGGCGCCAGGGAGGCATAGCTGGTCTGGGTGGCGCTGGCCAGCCATACCTGGACCGCGTCGCGTTCCTTGCCGCAGGCGGCCATGAGGGCGTCGGCGAAAGCGCTGGCCGGCCTGCGCCCGTCGAGCACCTGTTCTATATGGTTGATCGCGCGCAGGCCGATCCAGCCGCCGCTCGCTTCGTCGCCGGCGGGGAAGCCCCAGCCGCCCACTTCGAGTTCGGTGCCGTCGGCCAGCAAGGCCTGGCCCACGCTGCCGGTGCCGATGGCCACGATGGTGCCGGGCCGGCCCTGGTGCGCGCCCATCAGGGTGGTGAAACCGTCGGTGGCCAGGCGCAGCGCCGCGTAGCCGGGATTTGCCTGTTCGAACTGCGCGGCCCACTGGCGGTTATGCACGCCGGCCAGTCCCAGGCCGATGGCCGCGCTGCCGATGGCCGGACTTCCCACGCCGATCGCGGCGAAGGCCTTGGCCACGGCGTCGTCGATCGCGTTCCATGCCTGCCCGATGCCGTGCGCCAGTCCCGAAGGGCCGCTATGGCCTTGCGACAGCTCGCCGCCATCGGCACGCGCAAGGCGCACCCGGGTGCCGGTTCCGCCGCCATCGACGCCGATCAGGTATTCAATCATGTTTATATTTTTGCAGGTTTAACGAGGGAGTCAGGGCACTATATGGTTGCCAAACCAGCTTGTCAACAGGTATTTAAGTGGTATTGTAAAAAGCCGAATTGGCATTGGCTGATTGGGGGCTTTTTACGAGGCAAGTCATTGATTTTTAAAGGATTGATAAAAACGCGAAATGGTATTCATGCGGTGCTGGTTTGGCGCCAATCTGGTATTGATTTCGCAAATCGCGCGGGATGGACAAAAAACAAGGCGCGGACGGCACCGGTATTGCACCGGTACGGTCCGCGCCTGGCGCGAAGCGGGGGTTTTCAGTGCGACTGGCGGCTGCCCTGGCGGTCGTAGCGCACGGTGCGTGGCGAACCTGCCATGGCGCTCTTGATGTCGGCCGGGGTCGGCTTGACGCTGACCACGGCGTCGCCCGGACCGCGCACCGTGATGTCGGACATGCCGGCCACCAGGGCGCGCCCTTCCAGGCTGCCCGAACCGGACAGGCTGGCGTTGACGCTGTCGACCGTGCCGTCGAGGCGCACATTGCCGGGGCCGCTCATGCGCAGCTGCAAGCTTTTGGCCGCCAGGCTGGCCGACAGGTCGCCCGAACCGTGCAGGGTGGCGTCGAGCATGCCGCTGACGGTCGCCAGTTGCACATTGCCGGGGCCGCGCGCGCTGACGCTGGCGTTGCCGACATTGAGCTTGCGCGCCTGCAGGCCGCCCGAGCCGGACAGTTCCGCGTGCAGGATGGCGCTGCTGCCTTCCATGCGCACGTCGCCCGGGCCGGTCATGACCAGGCGCGTGTTCTGCGCCTGCAGGCCAAGCACGTCCAGGTTGCCGGAGCCGTGCACTTCGCCGTCGAAACTCTTGATGTTGCCGGCCACGCAGCCATTGCCCGGGCCGCGCATCACGGCGGTGGCCGCTTCCACCGCCAGGCGGCAGGCGCGCACGTCGCCCGATCCGCTGGCCGTCACGCGCAATTCGCCGCTGCTGCCGTTCAGCGTCACATTGCCGGGGCCGCGCACATTGGTCGTCACGCGCGCGGTGCGCAAGCCGTTCGCTTCCAGGTCGCCCGAGCCGCTCACGTCGGCCGTGAATTCGCCGCTGATATTGGACAGGTTGACGTCGCCCGGTCCGGTCATGGTCAGGCGCACATTGGCGGCGCTCATGCTGTCGAGGTTGACGTCGCCGCTGCCGCGCGCGGTTAGCTGCAGGTCGCGCACCGCGCCGGCGCCGCGCAGGTCGCCGGGGCCGGTGGCCGTGATGCTGAACTGCTCGCCGCCGACCTGGTCGAGCCGGACGTCGCCGCTGCCCGACATGCGCAGGCTGTCCAGGGCCGCGGCCGTGACGGTGATGGTGACCTTCTCGCGCTTGCTTTTGCCCCAGGAAAAGAAGAAGCCGCTGCGGCGCTTGATCGAGCGGATCGTCAGGGTATCGCCGCTGACCCGGGTTTCGATGTCGGCCAGTTCATCCCTGGGGCCGGACAGGGTCAGCGCTTGCGTGCCCTTGGCCGTGATCACCACGTCGTACGGGCCGCTCAGGTCGATTGCCCTGAACGCGGCGAGCTGGCGCTGTTCGCTCGTGTTGACCGGGGTCGAGGCGGCGCCGCTGGCGCCGGCGGCGAACAGGCCGACCGCGATGGCGGCGGACAGGGTGGTGAGCTTGAGTATTGTTTTCATGGCGTCTCGTAGGGAAGGTCGAGCATGAACAATAGGACAAGCGGCGCCGGGACGCTCCCGGAAACCGACGGAAGCGCAAAAACGGGCCCCCAAAGGTGAATTCGCGGGGGTAAACGGCAAGCGCCGCCTGGACGGCGGCGCGTTGCTGGCGCGGGCAAGCTTAGTTCTTCGAATGCTCGAGCAGGGTGGCGAAGGCAGTCTTGTGGTTCTTCACGAACTCGACTGCTTCAGCGTGCGCGTCGGCGCGGCTGCGGTTGAGCGAGCGGGTGATGGTCACGGCCGGCACGTTCAGGCTGGCAGCGGCGATGCCGGTGTTGGCGGCAGCGGAAACGGCGGTGGTGGCGGCAGCGGCTGCGGTCACGGCAGCGTTGGCGGCGGGCAGGTCGGCAGCGAAAGTCGAGCCAGCAACAGCAAAAACAGCAACAGCGGCGAACAGTTTGGATGCATTCATGGTATTTCTCCTGGTAGTAGATTAAGCGTCGCTTTCAATCTGCGGCGGTGAAGAGCGTTGTTGCTCATCCATGAAACGAAGTCTATACGTTGCGGCTTTCGGGAAAAAGGCGAATAATCGCAATAGATAATTGCTGGATTCGGGATAATAAAGGGGTAGAAATGGACAGGCTGCAATCGATGCGGGTGTTCGCCAAGGTGGTGGAGCAGGGCAGCTTTGCCCGTGCGGCCCAGGCGCTGGCGATGTCGAACACGGTGGTCACGCGCAACCTGGCCGACCTGGAAGCGCACCTGGGCACCCGTTTGCTGAACCGCACCACGCGCAAGCTGTCGCTCACCGAAACCGGCAAGCAATACCTGGAACGGGTGCAGCAGATCCTGACCGATATCGACGACGCCGATGCCCTGGCCTCGTCTTCGTCGCGCAAGGCCAGCGGCACGCTGCGCATTTTCTGCCAGACCGGCTTCGGCCAGTCCCAGCTGGCCGCTTTGCTGCCCCTGTACGCCGCGGCCATGCCCGAGGTGACGCTGGACGTGACCCTGGCCGACAGCACGGTCGACCTGGTCGAGGAGGGCTACGATATCGGCATCCTGCTGGGTCTCCAAAAGTTCGACGCCACCATGATCGCGCGCAAGCTGGCCAGCTCGCGCATCGTCCTGTGCGCCTCGCCGGCCTACCTGGCGCGCAGCGGCACGCCGGTGACGCCGATGGATGTCAGCGAGCACCAGTGCCTCAATTTCGCCTTCGACATGCTGCGCCACAGCTGGCCGGTGCAATGGGACGATGAACACCTCGACGTGCCCATCACCAGCCGCATGGTGTCGAACAATGGCGCCGTGCTGCGCCAGGCGGCGCTGGCGGGGATGGGGATCATGATCCGTTCCTCGTTCACCCTGGAAGACGACCTGACCAGCGGGCGCCTGGTGCAATTGCTGGAGGGGCACCACCTGGGATCGATGTCGATCAATATGGTCTATCCGAGCCGGCGCTTGCTCAGCTGCAAGGTACGCACCTTTGTCGAGTTCATGGCCGCCAAGTTCCCGCAACCGGAAACCGACCCCTGGCTGGATCCGGCCTGAGCCCGCAGCGAAATCGTTTCTTTCCTGCCACAAACACCGAATATGGTATGGCGTCGCGTAGTCGCTGTGATATATTGCTAATTGGAACTTTTTGATTCCAGAATTGCATGAGTTTCCCTGTGCGCTGGAATGCCGGAACAAGAACAACAAGTTTCACGAGCAGTCATCTGTTCATCTCGAAAGCCCGCCCCGTGCGGGCTTTTTTTCGCGTTGCGTGTCGGAATTCTTTACACTGAGTAAGATCGATTATCTTTGTTGCATTATATTTCAAGGACTTAGGTGATTGGCACGGGACTTGCTTCTGTTGCTGCATCATTCACCCACCAGGAATTTATCATGCTGCGTACCTCGTCGATTCTGCTGTCCCTGCTGCTGGCCTTCGCTTCCGGCGCCCAAGCCACCACGATCAACGCGTCGGCTTTCGTGGCGCCGACCGTCATCGATTTCCAGACCGCGCCTAGCGGCATGATTAATAATTTCTACGCCTCGCTTGGCGTGACCCTGGTCAATCTGGAAGGTGGCAATACGTACTCGACCAGCGCCGCGCCGGCGAGCCTGACCGCGACCAATTTCAGCAGCGGCTACCCGGCTGGCGAGTTCCTCTTTTCGTCCGCGCAAACCCGTTTTGGCGTTGATATCACCACCAACGGCGGCGACAACACGACCATTTTCGCTTACCTGGGCAATGTCCTGGTCGGCAGCGAATTTTTCGTCACCGGCGGTGGCGGCGGTAGCGGTTCCTTCGCCGGCGTCGAGTTCCTGTCCGGTTTCGACCGCATCGTGATCGATCCGCAAAACAACGTCAACGGCGCCATGGCCATCGACAATGCGCGTTTCGAAGGCACCCCGGTACCGGAGCCAACCTCGATCGCCCTGCTCGGCGTCGCACTGGCAGGCTTTGGCGCAGCGCGCCGCCGCAACAGCAAGTAATTTTTGTCGCAGCACGCAATTGGAACGGCGGCTTCGGCCGCCGTTTTGCATTTGCGTTTCGCACGCGTGGAATTCATGGTGAAATGTTGCGCCAAAGTGTCATAATGTGTTCAAAGTACATGCTCGTGAGGAGAAGAAGATGATTCGCTATATGGGTACGCGTAAGAATATGGAAGGCGCAACCGTATATGTGTTTTTGATCAACGGCCAGCAAAAGGAAATACGGGAAAGCGCGCTGAAAACCCATCCAGGTTGCTTCGAAGCCTTGCCGGCGTCGGCCAAGGCCAAGATCGCCGCCAACCGCGACTGGATGTCCAAGTTATAGTCCTGACAGGAGCAAAATCGCATGAGCAAAGCGCAAGACAGTAAAAAAGAAACCAAGAAAGAACCGGCCAAGACCACCAAGGAAAAGAAGGAAGCCAAGAAGGCCAAGAAGGAAGAGCGCGGGCGCCAGTAAGCGCTTGCATGGCAGGAGAGAGATGCGGTCAGCAAGCGGCAAGGAAGCGGTGTTGTCCTGTGATGCGTCCGCGCCTCGCGGTGCTCCCGCGCGCCTGGCCGCGGCCTTTCTGCTGTCCCTGTCCTGCGCGACGGCCCAGGGCGCGCCGTCGACGTTCGGCCCCGTTATCGGCAGCGCCATTTTGTGCCGCAGCCATCTCGACAACGCCTATTTCTACGACTACCTGTCCACCGCCTTCGGCCCGTCGTACAAGCACGAAGGCGGGGCCTACTGGTTCAAGGCCGACGGCAATTTGTGGGGCACACCGGTCACCGACATCATGGTCAGCGACGACAGCAGCGACATCGTGTTCGTGGGCGCCGTCACCGACAGCGCGCCGGAAGACCTGGACAAGGCCATCCGCGCGGTCATGGGGGTGCGCCACGACCCGGCTGCCGGCCTGGGTGCCGGGGTGCGCCAGTCGCGTCCCGGCAGCAGGATCATCCACTTCAAGGCCAAGTCGAAAATCTACTGCGCCAAATACAAGCCGTTGCCGATCCTGCGCTAGCGCTGGCAGGGCCTTTCCAGGGAATCCATGTACACGCATTACTTCAGCCTGAAGCAATCCCCGTTTTCGATCGCCCCCGATCCCCGCTACCTGTTCATGAGCGAACGCCATCGCGAAGCGCTGGCGCACCTGCTTTATGGCGTGGGCAGCGGCGGCGGCTTCGTGCTGCTGACGGGCGAAATCGGCGCCGGCAAGACCACCGTGTGCCGCTGCTTCATCGAACAGATTCCGCCCGACTGCCGCCTGGCCTATATCTTCAATCCCAAGCTGACGGTGGAAGAATTGCTGCTGTCGGTCTGCGATGAATTGCGCATCACGCTGGCGCCGGCCGGCGCGGGCGCGGTCAGCGTGAAGAGCTATGTGGACGCCATCAACGCCTACCTGCTCGAGAGCCACGCGCAGGGCAAGAACAATGTGCTGATCATCGACGAGGCCCAGAACCTGTCGGCCGACGTGCTCGAACAACTGCGCCTGCTGACCAACCTGGAAACCAATGAACGCAAGCTGCTGCAGATTATCCTGATCGGCCAGCCCGAACTGCGCACCATGCTGGCCCGCCCCGAGCTGGAACAGCTGGCCCAGCGCGTGATCGCGCGCTACCACCTGGGCTCCCTGTCGGAAGGGGAAACGGGCAACTACATCGCGCACCGCCTGGCCGTGGCCGGCGCCGGCGCGGCCTCGCCATTCCCGCGCGCGCTGGTGCCCAGGATTCACCAGCTGTCGCATGGCGTGCCGCGCCGTATCAACCTGCTGTGCGACCGCGCGCTGCTTGGCGCCTACGTCGAGAACAGCCCCACCGTCACGCGCACCATCTTGCGGCGCGCTGCCGACGAGGTATTCGCCGACCAGCCGGGACCTGCGCGCAGGCGCTGGCCTGTGCTGGCCGCCGTGCTGGTGGCCGGCGCCGCCATCAGCGGCGCCGCGGCCTGGCAGCTGATGCCGGCCAGGGTACCTGTCAAAGCGGCCGTGGCGCCGCGTCCCAAACCCGTGCCGGCGCCGGTGCCAGCCGCGGTGCCGCCCGCGCATGCGGAAGAACAGGTGGCGCTGCGCGAGCTGGCCATGTTGTGGGGCGAGCCGCTGCCCGACGGCGAAGCCTGCGCCGCGGCGCTGAAGCTGAACCTGCGCTGCCACCAGGGCAAGGGCGGCCTGTACGAACTGCGCCTGCTGGACCGGCCGGCGATCCTGACGCTGCGCGACGGCGCCAATGTCAGCTACGCGGTGCTGGCCGCGATGGACGACAGCACGGTCACGCTGCAGGTGGGCGGCAAGCGCCACAAGGTGGGCGTGGCCTCGCTGGCGGCGCGCTTCGACGGCGCCTACACCACCTTCTGGAAAATGCCGCGCTACTTCCGCGACCAGCTGGGGGCAGGGGAGCGCGGGGCCGACGTGGACTGGATCGCGGCCAGCCTGGCGCAGCTGGGCGGGGCCGCGGCGCCGCGCGCCGGCGCACCGCTGGGCAAGGCCACCGAAGACTTGCTGCGCCAGTTCCAGACCAAGCACAATCTCAAGGCGGACGGCGTGGCCGGTCCGCGCACCTACATGCGCCTGAACCAGCTGGCCGGCGTGGAAGAACCGCGCGTCCTGACGGGAAAACAATAATGTCGTACATCCTCGAAGCGCTGAAAAAAGCGCAATCGGAGCGCCAGCTTGGCAGCGCGCCGACCATCCATGCCATGCCGGTCCATGCCGGCGGCAGCGACGCCGCCTTGCCGCGCCGCGCCCTGTGGCCGGCCGTGCTGGCCGCTGCCGTGCTGCTGGCCGCCGCTGGCGGGGTGGCCTGGTGGCGCATGCCGGCGCCGGCGGCGCCCGTGCCCGTGCCGCCGCCCGTGGTCGTGGTCCAGGCGCCGGTGGTCCAGGCGCCGGTCGTGCCGGCGCCGGTCGTGCCGCCGCCGCTGATCCAGGCGCCGCCGGCCGAAGCGCCGCCACCGCCCATGCCGGTATCCGCACCCGCGCCGGCGCCGGCGCCCGCGCCGGCGGAACCGGCGGCGGTCCTGGAAGACGCCTATCCCTATTTGCGCGAACTGCCCGAGGCAGTCCAGCGCGAAGTGCCGCAAGTGGTATTCGGCGGCTACATCTATTCGAAGAATCCGGCCGACCGCCTGCTGCTGGTCGACAAGGTGCTGCGGCGCGAAGGCGAGCAGGTGGCGCCCGGCCTGGTGCTGGAAAAGCTGCAATCGAAGGCCGCGGTGATGAACTATCGCGGCACCCGTTACCGTCTCCCTTACTGAACAGAGGCCCATCATGAAGGAAGTACTGGGAGTTGTCGGCTGGTCGGGCAGTGGCAAGACCACGCTGCTCGAATACCTGGTGACGCAGCTGGCCGCGCGCGGCTTGCGCATCAATATCGTCAAGCATAGCCACCACGACATCCTGCTCGAGCCGCCGCACAAGGACAGCGCGCGCCTGCGCATGGCCGGCGCGGCCGAGGTGATGATCGCCTCGCCATTTCGCACCGCCATCATGCGCGAACTGCGCGGCGCGCCGGAGCCGACCCTGCAGGAGCAGCTGGCGCGCCTCGCCGCGGCCGACCTGACCCTGGTCGAAGGCTACAAGTGGGAACCCATCCCCAAGCTGGAAGTGCACCGGCCCGCGCTGGGGCAGCCGGCCCTGTATCCGGACGACGCCCATATCGTGGCGGTGGCCTCGGACGTGCCGCGTCCGGCCGCTCTGGCGCCCCATGTCGCCTGGCTCGACCTGAACGCGCCGGCGCAGGTGCTGGCCTGGCTCGAACAGCGACTTTCTGCAAAAAATGCCTAAAGTTCGGCTGGAAAGCGCCGTAAATCAGGGATAGGTGTCAATACGGAGGCTGTCATGGATGTATCGAGCATTGCTAAATTAGCAACCAGTGTCGCGGAGACCGGCGTCAAGGCGGAAGTCGGGATCGCCATCCTCAAGCGTGCGCAGCAGATCGAGAGCGCCACGGCGACCCAGCTGATCGACGCCATCAAGTCGGTGCCGACGGTACAGAACCTGCCTGCGAACCTCGGCAACACGATCAATACCACCGCCTGAACCATTTTCGGGGTAAACGGCCCGGCATCCTTCCCCAGGGAAGGCGCCGGGTCTTTTTTTTGCGCTAGAATCGATGCGCATTCGAAAAAAATTCACTTCCGTTGTAAGGATGTGGTGGGGCTGGCCGACCAGAGGATGGTCCCATCGTTTCTATCCAATCCAATCCCGAGGAGATACACCATGAATAAACGTCAAGCCATGATCGCAGCAGCACTGGCCGGCATCTGCGCCGCCACCACCGGCACCAGCGTCGCCAACCCGGCCGCCGCGAGCGCCAGCGCCAGCGCCAAAGTGGAAAAGGAAAAATGCTACGGCATCGCCAAGGCCGGCCAGAACGATTGCGCCACCGCCAGCGGTTCGCATTCCTGCGCGGGCCAGGCCAAGACCGACATGAATCCGGCGGAATGGAAATACGTCGCCAAGGGCTCCTGCGTGAAAGCGGGCGGCAAGACGGCGCCGGCGAAGTAAGCAGGGAGTGGCGGGGTCATGTCCATATCACAGCAGCCCCGCCCGGCCGTGCCCGCCGAAGCAGGCATCGGCTTGCGCGCGCCCCATTACCGGCAATTCCTGGCCGAGCGGCCCAGGGTGGGCTGGCTGGAAGTGCATACCGAAAATTTCCTCGACCAGTCCGGCTGGGACTGGCACGTGCTGCAAGACTTGCGGCGCGACTATCCCTTCAGCCTGCATGGCGTCGGCCTGGGCCTGGGCTCGGCGCGCGGCTTTTCCGAAGATCACCTTGCGCGCGTGCGCGCCCTGGTCGACGCGGTCGAACCCATGCTCGTTTCCGAACACCTGTGCTGGGGCGCCGTGGGCGACCGCCAGCTCAATGACCTGCTCCCCATCGCGCTCACGGCCGGCATGCTCGACCTGCTGTGCGAACGCGTCGAGCGCGTGCAGGAATGCCTGCGCCGCCCCATCCTGCTGGAAAACGTCTCGTCCTATGTGCGCTTTCGCGCCGATACCATGAGCGAGGCGGCATTCATGGCCGCGCTGGCGCGCCGTACCGGCTGCGGCCTGCTGCTGGACGTGAACAACCTGTATGTGAACCAGTGCAATCACGGCGAAGATGCGCGCGCCGCCATCGCCGCGATCGCGCCGGGCACGGTGGGCGAGATCCACCTGGCCGGCCACCTGGTCACGCCGGACGTGGTGATCGATCACCATGGCGCCACCGTGGCGCCCGAGGTGTGGGAACTGTACCGGCTGGCGCTGGCGCGTTTCGGCAAGCTGCCGACCCTGATCGAGTGGGACACCGACGTGCCGGACCTCAAGGTGCTGCTGGGCGAAGCGCGCAAGGCAGCATCGATGGCAGCGGGCGCCACGGTGCTGCCCGCGATGCAGGCGACGCCGCAGCGCGCGCCGGCAGCGACGGCTGCCTGCGACTGGCAGCAGCAATTTTCCGACGCCCTGTTCGACAGCGGGGCCGAGCCGGCGATCGCCGCGCAGATCACCAGCGCACAGCGTTTCCCTCTGTACCGCGGCAACCTGACCGCCACCTGGGAAAAGACCCTGTCGGCCGCCTATCCGGTGATCCGCAAGCTGGTGGGCGAAGAATTTTTCGGCGGCCTCACGCGGGCCTACGGCATGGCCCATCCCTCGGACGACCCCGACCTGAACCAGTTCGGTGCGCATTTTTCCGCCTTCCTGGACGGCTTCGAGCACGTGGCCGATTTTCCCTACCTGCCCGACATGGCCCTGGTCGAATGGGAGCTGCACCGCGCCCACTACGCGCCCGATGCCCGCCCGCTTGGCGCCGACGCGCTCGCCGGCATGACGCCGGAAGCCTTCGAGCTGGCGCGCTTCGACCTGCATCCCGCCTGCGTGCTGCTGGCCTCGCCATGGGCGGTCGTGCCCCTGTGGCTGGCGCACCATGGCGGCGCCTTTCCGGAGGACATGGCCGAGCCCAGCTACGGCGCGATCGTGCGCCCGCACTTGAAGAGCACGCTGGCGCCGCTGGACGCCGCCGGCTACACGGCCGTGATGACGCTGGGCAGCGGCGCCACCATGGGCGAAGCACTCGACGCGGCCATCGACATCGACGAAGGCTTCGACGTCGAGGAAACCCTGACACGCTGGATCGCACTCGGCATTTTCGCAGCACCCAACCAGGCAGAACAATAATGAACAAACTCCTCGCCATCTACCGCGCCACCTTCCGTTTCGATGAGCTGCTGCGCGACTGGGGCGGCTCGCTCCTCTGCCTGGCCCTGCGGCTGTACCTGGGCTGGGTGTTCTTCAAGGCCGGCCTGACCAAGATCGCCGACTGGGACACGACCATCCTGCTGTTTACCGAGGAATACAAAGTCCCCCTGCTGTCGCCCGAACTGGCGGCCGTGATGGGCGCCGGCGGCGAACTGGTGCTGCCGGTGCTGCTGGTGGCCGGCATCCTGGCGCGCCCGGCGGCGCTGGGCCTGTTTGTTGTGAACCTGATGGCGGTGATTTCGTATCCGCAATTGTTCGGCTTCGAGTGCCCGGCGGCCATCAATGATCACAAATTCTGGGGGATCTTGCTGCTGGTGCTGGTGGCCTTCGGGCCGGGGCGCTGCTCGGTCGATGCGCTGGCAGGGCGTCGCCGCGCGCGCGGCGACGATTGATCAGTTCACTTCAAGGAAGGCGCGCATGATGCGCGCTTCGCCGCTGGTATCGGCATGCAGCAGGTTGGCGGCGTGGGTCGCTTCGATCATGCGGCCCAGTTTCGCGTCTTCGAAACGCGCCAGCTCTTCGGTGGCGGCGGTCAGCGCCAGCGCCAGCTTGGCGCGCGCGTTCTGGTACAGCACACTGGTGTACTGGTCCGTGTTTTTCAACAATTCCTCGGCATTCTCGATCACGAGGCGCAAATCGCCGATCAGGCGTTCCTGTGTCTGTGGGGTTTTCTCCGGGCTATCCATGGTGGCCACCTTCAAGCGCTTGGTAACGACTTATAATATAAACAAGCAAGGAATTCTGTGTTTGTCTGGGCGCAAAAGTGCACTGCCCAGCGCGCATCCATCATTCTCAGCTTATTATATTATTGCCCAAACGCAAGAAATAAACCGGCGTCGGGGCAAAATTATCCGTTCACGCTGATCCGGATATCGCCCACGCTGACCGTCTGGCCGGCGCGGATCTTGGCGGTCTTGCGCAATTCTTTCTTGCCGTCGACCGACACCACGCCGCTGGCCACCATATTCTTGCCCGCGCCGCCGCTGTCGCACAGCCCCGTCAGCTTCAACAGCTGGTTCAGCTCGACGAATTCGCCTGCCAGGTCGAATGATACTTTTTGCATGTTATTCCCGTTTCCCATGGATGGCCGTTCGATTGCGCAGTTTACAGGAGCGGCGCCCGCTTGTCGCACTGCATCAACGAAAGTTGGCCAAACTCATCGAAAGTGATTGCTTCCATTTCTGGTACTGCTAAGCTGGAGGCGTAGGGAGCAATGACATGAACGCGCACTTAATCCTCCTGGCTCTTGCGAGCCTGTGTCCGGCCTGCGCGCTCGCCCAGCAATCGACATATACGGGCGTGGCGCCGCTTACGGCTGCCCTCGAACGCCGCTACCTTGACGACAACCTCTTGCGCGCCCTCGACCGCGCGGATTCCCTGTTCGAGCAAACCCGTGGCCGTGCTGCCATGGTTCCGGTGGTCAAGGACCGCTTCGCCAGCGACCGGCGTCCGACCAATAATTTCATCGCCCCGTATTTCGCCATGGTCCAGCAGGGCCGGCATGCCGGCCTGTCGATCGACCTGGGCGACAACAACCGCATGCGCCTGGGCGTGGTGTCGGAAGGTTATATCCATGCCGAAGTGCTGCCCAGCGTGTCGCCCTTTGCCAAGCGGGCGCTGGCGAGCGCCGAATTCGAACACAAGAAGGGGGCGCTGGCCGCCATTTTCACCATCGGCGCGCTGCGCGAAAGCGGCTCGCGCATGACCAATGTGGCCGGCAATCCGCTGGCGCTGTACGGCTCGGCCCGCACCACGTTTTCCGCCATTTCCCTCGGTTATGCGCTCAGTCCGAAACTGTCGCTGGTGGGCATGGCCTCGGCCGGGCGCACCTCGTCGTTCCTGAATGGCGACGACGCCGCTTCCCAGGTATCGGCCATTGAAACGGCGTCCTACAGCATCGGCCTGTCGGCGCGCCGCCTGTGGGACGAAAGCGACCGCATGGCCCTGACCCTGACCATCCCGACCAAGGTGACCGAGGGCGCGGTCGGCCTGGCCGGCGCCACGCTGCAGCGCGAGGATGGCACCCTGAGCTATTCGTCGCGCATGCTGAACCTGGCGCCGAACGCCACCGAACGCGACCTTGAATTGACCTATTCGCGCCACCTGAGCAGGATGTCGCGCATCTCGGGCGCCATGATGCTGCGTATCAATCCTGGCCATGCGGCCGGCACCCCGCACGAATTCCTGGTCGGCGTGCGCTACGGGCGCAAGTTCTAATTAGAGCCCGGGCCGGGTCATGGCCAGCGGCACGATCCACTTGCCGAATTCTTCCTCGGTGACAAAGCCCAGCGCCAGCGCGGCCTGCTTGAGCGTGCTGCCCTCGTGCTGCGCCTTTTTCGCGATCTGGGCCGCCTTGTCGTAGCCGATATGGGGCGCCAGCGCCGTCACCAGCATCAGCGAACGTTCCATCAGGTCGGCAATCCGTTCCCGGTTGGGCGCGATGCCCCGGGCGCAATGGGCTTCGAAGGACCGCATGCCGTCGGCCAGCAGGCGCGCGCTTTGCAGGAAGTTATGCGCGATCATGGGCTTGAACACATTCAGTTCGAAGTTGCCGGAAGCGCCGCCGATGCTGATCGCCACATCGTTGCCCATCACCTGGCAGCACAGCATGGTGAGCGCTTCGCACTGGGTGGGATTGACCTTGCCCGGCATGATGGAGCTGCCCGGCTCGTTTTCGGGAATGCTGATTTCGCCCAGGCCCGAGCGCGGGCCGGACGCCATCCAGCGCACGTCGTTGGCCAGCTTCATCAGGGCCGTGGCCAGGGTTTTCATGGCGCCGTGGGCGCCGACCAGGGCATCGTGGCCGGCCAGCGCGGCAAACTTGTTGGGGGCGCTCCTGAAAGCGAGGCCGGTCCGCGAACCGAGTTCGGCCGCCATGCGCGAGGCGAAATCGGGATGCGCGTTCAGGCCGGTGCCAACCGCCGTCCCGCCGGCCGCCAGGGCAAGCAGGCCGGGCAGGGCGTGCCGCAGCGCCTGTTCCGAATAGTCGAGCTGGGCCACATAGCCCGAAAATTCCTGCCCCAGCGTCAGCGGGGTGGCGTCCTGCAAGTGGGTGCGGCCGATCTTGACGATGTCGGCGAAGTCGCGCGCCTTCGCTTCCAGCGCGCCGCGCAAGGCGGCCAGGGCCGGCAGCACCTGCTTTTGCAGCGCCCAGGCCGCCGCCACGTGCATGGCGGTGGGGAAAATGTCGTTCGAGGACTGGCCCATGTTGACATGGTCGTTCGGGTGCAGCAGGCGCGCTTCGCCCCGTTCGCCGCCCAGTAGTTCGGAGCCGCGGTTGGCCAGCACCTCGTTCATGTTCATATTGCTTTGGGTGCCGGAACCGGTCTGCCACACCGCCAGCGGAAATTCGCCGGGATGCTGGCCGTCCAGCACTTCATCGGCCGCCTGGATGATGGCGTTGGCCTTGTCGGCCGGCAGCAGCCCCAGCGAGCGGTTGACGGCCGCCGCGGCGCGCTTGACCTGGGCCAGGGCGCCCACCAGCTCGGGCGCCATGCGCTCGGTCGAGATGGCGAAAAATGCCAGCGAACGCTGGGTCTGGGCGCCCCACAACTGGTCGGCAGGCACGGCGATCGGGCCGAAACTGTCTTTCTCGGTTCGCATTTCCATGAAAGCATCCTGTTCTATCGTGCGCTGGGATTAAAGAGTTTACCCCAATGCGCGTTAATTACGATAAGGATACAAATTCTTATCGCCGTAATCTATTGCTGATAAACTTTATTGCATATGCCTAGCCCCCGATTCGCCCGCGCCTGCCTGTTCCTTGTGTTTGCCGGGCTGCTGCACTGCGCCCATGCGGCCGAGCTGGGCGAACCGCTGGTGCGCACCTATATCGGCCAGCCCCTGGTGGCCGACATCGAACTGACCATGCTGGCCGACCCGGCCGTGCCGGTGACCGTGCGCGTCGCCCATGCCGATGTCTACCGCGGCGCCAATATCGCCATGCACCCGGTGCTGGCGCAGCTGGCCATGTCGGTCATGCGGCGCGACGGGCGCCAGTTCCTGCACATTACCTCGGTCCGGGCCGTTGAATCGGATTACGTTCACCTGTTCCTGGAGTTGAACGAGGGTGGCAAGCGCAATGTGCGCGGCGTGACGCTATGGCTGTCGCCCGATCCGGCGCCGCCGCCACCGCCGCCGCCACCACCGCCGCCGGTGGCCAAGCCGACAGCCGACCAGGAACTGGAAGCGGCCGCCGCGCGCGCCGCCATGGCCGCGCCGAAACCATCGCTCCTGGCGCGCGCCCGGCGCGACGCCGCCCCCGCCGCCTGTCCGCCGCAAGCGGCCCAGGAACAGCTCAAGGCGTGCGCGGAAGTCGATTACAAGAACGGCTTGCTGAGCGCCCAGATCGTCGAGCTGGAAGAAAAGGTCAAGCTGCTGCAACTGGCCATCGAAGGCAAGAATGCCTTGCCGCCCGCCAGCGCCAAGGCGGTCCAGAAGGCGGCATCGGCAGCGCCGCCGGCGGCGCCTCCGCGGCCGGCCCCGGCCAAGGTCAAGGCGGGCTTCCCGTGGATGTGGGTGGGCATCGGCGTGGCGGCCGTGCTGGCGCTGGGGGCAGGGGTGTTCTTCTTCCTGCGCCGGCGCAAGGCCAAATCGGCCGAAACGGCGGCTTCCGACAGCGCGGCCTGGTACGCCAGGCTGGCCGCCAGGTTCAAGCGCAAACCGAAAGAAGCGGCGCCGCCGGTCGAGCCGACGGCCTGAGCAAGGGTCTTGTGAATAAAAAAAGATTGCATAAACTCATGTTGGCACACGAACAAGTCTACACAAGTGCGGATTCTGCGCTATACTTGTTTCCGTAGCACCGAAAGTGCTACAGACGAGGCAAGGATCTGGCGCAGCCACCAACGATAGCGTGGCGCGACAAGCAGATGAACGTTGAAGAAACGCCTGTCCCGGAAGCGGTCCGCGAGCCTACTGTGCGCGAGCGGACGCCGGATGCAACCGGCACGAGGCGACACCAGGAGATACCTGGTGCTCGCTCTCCCCAATTCCTGTTCTAACCCTCTCCCCAGCAGTAAATAGGTCAAAAGGCTATACTTTCCGATAATCTTCATCACGGAAAGCAAGCAATGACACTCGCAGCACAAGCAAACTACGACGCATTCAAGCAACGCGGCCTCAAGCTGGACATGTCGCGCGGCAAACCCGCCCCCGAACAACTCGACCTGTCGAACGCCCTGCAAGACGCGCTGCCCGGTTATGCCGCGGCCGACGGCACCGACTGCCGCAACTATGGCGGCGGCATCGGCCTGCCCGAGGCGCGCGCCCTGTTCGGCGGCTTGCTGGGCGTGCCGGCCGCGCAAGTGATCGTCGACAGCAGCGCCAGCCTGTCGCTGATGCACGACGTGATCGTCTACGCGCTGCTGAACGGCGTGCCGGGCGGCCAGCCCTGGGTGGGGCAGCAAGTGTCCTTCCTGTGCCCGGTGCCGGGCTATGACCGCCATTTCTCGATCTGCGAAGCGCGCGGCATCCGGATGATCAACATTCCGCTGGGCGAAGACGGTCCGGACATGGACCTGGTCGAGCGCCTGGTGGCGGCCGACGCCAGCATCAAGGGCATGTGGTGCGTCCCGAAATACAGCAACCCCTCGGGCACGGTGTATTCGGACGCCGTCGTCAAGCGCCTGGCCGGCATGGCGGCAGCCGCCCCGGATTTCCGCCTGATGTGGGACGATGCCTACCGCTTCCACCACCTGAGCGACGAAGCGGTGGAGATCGCCGACGTGATCGCCGCCTGTGCGGCGGCCGGCAATCCCGACCGCGCCATCGTCTTCGCCTCGACCTCGAAGGTGAGCTGGGCCGGGTCCGGCATCGCCGCGCTGGCCTCGTCGCCTGCCAACATTGCCTGGTGGACCAAGCACGCCGGCATCCGCAGCATCGGCCCGGACAAGATCAACCAGCTGCGCCATGTGCGCTACCTGAAGGATGGCGCGACGCTGGCAGCCCTGATGGGGCGCCACCGCGCCCTGCTGCAACCGAAATTCGACGCCGTGCTGGCGCAATTTCGCGAGCACCTGGGCCAGGTCGCGGGCGTTTCCTGGACCGTGCCGAAGGGAGGCTACTTCATCGACCTGGTGACCCCGAACGGCGCCGCCAGGCGCACCATCGCCCTGGCAAAAGAAGCGGGCATCACCCTGACACCGGCCGGCGCGGCCTATCCCTACGGCATCGACCTGGACGACAGCCACATCCGCATCGCCCCCAGCTTCCCCTCGCTGCCGGAAATCACCCAGGCCGCCGAAGGCATCGCCCTCTCGCTCAAGCTGGCCATCGCCTGACACCTGTGACACCAGGGTCAGACCTCGGTCGAGTAATGTTTCTCGCTCGTGGTCTGACCCTGGTTGTGCAACAGACGTAAAAAAAGCGCCGTCAAGGCGCTTTGGTTTTTGCGGGCGGCGGTTAATGGGCTGCCATCACGTCGCTCAGTTTCCACGGTTCGGTCACGTCGCGGATGGCGCGGTCGTTGGCCATGATCTGTTTCAGCAGCTCGATCTTGCGCTGGCGCGATTCACCGGCCAGGGCAGGCACGCCCGTCTTGGCGCCCGCAGCTTGCAGAGCGCATTGCGTTTCCAGCCGCGCCAGTCCGTCGAAATCGCCCGCTTGGGCCGCGGCTGCCATTTTACTGGTCAGGCCGGCAATATTTTCGTACATCGAGAGGACTTCGTTGGAGGTCATTACGCTCACCTGGCCGGAAATTGGATCGGATTACTGCTTGTCTCCCATCCTTAACGGCCCGGTTTTCAGGAACTTGAGGGTGCTTCTGAAAATAAATGAAAATAAATGGAAATGGTTTGATGTTTAATGAACAAGTTCCTCCAGGCCGGCGCTCAATTCCGATACGGCGGGCATGCCGTCCAGCAGTTCTTCCTGCGCCAGGCCCAGCGCCGCGGCCACTTCCGCCGGCAGGCTGGCGGCCAGGGCGTCGCCGCCCAGTTTCTGTTCTTCGGCCCGGGCGCGCCACACCGCCAGGTGGATCACGGCCGCCATCCGGCTCAGGGGACTCTGGCGCAGCGGGTCGGCGAAATCGCGGATGGTGTCGGGGAAGACATCCGGAAACTTCCAGCGCAGCGCCAGTTCGGCGCCCACCTGGCTGTAGTCGTAGCCGAAGGCGGCCATTTCGGCTTCCAGCCGGCCTGTGTCGTAAGTGCCCACTGACTTGTCGAGTTCCTGGGCTTCGGCGGGGATGCCGGCGTGCATGACCAGCTGGCCGATCGCGTGCATCATGCCGATCGTGAACGCCAGGTCGGTATTGACGCCCACTTTCTTGGCGATCCATTTGGCGGCCACCGCGGCATGCAGGCTGTAGCGCCAGAAGCGCTTCAGGTCCAGCCCCGGCACGGTCTTGAAGCCGCCCACCAGGCCCGAACTGATCACCAGCGTGCGCACCGTGACGAAGCCGAGCATGCGCACCGCGTCCTCGACATTGCCGATGCGGCGCGACACATGGTAGTAGGCGGAGTTGGCCAGGCGCAGCAGCTTGGCGCTGAGGACGGGATCCATGGACACCTTGCGCGCGATGTCTTCCACCGACACGTCCGGGTCGTCGAAGCTGCTGATCAGTTCGTCGACGACCTTGGGCGCGGTGGGCAGGGCGTTCGGGTTCTCCAGCAATGTTTCCAGGCTCATGTCGTGATCTCCTTGTGTTGCCTGCGACTATATAGCCATTCCTTGGTGCATGGAACACTTGCCATTCCGATTTTTCGACGTTTTGGCGCAATATCGTGCAGTTCATCGCATTCCGGCGGCAGGCGCCGCCGTCCTCCGTTAAAGTGCAGGCTGGGAAAACGCGCCTTGCGCAGCCACAGACCTTGAGAAACCTTATGATTTTTCCGCCAGCGCTGCGCAGTGCCGCCGCCGCCATCCTCGCCTTCGCCGCCGTCGCCGCCCATGCCGAGGCGCCGTTTTCGTTTGCCGCCACCCCGGGCAAGCTGCCCAAGGACGTGGTGCCGGTGCAGTACGCCGCCCACTTGAAGCCGGACCTGGCCTCGAACAGCTTCCTCGGTTCGGAGAACGTGGAAATCGATGTCCTCAAGCCGGTCTCGATGATCATGCTCAACGCCGCCAATCTCGAGATCGACAGCGCCACCCTGACCGACAAGGGCGGCGCCGAGCGCAAGCTGGCGCCGCAGATCGACCCGGCGCGCCAGACCCTGTCCTTCCACTTCGCGCAGCCGCTCGCGCCGGGCCGCTACCAGCTGTGCCTCAAGTTCCGCGGCACCATCAACCGCGAAGCGCGCGGCCTGTTCCAGCTCCCCTACAAGGTGGGCAAGGCCGACAAGGCCATGATCGCGACCAATATGGAGCCCTCCGACGCGCGCCGCCTGCTGCCCCTGTGGGACGAGCCATCCTTCCGCGCCACCTTCAAGCTCACGGTCGACCTGCCGTCCCAGTTCAAGGCGTATTCGAACACCCCCGTCGAGCGCCAGGAAAAGCTGGGCCCCGGCATGCAGCGCGTGTCGTTTGCGGTCACGCCGCGCATGCCGAGCTACCTGCTGGTGCTGGTGGCCGGCGAACTGGAACGCACGGCGCTCAAGCAGGACGGGGTCGAGATCGGCGTCGTCACCACCCAGGGCAAGCAGAACTCGGCCAGCTACGCGCTGGGCGTGAGCAAGCGCCTGCTGAAGTACTACAACAGCTATTTCGGCCAGCCGTATCCGCTGGCCAAACTCGACCAGATCGCCATTCCCGGCGGCTTTGACGGCGCCATGGAAAACTGGGGCGCCATCGTCTACAACGAGTCGACCCTGCTGGTCGATCCCAAGTCCAGTCCCGACAGCATGCGCGAGGTGTCGTTCAGCTTCAATGCGCACGAAGTGGCGCACCAGTGGTTCGGCAACCTGGTCACCATGGCCTGGTGGGACAACCTGTGGCTCAACGAAGGCTTCGCGTCGTGGATGGCAGCCAAGGCTGCCGACCATTTCCACCCCGAGTGGCGCGTGCAGCTGTCCGCCCAGGTGGAACGCGAACGCGTGATGGAGCTCGACGCGCGCGCCACCACCCATGCGATCCAGACCCCGGTGGAAACCGAGGAGCAGGCCGCCGATGCCTTCGACGACATCACCTATATCAAGGGCCAGGCCTTCCTGCGCATGCTCGAAGCTTACCTGGGCGAGGAGCCCTTCCGCAAAGGCATGCGCGCCTACATGGCGCGCCACCAGTACGCCAACACCACCAGCGCCGACCTGTGGGCGGCCATGGAAGCGGCGTCCGGCAAGCCGGTCGCCAGGCTGGCCGACGCCTGGACCACGCAGCCCGGCTTTCCCCTGCTGGGCGTGACGCAGACCTGCGACAACGGCAAGCGCAAGGTCACCCTGACCCAGGAACAGTTTCGCCTGGACGCGCCGGCCACGGAAAAACGCCTGTGGCCGGTGCCGGTGCAACTGGGCCTGGTCAACGGCAAGGCGTCCTATACCCTCCTGGCCGGCGCCAGCGACACCGTGCTGCTGCCTGGCTGCGAAGGCACGCTGGTGATCGATCCGGCCAGCGTGGGCTACTTCCGGGTGCAGTACGACCGCGCCAGTTTCGACGCGCTTGCCGCCCAGGCGCCCAGGCTGCCCGACACCACCCGCCTCAAGCTGCTGACCGACGCCTGGAGCCTGATGCAGGCCGGGCGCCTTGAACTGGGCAGCTACCTGGCCCTGGTGTCGCGCTATGCCGCCGAGCCGCGCCTGGCCGTCTGGGTCGCGCTGCTCGACCAGCTCGAAACGCTCGACGGCCTGGCCGAAAACACGCCCGAAAGCGCGCTGGTCAGGCGCTACCTGGCCACCCTGGCGGCGCCGAAAATGCGCCAGCTGGGATGGGACGACAAGCCGGCCGACCTGGCCGAAGAACGCCAGCTGCGCGTGACCCTGGCCGCGGCCCTGGCGCGCGCGGGCGACGCCGCCGCGATCGCGGAAGGGCGCGCGCGCTTTGCCCGCTTCCTGAAGGAACCGGCCAGCATCAGCGCCGGCCAGCTCGATTTTGTGACCGAAGTGGCGGGGCGCCATGGCGATGCCGCCGCCTACGAGGCGCTCATGGCGCGCATGCTGGCCACCGAAAGCGCCGAAGAGCGCGAACGCTACAGCCGCGCCCTGACCCATACGCGCGACCCGGCGCTGGCGCAGCGCACGCTGGCCCTGGCGCTGGCCACTGGCTTGCCGTCGAACGTCACCAACCGCATCGTGCCCGGCGTGGCGGCCGGCGCCCATGGCGACCTGGCCTGGTCGTTCGCGGTGGCCAACCGCGATACGCTGCTCAGGAACCAGGATGCGGTCAGCCGCAACCGCCTGTTCCCCAGCCTGGTAGCCGGCTCGAACGATCCGCGGGACGCCGAGCGCATGAGCGCCTGGGTGGCCGCCAATGCGGGCGACGATGCGCAGGCCGAAGCGCGCAGCGTGGCCAATGCCATCCGCACCCGCGCGGCCCAGAAGGAACGCTTGCTGCCACAGGTGCGCGCGGCCCTGAAATAAATGCTAGTCTGCGTCGATGAATGACGACATCGACCACATTACGCAGCGCACGCTGGCCTATTACGACAGCCATGCGCAGCAGTTTTTTCATGGCACCATCGACCACGATGTCAGCCAGAACATCGCCGCGCTGCTCGACGCGATCGCCACGCCGGCGCCGCACACCATCCTCGACCTGGGCTGCGGCCCGGGGCGCGACCTGAAAACCTTCGCGGCCATGGGCCACCGCGCCATCGGCGTGGACGGCTCGGCGCGGTTTGCCGCCATGGCGCGCGCCTACAGCGGCTGCGAGGTGTGGCAGCAGGACTTCGTCCACCTCGACCTGCCGGCCGCCATGTTCGACGGCGTGTTCGCCAACGCCGCCCTGTTCCATGTGCCCGGCGCGGCCTTGCCCGGGGTGCTGGACGAGCTGTACGCGGCGCTGAAACCGGGCGGCGTGCTGTTTTCCTCGAACCCGCGCGGCCACAACGAGGAAGGCTGGAACGGCCAGCGCTACGGCAGTTACCACGACCTGGCCGCCTGGGAAAGCTTCATGAAGGCAGCGAAGTTTTCTCCTCTCCATCATTACTATCGCCCGCCCAATCTTCCTCGTGATCAACAACCCTGGCTGGCCAGCGTCTGGCGCAAGCCGGTCGGTTAATTGGCGCACAGAAGCAATTGCGTATTAGTCATATTGTGCATGCGTCACACATGTGTGTGGCTTGTTTTGAAGCACCCACTTTATGAGGTACGCGACATGAACAAGGACCAGGTAAAAGGCAAGGCCAAGAAAGTCGGCGGCAAGATCCAGCAGGAATTCGGCGAAGCCATCGGCAGCAACGAGCAGCAGGTCAAGGGCTTGAACAAGCAGATCGAGGGCAAAGTCCAGGAAAAGGTGGGCGACGCCAAGGAGATTGTCAAGGATCGCGGCAACCGCTGATGCCTTGCACGGCAAAACGCCCCGCGCCAGCGATGGCGCGGGGCGTTTTGCTATGTGTGGGGACGAACAGACCGCCGCTCGAGCTTGCCTTATTCTGGCTTCACTGCATGGCGTTTCGCCCATGCGCACCACAACAAGGAGCTCATCATGAACAAAGACCAGGTCAACGGCAAACTGAAAGACATCGGCGGCAAAATCCAGGAGGAAGCGGGCAAACTCGTCGGCAATCCCGAACAGCAGCTCAAGGGCCTGCAGAACCAGGTCGAAGGCAAGACCCAGGAAAAAGTGGGCGATGCCAAGGAAGTCATCAAGGATGCGCTGAACTGATTGCTGTCCATTGAAGGAAAAACGGCCGAGAATCTCTTGGCCGTTTTTTTACGTCTACTTCTTTTTCCCGCCGATGTGCTTGTCGAAGAAATCGGCGATGGTGCCGTACACGTGCTTTTGCTGCGCGCGCGCCGAGATGCCGTGCTTGGCGCCCGGGTAGGTCATCAGCTCGAAGCGCACGCCGCGGTTGACCAGGTCGTCGATCAGGCGCGTGCTGTTCGAGAACAGCACATTGTCGTCCGCCATGCCGTGCACCAGCAGCAGGGGCGACTTCAAGCCGTCCAGGTGCGCGAACACGCCGCTGCGCTTGTACGCTTCCGGGTCGGCCTTCGGCGTGCCGCCGACAAAGCGTTCGGTGTAGTGGGTGTCGTACAGCGACCAGTCGGTCACCGGCGCCACCGACACGCCCATCGCGATCTTGTCGGACGCCGCCGCCAGCAGGCGCAGCGTCATGAAGCCGCCATAGCTCCAACCGAACACGCCGATGCGCCTGGCGTCGACAAAGCTTTGCTTGCCCAGCCAGTCGACGCCGGTCAACTGGTCTTCGACTTCGTGCTTGCCCATGGCGCCGTGGATGGCGTCTTCGAACTTGCGCTCGCGCCGGTCGCTGCCGCGGTTGTCCAGCCTGAACACCACATAGCCTTGCTGCGCCATGTACTGGAAGAAGGGCTTGTCCCATTTGCGCTGCACCTGCTGCGAACCCGGTCCGCCATAGGTGAACAGGAATACCGGATAGCGCTTGGCCGGGTCGAAATTGGCCGGCTTGATCAGCGAGTAGTGCAGGGTCTGGCCATCGTTGGCCTTCATGGTGCCGAATTCGGTCGGCAGGTGGTCGGGCAGGTACTTCGCGTACGGGTGGCCGTCGACCAGGACATTTTGCTCGAGCCATTCGACCATCGTGCCGTCGGCGCGGCGGATCGCCATTTGCGGCGGCGTGGCCTGGGTCGAGAAGGTGTCGATGAAGACCATGCCGTTGCGCGCGAAGTCGGTTTCGTGCCAGCCGTCGGCCTGGGTGATGCGCACCGGCTTGTCGGCATTGCGGCCGTCCAGCTGCACCATATAGGTTTGCTTGTCGGTGACCGCGTCCTTGTTGGACGAGAAGTACAGGCGGTTGGCGCGCTCGTCGACCGCCAGGATCGCATCGACGCCCCATTCGCCCCTGGTCAGCGGGTAGATCAGGTTGCCGCCCAGGTCGTACAGGTAGAGGTGCTTGCGGCCGTTGCGCTCCGAGGTCCAGATGAAGGCATTGCGCAGCGCCAGCGAACGCACGTCATGGCCGACGTTGACCCAGGTGGTCGAGGTTTCGCTGATCACCGTGCGCTGGGCCAGCGTGGCCACGTCGACCGCCACCAGGTCCAGGCGCTTCTGGTCGCGCGACTGGCGCTGGTACAGCAGATGGCGGCTGTTGGCGCTCCAGTCGGCGCGCACCAGGTAGATGTCGCGGTTGGCGCCCAGGTCCACCTTGCGCTGCACGCCGGTCACCGGCGAGACGATCATCAGGTCCATCAGCACGTTGGCGTCGCCGGCGGCAGGGTAGCGCTGTTCGACCACGGTGGTGCGGTCGGCGTAGATGTCGAAGCGCTTGACCACCGGGACCGGCGCTTCGTCGAAGCGCTTGTAGGCGATCGCCGATTCGTCGGGCGCCCAGAAATAGCCCGTGGTCTGGTGCATTTCTTCCTGGGCCACGAATTCGGCTTCGCCATTGAAGATGGTGCCGCCGCCGTCGCTGGTGAGCTGCTTTTCCACGCCCGTCGCCAGGTCGATCACGAACAGGTTCTGCTTGCGCACGAAGGACAGGTAGCGGCCCTTCGGCGAAATTTTCGGGTCGCCCACGGCGCCGCTGGCGACCTTGCGCGCCGCCTGCGGCCTGGCCACGTCCACCAGGTACAGATCGCCCGCGATCGGCACCAGCAGCTGCTTGCCGTCCGGCGACCAGCTGTAGCTGAGGATGCCCGACAGGCTGGCCGTGCGCGCCCGTTCGCGGCGCGCCTGTTCTTCCGGCGACAGCGTTTCGTTCGGCACCAGCAGCTTGGAGTCGACCAGCATGCGCGTGGTCTTGTCGTGCATATTGTATTCCCACAGGTCCATCTGGAACTGGTTGTCCGGACGGCCGCGCAGGAAGGTGACGCGGGCGCCGTCGGGCGATACGCGCGGGTTGCGCACGGATGGTCCCGCCAGCGCCGGGTCGGCGTGGATACGGTCCAGTGTCAGCCGCTCGGCGGTAGCGGGAGCGGCCGACAGTGCGGCGAGGAGGCAAAGCAGGAATCGCATGGAGATCTCGATCGTGGAGTTTATGAGGAGCAACCGCGAGACGATACCAGAGTCGCCGCCAAAACGCTGTAACTACAGCGCCCGCTGTGCCGATAAACGCGCCAGCGACCAGCACAGCAGCACAGCGGCGATCGTCAGCCCCAGCACCAGGGCGATCCAGAAGCCGGTCGATGCCATGGGCGCCGCCGGCGACCAGGGAAACCAGGCCGGCGCCAGCCCCAGCACATAGCCGAGCGGCAGCGCAAAGACCCAGAAGGCCAGCAGCTGGATCTGCATCGGCTGGCGCGTGACCTTGTAGCCGCGGATGGCCGACGACGCCGCCAC
The DNA here is from genome assembly GCA_040388805.1 of Pseudomonadota bacterium. Classification (GTDB taxonomy): domain Bacteria; phylum Pseudomonadota; class Gammaproteobacteria; order Burkholderiales; family Burkholderiaceae_D; genus Telluria_A. Next base: position 52,967 of record JAZKBE010000037.1, read on the forward strand.
CTGGGCCGCGTCCGACAGCTGGAACAGGGCGGCGAACAGCAGCAGGTGCACGCACAGGGCGCGCACCGCCGGGTCGGACGTGTAGGCGGCGGCGATCTGCTCGCGGAACAGCAATATGAAAGCGGCCGACAGCACCGCGAAGGCCAGCGACATGCCCACCCCCACCCAGGCCACGTAGCGCGCCCGCGCCGGATTGCCTTCGCCCAGGGCCTGGCCCACGCGCGTGATCAGGCCCACCCCGAAACTGAGCGGCACCATGAAGACCAGCGAGGCGAAGTTCAGGGCGATCTGGTGCGCCGATACCTGGATCACGCCGAAGCGCGCCACCAGCAGGGCCACGGCGGCGAAGGCGCTCACTTCGGCGAAGTAGGTGATGCCGATCGGGATGCCCAGGCGCAGCATGCTGGCGATCTCGGGCCAGTGCGGCCACTCCCATCGGGTGAAGGGATAGGTCTGGCGGTAGGCGGGGGCGTGGCGTATCCAGGCCAGCATGGCGCCCAGCATCAGCCACATGCCGATCGCGGTCCCCACCGCGCAGCCGACCGCGCCCAGGCGCGGCATGCCCCAGTTGCCATACACCAGCAGCCAGTTGACAAAGACATTGAACAGCAGGCCCAGGATCGCGATCACCATCACCGGCTTGGTCTGGTTGATGCTGGTGGTGTAGCCATACAGCGCGCGGAAGCAGGCGAAGGCCGGCATGCCCAGGCTGATCACGTGCAGGAACATCGATGCGTTGTCGGCCACCGCCGGCGCCAGGCCGATGTGGTCGAACACCAGCGTGGCCAGATTGGCCGCCGCGCAGGCGACCAGGCCCACGCCGGCGCCTTGCCACAGGGCCTGGCGCACCGAGTGCGGAATGCTGTCGAAGCGGCCCGCGCCGACCTCGTGGGCGACCACGGAATTGATCGCCATCATCACGCCCATGACGGTGACCAGGATGATCGACCAGACCGACGCCCCCAGCGAGACGGCCGCCAGTTCGGCCGCGCTGACATGGCCGGTCATGGCGACGTCGGCCACGCCCATGCCCACGGTGGCCAGCTGGCCGACCAGCATGGGCCAGGACAGGCGCCACAGGGCGCTGATTTCCGAACGCAGCGCGTGCGCGGGGTGGGAGGACGAAGCTGGCATGGGCAGGATCAGGAAGGCAAACACCGATTTTACTGGCAATCTTGCCGCCGCGTCAGAGAGGTGTTCGGTAGCAATTTTTTACAACATTCAGCCGGCGCGGCCTGCCCTTTTTGCGTTTCAACCGGCACAATGGCTACTTCAATCAGAAGGATACTTATCATGCTCAAGCGCCCGATTCAACTTGCCCTGTTGCTGTGTACCGCCTGGCTGTCGCTGGGCGCCGCCCAGGCCGCCGAACTGACCATGTTCTCGCGCGACGATTTCCAGGGCCGCGACGTGACTATCCGCGATACCGTCAGCAACCTGACCGCGCTCGGTTTCAACGACAAGGCCGGCAGCATGATCATCCGTTCCGGCCGCTGGGAAGTGTGCCAGCACGCCGACTTCCGCGGCGACTGCCGCACCCTGGGCCCCGGCGAATACCGCGACCTGCATCGCCTCAATAACAATATCTCGTCGGTGCGCGAAGTGCGCGGCGGCGGGCGCGACGATGACCGCGGCGGCGACCGCGGCGGCGACCGCGAGCGTGACCGTGACCGCGACCAGCGCGCCCCGGGCGTGACCTTGTACGCCGACGGCGACATGAACGGCCGTGCGGTCAACCTGCGCGGCGACGTCAGCAACTTCCAGCAGCTGGGCTTCAATGACCAGGCCAGGTCCATGGTGATCCATGGCGGCAGCTGGGAAATGTGCGTGCATGCCGACTTCGGCGGCGAGTGCCGCCTGTTCGGGCCGGGCGAGCATCGCCGCCTCGACCGCGCTTTCCGCAACGCCATTTCATCGGCGCGCCTGGTGCGCGAAGGCGGCCATGGGCAAGGCCGTGACCGCGACCGCAACCGGCGCGATGGCGGCGTGGAACTGTTCGGCATGACGGGCTTTGCCGGCGAACGCATGTCGGTGCGCGACGAAATGCGCAACCTGTCCGAGTCGGGCTTCAACGACCGCGCCGGTTCGCTGATCGTGTACGGCGGCCAGTGGGAATTTTGCCAGCACGCCGAATTCCGCGGCCAGTGCCTGACTTACGGTCCGGGCCGCTACGACCGCCTGGGCAGCCTGCACAACCAGATCTCGTCGATCCGGCGCGTGCGCTGATCCGCCTTCGCTTCAGCGCCCCCCGGACGGACGCGGGGGCAGCGTGCGGAGGTAGGCGTGCAGGGCACGCATGTCGGTGTCACTCATCTGCTTGAGCGAGCCGAAGGGCATCACCTGACTGATAGGCGTACCGTCGGGCCGGGTGCCGCTGCGCAGCATGGCCATGAAGGCTTGTTCGTTCGGATAACGCTTCAGGGCGCTGTCGCTGCCCGGCGTAAGATTGGCCGGCGCCGGCCATTCGGGCGGCGCGCCGGGAATCCTTCCCCCGCTCAGTTTTGCGCCATGGCAGCCGATGCAGCTGCGCGCCACATACGCCCCGTGTTCGATGCTGACCGCCACCGGCACCGGGGTTTCGGGCGCCAGCGTGTGGTCGATGATTTCGGCCGCGTCGCGCACGGCGCCGAAGGCATACATGACCTTCACGGCGACCGGCAATTCCACCTTGCCGGCCAGGCCGGGCACGGCCGGCAATTGCTTGACGTAGGCGATCACGGCCACCAGGTCGTCGTCGGTGAGGCGGTTGTAATCTTCGCTGGGCATGATCATCACGGGGCGGCCGTCCGGCTTGACGCCGTGGCGCAGCGTGCGTATCCAGTCGGCCGTCTTGTAGGACGTGGTGGCGCTGTTGGCGCCGCCGGTGATATTGGGCGAGTCCACCTGCATGGCGGCGCTGCGGATCACTTGCTTGCCGGCGCCGCTGGCGCCATGGCAGTCGGCGCAGCCGCGCGTGGCGTACAGGTAGCGGCCCTGCGCCAGCGCGCGCGCGTCGGCCGGCAGCGCCAGCGGGGCCACCGGCACCCGCAGCACGCGGTCCATCTTGCGCTCGCCCAGTTCCTTGCCCACCAGGACGGTGGCGACCGCCATCAATGTCAGCGACACCAGTGCCATGCTGGTCCGCCTGACCCATTTGTTCATTTTGCTGTCCTCTTCTTTCGGAATCGCCTGATAGCTTGATGCATTGACTATGCTACGGGGCGCACTGGCATCGTTGATGTACAACAATTGGAGCAGAGAGAAAGCATTTCGGGCCGCGCCAACGGCGCGGACTTAGACGGCGCGCAGCGCGCCGCGGCCGGATCTGTACTTACATCCACCCCGTTTGGGCCCGTTTGGGCCGGTTCCGCAAACTTGGCGCGCTTTTCGCTGTCGTACTCAGGTACCCGGCATGTCGCCGGGTGCCGGAGTGCAACCCAAGGAGGTAGTGATGGCTACGATAAACGCACCTGCGTCGGAACGCAGGCATCTTGTTGACCGGCGAACTTCTTCCGGCAGCACGCACAAGGTCAAGCTCAATGCGCTCGACTGGCTGGCCATGGTCCTGATGATCGTGGGCGGCCTGAACTGGGGCATGGTGGGCATGTTCGACTTCAATCTCGTGGCCGCCCTGTTCGGCAGCCAGACGCCGCTGTCGCGCCTGGTGTACGTCGTGATCGGGCTGGCGTCGCTGTATTCCATCTACCTGACCAGCAAGCTGGCGGCGGATAGAATCTAGCGTCCCGGCCGTCTACCGCGTGGCCGCGTACCAGCCCGGACTAGGGCTGTTCGCGCAGCGTGGCATGGAACAGCTCATTGAGCCTGCCGATGATGTCGGCTTGATGGGCATGCAGTGGCGCGATCGTTTCCAGGCGCGCCAGTTCCTGTTCGACGAAATCGCGGATGCTTGCAATGGGCAGGGACAGGCCCATCTCGGGCGCTTCCCGCTTTTTTCGCATCAGGTCGTGTATGTCCGCGACCAGGCTTGGCTGGTCATCGATCAAGTGCAGGAGTTTCCCGAATTCGATGGGCGCCGCTGTGCCGTAACGTTCGAGCCAGCGCACCGACAGCAGGGGACGCAAGACATAGAAGTACTTTTTCAGGGGGACCATGTCGCCGCGCAGGTAGCCGCGGTAATTCGTCTTGGCCATGCTGCGGTAATGATAGATGCCGCGCTCGACCGAATACACGTGAGGCAGCGCACTGCGCGCAGCCTGTGCGAAACCACCGTTCTCGATATACAGCAAGGGCGATTGTATCCATTCGACAAAGGCCGGATTCGATTTCCAGAACAGGCGCAGTGCCTTGCGGACGTCCCATCCGTTCAGGTCGATGTCGTCGACGATGGGATATTCGATGACATCGCGTCGCTCTTCCAGGTCAACGGCCAGGTACCAGTCGGGTGAGCGCGCATAAATGAAGCGGACATCGTAGTCGCTATTGGACGAATGAAATCCCCAGGCGCGGCTGCCCGATTCGACCGCGAGCAGGATGCGGACGTTTTCCGTTTCTTCCGTGCGGGCCAGGCGGGCCACGATGTCGGCGCGTACAGCATGGGGAATTATCGCCTCGTCCGGTGTGGTCGTCATATTGAGTTACTTGCAAATTCTGTAATCCTGGAGTCTAAACTGCCGGTTGGCATGTGTCCATCCGCCGATTCAGGTACACTTATAATACCGATTGGTATGTAAATGGAGGATTGCTGATGTTCGAGAAAACACTGGTCGCCGGCTGGGGCGACATGGATTTCAATGCCCACATGCGCAACACGGCCTATCTGGACAAGTCGGCCGATATCCGCATGATGTATTTCGCCAGCTGCGGTTTTCCCATGGCGGAGTTCGTGCGCTTGAAACTGGGGCCGGTGGTCATGAAGGACGAGGTCGAGTATTTCCGCGAATTCAATCTGCTCGACGAAGTGCGCGTGACCATGTCGCTGGCGGGCTTGTCCGAGGATGGCAGCCGCATGCGCATCCGCAACGACCTGTACCGCGGCGAGACGCTGGGCGCGCGCGTGACGTCGACGGCGGGCTGGTTCGACCTGGCCAATCGCAAGCTGGTGTCGCCGCCGCCGGATTTGCTTGCCTGCCTGCGCGGCCTGTCGCACAGCGAGGACTTCGTCGCGCTGCCCAACAGCCGGCGGCCGGAGTGATGCCATGAGCGTGCGCATCGTGCAACTGGGATCGCCGCGCATGGCGGGCGAGGGCTTGCGCATCGGCACCGTTCGGCGGCCGCCGCGCGGCGTGCCGAAAGAAGAGTTTGCCAGCAGGGATTATTAAGATGTCTGGTTTCCCAACCTGGCGCCCAGCGCGGAACTGATGGCGCAGGGCAGGGCGGCCACGACGGATGCGCAGTGGAAGGTGTTTGACAAGGCCTACCGGAAAGAAATGGCGGAACCGGACACCAGCCGCGTGATTGATCTGCTGGCGGCCATGTCGAAAACGTCGGACTTTGCGGTGGGCTGCTATTGCGATGACGAGCAGCGCTGCCATCGGGGGATCCTGCGCGAATTACTCGAAAAAAGCGGGGCGGATATCGCAGCAAGTTAGGTGAACGCTTTGACTCCGGCATGGTCCAATGTGCCGAGGAGGCAAGATGATCGACTTTCCCGGCGGGCAAAATGGACCACCTCGTGGAGGAGGGGAGCCACCGTGGGAGCCGCGTGTACGCAGACTCGAGCAGGTCGTCGACAAGATCCTCGACAGGCTCACAGCGCTTGAGCGTGATGTCGCGGTGATCAAAGCGACGTTCGCGACCAAGAGCGATATAGCAGAGCTAAAGCTGGAGATCGCTGATGTGAAGACAAGAATGGCTGAATCGAAGAGCGCGATTATCATGTGGGTGGTGAGCGCGATTTTTCTTGCGCAGTCACTTCCATTGATAGCGAAATGGATAGAGCGGTATCTCTAGCTACTATCTTCCGAATCAGTTCCACCGCCGTCGCTGCTCTCCTTGATCTTGACGCCACGCTTAGCCAGCCCTTCGCGCAGCAGGAATTCAATCTCCGCATTCACGCTGCGCAGGTCGCGCGCCGCCAGGCGCTGGAGTTCATCCCACAGCGCCGGGTCGATCCGCAAGGGATAGGCTTTTTTTCCAGGGCTTGCCATACCGTGTGCCGCTAGTTGTAGAGGGTGCCGGTGTTGATGATCGGCTGGGTTTCCTTGTCCGAGCACAGGACCACCAGCAGGTTGCTGACCATGGCCGCCTTGCGTTCCGAATCAAGTTCCACAATGTCGCGTTCCGACAGCGCCTTCAGCGCCGCTTCCACCATGCTGACCGCGCCGTGGACAATCTTGGACCGGGCGCTGATGATCGCTTCGGCCTGCTGGCGGCGCAGCATCACCTGGGCGATTTCGGCGGCGTAGGCCAGGTGGGTCAGCTTGGCGTCCAGCGTTTCCACGCCGGCCGCTTCAAAGCGCGCCTGCAGCTCGGCCTTGAGCGCATCGGACACCACGTCCATGCCGGCACGCAGGGTCGTTTCGCCTTCGGGCAAGTCTTCGCCTTCGTCATACGCATACTGGGACGCCAGATGGCGCAGGGCGGTTTCCGCCTGCACGGCCACATAGCGCTCGAAATCGTCGACTTCGAACACGGCCTGGGCCGTGTCGCGCACGCGCCAGACCACGGCCGCGCTGATCTCGACCGGGTTGCCGCGCTTGTCATTGACCTTCAGCGTAGGCGCGTTGAAGTTGCGGGCGCGCAGCGACAGGCGGCGCTTGATGTAGAGCGGGAAAGCCCAGCGCAAGCCTTCGGCGCGGTCGGTGCCCATGTATTTGCCGAACAGCGTGAGGATCGCGCTTTCGTTCGGTTGCAGCATGTACAGGCCGGCCAGGATGAACAGGCCGCTGATCCCCGAGACGATGCAGGCGACGATGGGCAGGCCGAATCGGACGCCGACGCCGGCCAGCACCGCCAGCCCCACGCCGACGATGGCGGCCAGGTAACCGTTCGTGGACGAAAACGCGGTTTCGCGACGGGTGTGTGCTGCATTCATGCTGGGTCTCCCTCGTGGTTTGACATCAAAGTGATATCACTTTAGGATCACCTTGAGTTCTTGTCAAGACATTCTTTGCCGCTGCGGGCTTGGATGTTCGCTCCCTTTGGGGGACGGTTCCAACTCTCACTACTCCCATTGGGGACTGTCCCAGGTTTAGGGGAAAGATTGACTGGGGGAAAAAAATCGCCTGCGGCGATTGGGTAACACGGATCGGAGAGTGGAGGCGGAAGGCAAGAAATCGCTGGGCGATTTCCCTCTGGTCAGACGAATCGGAGAGCCTTGCGCTTGCAAGCGCAAGTCGCTCCGCAGGCTCGCCGCATGCGGCTCGAAACCCCTGCTACGCCCCGCGACGCGGTTTCGATTCCCGCCGCCTCGCTAGCGCAAGCGAAAAAAAACCGTCCACTGGACGGTTTTTTTAGGATGCTATGGTGGAGGCGGCGGGAATCGAACCCGCGTCCGCAAGCACTCTACAGACAGTTCTACATACTTAGCACTGCCATTTAATTTAACCTATACAACGCGGACGTGCACGCTGTGTACAAGCGAGTTACCTATTATTTAGTCCGGAACTAAGTAACCCAGTTCAAGACGAGTCCCTGTAAATGACTCTAGAGCTTTTAACGGCCCACCCCAGGGACGAGGTGTTCTAGAGCTAGCAGCAATTAAGCTGCGAGTGCGTACGAGTTATCGTTTGCAGTTAAGTTTTTCAGGTTGTATTTACGAGGTAGCCCGCCCTCGGTATGCCCTGCGCTGCTTTGCAACCCACGTCGAAACCAGGTCGCCCCCACAGAATCTGTATTGTACCTCATCGCCAGCATGGGTGCGGCGCGATTGCCCATGACGGCATGGGCGGTGAAGACTGGCGCGCCAGAGCTCGCTAGCCATGGGTCCCGCTGCGCGAGAACGATGTCGGGTTCGCCAAAAGGCCGTTTCCGTAACATTGGCATAACTTCCACACAGAAACTTTGTTGCCATGTGGCACAAAAAGTAGTTGCCACATGGAATTTAGTGCCGTATAGTACTACTCATCGACGGCATCAATGCGTCACACCTTTCCAATATCCGCCAGGAGTTATCCAGATGACCAAGCCTACCTCGAAAGTTCTCGCCGCATTGATCCTCGTTGGCGCCTCCGCCAGCACCGCCTTCGCAGCGGACGTGCCTGCCCAGTTCGATGCAAAGAACTGCAAGGCCGAGTATCCAAAAGCTGCCCTGATGAACGAAGAAGAGGGTGTGGTCTCGATGATGTTCCTGGTCTCGGCTGAAGGCCGCGTGCTCGAATCGAAGCTCGACAAGACCAGCGGCTTCCGCAACCTCGACAAAGCTGCCCTGACCGCCGTGAGCGCTTGCAAGTTCAAGCCGGGCTCCAAGGATGGCAAACCGGACACCACCTGGACCAAGGTTGAATACAACTGGTCGCTCAGCTAATCGCTTTCTGTCTTCCCCGTACCGATTAACCACCTTTCGAGGTGGTTTTTTTTGACCTATGCAAAACGAATAGCATTTCATTTTTGCTAACTTTAGTCTATTGTTACCGCCTGCAGCTTGGATCCAGGGGAATAACAATGAAATGTATCGTGTGTGCCGCGGCCACGCAGTCCGGCCTGTTCCCATGGCATGCCGCCTGTCCGCGCTGCCTGTACGAAGCGGCTGCCCTGACGCCCAGCATCAACCAGTCCCGGGCGCACGCCCTGGTCGACGAAAACCACCGCGAAGATTCCCTGCGCGCCCTGCGCGACGCCAATTTCGGCGCCATCGTCGATAAATTGCATGCACTGGCGCCGGCCTCGGCCCTGACCCTGCTCGACGTCGGCAGCGCCCACGGCTGATTCCTGGAGCGCGCCAGCGGGCGCTTCAAGGTCCTGGGCATCGAGCCCGACAGCGTGGTCGCGCGCAAGGCCGCCGCCCGTGGCCTGCCCGTGCGCCAGGGCTACTTCCCCGACGCCCTGGCCGCTGGCGAATCCTTCGACGTGATCGTGTTTAACGATGTCATCGAGCACATCCCCAACATCGGCAGCGCGCTGGCGTCCTGCCACGCGCGCCTGAACGCGGGCGGCTTGCTGCTCTTGAATTTGCCGAGCAGCCGCGGCTTCTTTTATCGCCTGTCGAAATTGTTCGCGCGCATACGCTGGCAAGGCCCCTTCGACCGCATGTGGCAGAAAGGCCTGCCATCGCCGCATGTGCATTATTTCAATGAGAAGAACCTGGAAGCGCTGGTCGGCCGCCATGGTTTTGATCAGGTGGAACGCTTTGGCCTGGCCACCCTGCATGCGCGCGGCTTGCTGGCGCGCCTGCGCTGCGTGGGCCAGGTCCATCCGCTGGCGCTGTACGCGCAATACGCGGCCATCCTGTGCGCGATGCCGCTGGTGAACCTGTTTCCGAGGGATATAGTCGTCTGCGTGTTCCGCAAACAGCCGTAAGGCAGCTCAGGCGCGAAGCGCCTCGCGCGCCGGCGCCGCCAGCACCTCGCGCAGCAATTGCAGCAGGTCGTGCGGGGTGTCGAGCAAGTGGTCCGCTCCCCAGGTCGCCGGTGCGATCGCGCCGCAGTAGCCCCAGGCGCAGGCCACCGTCACCATGCCGGCCGCGCGGCCCGCTTCGATGTCGCGCAGGTCGTCGCCCACATACCAGCATTGTTCGGGAGCGATCCCCAGCCGCCGCGCGCCTTCCAGCAGCGGCGCCGGGTGCGGCTTGGCATGCCCGGTGGTGTCGCCCGAAATCACGCAGCCGGCGTGCGCCAGCCCGATCTGCGGCACCAGCGGGTCGGTAAACCGCGCCGGCTTGTTGGTGACAATGCCCCAGGCCAGGCCGGACGAGGTCAGGCCATCGAGCAGTTCCGGCACGCCGCCGAACAGCGTGCTGTGCACCGCCATCGCCGCCTGGTAATTGTCGAACCATTCCAGGCGCAAGGCTTCGTAGCCTTCATCCGCCGGGGTCAGCCCGAAAGCGGCGCCTATCATGCCGCGCGCGCCGGCCGACGCCGTCGGACGCAGCACGGCGTAGGGCGTCGGCTCCAGCCCGCGCACCGTGCGCAGCCGGTTGACGGCCGCGGCCAGGTCGGGCGCGGTGTCGGCCAGGGTGCCGTCCAGGTCGAACAGGACGGCGCGCGGATGGGCAGGAAGGGGCAAGGTCATGGCAGGGTGTTCTTTTAAAGCGGACGGCTGCAGGCAACCATGTAGTTGACGTCGGTGTCGTCGTTCAGCGCGTAGATCTTGGTCAGCGGATTGTAGGACAGGCCCTTCAAGCCATCGACCTGCAGCCCGGCCTGGCGCGCAAATTGCGACAGCTCGGCCGGGGTGATGAATTTGGCGTAATCGTGCGTGCCCTTGGGCAGCATGCGCAGCAGGTATTCGGCGCCCACGATGGCGAACAGATAGGCCTTGGGATTGCGGTTCAGCGTGGAGAAAAACACCTTGCCCCCAGGTTTCACCAGCGTGGCCGCGGCTTGCACGATGGCGGCCGGATCGGGCACGTGCTCCAGCATTTCCATGCAGGTCACCACGTCGTACTGGCCCGGTTCGCGCGCGGCCATGTCTTCGGCCGCGATCAGCTCGTAGCGCACCGTGGCGCCCGATTCCAGGCTGTGCAGGTCGGCCACTTTCAGCGCTTTTTCGGACAGGTCGATGCCGGTCGCGTCCGCACCCTTGCGGGCCAGCGATTCGGTCAGGATGCCGCCGCCGCAGCCAATGTCGATGACTTTCTTGCCAGCGAGCGGGGCGCGTGCATTGATCCATTCCAGGCGCAGCGGATTGATTTCGTGCAGGGGACGGAATTCGGACGTGGGATCCCACCAGCGGTGGGCAAGTTCACTAAATTTTTGTATTTCAAGCGGGTCGGCGTTCATACGCGGAATAATAACGGGAAAACGGCAAACACGACGGACGCAAGCATAAAAAAAACCCCGCCGCAGCGGGGTTTTCGGATCCAGCCGCAAGGCTGCTTACTTGGCGCGCGTGCCCACGACTTCGATTTCAACGCGGCGGTTCTGCGCGCGTCCGGCCGAGGTCTTGTTGTCGGCCACAGGCTGCTTCTCGCCCTTGCCTTCGGTGTAGACGCGCTTGCCGTCCACGCCCTTGGCCAGCAGGTAAGCCTTGACGGCTTCCGCGCGGCGCATCGACAGTTTCTGGTTGTACTCGTCCGAGCCGACCGAATCGGTATGGCCGACAGCGATGATCACTTCCAGGTTGATGCCTTGCAGCTTGGAGCTCAGGTCGTCCAGCTTGGCCTTGCCTTCGTCTTTCAGAACCGCTTTGTCGAAGTCGAAGAAGGCGTCAGCCGAGAAGCTCACTTTTTCCGACGTCGGTACCGGGGCGGCAGGGACCACAGGCACCACCGGCGCGGCTTTGGCCACGATCGGTGCGTCGGCAGCCGGTGCGATCGGTGCGACCGGCGCCACTGGCGCGGCAGGGGTCACGCATTTGCCGTCGACCAGGGTCGCCGGCTCGACGCACAGCGGCAGGTCGCAACCCGGCACGGCATCGGCCGGGGTCCAGTAGCCGGTACGCCAGCACAGGCCGAACGGGTTGCGCGCAATGACGCCGCGGGCATCCTGCACATAGGCGCTGGTCGGCTTGGCAGCCTGGATGTCGGTGGTCAGCGGCGCGAACGGCGGCGAGGTCTGGGCCAGCGCGCTGCCGGCAATGGCGCTCGCAGCGAGCAGGAATGCGACGATTTTCTTCATTGTGTTCTTTCCTTTCGGGGGGAATTTCAAAGTCTGGACTGCGCGATTATGCATATGAACAAGATAGTAACAGCTTGCCCCGGCTAGCCAGTTTCGGATTGCGAAACAGGCAATTAACTTAACGGCATTTTGCCACACGAGACAAAATAGCACGACCGCGCTAATCCAATCGGAAGTTAACTTCGCTGGCACGTTGTATTCCTGCAACATCGTGTCATCACCCTGTCACTTGTTTGACAAGCAATTGTGCAAACCGGTTTCAAGGGCGCCGGGTCGTTTGCAGGAATTGACCTCCTGATATGGACCGCATGTTAAAATCCCACGCTTCATTCCTGCAGCATTTGCGTAGAGCACCACTAACCACAGCCTGAGAGCAGTCGACCCGCCAATGGATCAATTCGCAAAAGAAACAATCCCAATTTCCCTCGAAGAAGAGATGCGCAAGAGCTACCTCGATTACGCCATGAGCGTGATCGTGGGCCGCGCCTTGCCGGATGTGCGCGACGGCTTGAAGCCGGTGCACCGCCGGGTCCTGTTCGCCATGCATGAAATGAACAATGTGTACAACCGGCCGTACGTCAAGTGCGCCCGCGTGGTCGGCGAAACCATGGGTAAGTACCACCCGCACGGCGATGCCTCGATCTACGACACGCTGGTGCGCATGGCCCAGGACTTTTCGCTGCGCTACACCCTGGTCGACGGGCAGGGCAACTTCGGTTCGGTCGACGGCGATTCCGCCGCGGCCATGCGTTACACCGAGTGCCGCCTGGACAAGATCGCCGGTGAAATCCTGGCCGACATCGACAAGGACACGGTCGACTTCCAGCCCAACTACGACGGCAAGGAAAAAGAACCGACCGTCCTGCCGACCCGCATTCCCAACCTGCTGATCAACGGCTCCTCGGGGATCGCGGTCGGCATGGCCACCAACATCCCGCCGCACAACCTGACCGAAATCGTCAACGGCGCGCTGCACGTGCTGCGCAACCCGGACTGCACCATCGACGAGCTGATCGAGATCATCCCGGCGCCGGACTTCCCGACCGCCGGCATCATCTACGGCGTCTCGGGCGTGCGCGACGGTTACCGCACCGGGCGCGGGCGCGTGGTCATGCGCGCCAAGACCCACTTCGAGGAATACGGCAAGGATGGCGGGCGCATCGCGATCATCGTCGACGAGCTGCCTTACCAGGTCAACAAGAAGTCCCTGCTCGAGCGCATCGCCGAGAACGTGCGCGACAAGAAGCTCGAAGGCATTTCCGACATCCGCGACGAGTCCGACAAGTCCGGCATGCGCGTGGTCATCGAACTGAAACGCGGCGAAGTGCCGGAAGTGGTGCTCAACAACCTGTACAAGCAGACCCAGTTGCAGGACACCTTCGGCATGAACATGGTGGCGCTGGTCAACGGCCAGCCGAAGCTGCTGAACCTGAAGCAGATGCTGCAATGCTTCCTGTCGCACCGCCGCGAAGTGGTCACGCGCCGCACCGTGTTCGAACTGCGCAAGGCGCGCGAACGCGGCCACATGCTCGAAGGCCTGGCCGTCGCCCTGGCCAATATCGACGACTTCATCGCCATCATCAAGGCCGCGCCCACCCCGCCGGTGGCCAAGACCGAACTGATGGCGCGCGCCTGGGATTCGTCCCTGGTGCGCGAAATGCTGCTGCGTACCGCCGAAGGCGCGACCGTGGGCGGCATCGAGGCTTTCCGTCCCGAGCACCTGCCCAAGCACTACGGCATGCAGCCGGACGGCCTGTACAAGCTGTCCGACGAACAGGCGCAGGAAATCCTGCAGATGCGCCTGCAGCGCCTGACCGGCCTGGAACAGGACAAGATCGTCAACGAGTACAAAGACATCATGGCGCACATCGCCGACCTGCTCGACATTCTCGCCAAGCCGGAACGCGTGACCGTCATCATCACCGACGAAATGACCGCGGTCATGACCGAGTACGGCGTGGGCAACAAGGACGTGCGCCGCTCGACCATCGAACTCAATGCCACCGACCTCGAAACCGAAGACCTGATCACGCCGCAGGACATGGTCGTGACGCTGTCGCACACCGGCTACATGAAGTCGCAGCCGATCGGCGAATACCGCGCGCAAAAACGCGGTGGCCGCGGCAAGCAGGCCATGGCGACGAAGGAAGAGGACTGGATCGACCAGCTGTTCATCGCCAACACCCACGACTACATGCTGTGCTTCTCGAACCGCGGCCGCATGTACTGGCTGAAGGTATGGGAAGTGCCGCAAGGCTCGCGCAATTCGCGCGGCAAGCCGATCGTCAACATGTTCCCGCTGCAGGACAACGAAAAGATCACGGTCATCCTGCCGCTCTCGGGCGACAACCGCGTGTTCCCGGAAGACCATTACGTGTTCATGGCGACCTCCCTCGGTACCGTCAAGAAGACCCCGCTCAAGGACTTCAGCAATCCGCGCAAGGCCGGCATCATCGCGGTCGACCTGGACGACGGCGACTTCCTGATCGGCGCCGCGCTGACCGACGGCGAGCATGACGTCATGCTGTTCTCCGACTCGGGCAAGGCAGTGCGCTTCGACGAGAACGATGTGCGTCCGATGGGCCGCACCGCGCGCGGCGTGCGTGGCATGAACCTGGAAGATGGCCAGAACGTGATCGCCCTGCTGGTGGCAGAGAACGAGCAGCAGTCCGTGCTCACGGCCACCGAAAACGGCTTCGGCAAGCGTACCCCGATCACCGAGTACACGCGCCACGGCCGCGGCACCAAAGGCATGATCGCGATCCAGACCTCCGAACGTAACGGCAAGGTCGTCGCCGCCACCCTGGTGGAAGCGTCCGACGAGATCATGCTGATCACCACCGGCGGTGTGCTGATCCGCACCCGGGTTGCCGAAATCCGCGAAATGGGCCGCGCCACGCAAGGCGTGACCCTGATCGCAGTCGAAGACGGCACCAAGCTGTCCGGCCTGCAGCGGGTTGTGGAAACCGACCTCGAAGAAGTCGACCTCGAGAGCGCCCCGGAGTAAGCCTGCACAGGGCGCTGATTCATGCGAAAATGACAGTGCCCCGTGTGTACGAATTCCGTAGGGTGGAAAAGCGAAGCGCCTTCCACCACTAGCACACGTGCTAGTGGTGGAAGGCGCTTCGCTTTTCCACCCTACATTTATATTGAGACCATATCCATGACAAAAATCGTCCTCGCCCTGTGCACCGCTTTCGCTTTCGCGCTGCCGGTCCACGCGCAAACCGCCGCCCCGGTCGACCCGGCGGCCACCGCCGCCGTCAAGGAATTGCTCACCGCGATGAAATTCCGCGAGATGATGGTCGCTTCCTTCGAACAGATCAACAAGAACATGCCCGCCATCATGGAACAATCGGCCGTCGCCGCCATCCAGGCCAACGCCACCATGAGCGACACCGAGAAGGCAGCGAAAATCGCCCAGGCCCGGCGCGACATTCCGCAGGCCGCCGCCGCGTTTTCCAGCACCTTCAGCGACCCGGCCCTGCTCGACGAGCTGGTCGCCGAAACCATTCCCCTGTATGCGCGCCACTTCAGCGCCGCTGAAATCAAGCAGCTGGCCGCTTTCTACAAAACCCCGGTCGGGCCAAGATGCTGTCCACCATGCCCCAGATCATGAACGAGTCGATGCAGATCAGCCAGAAGATCGTCATGCCGCGCATCGGCGCCGCCATCGAAAAGCTCACCAAGATCAAGTAAAACAAAGGAACAGCGTGACCCAGATCTTCAACTTCTCCGCCGGCCCGGCCGTCCTGCCCAAGGAAGTGCTGCAGCAGGCCGCCGCCGAAATGCTCGACTGGCACGGCAGCGGCATGTCGGTCATGGAGATGAGCCACCGCGGTCCCGAGTTCATTTCGATCTACCAGGCCGCCGTGCGCGACCTGCGTCAGCTGCTGTCCATTCCCGACAACTACCAGGTCCTGTTCCTGCAGGGCGGCGGCCTTGGCGAAAACGCCATCGTGCCCATGAACCTGGTGGGCCGGGTTGGCGCGAATGCGCAGCCGGCCACCGTCGATTTCGTGCACACCGGTTCCTGGTCCGGCAAGTCGGTCAAGGAAGCGAAGCGCTACGCCAACGTGAACGTGGCGGCCAGCGGCGAAGCCGGCCGCTTCACCAGCGTGCCGCCCCAGCAAACCTGGAAGCTCACGCCGGGCGCGGCCTACCTGCACGTCTGCACCAACGAAACCATCGACGGCGTCGAATACAACTTCGTGCCCACCGTGCAGGGCGACACGCCACTGGTGGCCGACATGTCGTCGCACATCCTGTCGCGCCGGATCGACGTCTCGAAATACGGCGTCATCTTCGCCGGCGCGCAAAAGAACATCGGCCCCGCCGGCCTGACCCTGGTCATCGTGCGCGACGACCTGCTCGGCACCGCGCTGCCGATCTGCCCCTCGGCCTTCGACTGGAAGATCGTGGCCGAACACGACTCCATGTACAACACGCCGCCTACCTACGGCATCTACATCGCCGGCCTGGTGTTCGCGCACCTGCTCAGGCAGGGCGGGGTGGCCGCCGCGGAAGAGCGCAATATCGCCAAGGCGAAGCTGCTGTACGCGGCACTCGACTTTGATGATTTTTACCAGAACCGCGTGGCGCAGGACTGCCGCTCGCGCATGAACGTACCGTTCTACCTGCGCGACGAAACGCGCAACGAACAATTCCTGGCCGGTGCGAAAGCGCGCGGCCTGCTGCAACTGAAGGGCCACAAGTCCGTCGGCGGTATGCGAGCATCCATCTACAACGCGATGCCGATCGAGGGCGTGCAAGCCCTGGTCGATTATCTGAACGAGTTTGCCGGACGCTGATTTCCAGCGCCGGTGCCGGACAACCGCAACTGATGCCTTGACCATGACAGACAAACTGACACCCTTGCGCGAACAGATCGATGCGATCGACGCGCAGCTTCTCGACCTGCTTAGCCGGCGCGCGCGCCTGGCCCAGGAAGTAGGCCACGTCAAGGCCGAAACCAATGCGCCCGTGTTCCGCCCCGAGCGCGAAGCCCAGGTGCTGCGCGGCGTGGCCGAACGCAATCCCGGCCCCCTGAAGGGCGGGGAAGTCCAGAGCATCTTCCGCGAAATCATGTCGGCCTGCCGTTCGCTGGAAAAGCGCGTCACCGTCGCCTACCTGGGGCCGTCCGGCACCTTCAGCGAACAGGCCGTGTACCAGCAGTTCGGCAGCGCCGTCGAAAGCCTGCCCTGCATCTCGATCGATGAAGTGTTCCGCGCCACCGAGGCGGGCACCGCCGATTTCGGCGTGGTCCCGGTCGAAAATTCGTCCGAAGGCGCGATCAACCGCACGCTCGACCTGATGCTGGCCACCACCACCATCATCAGCGGCGAAATCTCGATCCCGGTCCACCACAGCCTGATGAGCAAGACCGGCAGCATGGACGGCGTCAAGGTCGTGTGCGCCCATTCGCAGGCGCTGGCCCAGTGCCAGGTGTGGCTGAACCAGAACTACCCCGACATCGAACGGCGCGCCGTCGCATCGAACGCCGAAGCTGCCGTCATGGCCAGCAAGGACGCCACCATCGCGGCCATCGCCAGCGAAATGGCGGGCGAACAGTACCAGCTGGGCGTGGTCAAGGGCCACATCCAGGACGACCCGCACAACCGCACCCGCTTTGCCGTCATCGGCCACCTGCAGACCAACCCGTCGGGCGCAGACCAGACTTCGCTGGTGCTGGCCGTGCCCAACAAGGCGGGCGCGGTCTACAACCTGCTGGCGCCCCTGGCCACCAACGGCGTTTCCATGACCCGTTTCGAATCGCGTCCGGCCCGCATCGGCACCTGGGAGTACTACTTCTACGTCGATATCGAAGGCCACGTGCAGAATCCCTCGGTCGCCAAGGCGCTCGAGGAATTGAAGGATAACGCAGCATTTTTCAAGGTGCTGGGCTCATACCCGCTCAGCCTGACTTAACTTTTTCAAGGTATTCCATGTCCCAGCAATACGGTCCAGATTACGTTCGCGCCATCGCTCCCTACCAGGCCGGCAAGCCGATCGCGGAAGTCGCGCGCGAGTTCGGCCTCGACGAAGCGAACATCGTCAAGCTTGCCTCCAACGAAAATCCTTTCGGCGTGCCGGAATCGAGCAAGCAGGCCATGGCCGCCGCGGTGGGCGACCTGGGGCGCTATCCGGATGCGAACGGCTTCGACCTGAAGGCGGCCCTGTCAAAGCGCTACGACGTGCCCGCGGACTGGATCACGCTGGGCAACGGCAGCAACGACATCCTTGAAATCGCGGCGCATGCCTTCGTCCAGAAGGGGCAGTCCGTGGTCTACGCGCAGTATTCCTTCGCCGTGTACGCGCTTGCCACCCAGGGCGTGGGTGCGCGCGCCATCGTGGTCGCAGCCAGGGACTATGGCCATGACCTGGACGCCATGGCAGCAGCCATCGACAGCGACACGCGCCTGGTCTACATCGCCAACCCGAACAACCCGACCGGCACCTTCATTCCGGCCGCGCAGATCGAAGCCTTCCTGGCCAGGGTGCCCGAGAACGTGGTGGTCGTGCTGGACGAGGCCTACAACGAATTCCTGGCGCCCGAGCAGCAGTTCGAATCGGCCCAATGGGTAAAAAAATACGCCAACCTGCTGGTGTCGCGCACCTTCTCCAAGGCCTACGGCCTGGCCGGCCTGCGCGTGGGCTTCGCCATCGGCCAGCCGGTGCTGACCGACCTGATGAACCGCATCCGCCAGCCCTTCAACGTCAATTCGCTGGCCCAGGCCGCGGCCATCGCCGCCCTGAACGACAAGCCTTTCCTGGAAAAGGGCGCGCGCAACAACGCCGAAGGCTACCGCCAGTTCATCGCCGCCTTTGAAGAACTGGGCCTGGAGTACGTGCCTTCGTTCGGCAACTTCGTGCTGGTCAAGGTCGGCGACGACGACGGCGCCGGCGCGCGCATCAACCTGGCGCTGCTCAAGCAAGGCGTCATCGTGCGCCCGGTCGGCAACTACGGCCTGCCGCAATGGCTGCGCATCTCGATCGGCCTGCCGCAGGAAAACGCCACCTTCATCGCCGCACTGAAAAAGGCCTTGGGCTGACGTGTTCAAGCGTATCGTCATTTTCGGCGTCGGCCTGATCGGCGGCTCGTTCGCAAAGGCGATACGCCACGCGGGCGCGGCCCACACCATCGTCGGCGTGGGCCGTTCGCCGCAAGCGATGGCGCGCGCCCTGGAACTCGGCATCGTCGACGAAGTGGCCGCCTCGGTGCAGGACGCCATGCGCGGCGCCGACCTGGTGCTGATCGCCGCGCCGGTGGCCCAGACTGGCCGCATCCTGGCGTCGCTGCTGCCGTATCTGGAAGACGGCGCCATCGTCACCGACGCCGGCAGCACCAAGTCGGACGTGGTGGCGTCGGCGCGCGCGGCCCTGGGCGGCAGGGTAGGGCAGTTCGTGCCGGCCCACCCGATCGCGGGCCGCGAAACCAACGGACCGGATGCCGCCATCGTCGACCTGTACCGCGGCAAGAAGGTTGTGCTGACGCCGCTCCCCGAGAACCGGCCGCAAGACATCGCCCGCGTGGCCGCCGCCTGGGCCGCCTGCGGCGCCATCATCCATCACTTGAGCCCGCAGGAGCACGACAAGGTGTTCGCCTCGGTATCGCACCTGCCGCATTTGCTGGCCTACGCGCTGGTGGACGACATCGCCAAAAAGCCGCATGCCGGCCTGCTGTTCCAGTACGCGGCCAGCGGCTTTCGCGATTTCACCCGCATCGCCGGCTCGTCGCCTGAAATGTGGCGCGATATCAGCCTGGCCAACCAGGACGCCCTGCTCGGTGAGCTCGACGCATATCTGGCACAATTGACCAGCCTGCGCGCCAGCCTCGCCGCCGGCGACGGCGCCGCCATCGAAGCGGTGTACGCCAACGCTCAGCGCGCGCGCTGCCGCTGGATCGAAGCGATAGAAGCGGCCGAAGCGCCGCCTTCCGTCGACACCGCAGAATAAACACAAGGAATTCGCATGACGCAGCAAAAGCACTACCCGCATCACATCGACATCAAGCCCGTCATGCACGTCGAAGGCGTGGTGCGCCTGCCAGGCTCGAAGAGCATCTCCAACCGCACCTTGCTGCTGGCGGCGCTGGCCGAGGGCAGCACCACCATTCACGACCTGCTGGCGTCCGACGACACGCTCGTCATGCTGGGCGCACTGCGTTCGCTGGGCATCGCCTGGGAGCAGGTCGACGAGCGCACCCACATCGTGCACGGCGCCGGCGGCGTGCTGCCGGTGCACCAGGCCGACCTGTTCATGGGGAATGCCGGCACCGCGATCCGTCCGCTGACCGCCGCGCTGGCCGTCATTGGCGGCGACTACACGCTGCACGGCGTATCGCGCATGCACGAGCGCCCGATCGGCGACCTGGTCGACGCGCTCAACGCGGTCGGCACGCAGATCGAATACACGGGCGTGGAAGGTTATCCGCCGCTGCGCATCCGGCGCGGCCATATCCACGCCAACCGCATGTCGGTGCGCGGCAATGTATCGAGCCAGTTCCTGACGGCGCTGCTGATGTCGGCCCCGCTGATGGCGCGCGAGCATCCGGTGTCGATCGACGTGGTGGGCGAACTGATCTCCAAGCCGTATATTGAAATCACGCTCAACCTGATGCGCCGCTTCGGCGTGACGGTGGAGCAGGATGGCTGGCAATCGTTCACGGTGCAGCCGGGCCAGAAGTACGCCAGCCCGGGCAGCATCCACGTCGAAGGCGACGCTTCCTCGGCCTCCTACTTCCTGGCGGCCGGCGCCATCGGCGGCGGGCCGGTGCGGGTCGAAGGCGTGGGCAAGGACAGCATCCAGGGCGACGTGCGCTTTGCCGAAGCGCTGGAGCAGATGGGCGCCACGATCACGCGCGGCGACAACTGGATCGAAGCGACATCGAACGGCGTGCTGAAAGCCATCGACGCCGACTTCAACCACATTCCGGACGCCGCCATGACGATTGCCGTGGCGGCCCTGTACGCCGATGGCACCAGCACGCTGCGCAACATCGCCAGCTGGCGCGTGAAGGAAACGGACCGCCTGTCGGCCATGGCCACCGAGCTGCGCAAGCTGGGCGCCACGGTGGAAGAGGGTGCCGACTACATCACCATCACGCCGCCGGAAACGATCCGGGCCGCCACCATCGACACCTACGATGACCACCGCATGGCGATGTGCTTTTCGCTGGCCACGCTGGACGGCAAAGCGCGGCGCGGCAACCAGATGCGCATCAACGACCCCAAATGCGTGGCAAAAACCTTCCCCGACTACTTCGACGCCTTCGCTGGCATCGCCCGCGAAACGCTGTTCTAATTGCATAGTTTCCCAACCGGGGTCAGACCTCGGGTGAGAAACATTTCTCACCCGAGGTCTGACCCCGGTTGGGGAATTTTTTGCGGCGTGCATTAATTTTAAGGTTTTATATATGCCAATTTCCCATATTCCGGTCATCGCCATCGACGGGCCGACCGCGTCCGGCAAGGGTACGGTGGCCCACAAGGTCGCCGACCGCCTGGGCTTTCATTACCTCGATTCCGGCGCCCTGTACCGCTTGACCGCCCTGATGGCGCTGCGCCGCGGCACCGAACTGAACGACGAGCACGCCCTGGCCAAGCTGGCCGAGCACTTGCCGGCCACCTTCGTCGGCGGCGAAATCCTGCTGGCCAACGAGCATGTCACCCACGCCATCCGCGCCGAGGAAGTTGGCAACATGGCATCGAAAATCGCCGCCCTGCCCACCGTGCGCCAGGCCCTGTTCGCCCTGCAGCTGGGCTTTCGCAAGCATCCGGGCCTGGTGACCGATGGCCGTGATATGGGAACGGTAATTTTTCCGCACGCACAACTTAAGGTCTTCCTGACGGCGAGCGTTGAGGCGCGCGCGCAACGGCGATATAAGCAATTGATTGACAAGGGGTTTTCTGCTAACATGGAAGACCTCCTCAAGGATTTGCAGGCGCGTGACGACCGTGATACTCACCGGGCCATCGCGCCGCTCATTCCCGCAGAAGGGGCGCACCTGCTCGACACTTCCAACATGACGGCCGACCAGGCCATCGAGGAAGTGCTGAAATGGTATGCCGCGGTCAAGCATTCCTGACTGTAAAGAGCTGCCTGCGCCGGCAATCCTGCCGGTTCGGGTGTTGTACTAACCTAACCCAGTTTAAGTCGCATCGTGCGATCTCTGCTGGCTAACTCGTGTAAATCCCTATGTCTACAGCAACAACTGAAGTAAGCGGTATGGAAAGTTTCGCAGCGCTGTTCGAAGAATCGTTGTCGCGCCAGGATATGCGCTCCGGCGAAGTCATCTCCGCTGAAGTCGTGCGCCTGGATCACAACTTCGTGATCGTCAACGCCGGCCTGAAATCCGAAGCTTTCATTCCTATCGAAGAATTCAAGAACGACCAGGGCGAACTGGAAGTTCAAGTCGGCGACTTCGTTTCCGTAGCGATTGAGTCGCTGGAAAACGGTTTCGGCGACACCATCCTGTCGCGTGACAAGGCCAAGCGCCTGGCATCGTGGCTGGCTCTGGAAAAAGCCATGGAATCGGGCGAGATCGTCGTCGGTACCGTCAATGGCAAAGTCAAGGGCGGCCTGACCGTTCTGACCAACGGCATCCGCGCATTCCTGCCGGGTTCGCTGGTCGACACCCGTCCTGTCAAGGACACCACCCCGTTCGAAGGCAAGACCCTGGAATTCAAGGTCATCAAGCTCGACCGTAAGCGTAACAACGTGGTTCTGTCCCGCCGCGCCGTCATCGAAGCATCGATGGGCGAAGAGCGTCAGAAACTGATGGAAACGCTGAAAGAAGGCACCGTGGTTACCGGCGTCGTCAAAAACATCACCGACTACGGCGCGTTCGTGGACCTCGGCGGTATCGACGGCCTGCTGCACATCACCGACCTGGCATGGCGTCGTGTGCGTCACCCGTCGGAAGTGCTGACCGTCGGCCAGGAAATCACCGCCAAAGTCCTGAAATACGATCAGGAAAAGAACCGTGTTTCGCTGGGCGTGAAGCAACTGGGCGACGATCCTTGGACCGGTCTGTCCCGTCGTTACCCACAAAGCACCCGTCTGTTCGGCAAAGTCACCAACCTCACCGACTACGGCGCGTTTGTTGAAGTCGAGCAGGGTATCGAAGGTCTGGTCCACGTGTCCGAAATGGACTGGACCAACAAGAACGTGGCGCCAAACAAAGTTGTCCAGCTGGGCGACGAAGTGGAAGTCATGGTTCTCGAGATCGACGAAGAGCGTCGCCGTATTTCGCTGGGCATGAAGCAGTGCAAAGCAAATCCATGGGATGACTTCGGCGTTACCCACAAGAAGGGCGACAAAGTCCGTGGCGCAATCAAGTCGATCACCGACTTCGGCGTGTTCATCGGCCTGGCCGGCAACATCGACGGCCTGGTACACCTGTCCGACCTGTCCTGGACCGAAACCGGCGAAGAAGCTGTGCGCCGTTTCAAGAAGGGCGACGAACTGGAAGCCATCGTTCTGGCCATCGACGTCGAGCGCGAGCGCGTGTCCCTGGGTGTCAAGCAACTCGAAGGCGACCCATTCAACAACTTCGCTGCAATGAACGACAAAGGCTCCCTGGTAACGGGTACGGTCAAGTCGGTCGAGCCTAAGGGCGCTGTCATCCAGCTGTCCGAAGAAGTTGAAGGCTACCTGCGTGCTTCCGAAATCTCGCGCGACCGCGTTGAAGATGCCGGTACCCACCTGAAGGTTGGCGATTCGGTCGAAGCTCTGGTGATCAACATTGACCGCAAAGCGCGCAGCATCCAGCTGTCGATCAAAGCGAAAGACAATGTCGAAACCCAGGAAGCGATGCAGAAGATGGCATCGACCGCTGACAGCAACGCCGCATCGGGCACCACCAGCCTGGGCGCATTGCTCAAAGCTAAGTTCGACAACAAGAACTAAGACAGTCGGAATCGACAGATGACGAAGTCGGAACTGATCAACCGCCTCGCTGAGCGTTATTCTCAGCTGGTGGCCAAGGATGCGGAGTACGCAGTCAAGACCATCCTCGACGCAATGACCAATGCTTTATCGACTGGCCAGCGCATCGAGATCCGTGGTTTCGGCAGCTTTGCTTTGAATAGCCGGCCGCCACGCATCGGACGCAATCCCAAGTCCGGCGACAAGGTGATGGTCCCTGAAAAACGGGTCCCCCACTTCAAGCCGGGCAAGCAACTGCGCGAGCGGGTCGATGCGATGGTCGGGCAGCCGATTATTGAAGACTGAGTCGACTGACGACGACAAGAACGGCATCCTCGGATGCCGTTTTTTTTGACCCGCGATGGTGTAAGATGCGAAACTGTCGCCCCTTATCTACCTGGCCATCCTGATGAAATTTGTTTCCTCCATCGTCGGCGTTATCCTGTTCGTGCTGTTCTTCGGCTTCGCGCTGAAAAACACCCAGGAAGTCGACCTGCATTTCTTCCTCAATTACGAATTGCGCGGCCCCCTGGTGCTGATGCTGCTGGCCTTCTTCGTGGCCGGCGCCGCCCTGGGCATCCTGGCCGTCACGCCCACCGTGTTCCGCCACCGCCGCGAAACCACCAAGCACAAGACCACCATCCAGGCATTGCAAAGCGTGGCCCGCACCGGCCCAACCCAACCGCAACCGGACAGTGTTAACACCCAGCAGTAACAACAAAAAGAAAACGCATGGAATTTGAAACCTGGATGCTGATCGGCATCCCCCTGTTTTTCGCGATGGGCTGGATCACCGCGCGCGTCGACATCCGCCAGCTCGTGTCCGAGTCGCGCACGCTGCCGCGCGGCTATTTCAAGGGCTTGAACTTCCTGCTCAACGAGCAGCCCGACAAGGCCATCGACGCCTTCATCGAGATCATGAAGCTCGATCCCGAAACCGCCGACATGCACTTCGCCCTCGGCAACCTGTTCCGCCGCCGCGGCGAGATCGAACGCGCCATCCGCGTCCACCAGAGCCTGCTCGCCCGTCCCGACCTGCCCCCCGAACAGCAAGCCCAGGCGCAATACGAACTGGGCATGGATTACCTGAAGGCCGGCCTGCTCGACCGCGCCGAGGAAACCTTCAATGGCCTGGTCGACACGAGCTACTCGGTGCAAGCCCGCCGCGCGCTGCTGGAAATCTTCCAGCGCGAAAAGGAATGGACGCGCGCCATCGAGGCCGCCCGCGGCTTGCAGGAATCCGGCGCCGGCGCCCGCCAGAAGGAAATCGCCCAGTTCTATTGCGAACTGGCCCAGGATGCGCTGGTGCACCTGCAGACGGCAGAC
Organism: Pseudomonadota bacterium; assembly: GCA_040388805.1. GTDB lineage: Bacteria > Pseudomonadota > Gammaproteobacteria > Burkholderiales > Burkholderiaceae_D > Telluria_A. The sequence goes on from JAZKBE010000037.1 coordinate 77,875, forward strand.
GCGCTCGACCTCTTGGGCCGCGCCCTGCACACCGACCGCAAGAACGTGCGCGCCACCATGCTCACCGGTGACGCCCAGCTGGCCCAGGGCGATACCGAAGGCGCCCTGATGACCTGGCGCCGCGTGGAACAGCAAAGCGTGCCGCACGTGGCCCTGGTGGCCGGCCGCCTGATGGATGGCTACCGCAAGGTCGGCCGCCCGCAGGAAGGCGTCAACCTGCTGCGCGCCTACCTGGGCGAAGCGTCCTCGATCGACCTGACCGAAGTGGTGTTCAAGGCGGTCATCGAACTCGACGGCGTGGATGCGGCCAAGCAGCTGGTGATCGAGGAATTGCGCCGCAATCCGACCCTGCTGGGCCTGGACAAGCTGCTCGAAGCGCGCCTGATGGATGCGCCGGCCGAAATCTGGGACGAGCTGTCGATGGTCAAGAACCTGATCCATGGCTATACCCAGAAGCTGGCGCGCTACCAGTGCAGCCACTGCGGCTTCAAGGCGCGCCAGTTCTACTGGCAATGCCCTGGCTGCAGCAACTGGGAAACCTACCCGCCGCGCCGCACCGAAGAACTCAACGTCATGAATTGAATATGATCAGCCGTCTCCTTTCCGCAGAAAACCATCCCACCATCGCCGCGCCCGACCTGGGCGCGGTGCGCCTGCTCGTGGTCGGCGATGTCATGCTCGACCGCTACTGGTTCGGCGACGTCAGCCGCATCTCGCCCGAAGCGCCGGTGCCTGTCGTGCGCATCGAAAAGCGCGAAGAGCGCCTGGGCGGCGCCGCCAACGTGGCGCGCAACGCGGCCGCCCTGGGCGCCCATTGCGGCTTGCTGGGCGTGGTCGGCGCCGACGAGGCGGGCGCCCAGGTCGAGCAGTTGCTCACCGAGTCGCGCATCCACAGCTACCTGCAGCGCGACGACGCCATTTCCACCATCATCAAGCTGCGCGTGATCGGCCGCCAGCAGCAGTTGCTGCGCATCGACTTCGAAGACGCGCCCACCGACACCGTGCTGCGCGACAAGCTGACCCAGTTCAACGCCTTGCTGCCCGACTACGACGTCATCATCCTGTCCGACTACAACAAGGGCAGCCTGGTCAATGTGCGCGACATGATCGCGGCCGGCCGCGCGGCCGGCAAGATCGTCATGGTCGACCCGAAGGGCGAAGATTTTTCGCCGTACGCGGGCGCCACCGTGCTCACGCCCAACAAGTCCGAGCTGCGCCGCATCGTCGGCAGCTGGAAAACCGAAGACCAGCTCAGCGCCAAGGCCCAGGGCTTGCGCGCCGAACTGGGGCTGGACGCCTTGCTGCTGACCCGTTCCGAAGAAGGCATGAGCCTGTACACGGCCACCGAAGTGCTGCACATGCATGCCCAGGCGCGCGAAGTGTACGACGTCTCGGGCGCGGGCGACACGGTGATCGCGACCATGGCCGCCATGCTGGGCGCGGGCATGTCGATGGCCGACGCCATCGTGACCGCCAACCGCGCCGGCGGCATCGTGGTCGGCAAGCTGGGCACCGCCACGGTCACCCGCGAGGAATTGTTCGGAACCTAGTTTTTTTATACTGATGAGCGTCAATCGCGCGGGTCAACTGCGCGCAAGTGTTCCCGTTAAGCTGTCGGGGACGGCATTTCGCCGTTTCGCGTCTTATCACAACGGAGAACAAGACATGATCAAGAAACTGATGCTCGCAATTGCCACCATGGCCGCCTCGATGGCCTTCGCCTTCGCCCCGGTCGACGTCAACAAGGCCGACGCCGCCGCGCTCGATTCGGTGAAAGGAATCGGACCGGAAATGTCCAAACTGATCCTCGAAGAACGCGCCAAGGGCGAATTCAAGGACTGGGCCGACTTCCAAAGACGGGTCAAGGGCGTGGCCGGCAAGCGCGCCATGAAGCTGTCCGAAGCAGGCTTGCTGGTAGGTGGCAAACCGATGGATGCCGCCGTCGCCAGGCCGGCCAAAACCGGCGGCAAGGCCGCCGCCGAGGCCAAGCCGGCCGCAGCGAAAATGTAGTTCAGGCGCGCGGCACGGCCAGGTAGGCGTGCAACTGCGCCACCACGGCCGCGCCTTCTCCCACGCCGGACGCGACGCGCTTGGTCGACCCGGCCCGCACGTCGCCGATCGCGAACACGCCCGGCACCGTGGTTTCCAGCTGGCCATGCAGCGAGCCATCCGGGTTGAGCATCTGCCCGGTCACGCGGCACCTGGCCAGCATCACGTCGGTTCCGGTCATCACGAAGCCATGCTGGTCGACCTGCACGCCGCAGTCGGCCAGCCAGTCCGAATTCGGGTCGGCGCCCACGAACAGGAACACGCTGCGCACCGGCCGCGTGGTGCTGCTGCCATCCTTGCAGCGCCAGGTCACCGACGCCAGCGCGCTGCCATCGCCATCGAGCCGGGTCAGCGCGCACTGCGTGTGCAGCACGATATTGGGCGTGGCCGCGATCCGTTCGATCAAGTAGCTCGACATGCTGGCCGCCAGGCCTTCGCCGCGCACCAGCATGTGCACTGTCGCCGCATGCGCCGACAGGTACACCGCGGCCTGGCCGGCCGAATTGCCGCCGCCCACCAGCACCACTTCCTCATCCTTGCACTGGCGCGCTTCGAGGGGCGAGGCCCAGTAATACACGCCGCAACCCTCGTAGGCGGCCAGGTTTTCCAGCGCCGGCTTGCGGTAGCGCGCCCCGCAGGCCAGCACCACGGCGCGCGCCTTCACTTCGCTGCCGTCGCCCAGCGCCAGCCGGATCGGGTACTGGTCGCACAGCAGCCTTTGCGCGTGCGCGGGAATGGCGACCTGGGCGCCGAATTTCTGCGACTGGACGAAGGCCCGGCCCGCCAGCGCGCGGCCCGAGATACCGGTCGGGAAACCCAGGTAATTTTCTATCCTGGCGCTGGCGCCCGCCTGGCCGCCAAACGCGTACTTCTCCACCACCAGCACCGACAAGCCTTCCGAGGCCGCATACACCGCCGTGGTGAGGCCGGCAGGGCCGGCGCCGACCACCAGCACGTCGTAGACATGGTCCGGATCGAGGGCGGGCAGCAGTCCCAGGCAGCGGCCCATTTCCTCGATGCCGGGGTTTTTCTTGACCACGCCGTCCGGGCACATGACCAAAGGAAATTCGTCCGCGGCGGGCTGGTAGTGTTCGACCAGGGTGCGGGCATTGGCGCTGGTGGCCGGATCGAGCACCATGTGCGGGTGGCCATTGCTCGACAAGAAGCTCCGCAGGCGGAACAGCTCGGCATTGCCGGCCGGGCCGACCAGGACCGGGGCGCTGGTGGCCGCCTCGATCAGGCCCACGCGGCGCAGGATCAGGGCGCGCATGATGCGTTCGCCCAGTTCGGCCTCGGCCACGACCACGGCGCGCATCGACTCGGTGCAGATGAGCAGCGCTTCGACCTGGCCGACGGCATGGGCATTGGCCAGCGCCGGAGCGCCGGACAGCTGGCCTACCTCGGCCGTGAATTCGCCGGGCCCGTGTTCGACGATCTTGTTGGTGCTGCCCATGCCGTCGCACTGGCTGATGCAGACCCTGCCGCCCAGGATGACCATCATGCCGGGGTTGGCGCCACCGGCCGTGAAGATTGCTTCGCGGTCGCGCCAGCGGCGAACCTCGCCGAAGCGGCGCAGGCGCGCGATCTCCGCTTCTGTGAGCACCGGAAACATCTGATGCTTGCGCGATTCGAGCTGGCTCAGGGTGTGCTGGAAACGGTCCGCGATGGTGCTGTCGGCGACGAATTCGGGGGTGGGCAGGGTGGACATGGTCATTATCCCGTCGCAAGCGTGAACACCTAGTCTAGCAGCAAGATGAGGCCACTCATACGCCGCCTGGCGCGGTGCATTAGAATATGGTTTGTTAATACCGCAAAAGAGTGCCCATGCCTTACAAGACCATCGAAGACACGATCGGCAACACCCCCCTGGTGCGGCTGGTCCGCCTGCCGGGCGCCGACGCTGCCGCGCGCAACAACATCATCCTCGGCAAGATGGAAGGCGACAATCCCGCCGGTTCGGTCAAGGACCGCGCCGCCATGTCCATGCTCAAGCGCGCCGAAGAGCGCGGCCAGATCACGCCGGGCGACACCCTGATCGAAGCGACCAGCGGCAACACCGGCATCGCGCTGGCCATGGCAGCGGCCATCCGCGGCTACAAGATGCTGCTCCTGATGCCCGAATACCTGTCCATCGAACGGCGCCAGAGCATGGCCGCCTATGGCGCGCAAATCATCCTGACGCCGAAAACGGGCGGCATGGAATACGCGCGCGACATGGCCGAACAAATGCAGCGCGACGGCAAGGGCATCATCCTCGACCAGTTCGGCAACCAGGACAATCCGCGCGCGCATTACGAAGGCACGGGGCCGGAAATCTGGCGCGACACGGAAGGGCGCATCACGCACTTCGTCAGCGCCATGGGCACCACCGGCACCATCATGGGCGTGTCGCACTATCTGAAGGAACAGAACGAAGCGATCCAGATCATCGGCGCGCAGCCGGAAGACGGTTCGCAGATTCCCGGCATCCGCAAATGGCCCGAAGCCTACCTGCCGAAAATTTACGACAAGGCGCGCGTGGACCAGATCGAAAGCGTGAGCCAGTCGGCGGCCGAGCACATGGCGCGGCGCCTGGCGGCGGAAGAGGGGATTTTCTGCGGCATTTCAGCGGCCGGCGCCTGCGAAATCGCGCTGCGCATTTCGCAAACGGTGGAAAACGCCACCATCGTATTCATCGTCTGCGACCGCGGCGACCGCTACCTCTCGACGGGCGTCTTCCCGGCCTGACAAGAACGCCGCACGAAAAAGCGAACCGGGGTCAGACCCAATCCACCCAAGTTAAGCCATTTCAGCAATTTTTCTGACTCATGGCCTTGTG
>JAZKBE010000038.1:0-3273 GCA_040388805.1 Pseudomonadota bacterium
CGCGCGCTCGTGCCAAGCTTAATAAGCTTCAATCTGTATGACGCACTACACTAGTCAGCGCTTTTCGATGCGGGTCTGGCAGGCAATGCACAGCGCCGCTTCGGGGCGCGCCTGCAAGCGCGAAAAGCCGATGTCCTTGCCGCATTCCTCGCACAGGCCGTAGCTGCCATCGTCGATCCTGGCCAGCGCGCGCCGGATGCTGCGCATCTGATTGGCGTGCAGGTCGGCCGCTTCGAGCGCCAGGTCGTTGAGCAGGCGCACCGTGGCCTTGTCGGCCGGCGAAGTTTCCACTTCCTGCACCGCCAGGTCGCGCGCCCCGGCCGGCACCGTGTCATCGTGCTGGGCCGCAAGTTCGCCGCGGCGCTGTTCCAGGACCGATTTCAGGAGCGCACGTTGTCCGTCGTTGAGTGCTTGCATGATGAGGGAAGGGGAAGGGCGCCGGCGGCTGCCGCTTGCCACCAGTGTAGCGCGGCTGGCGAACAAGGGCGCACGCCTGCCGCCGGCTCAGGCTTTTTTGGGCGAATGGGCTTCGAGCAGCTTGGTCTGGCGCCGCAGCTTTTCGATGGCCAGCACGATGGCCGCCGGCTGGCCGCTGGCCGCCGCGCCGGCCAGCAAGAGCAAGCCGCCCACGATGCCGGTCACATCGCCGATGACGGCAATCTTGCGGATCTTTTCGGCCGCGTCGGCGGTCAGCCTGACGATCTTCAGCTGCGATTGCCCGAGCGACTTGACCACCAGCGTGGCCGCGTCCGCATACAGGCTGTTGGCGCGCTGGCGCAGCACGATCTCGTCGTCGAGCAGGGCGCGCACGGCGGCCTTGCGCTGTTCGTCGATGTCGGCCGCGCCGTGGGCGCGCACGTCGGCCATCACCCGTTCGTGGAGCTGGTCGGCGCAGGCTGACAACTGGTCGGCCAGGGCTTCGATCTGTTCGACTGTCGCAAGTCCGCTTGGTTCGGCTGGCATGGTGCACTCCGTTTCGGGTTAATTGGTGGCCAGGCCTTCGCGGATCAGGCGCAAGTCGCGCGCATAATCGGCCAGGATGTGGCGTACTTCGGTGCTCGACAGGTCGTTGATGCGTTCGCGCATTTTCTGGTGCCCCAGCGCGACCTTGGTCAAGCCTTGCATGGCCACTTCGTAGCGCCGGTCGAGCAAGCGGTATTCCTGGGCCTTGTCCTGGTAATGCACCTTGGCCATGGTCACCAGCATGCGGTCCTGGGGCTTGCCCGAGAATGGAATTTCCACATCGAACAGGCCGAGCACGGTCTTCTTTTCGTTTTCGTGGGTCTTGCTGTACAGGCGGGTCAGGGTCATCATGCCGTCGATCAGCACCCGCACATGGACGTCGCCATCGCGCACCATGGTTTCCACGCTGCGGTGCTGGTAGCCGGAGGCGATCGCCCGCGTCAGCAGGCGCGTCAGGCCGGTCCAGGCGGTCACATGCTTCTGTTCCATGCCGGTGCCGGCCAGGCCCTTGACGCCATTGCCCAGGTCGTCGAGCTGGGGCGTCAGGTCGTAGCGGGTATCGCCAGCCAGCATGGCCAGGGTTTGCATGTAGAGCACCAGCGCTTTTTGGGCCGCGATGAAATCCTCGTGCGCGGCGCGCCGCTTGGCATCGTTTTCCCTGGCCACGCGGTCGGCCACGGCCGACAGGTAGGGTTGCTCGCGTGCATAGGTGTCGCGGTAGCGCTTGGACAGTTCGGTGTAGCCGCCCAGCTTGGCCGATTGTTCGGCGAAATCGCGCACTTCGTACAGGGCGACGTTGGAGGTGGCGCACCCGCCCAGCAGCAGGCTGATGGCAAGCAGCGTGGGGGACAGGATGCGGGCGGCGACTGAGCGGAAGGCGTTCATGGGACCTTTCAGGCAGCGAGCGGAAGGCGCGCCAGAAGTTCCCATTCTTGCCCCACTAAGGTGAGGCTGATTTGCTGAAGCTCAAGCCTGTAGTGCGGCGCGCCAGGCCAGGCCGGCGAGCGTGTCGTGCAGCGGGTGGTATTCGCAACCGATCCAGCCTTCGTAGCCCAGGGCATCGATCAGGGCGAACAGGCTGCGGTAATCGATGTTGCCGCTGCCCGGTTCGTGGCGCCCGGGCACGTCGGCCAGTTGCATGTGGGCGATCAGGGGCAGGTGGCGGGTGATGGCGGCGGCCAGCTCGCCTTCCATGCGCTGGACGTGGTACATGTCGAACTGCAGGCGCAGGTTGTCCATGCCGGCGTCGCGAATGATGTCGGCCGCCTGGTCGCTGCCGCTGAGGAAATAGCCGGGCATGTCGAAGATGTTGATGGGCTCGATCAGCAGCGTCATGCCGTGGCGGGCCAGCTGGCTTGCCGCGAAGCGCAGGTTGTCCAGGTAAGTGTCGCGCTCACCGTTGGCGTTGACGCCGGCCAGGCAATGGAGCTGGCGCACGCCCAGCCGGGTGGCGTAGTCGAGCGCCAGGCCCACGCTGTCCTGGAACTGACCCACCCGCAGCGGATCGGTGGCGATGCCGCGATCGCCGGCGGCCCAGTCGCCGGGCGGCAGGTTGTGCAGCACCAGGCGCAGTGCGTGGCGCGCCAGCTGTTCCGCGATGGCCTCGGCCTCGTAGGCGTACGGAAACAGGAACTCGACGGCATCGAAACCGGCGGCGCGCGCGGCGCCAAAGCGGTCGAGGAAGTCCAGTTCCGTGAACATGAAGCTCAGGTTGGCGGCAAATTTCGGCATGCCCTATTCTAGCTGTTGGTCGGGTTCATGCCCGCGATGCCGCCCAGCACGGCCGCCATGTCGGCCACCTGCTGCGGCGCCAGGCTGCGGATGACCTCGCGGCTGACCAGGTCGACCACATCGCTGGCATTGCTCACCAGCTCGTGGCCGGTGGCGGTGATGACGGCAAAGCCGACGCGGGCATCGCGCGGATCGGCTTCGCGGCTGACCAGGCCGATTTTCTCCAGCGGCAACAGGGTGCGCGTGACGCCCGACGCGGTCAGGCCCACGCGTTCGGCCAGGTCGACCCGGCGCAGCTTGCCGCCGGGGGCGCGCGCCAGGTGGTTGAGCAGCTGGAAGTCGGAAAAGCTGATGCCGTGATGGCTGCCCAGCGCATTGTCGAAACGGCGGATGAGCACGGCGTTGGCGCGGGCAAGGCGCAGGCAAAAGTCGGTGCCGCTGGTGAGCATGGTATCCATGAGCGATCCTTTATAAATCCTGTATTAATGCTTGAGTGCGCAAGTATATGGCAAAATAAAAAGAGGTCAAGAAAAACCGGGGTCAGACCTCCGCAGTGCAACAGGTGTTGCACTGCGGAGG